>NZ_CP051666.1:861250-1575000 GCF_012848475.1 Marinobacterium sp. LSUCC0821
ACAGGTACATCATCTAGAATTGAGTCAGGACGTGCTAGGTAGACATACTCAAATAGACAAGGCGCGAGCGTCGACTTGCTTGCACACTGTTTCGTTGAGATTTCACCATCCTGTGAGATGAAGATAGCTTCACCAGGGGCAACGTCACGAATAATTTCAAAACCAGCTGTATCGAGGGCAACAGACTCAGAAGAGACCATGTACTCAGTACCATCTTCCGTTTCACGTTTACCATAGATGAGCGGACGAATACCGAACGGATCACGGAACGCAACCAGACCCTGACCTGTAATCATGGTCACTACTGCATAACCACCTTCACAGCGCTGGTGCACTCGCGCCACAACCTGGAAGATATCATCTGCGGAAGGAACCAACTTACCCAACTGCTGAAGTTCGTGTGCAAAAACGTTTAGAAGTACTTCAGAGTCAGAGGTGGTGTTTACGTGACGAAGATCTTCACGAAAGATCTCATCCGCCAACTTCTCTGAGTTGGTGAGGTTACCGTTGTGCGCCAGTGCTATACCGTAAGGTGAGTTCACATAGAATGGCTGCGCTTCAGCAGAGCTGGAGCTACCCGCTGTAGGGTAACGGACATGACCAATACCCATGTTGCCGTTCAGCTTCTTCATGTGACGTGTACGGAACACCTCATTCACGAGCCCGTTGTCTTTACGAAGAAAGAAACGGTTACCCTCACAGGTCACCATACCTGCTGCGTCCTGGCCACGATGCTGTAGCACAGTCAACGTATCAAAGATGGTCTGGTTAACGAAGGATTTGGCAACAATGCCAACTATTCCACACATCCGATCTACCTATATCGAACTATTTATTTGCACCGGAGATCACTGAGTCATTACTCATTGACCAGATCGCCCCGCCTAACTGTTTCGCTGTCTCTTTCGTCCACTCCTCCATCAATACGAAGTGAGGAATGAGCTGAGAATCTTGCCACCATTGGTCCTCTGTGACTGGGGTCATACCCAATAGCATCACAATAATCACAACCAATAGACCGCCACGTACAACACCAAATCCCATACCGAGGATGCGATCAGTGGCCGATAAACCTGTTGCGCTCACCAGCGCTGTCACCAACATGGCAACAAGGGAGCCTGCAATCAGAGTAAGAACAAAGAGTATACCGAAGGCCGCCAACACGCGCAGTGAAGGTGTATCGATGTAGTCGGTAAGATAGATACTGAGTTGGCTTGAGAATAGTCGGCCTATGATGAAGGCGCTGACCCAAGTGATAAGCGATAGGGCCTCACGCACGAAACCGCGCTTAAGGCTAAATAGGGCTGAAATGCCCACAATGCCGAGGATAACCCAATCAGTCCAGATCATTTGGAGTGTCCCAACTCTAAAACGGGCGCCATTCTAACAGAGCCCATTGATGAACCCAATCAACTATTCAGTGGTAAACCGAACAATCATACCATCCAAAGAGTACTGCTCTTTGATGGTTACTTTAAGTTTCTCTAAACGTGTACGCTGCATCTCTGGTCCAACATAGACACGAACCAACTCATCCGCACGACGTATGTAGACCTTGTAACCCGCCTGCGTCAGCTCAGCACGCAGTGATTTTGCATTTCGCTCATCACGGAAGCTAGCCAACTGCAAAGACCAAGCGGCTGGAATGCCGTTAGCGTCAAGGGTTGGCATATCTTCAGAGGGTGCTACATCTTGCGGTGCACGCTTTTTAGCAGCTTCGACAATCTCAACTGGCGGCGCTTTAACCACGACCGGCTCGAGAACCTTAGCAGGCTCCGGTTTAGCCTCTACCACCTCCGGAGCCGCTTCAACTGCAGCAGGCGCCGCCTCAACAATAGCTGGCATCTCAGGACGTGGTGGAATCCGATTCTCAATATGACGCTCTTTGTAGCCCGCTGCATCAAAGATCAGCGGCGATACAGCCAACGAAATAATCAGTAGCGCTGCTAAACCAATTAAGCGGCGACGAATACTCGCTTGAACTAACGCGTCTTGAGCCACGCCAGAGCCTCCGTGACAGTTAAAAATGAACCACAGACTAGAACTTGATCATCGCTACTCAAACTACCCTCAAGTTCAGACAGAGCCGCTTGAGTTGAGTCGTAGAGATCAACCTCTAGGTTTGATCCAAGAAGATTTTTAAGTTCAGCAGCTGTGCTAGCACGCGGCCCCTCTAATGAGACCAGCTTCCAGCTATCAACCACAGGTTTCAGCGCTTCAATCACCGCTTCGCGATCTTTATCTTTCAACATCCCCAATACAAGGGTGCGTTTCTTGTTTGCCGGCTCAGCCAACAACTGCTGCGCTAGATATGTAGCCGCTTCAGGGTTGTGGGCAACATCGAGAATCATCTCTGCATCGCCCAATTGTGCTCGCTGCATACGACCGGTTAAATCTGCCGTCGCCAACCCTTTATGGATCGCCTCGATAGGACAGTCCGGCGCTATTAAACTCAACACTTGAAGTACCGTTGCCGCATTACGAACAGGCAGTTTCGGCAGAGGTAGATCTAAGTAAGCGATGTGTTCACCTAGCTTATCAAGGCCCGCCCAGTTCCATGAGACGGCTGATAGATCCATGTGGAAATCTTGGTCACGAATGTAGAGGGGTGTATTGAGCTCGCTTGAGTGCTGAATGATAGAACGTGGTGGCTGAGCTAAACCGATAACTGCCGGTTTAGCTGCACGAAAGATGCCGGCTTTCTCACGGCCAATCGACTCGAGACTGTCACCCAACCAGTCGATATGGTCGAGAGCGATACTGGTGATAACAGCGATGTCAGCATCAATAATATTGACCGCATCGAGTCGTCCACCGAGACCCACTTCAAGAATCACAAAATCAAGTTGCGCATCTGAAAAGATCTTCAGTGCGGCAAGCGTACCGTACTCGAAATAGGTTAGAGAGATCTCACCGCGCACAGCATCGATCGCCTCAAAAGCATCAACTATAACTTCATTATCCGCATTTAAGCCATTGATTCTTATGCGCTCGTTATAATCTATAAAGTGAGGTGATGAGTAGACACCTGTACTTTTACCATCCGCTTGAAGGATTGCTTCCAACAATGAACAGCTGCTGCCCTTACCGTTAGTACCGGCAACAGTGATCACTTTAGATTGGCTAAAATTGAGGTTGAGTCGACCTGCTACCTGGCTAACCCGATCAAGACCCAAATCGATCTCAGTCGGGTGCCCAGCTTCGATACGCGCCAGCCAGTCGGCTAAAGATTTGGCTGCGATCGAATTTGACATCTTAACGACTCGTACTGGCTATTGGAGTTACTTAGCCAGTGCAGGTTTACCCTGCATCTGACGAAGAATCTTACCAAGGCGCTCGCGCAGTTCACCACGCTCGATGATCATATCTACCTGACCATGCTCTAGAAGGAATTCACTTCGCTGGAAACCTTCAGGAAGCTTCTCACGCACTGTCTGCTCGATAACACGAGGGCCAGCAAAACCAACAAGGGCACGCGGCTCAGCCACGTTAAGGTCACCCAACATAGCAAGACTTGCTGACACACCACCGTAGACAGGGTCAGTCAGTACAGAGATAAACGGAATACCCTGCACGCGCATCTCTTCAAGAACCGCAGAGGTACGCGCCATCTGCATTAGGGAAAAGAGCGCCTCTTGCATACGGGCACCACCTGATGCTGAGAAACAAACTAGTGGAATACCCTCAGCCAGTGATACTTCAGCAGCACGCACGAATCGCTCACCAACAACGGTACCCATTGAGCCGCCCATGAAGCGGAACTCAAATGCAACAGCGGCAACTGGCATACCCTCTAGGGTACCCTTCATCGCAACAAGTGCATCTTTCTCGCCGGTATCACGCTGTGCAGCGGTTAGACGGTCTTTGTACTTTTTCGAATCTTTAAACTTGAGACGATCGATCGGCTCAATGTTTGCTGCGATCTCTTGTGTAGAACCTGCATCAAGGAAGTAGTTCAAACGCTGACGCGCACCGATGCGTAGGTGGTGATCACACTTAGGGCAGACAAACAGGGTCTTTTCGAGTTCAGGCTTGTAGAGTACCGATTCACACTTAGGGCACTTTTCCCAAAGACCCTCTGGTACGCTATTACGCTTCTTCGCATCATTACGAGCCAGTGAAGGTACAATTTTTTCTAACCAGTTACTCATCTCAAATCCTCGTTCGATCAATGCGCCTTAGGCGTCGATCGCTTCACGCATATCTTTAACAATTGCAGCGACTGCTGCAGGAATTTTATCTGCATCGTTTGCTAGTTCAGCGATCTTATTGACCAACACACTGCCTACGATAGCACCGTCAGCCACCTGACATACCGCCGCTGCTGACGCTCCATCACGAATACCAAAGCCTACACAGATTGGTAGGTCTGTATCCTGACGCATATCTGAGATGTAGCTTGCCACTTCATCTACGTTCAATGCCGAAGAGCCCGTTACACCCTTAACTGATACATAGTAGAGGTAACCACTGCCCTGCTTACAAATTGCTGCACGACGTACTGGAGAGGTCGTTGGTGCAATTAGGAAGATAATATCAAGATTCTCTGCCTTTAGGGCATCCATCAAGCCAGCTGACTCAATCGGCGGCATATCAACCACCAAAACGCCATCAACACCGGCAGCTTTAGCACGGGTCGCAAAGTTTTCGTAACCGATAGCTTCGATAGGATTTAGGTAACCCATCAAGACCACTGGGGTCTTATCATCGGTGCGACGAAACTCCGCCACCATATCAAGAACATCCAGAAGACGCGTACCGTGAACAAGTGCACGCTCACAAGCTAACTGGATAACAGGGCCATCCGCCATCGGATCTGAGAATGGAACGCCCAACTCGATCACATCTGCACCCGCTTCAACAAGCGCATGCATTAGCGGCACAGTTACCTGTGGATTCGGATCACCGGCTGTCACGTAAGGGACGATCGCTTTACGACCATCCGCTTTCATTGCAGCAAAGCAGGCTTCAATACGACTCATCAAACTACTCCAATTAGATCTCTATGCCGTCGATGCCTGCGACGGTGTGAATATCTTTATCGCCACGACCCGATAGGTTTACAACAATTACCTGGTCTGGACGCATCTCTTTAGCCATCTTCATTGCGTGCGCAACAGCGTGTGCAGACTCAAGCGCCGGCATGATACCTTCAATCTGAGTCAGCTTACGGAAACCATCCATCGCCTCTTCATCGGTTGCCGCAACATACTCTGCACGGCCGATATCTTTAAGGTAGCTATGTTCAGGACCCACGCCTGGATAATCTAGACCTGCAGAGACAGAGTGAGTACCGATAATCTGGCCCGCATCATCTTCCATCAAGTAGGTACGCATACCATGAAGAACGCCTGGACGACCCGCAGTAAGTGGTGCAGCGTGTTTACCAGTCTCTAGACCGTAACCACCCGCTTCGACACCGATCATACGAACCGCTTCATCATCGATGAATGGGTAGAACATACCAATCGCGTTAGAGCCACCACCAACACAAGCGACAACTGCATCTGGAAGACGACCAATTTGCGCCATCGACTGCTGTTTAGTCTCACGACCAATAACAGCTTGGAAGTCACGAACCAGCTTAGGGTATGGGTGTGGGCCTGCAGCGGTACCGATGATGTAGTAGGTGTTATCTACGTTAGTTACCCAGTCACGCATCGCTTCGTTCATGGCATCTTTAAGTGTGCGAGTACCAGAAGTGACTGGAATAACTTCAGCACCTAGAAGACGCATACGGTAGACGTTCAGTGCCTGACGACGAACATCCTCTTCACCCATGTAAACCTTACACTCAAGGCCAAGTCGCGCAGCAACCGTTGCAGAAGCGACACCATGCTGGCCTGCACCTGTTTCAGCGATAACACGTGGCTTACCCATGTATTTCGCAAGCAGAGCCTGACCAATGGTGTTATTCACCTTATGAGCACCGGTGTGGTTTAGGTCTTCACGTTTTAGCCAAATCTGAGCGCCGCCACAGTGAGCAGAGAGACGCTCCGCATGGTATAGCGGCGAAGGACGACCCACGTAGTGAGCTAGATCCTTATCAAATTCAGCCTGAAAATCAGGATCTTTACTGAGCTTATCGTAAAGCGCTTCCAGCTCTTCAAGAGCACCCATTAGTGTCTCTGATACGAAACGACCGCCATGAATACCGAAATGGCCGTTTGCGTCTGGAAGTTGCACCTTGCTGTTATCGTTAGTTGGCACGGTAGACCTCATTCAAGAATCGATTAATCTTTTCAACATCCTTGATCCCTTTAGCCGATTCAACACCTCCGCTCACATCAACTGCGTAGGGTTTAACCTGCGCAATAGCTTGAGCTACGTTTGCCGAATCGAGACCACCCGCAAGGATGATCTTAGACGCATGGTGAGCTGGGATTCTCGACCAATCAAAGGTCTCACCCGTACCACCTGGCGTACCTGGCGTGTAGGAATCAAGAAGCATCCCTTGTGCAGTTCCATACGTCTCAATCGCCGAACTCAGATCCATCTCTGGACGCATGCGCAGCGCTTTAATGTATGGACGCGCAAAGGCGCTACAAAACTCTGGCGACTCATCGCCATGAAACTGGAGCAGATCAATGGCAGTTTCATTGATCACTGACTCAACAAAATCTGCACTCGCATCTACAAAAAGCGCGACGGTCGTAACAAAAGCTGGAAGTTGCGAAATGATGGTAGCGGCCTGTTCAATCGTGACCGCACGCGGGCTCTTTGCGTAGAAGACAAAACCAAGCGCATCAGCACCTGCAGCAATTGCTGCCTGAGCATCCTCTAGCCTAGTAATACCGCAAATCTTTACCCGAGTTCGCAAACTTTTAACTTCTCTAGTAACTATCCATCAACTATACATCGCCTGCCCTAACTAGCGCCCTCATTACTGCTCTTATCATCAGTAGTGGCAAAGTGCGCGCAGACTCTTTTAAAACGGACCTAAGTCTATCAAAACTAGGCGATAACGTCAGTCGCTAAGACAAGAAAAATGGACCTTTTCCACCTTCAGGAAGTTGATACTGATCTGGGTACTGAACATCGACGAAATAGAGCCCCCAAGGCGGTGCTGTCACGCCACCTTTTCGGCGATCTCGCGCCTCTAAAACCTCTTTTGACCAATCGATTTCAGCCTCTCCAGAGCCTATCTTCATCAATACCCCTGCAATGTTTCGCACCATATGGTGGAGAAAAGCATTGGCCTGCACATCAATAACGATAATTTGGCCGCGTTGATAGACCTCAAGCGAGTGAATAGTCCTTACAGGACTATGTGCCTGACAAGCCACAGCTCGATAGGAGCTGAAGTCATGTTCGCCGACCAGATGCTTTGCCGCTGCCTGCATGCGAGACAACTCGAGCTCTTTGTGTGTCCAGGTGACACCACGCGCCAATATCGCTGGTTTTACAGGTGATGGGTAGATGAGATAACGGTAACGCCTAGCCTGTGCAGAGAAACGCGCATGAAAGGTATTATCAACAGGTTTTGACCAGAGAATAGCAACATCATCCGGAAGCTGAGAGTTTGTACCCAAGACCCAGGCACGCTCTGGACGCTCTATCTGAGAATCGAAGTGAATCACCTGATAGGAGCCGTTAACACCTGTATCGGTACGTCCAGCACAGATGACACTTACAGGGTGATTGGCGATCACAGATAAGGCGCGCTCAACCTCCTCTTGGACTGTGCGCACCCCCTCATCTGACTGAATCTGCCAACCATGAAACTTTGCACCTGCGTACTCTACACCCAGTGCATAACGAAACGAGGCGACCTCAGTCGCCTCGTTGTTTTGATCTATATCGCTCATTAACTAAGCTTTATCCAACATCTTTAAGAGAGCATCTGCCTCTGCACGCTGTGCAACAGAGCCCGTTCGGCTAATTGCGGTAAGGATATCACGAGCAGCCTCAGAATCATCCATATCGATGTAAGCACGAGCCAAATCGAGACGAGTCTCATTTTCATCGGTACCGCTAAAGAGCTCACTCTCATCGCCGCTTGTCGATGACTGATCATTAAACTCTTCAACAATCTCAATTTCCGAATCAACTTCACCTAGGATACCGTCCAACTCCGCATCAAGCGCACTTGGCTGTTCGACATCAAACTCTAACAGCTCTTCGACAGGTTCAGGCTTAGAAGCCTCAACTGACTGAACGTCAGCTGTTGAGTCATCAAGGAAGGTGAGATCATCCAAAGAATCTAGCGACTCTTCAGTGCCCTCAGCACCTGCTCTCTCATCAATCTGTTCATCAACTTGCTCTGTTGATATAGCCGGCTTACCGCCTGCAAGCGCCCACAACTCATCATCAACGGCGCCCTGCCCCTCAGCTTCCAGCGCAGCAAACTCCGCTTCAAGATTGATAATACTGTGGTTATCATCCTCATGCATAGATGGCGAATCAGCTGTAGGGTTGAATGTCGCCTTAGAGTCTGTCGAGATCGACATCTCCACTGCAGGAATTTCGGATTCAGCTCTCTCTGCTGGAGCATCTTTATCGAACGGCGTCACGTTAAAGTCGAGGTCAGTTTCTGCAACTGGACGCGGCTGCATAGACATCGCCTGGTTAGCGCGCTGCTCAAGATCGAGATCATTTAGCTCTGAAACCGATGCCACTACACCCTCTTTGCCAAACTTAAGATCCACCTCTGCTGCAACTGGCTCTTCAGACCCAGTAGAGTCGTCCAGCTCACCGAGCAGAGTTTCGATCGAGTCATTAAGCTCGTCATCTAAAACCTCTGATTCGACAGTAAGCTCGGCATCAAGAGAGTCGGCCTCTTTTACAATCTCATCATCAAAATCATTTAACGAGAGGAGCTCATCAGGCTCATTTTCTTGCGCCGTTTCTGGTAGCTCGCTTGGCTGATCTTCTGACGCAATTTCAGAGACAACTTCCGATTCTGGTTCTGGTTCTGGTTCTGGTTCTGGCTCTGGCTCTGGCTCTGGCTCTGGTATCTGATCTGAATCAGAGATGAGCTCTAGTTCAACAACTTCAGTTGTTGGCTCTTCAGAGTGCTCTTTAGCACGTGCTCGCAACACCTCATCAATCATCGACTGAATTTCAGCTTCAGCCTGAGCGATGCTCTCCTGCACCTCATTTGATCTCTCCACCTCTGGCGAAGTAGCGTTGCTGATCAGTTGATCTGATGCGATCGTTTGTGAGTCCATCACAGCTTCTGCTGTAGCTGCGGTTGCAACTGGCACAGCAACAGAAGATGCAGAGGTATCTGGTAGGTTCGATTTAGTAGCGGCCTTACGACTGCTTCTCAGAAGCAGCAGCAATATCAGTAGAAGAACTAGAGTCCCAGCACCTAGGTGAGTTGGATTATTGCGAAGGTAGTTGATAGCACTGATGATGGGGTCTTCAGCAGCCACCTTATTCTGCTCAACCTGTGTCAGAAGCTCTTTCTGTAACTGGGCCATCTGCTGATCTTTCAGCTCGATGAGTCGCTGCATAGCGACCAATTGCTCCTGAATAGCATCTAACTTATCTGAAAGGTCCGCATTGTCACGCTCAACCTTTGCAACACTCTCTTGCGTAACAAGAAGACGGTCTTCAAGATCTCTATTCGCCTGCTCTAGCTGCTGCTCACGCAAAGATTGATCATCAGGAGTAGCCACTGCATTATCAACCTGCTCCGGCTGAACCACCTCGGTTGTAGCTGTTTCATCTACAGATAGCTTCTCATCAATAGGCGCCCCATTTGCAGGCGACTCTTTGAGAGGTGCCTCAGCCTGATCCTCTTTTGGGTTCTCCTCTTCTGTCTGCTCGGCAGGTTTTGCTGCAAGCAATTTTAGCTGTGCTTCATCCTGCACTGGCTGAGTTGGAGTTTCTACTGGAGCTGATACCTGCTGAGATACTTTCTCGTCGATTGGATCTGCAGGTTTAACGACCTCAGGCGCTGCGCGACCTGTCTGCCACTCTTCCCATTGGCGTTTAGTCTCTGCCAAAGCCTGACGCTTACTGATCTCTTTAGCCTGAGCTTCAGTCGGCAGGGTCATCAAGGTGCCCGCTTTGAGATTATTAATGTTGCCGCTAGGGAAGCTCTCTGGATTCAAACGCTGCAGTGCTAGCATCATCTGAGCAACCGATACATCAGCCGCTGGACGATTGTTATCAGCAATACTGTAGAGGGTATCGTTTACCTCAACATAGAGCTGTTTGTTGGTATCTGCAGTGGTTTTAAGATTTTGCGCTGCACCTGCACTTGGATTAGCTATCAAAACTTTTTCAGCCGCTGAAGAATCAGCTGATGTTGGAGTTAAAGAGGCCTCTTCCTGCGTTTCCGCGACTGCACTTTCAACAACTTTATCAGCACTGTTTTGGAGAGTCGGTTTTTGGATAGACTCAGGTACACCCTGCTCTGCGATCAAAGGTGGATCAAGTAGCAATGTATATTCACGAACCAACCGACCATTTGGCCAGTTCACCTCCATCAGGAAGCTTAAAAAGGGTTCGCGCACTGGATCTTCAGATTGAATCAAGATCTTTCCGGCACCATCGGCACCAATCTCAACTTGAAACTCAATTCCATCTAAAGAGCGAGAGCGTGAGATACCCGCCAAATTGAAATCATCGATATTGGCAAGCGCAGGACGAATTTGAGCAGCACGAAGATCCCTTAGCTGTAGCAGCGAGACTTCCGCCTTGAGTGGTTCATTAAGGGCAGACTCTACCTGAATCTCCCCCAAACCTAGGGCCATTACATTTGATGAAAAAATTGCGGTTGCGACCGCTAGATTGAGTGCCAATCGACGCACAACTGTTTCCCCAATAGTGCACACCTAGATGCGCAACATAAATAGTCGTTACTGCAGTATTGTTGCTACCTGACGGGTGGTCAAGTTAACCCGTCAGTTTTTTCAAACTAAACGGGTGTAAGTCCGATCAGTGCTTAGGGATTAATGAGCTAAGAAGCCCCATCAGATTGGCAGCACGACCGAAACGCTGCTCATCAAACATCAGAGTTGCAAGCAGCGTTTGATCAACGCGCGGATCTTTACGAACACGGGTTACCAAACACTCTTCACGACCAATCATCATCTGAGTCGCAGTCGATTTACCCTCACTCCAACGCAGTGATTTATCTCTATCGACAGCTGCAGTGACATCGGCCAGTTCAATTTTCGAGCTCGACTCGATGGTCAGCATCACGCTGGTACCGTGGAACATAGGCACCTGTACAGTTGAAACGGAGGTTTCTGCATCTTCAAACAGCTGTTCCGCATCATCAGCGATACGCGCTTCAACTGCGGTTTCAGACTGATCGTTTAGGTCGAAGGTTTGCGCCAGTGAGTTGAATGCAAGCGTTGCACCGAGGTACTGTTCGGTCGCTTCACGACCATTTAAAAGTGCAGCAGTCTCAAGTGCTAGCGCCTCAACACCAGCGCGATCATGGGCACTTGCAGGTAGCGCAACAGCAACGTTAAGGCGCAACGGTTCAACCTTCGCTTTAATCGCATCACAAAAACGGAATAGAGCAAGCAATGCAGGCTCTGGCGAGCGATACCACTGCCCCGACTCAAGCGAGCAGGCGCCAGCAATAGCAAGTTCAGCACTATCCGCTTCAAGGTTATTGTATAGATCGATTAGGGTTGCACCCTCAGATGCCATCTCCAAAATCTCTTTTGGAATATTAGGCGCGGCCAAAACAACTACATTCGCTTCAGCATAAGGCGCCTGATCATATTCACGTACAAGTGTTGAGTGGCCGTTAACCATCAACGAACGGCCCGCATCCGCTTCGCCATCCCAGAGTGATAGAGAGATCTCACTGGCGATTGCACTATCCTCAAATAGTTCAAAAAACTGATCAGCAGCTAGCGAGCCAACACCAACAATAAATACCTTAACGCTCATCCGAAACCTCACATCAACTGGTAAAACAAAGAGGCCCGCACAGTGGCGGGCCAGAGTAGAAGCGCTTAACTATTACGCTTCTAGAAGGATACGTAGCATACGACGTAGCGGCTCTGCTGCACCCCAAAGAAGCTGATCACCCACGCTGAATGCGTTGAGGTACTGCTTGCCCATCTTCATCTTACGAAGACGGCCAACAGGCACAGTTAGGGTACCTGTCACTTTAGTAGGAGTGAGCTCTTGCATCGTGATCTGACGATCGTTTGGTACAAGTTTAACCCAGTCATTCGCTTCAGAGATCATCTGCTCGATCTCATCCATTGGCAGGTCTTTGTTCAACTTAATTGTGAACGCCTGGCTGTGACAGCGCATTGCACCGATACGTACACAGGTACCATCAATCGCGATTGGGTTAGCGTTGCGACCAAGAATCTTGTTGGTTTCAACGTAGCCCTTCCACTCTTCCTTAGACTGACCATCTGCAACAGGTACATCGATCCAAGGGATCAAAGAGCCTGCTAACGGTACACCAAAGTTATCAACGGCTAGATCGTTACGCATAGTGCTAACAACCTGACGATCGATATCAAGAATGGCAGAGGCTGGATCTTTAAGCAGCGCTTCAGAACCATCGCGGATTTGACCCATCTGAGTGATCAATTCACGCATGTTACGTGCACCTGCACCAGACGCAGCCTGGTATGTCATCGATGTTAGCCACTCAACGTGACCCGCTTTAAATAGACCACCAAGACCCATCAACATAAGCGAAACAGTACAGTTACCGCCTACGTAGGTTTTGATCCCTTTAGCTAAGCCTTTATCGATCACATCACGGTTTACCGGATCAAGAATAATGATCGCTTCATCATCCATACGAAGCGCTGATGCAGCATCAATCCAGTAACCCTTCCAACCTGCAGCGCGCAGTTTAGGGTAAACCTCTTTCGTGTAGTCGCCACCCTGACAGGTAATAATCGCATCCATCTCTTGTAGTGCATCAATATCTGACGCATCTTTAAGCGGAGCAATCTCTTTACCTATGTCTGGACCAGCAGCACCCACCTGAGAAGTGGTGAAGAATACCGGTTCAGCGATCTGATCAAAGTCACGCTCTTCCTGCATACGCTGCATAAGAACGGAACCCACCATACCGCGCCAGCCAACAAAACCTACACGATTCATATTTAACCTCAAAAAACTTTAAAGCCACCCAATTATTGTTTGGTGGCTATATCAAAAAAGGCCGGATTTAACCGGCCCTTTAACTAGTGACCTATCGATTATGCACTTAGTGCAGCGATAACAGCGTCACCCATTTCAGTCGTCGAAACCTTCGTCATACCTTCTGAGAAGATATCGGCAGTACGCAGATTTTGATCCAAAACCTTGCTTACTGCTGCTTCGATTCGATCTGCAGTCTCGCCCTTATCAAGCGAGTAGCGCAACATCATAGCGGCAGATAGGATAGTTGCCAATGGATTTGCGACGTTTTGACCTGCAATATCTGGTGCGGAACCGTGACACGGCTCAAACATACCCTGCCCTTTAACGTTCATAGATGATGATGGAAGCATACCGATTGAGCCAGTAAGCATTGCAGCAGCATCCGACAGGATATCACCGAACATGTTACCAGTTACCACTACGTCGAACTGCTTAGGTGCACGTACTAGCTGCATTGCAGCGTTATCTACGTACATGTGGCTTAGTTCTACTTCAGGGTATTCTGCTTTTAGCTCTTCCATCACTTCACGCCAAAGCACGGTCACTTCAAGAACGTTAGCTTTGTCGACAGAACAAAGTTTCTTACCACGCGCCATCGCTGCTTCAAATGCAACACGACCGATGCGCTTGATCTCCTCTTCGTTATATACGTAGGTGTTGTAACCTTCACGAAGACCCGCTTCAGTCGTGCGAATACCGCGAGGCTGACCGAAGTAGATACCGCCTGTTAACTCACGAACGATAAGGATATCTAGATCTGAAACCACTTCAGGCTTCAAAGTAGAAGCGTGCGCTAGCTGTGGGTAAAGAATTGCTGGACGTAGGTTACCGAACAGACCTAGCTGGGTACGAAGACCAAGCAACCCCTTCTCTGGGCGAATCTGAAAATCTGGGTTGGTATCCCACTTAGGACCACCCACAGCACCCAAAAGAATACCTTTAGAGTCATGCGCTTTAGCCAGTGTCTCTTCTGGAAGCGGTACACCTGTCGCATCGATAGCAGCACCACCCACGTGAGCTTCATCAAACTCAAGACCAAGGTTATCCTGCGCGTTAACTAGCTCAAGTACACGACGCGCCTGAGCAACAATCTCAGGACCAATGCCATCACCTGGCAGAATCAAAACTTTGTTTTCGTTCATCTTTATTTCCTTTTATTTCGCGGCTTGTCGCTTCGCTCCAATGCGCTCCTACGAAGTACCCTGTAGGAGCGCATTGCCTTGCAAAGGCAAGCCGCGAAAAGATCAATTACTTAATCGCGTCAAACAACCAAGGTGCTTCTGCGCGGCGCTTCGCTTCGTATGCACGAATATCATCGGCATGCTCAAGTGTTAAGCCGATATCATCCAAACCGTTCAATAGACAGTGCTTACGGAAGCCGTCTACATCAAAGCTATACTCTTTTCCGTTTGGACTGATCACCTTCTGGTTTGCAAGATCAACCGTGAGGCTCATGCCTGGCGCTGCCGCTACTGCCTGGAATAGCTCTTCCACTTCAGCATCTGTCAAAATGATCGGTAATAGGCCATTCTTAAAACAGTTGTTGAAGAAGATATCAGCGTAGCTCGGTGCAATCACTGCACGGAAACCGTAATCATCCAGCGCCCAAGGAGCGTGTTCGCGGCTTGAGCCACAACCGAAGTTGTTGCGTGCCAACAGCACACTTGCGCCAGCGTATTCTGGCTTGTTTAGCACAAACTCTGGATTCAATGGACGACCAGAACAGTCTTGATCTGGTTGACCTTCATCAAGGTAACGCAGCTCATCAAAAAGGTTTGGGCCAAAGCCAGAGCGCTTAATAGACTTAAGGAACTGCTTTGGAATGATCATGTCGGTATCAACGTTGACGCGATCAAGCGGAGCAACAACACCTGTGTGAGTCGTAAACTTTTTCATATCTCTATCTCCCGCCCTAACTTAAGAGTTCAACTCAAAATCGCGAACATCAACGAAGTGACCCGCAATCGCAGCAGCTGCTGCCATAGCTGGGCTCACAAGATGTGTGCGACCACCGAAGCCCTGACGGCCTTCGAAGTTACGGTTAGAGGTAGAGGCACAGTGTTCACCATTACCCAACTTATCTGGGTTCATAGCAAGACACATAGAACAGCCTGGCTCACGCCACTCAAGACCCGCTGCAATGAATATCTCATGAAGGCCTTCAGCTTCCGCCTGCGCTTTAACAAGACCAGAACCAGGAACTACAAGAGCCTGCTTCACTGTGCTTGCAACTTTGCGCCCTTTAACCACAGCAGCTGCAGCGCGCATATCTTCGATACGGCTGTTTGTACAAGATCCGATGAATACACGATCCAACTTGATATCGGTAATCGCCTGATCCGCTTTCAATCCCATGTACTGAAGAGCGCGCGTGATTGAGTTCGCCTCATCCGCATCTTTAGCATTAGCAGGATTTGGAACTGTACCGTCTACGGCAACAACCATCTCTGGAGAGGTACCCCAGGTTACCTGTGGCTTGATATCAGCCGCGTTGATCTCAACAACCTTGTCGAACTTAGCGTCGGCATCTGAAACGAGATCTTTCCAGTTCTCTACAGCTGCATCCCATTGCGCTGCTGTTGGCGAGAATGGACGACCTTTAAAGTACTCAATCGTCTTGTCATCAACCGCCACAAGGCCCACACGAGCACCCGCTTCGATCGCCATGTTACAGATGGTCATACGCCCCTCGACTGAGAGTGAGCGAATCGCAGAGCCGCCGAACTCCATCGCGAACCCTGTACCACCGGCAGTACCGATAACACCGATTACATGCAGTACAACGTCTTTAGCAGTCACGCCTACGCCAAGATCACCCTCTACACTAATCAGAAGATTCTTCATCTTCTTAGCGATCAGACACTGAGTCGCAAGTACGTGTTCAACTTCAGATGTACCAATACCGTGAGCGAGTGCACCAAAGGCACCGTGGGTAGAGGTATGAGAGTCACCACAAACGACTGTTGAACCAGGAAGAGTCATTCCCTGCTCTGGACCTACGACGTGAACGATACCTTGGCGCTCATCAAGCATCTTGAACTCGACAATGCCGTACTCATCACAGTTCTCATCCAGCGTCTTAACCTGAATACGTGAAACGGGATCTACGATCTGATCAACACCGCCTGAACGCTCAGTTGTAGGAACGTTGTGGTCTGGGGTCGCCAAGTTAGCGTCGATACGCCAAGGCTTACGACCCGCC
The DNA here is from genome assembly GCF_012848475.1 of Marinobacterium sp. LSUCC0821. Taxonomy (NCBI): domain Bacteria; kingdom Pseudomonadati; phylum Pseudomonadota; class Gammaproteobacteria; order Oceanospirillales; family Oceanospirillaceae; genus Marinobacterium; species Marinobacterium sp. LSUCC0821. The sequence continues at coordinate 877,542 of NZ_CP051666.1, forward strand.
ATACGCAGGCCTTCAAATGCCTGTGGCGAAGTTACTTCATGAAGGATCTGACGATCGATGTAGATCAGAGAACTACCATCATCGTTTTGACGCACTAGGTGTGCATCCCAAAGTTTGTCATATAGCGTTTTACCAGCCATTACTCTCTCCTGGTATATCCCACGTTTGCACGTGTTTTTAAAAGTGGGCAAATAGTAACCAACCCGCCAACGATAGACAAATTCATTATTTCGATAAATTAGATTCCAATTAGGAATACAAAACCACAACGGGGTCAGAGTAGTCTTATTAGACTACTCTGACCCCGTTGTGGATAAGTAATGCAGGTTTGGATTAAAAACCGGTGTAACGACCCGGCTTATGGTTAACCGCGAGAACGAAATTAAGCACTACAGCGCCTAGAATTGATACAGCAAGAAGCATAGGCGGGACTATCCAAAGACCCGCTACAACGATCGATACATCCAGGGCCATCTGCGATTTTCCGACAGGAATTTTGTACTTCTCTTGCAGGTAGAGTGCGAGCACATTAAAACCACCTAGACTCGCCTTATGGCGGAACACAATCAACAGACCAATACCCACCATCAAGCCACCGCCAAGCGCTGCAAACCAAGGCTCAACCGAGCGAATATCAACCCAGTAAGGGATAAACTCGGTCAGCGTTGAGACAAGCGCTACTGCCAATACGGTTTTAAAAGTGAAGCGCCAGCCCATACGTTTAATCGCCAAGATATAGAACGGCAAGTTGACGCAAAACAGAGTTAGACCGAAGTTAAGACCGGTCGAGTAGTGGATCAGAATCGCAAGCCCTGTGGTACCGCCTGTAAGCAGCCCAGCCTCTTTAAGAAACAGAACCCCCATCGCAACCGCCAGCGTGCCAGTGACTATCGCTTGGATATCTTCAAATAGAGAGTGTTTGTGTAGTTTGGTTTCCATACCAGTTCCAAGAAATTCATTTTCGCGGCTTCAGGCTGTGCCTGAATGCGCTCCTACGATGCTTTGTAGCTGTGCTGTAGGAGCGCATTCCATCGAAGATGGAAGCCGCGAAAAATATTAAGAGTAGATAAACGGCGCTAGCTCAACACCCACAAAACCGACTGGCTTCATGATCTTATCGTCTGAGGTGCGCTTTAGAACAAACACTTTACGGCCGAGGTAGCTCGATTCATGCGCTTTAACCTCTTCACCCTTACTTGCATAGTGAGCAACTGAGGCATCTGCCACCTCTTGAGACTCAACATACTTAGAGGCGTTATTGTCGTTCACAGCTTGCTGGGCACCTAGGAAATCGACCGGTAGGTCACGCACCAAAGAGATCGCAGCACGCAGTGTAGCGGAGACAAACTTATTATCTCGAAGCACTTCACGGGTACGCCCTTCTGGTCGAGTCTCATCCGATGCTAGCTCTTTGAGAACCTTCATGATCAACTCCTGCTGACCCGGAGGAAGAACATAATCATCATTAATCTCAGCGGAGGTTTTGGTTAACGCTAGGTAGTAGCTCGCTGTAACAAAGATATCGCAGACTGCATCGAGAGTTTCGGTAAGGTCGCCCACATCCATTGCATGAATCAGTTCATTCAACTCTTCAACGACACGCGCCTCTTGATTAAGCAACTCATCTACACTTGCTTCGCGGCTGCTCGGGTACTTACCTGCGGCGTCATTCCAAGCCACGATTTCGTCGGCAAAACGTTGAAGTGGTGCGGCGTAGTTAGGGAGTGTCATCGTTCGTCTCTTGTCTGCTTAAAAATTATGAGCTGTATTGTCGCGATGTTTTGACTTAAATTCTAGGGATTGAGCGATTTAAGATATGGAGTCACTTTGGATACCGCCGCCCTTACCGCCTTTGTTGAAGTTGCCCAAGCTGGAAGTTTCTCTGGCGCTGCACATCGACTCTTTTTGACCCAGTCAGCTGTCAGTAAGCGTATTGCACAACTTGAGGAGCAGTTAGGCTCTAAGTTATTTGATCGAATTGGCCGTCAGATTCGCTTAACGGAAGCGGGCAACTCCCTATTGCCGCAAGCGCGTCGAATTCTTGCGGAGCTTGAGGATGCCAAACGACTACTGAACAATTTAAGTGGTGAAGTTGCTGGCAGACTATCCTTAGCAGCGAGCCACCACATTAGTCTGCACCGCTTACCGAAGACTTTACGTCGCTTCACTCAAGCACACCCAAGCGTAGAGATGGATCTTCGTTTTTATGAGTCAGAGGTCGCTTATGACGCCGTAGTGCATGGTGATATAGAGCTTGCCCTTATTACGCTGTCGCCTGAAACAGATCCTCGTATTCATGCAGAGACGCTCTGGGTCGACCGCCTCTTCTACTGCGTCTCGAAACACCATCCGCTAGCAAAACTTAAGAAGATCGATTTCAAGACGATTAACCAGTACCCAGGGATTCTTCCTGCACCAGACACCTTCACCTCACGCATCGTGCATGAACAGCTTTTACAACTTGGGCTAGAACCCAACCTAGGCATCAGTACAAACTACCTAGATACCATTCGCATGATGGTTCAGGTCGGCTTGGGTTGGAGCCTGCTTCCAGAGACACTGATCGACAAGGAGCTTGTTAAGTTACCTGCAGATATCGATTCGATCGAACGTCCATTAGGTTTTATCTACCATCGCGACAGAACACTCTCTAATGCCGCTAAAGCACTGCTTGCTATGCTTAAGTCGGATACGTTTGAGGCTTCATAACCACAGCAGAGTGCTTTACCATGGAGGCATAACATTTGTGGATGGATCGCGTGTGAACAACCCCCTCTTTACTCAATTTTCGGATTGGCTTGAAAGAGTTAACCTTGCCAATAACGAACTTCAGCCGAAGATGCTGAAAGAGTGGCGCACGCTAATCAGCCAGATTGAGCTTCATCCAGAGCAACTCTCTACCAACCATAGCCACTTAGTTAAAACCCTAGCTCGCAACTCTCAGACGCTTGTGGATGCGCTAGGCCGACTTAACGATGGTGAGTCTGAGTTAGAGACGAAACTCGATAAGCTTCGTAAAGAGCTACACCAGTTCAATGTCCAATCACTGTTGCATCAAGCAGCCCTACCACAACAACTTGCACCCTTGCTCTTTACCCAGACGGATCAGTTGCAGAGTTTCAATCAGGAGCAGCTAGAGAAGTTTGAACAACTGCGAGGCTCTCTAAACTCACCGCAATTTGCCAAGCTCAACCAAGTCATTGACGCATTCATTGATTGGCAGCAATCCGGCCAATCGCTCCTTGCTGAACTCAATACAATTGTTGAGAGTGCAACAGAGCAGTGGTTAGCGCAGGTGGATAACGATTCCGAACCAAGCGCGCAAATTGCTCTTTGGGGTTCGATCTATGACCTCGCTTACCGCGATCGTTTTGAACAACCCACCATGCAGATGGCGCAAAGCAACTGGCTCAACCACTGGGCGGACCTGAAAATCGCATGGCGCGATATGATTAGCCAATACAGTGATCAGCTGGGCATCCCCTCTCCTTCTCAGGTCGATCAACTGGTTGAGCAACTTGATGCACAACGTCGTCGTATTCGCCAACTAGAGCGTAAGCTTGATGAGCTCTCATCCAAGGTAGCAAGAGATGAGTAACTCATTCGATCAATTCACCCAGTCTCAAGCGCAACTAGGTAAAGCGTTTAAAGTTTTGAATGAGATGGCTGAAGTTCCAGAGACTGCGCTGCAAACTGAGAGCATCTATCAACTCGATAAGATGCGTCTGCTGCACTTTAAGGCCAAAGGTAGAGCGCGCAAAACACCGCTACTAATCTGCTATGCACTGGTGAACCGTCCAACCATATTGGACCTCGAACCCGAACGATCGCTTATCCAAGATCTCTGCAACAAGGGTCACAATGTCTATTTGATCGATTGGGGCTATCCAGACCTCTGTGATAGACACCTGTCACTTGAGGACTACATAGGTGACTACCTTGCAACCGCAGTTGAACAAACGCTTCAACATGCCAAGGCTCAACAGGTCGATCTCTTGGGTGTCTGCCAAGGGGGAGTCTTCTCACTCTGTTTTGCCAGCCTCTATCCAGAGAAGATCCGCAAACTGGTGACTCTAGTGACGCCAATCGATACAGAGGTCGATGGCTTTACGCTGAGTGCTATGACGCGCGAAACAGATGTGAATAAACTTGTTGCCGCTTATGGCAATCTACCAGGCTCACTGCTCAATCAAGTCTATGCAGCCCTTAAACCGCTGCAGCTTGGGGTAGTAAAAGATATTAATTTAGCAAACAACATTAAAGACTCTGCAAGCGCTGCAACCTTCATGCGCATGGAGCGTTGGATTAATGACAGCCCCGACCTAGCTGGTCGTGCTGCAGTTGAATTTGCTGAACTCTTCTTCCAGGGAAATGGCTTGGTGAATCGCTCGATCCATCTACTCAATCGACAGATTGATCTTAGAAAGATCACATCACCGGTGCTCAATATTTTTGGTAAGCAGGACCATCTAGTTCCGCCTAAATCGAGCCAAGCACTTAAAGGGTTGTTAGATTCGAAAGTGGACTATCAGGAGTTAGCGCTAGAGGGTGGGCATATTGGAGCTTTTGTTGGTTCTGGATCACGCCACCAGACAGTAGACGCGATCCATCAACATCTAAAGTAGACTACTTCTCGTTCGTCTCTTCGGTTTTAGTGCCAGGCGTAAACATGTTCCAAAGCGCCATGTTTTTGTCGGCAAGGTTGTTCATCATCGTCAACGGATTGGCAGCGCCCATCATCGTCTTCATCTGATCACGGATTCGGTCTTGGTGCTCAAGGAAGGCACCAATACTCTGCTCTAGGTACTGACTCATCATCCCTTGCATGCTATCGCCGTAGAAACGGATAAGCTGCTGCAGTACCTGGTTAGTCAGTAGCGTACCGCCACCGTCAGCCTCTTGCTCTGCAATGATCTGAAGAAGAATGTTTCGAGTCAAATCCTGGCCAGTTTTCGAGTCCTGAACCTGGAAGGTTTCACCGTTAAGCACTAGCTGCTTTACATCTTCAAGCGTCACATAGCAGCTACGCGATGTATCGTATAGGCGACGGTTGGTATATTTACGAAGAATTCGCACTAAGTGTACCTCTTATAAAATCGCGCTGTAGGTCGTGGAGCTGTGCGCGTTACTTCTTGTTTTTCTCTGTTTCGGTGCTGCCACCGCTCATCATCATATTGAAGAAGGACTTCTGCATCGCTTCCATCGAGGTAAGCCCCGAATTGAGGTAAGGCTTCATAAGGGACATAGGATCATACCCCTCGGCGCCTGAAAGCATCTGCTGACGAAACTGCTCTACCATCTCCTTCTGAATTTCAGAGACATCGGGTAGACCTAAAGTGCGACGAAACTCTTCGGGTGTCAGATCGACATCGACGGATATCTTCATAGCAATCCTCCTAATGAGATTAGCTACAGCATAACCGATATTTTCCGCAGTGCAAAATAGGGCCTTAGCCTAATAACTCAATTTACACTGCGATGTTGTGCAAGTTTCCCAAGTGCAACAATTAGGTAGGCAACAAGACTCGCTGCTGCTGCAAAAAGGAAGGCATATTGTGCGCCCAAATAGTGCCATAGATAACCTGCAGCAATTGAGCCTAGCAAGCCACCCATACCAAAACCGAGACTTGAGTGAAGTGCCTGCGCACGGCCCTCACTGCCTGCAGGAAAGAGCTCCTGTACTAGACGAATACCGCTCGCGTGAAGCACTGCAAAACTGGCTGCATGCATTAATTGTGATGTGATAACTACCGAAGTCGAATCTGCAAAAAAGGCCAACATCAACCAACGTATCACCGCGATGATCAGACTAGCCAACAGCACTCGAGTGAAATCAAAACGATCCCAAAGTTTGTGCAGCACAGCAAAGAGCGCTATCTCTGCAGCCACCCCTAAAGACCAGAGCAGACCAATCGAAATTCCACTGTAGCCCTTATCTTGCAAAAGCAGAGTGTAGAAACCGTTGTAAGGGCCATGCGCCAATTGAGCAAAGAAGATCACCAAGAAGAATTGAATCACTATCGGTTGGCGCATCACACTCGCGATAGCGACCTTACCTCCCTCCCCTTTAACTGGTGCGGCAGCAGGCCTTGGCACTAACCAGGTCACCAGGAAGATCGCAATCAATGCGACAAATAGTCCGTAAGGTACCCAACCTATTCGCTCACCAATAAAAATTTCACCGCCTAGCATGACGGAGACGACAAAACCGACCGAGCCCCAAAGCCTTATCTTTCCGTAGCGATCTCGCTTAGTACCCAGATGTGTCAGGGTAACCACTTCAAACTGAGGGAGTATCGCATTCCAGAAAAAGGAGAAGCAGAGAATGACAACAATGAGCGGCCAAAAGCTCTGCACAAAGATAAAGGGAACAAAGGTAACAAGAGCCAACAAAGCACCTAAACGAACAACACGCATACGATCCATGTAGCGATCCGCTATCGACCCCCAAATACTGGGAGCATAAATGCGTGACAGGTGAAAGGCGCCAAGCAACCAACCAATCTGCTCTGCACTAAATCCAATACTAGCAAGGTAAGGAGACCAAAAAGGCATCACCAAACCAAGCAGTGAGAAGAAGGTGTAGTAGAAGAGTGACAGTCTTAACTCTAAACGCATCAAATACTTCGCTCTGCAAGAGCAATTCGAAGACCCAGAGCGATAAAGACGCCACCACTAACTGCATCAACAGCCTTTAGGAAGGCTCCTTTAGCAATTAGTGTTCGGGCACGATGTACCGCGAATACCAGTACGCCCTGCCAGATCATAGCGATAACAAAATGGAGAGTTGCCATCATCAACGATTGAGTCAGCGCTGAGTACTCCGGCAAAATGAATTGCGGCAAAAGGGCCATATAGAAGAGCAATGTTTTAGGGTTGAGGAGATTATTCAGAAAGCCTTGATAGAACGCGCGTCCCTGCCCCACCGGTTTAGAGCAACCCACCAACAGCAGATCGCGACCACGCACTGCATCCAAAATCGCTTGCAGGCCAAGATAGATCAAATAGGCGGCACCAAGATACTGAATCCACATGAAGAGTTGCGGTGAGCTTGCCAACACTGCAGCCACACCCAAAGCACTCAATGCACCATGAATAAAGAGACCGCAACAGATACCAAGGCTTGCCATTAAACCCACCTGCCAGTTAACAGTAGCACGACGCAGCACCATCAGCGTATCAACGCCGGGGGTAAGAGTTAGCAGTGTGATGGCTATTAGAAAAGAGAACCAGGGGAAGAGTTCGAGCATAAAAAATCCCAGATGAAAACAGACTCAGTTTTAACATCTGGGACCAGTCATTGGGAACCTATTTCTGCTGGCGTCTCTCTTGTTTGTAGATAATTCGACCCGCCACAAGTACAGCAAGCGCAACAATGCCCACCATAATGGTCGCTAGCGCATTGATCTCTGGACTCACACCTAAGCGAACACTCGAGTAGACAACCATCGGCAACGTGGTTGAACCAGGGCCTGAAACAAAGCTCGCAACAATTAGATCATCCATTGACAGCGTGAAAGCTAGCAGCCAGCCGGCCAACAGTGCTGGCGAGATAATTGGCAGGGTAATCAAGAAGAAGACTTTAAATGGATGCGCGCCAAGATCCATAGCAGCCTCCTCTAACGACTGATCCATGTGCGCCAAGCGACTGCGAACCACAACCGTCACGTAGGCCATAGAGAAGGTCGCATGAGCGATGGTAATGGTGGTTTGACCTCGCCCATCTGGCCAACCGATCATCTGCTCCATAGAGATAAACAGTAACAACAGTGATAGACCGATGATCACCTCAGGCATCACAAGTGGTGCCGCCACCAGGGTATCGAGAGCTGAGCGCATTTTTGTTCGTTTAAAACGAATCAACACAATTGCAGCTAGAGTTCCCAATACAGTCGCCACCGAGGCGTTCATCGCTGCGATCTTAATACTGAGCCAAGCCGCTGAGAGAATCTGGTCATTGTGCAGCAGTTCGCCATACCACTTGGTACTGAATCCAGCCCAGACAGTAACAAGGCGGCTCTCGTTAAATGAGTAGACAATCAGACTGATGATCGGGCCGTAAAGAAATGCGTAGCCCAACACCAGGGCACTGAATAGAAATGGAGAACGTCTAATCACGCTTCGTTCTCCTCTGTACGCTGCTCCATATGGCGAAGCAGCACAAATGGGATAATCAGCACAACCAGTAACACAGCGGCCAAGGCTGAGGCGAGCGGCCAATCTTTATTGGCGAAGAACTCCGTCCACATCAACTTACCGATCATCAAACTGTTGGGACCGCCGAGAAGATCGGGGATCACAAACTCCCCCATAACAGGAATAAAGACCAGCATCGAGCCTGCAATCAAGCCAGGCAGTGAGAGCGGTAAGGTGATCAACAGAAACTGCTTAATCGGCGGACAGCCAAGATCTGCAGCGGCTTCTAGCAACGAGATATCAAGACGGACTAGGGTTGCATAGAGTGGCAACACAATAAACGGCAGATAACTGTACACAACACCGATATAGACCGCTGTTGGGGTATATAGAATATCAAGCGGTGCGTCGATCAAGCCGCTCCACATCAAAAACTGGTTCAACAAACCGTTGTTTTTTAGGATACCAATCCAAGCGTATACACGTATCAGGAAGGAGGTCCAAAACGGCAGGATAATCAACATCAAAAGCGGCAGTCGCCAATGGACTGGAGCACGCGCGATTCCGTAGGCCATTGGATAGCCGATTAGAATAGCGATAAAAGTTGAGATAGCGGCCACCTTAACCGAGCCCAACAGTGCATTTACATAGAGCGAGTCCTCAAATAGCAGTTGGTAGCTACCAAAATTGACCACGAGGGTCATGATGCCATCTTCGAATTCGCGGACCAGATCCATATAGGGTGGCTGCGCGAGTTGCGGCTCAGCCAGACTGATCTTTAAAACAAACAAAAAGGGCAATACAAAGAATAGACCCAACCAAAACCAAGGGACTGCGGCGATACCGACCCGCCCCCAGTTAATGGACTCTAAACGCTGCTTCATTCCGTCAACACTCCAGCGGCTTGCGGAGCCCAGGTAAGCGTAACAGTTTGCCCCCAATCTAAAGGCTGTTCAGCTAGAGCTTGGGTATTTGACTGGGTAAACTGTACACGTTTACCTGAAGGGAGATCGATGTGGTAGATCGATACGTCACCTAAGTAGGCGATCTCTTCTATAACGCCCTGAATAGTATTTGCAGCGCCCTCTTCAGCTTCCGTCACTAGACGCAGTTTTTCTGGTCGAACAGCCACAGTCACATCGACACCAGAAGCAATTGGGTGGCTATGGAAGATGCTAAGCATACAGCCCGCCTCTTCACTAAAGATATTGATACAGTCCTCTTCTTGCGACTCAACCGTACCATTGAAAAGATTGATCGAACCGAAGAAAGAGGCTGAGTAACGTGAGCGCGGGAACTCATAGATCATGCGTGGTGTATCGACCTGCTCGATGCGGCCTTCACGCATAAGCGCAACACGACTAGACATAGTCATCGCCTCCTCCTGATCGTGGGTAACCACAATGAAGGTGATGCCTAGACGCTCTTGAATGTTCACGAGTTCGAACTGTGTCTGCTCACGCAGTTTCTTGTCCAATGCACCTAGAGGCTCATCGAGCAGAAGAATACGCGGATGTTTTGCCAGTGCACGAGCAAGCGCAACACGCTGACGTTGGCCACCCGATAGCTGGTGCGGTTTACGCTGTCCAAGTGCTGAGATCTGCACAAGATCGAGCATCTCCTCGACACGCTCTTTACAGGCATCAGCCGGCATACCCTCTTGTTTCAATCCAAACGCGATGTTGTCGATAACATTCATATGCGGAAAGAGCGCATAGGATTGGAACATCATATTGATTGGACGACGGTACGGTGGCACGTCCGTAATATCTTTACCATCGATAAAGATACGACCAGCTGTCGGTGTTTCAAAACCAGCCAACATACGCAGCAGGGTTGTTTTACCACAGCCTGATGAGCCCAGTAGCGAGAAGAACTCACCGCGATAGATCTGTAGGTTTACATCATCAACCGCGTACATAGATCCAAAGGTTTTGGTCACACCTTCGATACGTACAATCGGTTCTTCATCCAATAAGATAGAGGGAGCTGATGGGTGCATTGTAACTCTGCTGGTAGTGTTTACAGTGGATGAAGGGCCCCAAGAGGTTGGGGCCCTTCAAGTTTTGCTTATTGACCTGTTTTAACGCGGGTCCAAGCACGCGTTACATTACGTGTTTCACGATCTGTAGGCGTTTTAAGAGAGAACAGTTTTTCACGCGTTGAAGCTGGTGGGTAGATACCGGCATCCTGACGGATCTCTTCATCAACAAGTGACTCAGAAGCAGCGTTGGCATTCGCGTAAGCAACGTAGTTAGTGATATCGGCAATCACATCTGGACGCAACAGGTAGTCTACAAAAGCGTGAGCTTCTGCTGGGTGTGGAGCATCCGCAAGTAGTACAGCAACGTCAGTCCAAACCACTGCACCTTCACCAGGAACTAGGTAGGCAACGTTAACACCGTTATTCGCTTCAGCAGCACGATCACGCGCCTGCAGGATATCGCCACTGTAACCATGCGCCACACAGATATCACCGTTCGCAAGGTCGTTGATGTACTGTGAGCTGTGGAAGTAGCGAATGTTAGAACGCACTGCATTCACAACGTCTGCCGCTTTCTGAGTACCCTCTTTGCTGTAGTCGTTAGGCTCTGCACCAGCAAAAGCGCGCGCAGCAACGAATACCTCTGTTGGGTCATCCATTAGCGTTACGCCACAGCTCGCAAGCTTAGCGACAGTTTCAGGATCGAAAACGAGTGACCAGGTATCCAGTTTCGCATCTGCGCCCAGGATCTCTTTTACCTTGTCTACGTTGATACCAATACCAGTGGTACCCCACATGTAGGGAATCAACATATCATTCTTAGGATCGATATCAGAAAGGGTATGCAGGATATTGGCATCTAGGTTGTTGTACCCAGAAAGTTTGCCAAGGTCATAAGCCTGGTAGAGGTTCGCTTTAACATGGCGATCCGCAAATGGACGAGCGGTAGGGAACGCCACATCGTAACCACTCTTACCCGCTAGAAGCTTAGCTTCCAACACCTCATTCGAGTCATACACATCGTAAACGACTTTAATGCCAGTCTCTTTCTCAAAGTTAGCAATTGTCTCTTCAGCGATGTAATCAGACCAGTTGTATACATTTACTGTCTGCTCAGCTTGAGCCAAGGTTGTGCCAGCAACAGCTAGTGCAGATGCCAACAGGCTTGCACCTTTAACCCGAATTTTCATGATATCGATATATCTCCAAGATAGTGTAAATGGGCAGCCTGCCCACAAATTTGCGACTATGGCGAAAAACTAAACAAAAAACCAGAAAAAATATTCAATCAATCTTCTGCAATACCAGACTATTTAAGGCCGTAAGAGAGATAGAGCACTACTGATATAAAAGCCATTCAAGCCGGTTTTACGGCCCTAAAAGAGAAAAGGGTCACCCACTTCATGGGCAACCCTTTAAAAAAATAATAGCTTTAAACTATCAATTTAGAAGTGAAGCGGACGCTCGCCATTCTCATCACGGATCCAAGTTGGCAGACCCATGTGATTTAGGTGATTCAGGAATGGACGCGGATCCAGCTCTTCTACGTTAACCATTGTCTTACAATCCCACTCACCGGTAGCGATTAACAGTGCTGCAGCAACTGGCGGTACACCCGCGGTGTAAGAGATACCCTGGCTACCCACTTCGTTGTAAGCATCTTTATGGTCAGCCACGTTGTAGATAAACACTTCACGCTCTTTACCATCTTTAGTGCCCTTCACCTGATCACCAATACAGGTCTTACCGGTGTAGTTAGGTGCAAGTGACGCAGGATCAGGAAGACAGGCTTTAACCACTTTAAGTGGAACAACGCTCTGCCCTTCAGCCGTTTCGATTGGCTGCTCAGAGAGCAGGCCTAGGCTCTTAAGTACTGTAAATACTGTGATGTAACGCTCACCAAAGCCCATCCAGAAACGAACATTTGGACAACCTAGGTTAGCTGAAAGAGAGTGAACTTCATCGTGTCCGGTCATATAGCTGGTACGCTCACCCACCACTGGCAGGTTATCTGTACGGCTCACTTCGAACATCTGGTTAGTCTGCCACTGGTTGTTCTGCCAAGAGTAGACACGGCCAGTAAATTCACGGAAGTTGATCTCTGGATCGAAGTTGGTAGCAAACCAATGGCCATGCTCACCGGCGTTGATATCGATGATATCAACCGACTCCAAAGTATCGAAATATTCATTTTTAGCTAGCGCTGCATAAGCATTAACAACGCCTGGATCAAAGCCACAACCCAGGATCGCAGTGGTGCCTGTCTCTTTACAACGGTCACGACGTTTCCACTCGTAATTGCCATACCAAGGTGGGTTTTCACAAATCTTTAAAGGATCTTCATGGATCGCAGTATCTAGATAAGCAGCACCGGTTTCGATACACGCCTCTAATACATACATGTTGACGAAAGCTGAGCCAACGTTAAGGACAATCTCTGATCCAGTATCACGAATCAGTTTCGCAGTTGCTGCAGTGTCCATTGCATCCAATGCGTATGAAGTGAGTTTACCTTCAACTTTCATAGCACCTTTTTCGTGGATGCTTTCGATGATTGCATCACATTTATCTTTGGTTCGGGAAGCGATCGCGATATCACCGAGAATATCATTGTGTTGTGCACACTTGTGGGCAACAACCTGAGCGACGCCGCCGCCACCAACAATTAAGACATTTTTTTTCATGCTGCTTAGCACTCCATATTCAGGGAGCGAGGCTCCATTAAACTTAAAACCGTTAAACTTTTAACCGCTAACTACCTCCTAAAAACTAGGAGAGGTTGTCAACGAAGTCCTGATAACCAAATTCACGAACCAGCTCGATAGAACCATCAAGCTGTTTAACTGCTATGGACGGCATCTTTACACCGTTAAACCAATTCTTTTTCACCATGGTGTAGCCACCTGCATCCTCTATTGAGATGCGATCACCCGCTTTAAGTTCGTGATCAAAGTTAAACTCACCAAAAATATCGCCGGCAAGACAGGATTTACCACAGATCTGATAGGTAAACGGGCCATCACATGGCGACATGCGTGCACTCTCACGGTAGATCAGTAGATCCAACATGTGCGCCTCAATTGAGCTATCAACTATCGCAAGGTCTTTACCGTTGTGAAGCGTATCCAACACAGTCACCTCAAGGGTAGTGCTCTTAGTAATCGATGCTTCACCGGGCTCTAAGTAGACCTGCACGCCATATTTATTAGAGAAAGCTTTAAGGCGTGCACAGAAAGCATCCAGCGGGTAATCATCACCAGTAAAGTGAATACCACCACCCAGGCTGATCCACTCCATCTTCTCAATCAGATGACCGAACTTAGCCTCGATCTGATCGAGCATGCCACTGAAACGCTCTAAATCGCCATTCTCACAGTTGTTGTGAAACATAAAGCCCGAGATCTGATCGACCACTTTCGCAATGCGCTCAGGATCCCACTCACCCAATCGACTGAATGGACGCGCTGGATCAGCAATGATGAATTCAGAGGTGCTAATACCTGGGTTTACACGCAGACCACGCTTTTTATTGCGGCTCTGCTCTTCAAAGCGCTGGAACTGGTTGATGGTGTTAAAGATGATCTTGTCACAGTTGTTCAGCACCTCGTCGATCTCATGATCGTCGTATGCCACTGAGTAAGCGTGCGTCTCACCAGGAAACTTATCGTGACCTAGCTTCACCTCGTAAAGGGATGAAGAGGTAGTACCGTCCATGTACTCAGACATCAGATCGAATACAGACCAGGTTGCAAAACACTTAAGCGCCAACAGAGACTTAGCACCCGAGTGCTCACGCACGTAGGCGATCTTCTCCATATTCTTTAGAAGCTTAGCTTTATCAATGAGGTAGTAAGGAGTCTTCAACGAAACCGTATTAGAGGTCTTTAACATCATCGCACCCAGTCAAAATAAAGCGCGAGATTTTACAGAAATTGAAATGCTTTAGCGAGTTTTGTAGGAGCGCATTCCCTCAAGGAGGGAAGCCGCGAAATTCAGAGTGTGTAGCGTAATTTGAAGGCGGATGACAGGCTGAAGGCTTATCACTAGTGCCATTTATTAGATCTGAGTCACCGTGACAGGCCTTCAGCCTGTCATCGGTTTTATCAGCAAGCACCAAAGATTATCGACCGGAATTAAAGCTGCCCAAGCACCGGTGTATCCACCTTAACATCAGCATTCTGAGCACGGTGGCGAAGTAGATGATCTACCAGCGTCAGTGCCATCATCGCTTCAGCGATAGGCGTTGCACGAATACCAACACAAGGATCGTGACGACCTGTTGTGATCACTTCACAAGCATTGCCATCTTTATCAATACTGCGACCTGGAATACGCATGCTTGAGGTAGGCTTAAGCGCGATGTGGGCAATAATATCTTGGCCACTAGAGATACCACCTAGAATGCCGCCGGCATGGTTAGAGAGGAATCCTTCAGGAGTCATCTCATCACGATGCTCTGTACCCTTTTGCGCTACAGAGGCAAAACCATCACCGATCTCAACACCTTTAACAGCATTGATACTCATGAGGGCATGCGCAAGATCAGCATCCAAGCGATCGAAGATCGGCTCACCCAAACCAACAGGTACACCCGATGCCACTACGGAGATCTTAGCACCTACAGAGTTACCCTCTTTACGCAACGCATCCATATATTCAGCCATCTGCTCTGCAGCAGCGGCATCCGGGGAGAAGAATGGATTGTTAGCCACTTCATCCCAATTAAAGTTCGCAGGATCAATCGCAATCGGCCCAAGCTGAGATAGGTAACCGCGAATCTCAACACCAAATGCGGCAAGCACTTTCTTGGCTACAGCACCCGCTGCGACACGCATCGCAGTCTCACGGGCTGATGAGCGACCGCCACCGCGGTAATCGCGAATACCGTATTTGTGATGGTAGGTGTAGTCGGCATGTGCAGGACGGAACTGGTCTTTAATATTACCGTAGTCTTTAGAGCGCTGATCGGTATTCTCAATCAACAGGCCGATAGATGTACCGGTCGTCTTCCCTTCAAACACACCTGAGAGGATCTTCACCTCATCAGCTTCGCGACGCTGAGTCGTATGACGAGAAGTACCTGGCTTGCGACGATCCAAGTCACCCTGAAGATCATCTTCACAAATCTCGATTCCTGGTGGGCAACCATCAATAATCGCGCCCAGTGCTGGGCCATGGCTCTCACCAAAGGTGGTAATTGTGAAAAGTTTTCCGTAACTGTTACCGGACATTATCTATTCCTACTCGTTGAACCGAAGGCTCAAGTGTTAAATCAAATCTTGGTGGGCACGCAGTGAAGGGGCATCGATAACAAACACGCCGTTACCTCCCTCTTCCAACTCAACCCAAATCAAAGGTAGCTCAGGGTAGGCTTCCATCAGGTGCACCTCTGAGTTACCAACCTCAACAACCAACAGACCCTGTTCGCTCAGATGACGACCCGCCTCTTTGAGAATTCGACGCGTAATATCCAAACCATCATGGCCGGAGCCCAATGCCATCTCTGGCTCATGGTGATACTCATTAGGCATTGAGGCAAGATCTGCTGCATCCACATAAGGTGGGTTGGTCACGATCAGATCGTACACCTCACCATCTAAGGCATTAAAGAGATCACTATGGATGGCACGCACACGATCTTCAAGTTCGTGGCGCGCAATATTAGTGTTTGCAACCGCTAAAGCATCATCGGATAGATCGACCAGATCTACCTCTGCGTGCTCAAAAGCATAGGCACAGGCGATACCGATACAGCCACTACCGGTGCATAAATCCAGAACTCGCTCTACATCAACATCGCCTAACCAAGGCTGAAACTCTTGCTCAATCAACTGCGCGATAGGTGAGCGTGGAATCAGAACACGATCATCTACGTTAAACGGTAAACCCATAAACCAAGCTTCACCGGTGATGTATGGAAGCGGACGGCGCTGCTGACAACGCTGCGCTACATACTCAACAATTTTAGCCCGTTCAGCCGGCAATAGACGAGAATCGAGGAGCTCCAGTGAGCTATCCCAAGGTAGATCCACTGCATTGAATACCAACTGCAGCGCTTCATTCCACGCCTCATCATGACCATGCCCAAAATAGACCTCATGGCGATTCATTTCGCTAAGGGTCCAACGCAAATAGTCACGAAGTGTCACTAGCGTTGAAGTTACGGCTTGATCTGAACTCATCTGTAATCCGATAATTGGGTTTTTAAAGATCCGCTAGTTTACCTGTATTCACACTGTCTGATAAGAGCACTATGTCTGATAAGAGCGAGCGATACAGCGATTTCGCTGCATTAAAAGAGGCCTTAAAAGGGGTTAAGCCCATTGCACAGGAGCGTGCCGATATCGAGCGCCCTTCCAGCAAGGTCGATTCGCGCTCAATTGACTACCGTCGTCAAGCCGCCATGGAGCAAGATGAACTAGTGGTTGATGGCCTTAGTTCTACTCAGAATGAGCTCCTCAGCGCTGAAGAGAGCGTTCTATTTGCCATGCCAGGTGTGCAGGAGAGGTTACTTAAGCGGATGCAAGCGGGTCACCTTCCCTGGGAGGCGGGCCTTGATCTTCACGGTTTCTCCATCGATATGGCGCGTGAAGAACTTCACTTATTCATTAAGGAGTGTCGCCGCCGAGGTGACCGTACCCTATTGATAGTGCATGGTAAGGCCTATACAGATCCCGGCAAACCAGCATTGATGAAAACCTATGTGACTGGGTGGTTGCAGCAGACCGAGGGTGTCATCGCTTTTAGTTCTGCACAACCTCAGGATGGCGGCACCGGTGCTCTATATGTATTGCTTAAACGCGACCAAGATCACACACAACGCGACTAATACTTTACCTAGCGGCCCCATTGGCGTATGTTTGCCGGCTTAGATTTATAGGGACGCAAGCGCCCATCGAGAGGAAAGGGTGATGGAAAAATCATACTCAGAAATCATTGCAGCACTTGGAGAAGATCTTTCTCGCCCAGGTCTTGTAGATACGCCAAAACGCGCTGCGAAAGCGATGAAATTTTTGACGCGTGGCTATGAGCAGTCGCTTGATGAGGTTGTAAATGGCGCCCTCTTTCCATCAGATAACTCTGAGATGGTATTGGTAAAAAACATTGAGCTCTACTCAATGTGTGAACACCACATGCTGCCATTCATTGGTAAAGCACACGTCGCTTACATCCCACAGGGCAAAGTAATTGGCCTCTCTAAGGTTGCACGCATTGTCGATATGTTTGCTCGTCGCCTGCAGATCCAAGAGCAACTCACTACTGAGATCGCTGAAGCTCTGCAAGAGGTAACAGGCGCGCTAGGCGTTGGCGTTGTGATTGAAGCGCAGCATATGTGTATGATGATGCGCGGTGTAGAGAAACAGAACGCAATGATGAAGACTTCAATGATGCTTGGCTCATTCCGCTCAAACCCAGCCACTCGCGCTGAGTTCTTGTCGCTTGTTAATTAATTTTTGATTCGCGGCTTCAGGCTTCGCCTGAATGCGCTCCTACGGTGTTTTTTTAAAGTAATGTAGGAGCGCATTCCCGCAAAGTGGGAAGCCGCGAAAAATCTACCTAACAATCACCACCACAACTGCTCTATCCGCACCCAACACACTCGGCGCTAACGCACCTATGCCGTAGGTTTCAATCGCATCTTTCGATACTCCAGCCGCAATAAGTTTTTCTGCCAGTTGATCGACCATCGCCTCAGACTCGCGCTGAGCTAGGGATTGATCCAATCCCGCCTGATGTCCAACAAGACGGATAACACTTGTAGATGCTTTCAACATTGTAGCGAGCTGATTCACGGTGGTCTCTTTGAGATCGGGAAGCTTCACCCAGCCACGCTCACTCAAAAGATTGATCCACGCTGTGGTATCACTACCCTGCTTTATCTGATCTATATGCAGATAGACGCGCTGATTGCCGCGTCGGTTAGCGTAGATTGAGTAGAAGTCGCCATTGAGCTGCAGTGCGACATAACGTTGAAAATCATCACGACCATAGAGAGCTGGATTCTGGAACAGATCATTTGCCCAGATATTGCTAGCACCACAATCACGACCTTCACACTCAAATAGCAACTCGGCACCCACAGCAAGAAGCTGCTCACGCACTGAATCTAGCGCCTCTGAGGGCTCATGAGACTTAGGATACTCCCAGGTCAATCGGCTCAACTCACCGGATAGGCGTATTTCGTTACCAATACGAATGGTACGATTGATCTTCACTACCGCACCCAGTGCCAAACGATAGTCATTCGTCTGCTGCTGCAACTCTTTATCGAGCTTTGCAAGAGGACCAGGATTCACAACAGAGATTGACCCCTGATCAGCCCAAACCCCTGTGGTGATCGTAACTAAAAGAGTAAAAAGCAGCTTTCTCATGATTCTCTCAACTTTAACTAACATTACTATTGAGCATAGAAACTGTTGAAGCGTTGTGCGAGTTCAGAGACCACAGCATCCTCTAGATGCAGGTGATGCCCTCCAGGCAAAACAACGAGCTCTATATTTTTTACATACGGCATTCGCGCTTTAGCCCGATCAACGTCTAACCCCTGCTCACCTACAATCAACAACGCGGGTGCACTGATCTCGCCAAGTACTGCTTCGACCTGCTGCTCTGTTAGACGAATCGCCGTGGGGTATTTCAATCGTGGATCTACGCGCAGTGTTAGATGATCCTGCGACTCACCCTGCTCTTCACAGGCTCTCATCACCAGCCGTTTAGCAGCATCCGTTGGCACAGGAAAACGCCCAGTAGCGCGTGATCTAAAAAGAAGTTCAGCAGGACGATGTTGAGCCGTTTTTGCTGGCATCACCAAGGTATCGAAAGAGCCGCGCAGACGCGCAGTTAGCTCTTCTGGTGAATCAACAACTGGACCCAGGTTTTCAATCAAACCAAGCTTTGAGACAGCCTCTGGCCAGGTGCCTGCATAGAGCGACGCAATACCCGCACCCAGGGAGTGACCCAAAAGATAGATCGGCTCAGAAGTTAGCTGCAGGTGGATCTTACGAAGATCTTCAACATAGGACCAGATAGGGTAACCAGCATCAGCACTGCGCCAGTCAGATTGACCATGACCTGCAAGATCAATAGCGATGACGCAATACTCCGATAGCAACGGCGCCAACTTATAAAAGCTCTCTGCGTTATCTAACCAGCCATGGACTGCAAGCAGCGTTGGTTTGCTAGCATCGCCCCACTGGAGTGCCGCGACTTTTCGCTCACCTAGATCAAAACTGCGTGAAATTGGTGTCATGGTGAAAATGTATAACTTTTAAGTAGCGTACCTAAACCGGCTACAGGAAGGTCCGCCTCTATAGCCATAATCTGAGCAGGAATAAAACGATAGCCAAGGCTATTGCCACCTTCGACAAGGAGAGATGCAATCTCACCCACCATCGGCATGTGAGTTACGAGCAAAATAACAGAATCCTCTGCCATCTCCAGCAGATGGCTCAGCACCCACTCAGGATCTTGATCGGGCATTAACCAATCAACCGTTTGATATTCACAACCTGGCAAGAAGCAATTTATGGTCTGCTGTGTGCGTTGATAGGGGCTGACGAAGATATCCGTCACAGACTCAAGGAGTGATGCCAAATCATTAGGGCGACTTGCCAAAGAGGCAACACCATAATCGGTTAGTACTCGGAGTTCATCTGGGAAACCCGGTGCTGACTCAGCATGTCGCATCAGTAGAATCTTCAAACGAACACTCCTTAAAAAGAATTTGAAAAACTATTTGGCGAGGGTGAATTCAACGTCTGCGTTCTGCACAGCGCCCATCATCTGACCAATAACCTTTTCAAGCGGCGCTTGATTGAACACCACCTCGTAGAGGCCTCGAACGAGTGGCATGTAGACATCCTGTTGATCAGAGTGTTCACGAACCAGTTTGAGGGTATTCACACCCTCTGCAACCTCACCTAGCTCAGCGACTGCCTCTTCAAGAGATTTGCCCTGGCCTAATGCATAGCCTACACGGTAGTTACGACTGAGCGGTGATAGACAGGTCACAATCAAATCACCGACGCCGGCAAGTCCAAGGAAGGTCATAGGATTTGCCCCCATACTCACAGCAAGACGACTCATCTCCGCAAGCGAACGCGTAACCAACATCGCTTTAGTATTCTCACCCATACCCATCGCTGCCCCCATTCCCGAGGCGATCGCATAGATATTCTTTAGGGTACCGCCAAGCTCAACACCAAAGGTATCGCTGCTTGCATAGACACGGAAGTAGGTAGATTGAAGCAGTGTTTGAACTAGACTCTGAACCTGCTCATGAGCACTTGCAATCACCGTTGCTGTTAGCTCACGGTTAGCAATCTCTTTAGCCAGGTTTGGGCCGCTAATAACGCCGTTTGGGTTATTAGGTGCCTCTTGAGTCATCACCTGACTCATCAGTTGGAAAGTGCCCGCTTCAATACCCTTGGTCGTACTGATAAGCAGTTGAGAGTCATTTAGGAAAGGCTTGGCCTGCTTCAACACCGATCTAAAGCTGCTACTTGGAATAGCGATAAAGACAACTTCAGCACCTGAGAGTACAGATTCGATATCTGAAGAGGCTAGCAGAGAATCGGCCAAGGTGAGTTTTGGCACATAGCGACTGTTAACGCGTGATTGATTAATCGCATCAGCCGTTTCAGGCGTTCTTACCCAAAGATGTGCCGGTATACCCTTCTCAGCCACCAGATTGGCAATGACGGTACCAAAACTACCGCCACCGAGCACAGCAACCTTAGAAACCGTTGCCATATAAACCCCTTAACGCTTAACCACGTACGTTTAACCCAACGAGTCGAGCAAACGCTCGACCAGTCGAAATAGAAAACCCACTATCAACCAAGAGATGCCAGCGATTACCAGAAACAAAAGCAACTGCGTGATATCACCTGAGTTTTGAAAACCCAACAGACCTAGCACTACAAAGAGCGCACTCACAATCATTGCGATAATGCGCTCAACTTTGGCCAGGCCGTGTCGATCTTCACGACTCATGACTTAGTGCTATTCTCTTCTTCTGATGATTCAGCTGTCTCTTCCGATCCAGTTGACTCTTCAGCTGTCTTTGGCTCTTCTGCTACTGCTACTGCTACTGCTTCAACTTCTTCAGTCTCTGCAGGAGCCGATTCTTCAACAACAGCATCTTCAACAGCAGGTTCTTCAACAGCAACCTCTTCAACCTCAGCAGGAGCCTCTTCAGTAGTCGCATCTTCAACGGCAGTCTCGTCAGAAGCAACCTCTGACTCAACTACACAACAGCTCGCTTCGCCCGCAGTCTCTTCATCGCTCACTTCGTCAGATGCGATCTCATCAACGGGAGCTTCAGCTGCTGGTTTCTCTGCAACCTCAGGCGATTTAAGTAGCTCTGGATCTGGGTGGATACACTCAAGTTTCACACCTGTTTGCGCTTCGATCTCTGGGATCAAAAATGAGTCATCCTCACAAGCGAAACAGATTGAAGTCCCGGTAGCTCCAGCACGACCAGTACGACCAATACGGTGCACGTAGTCATCGGCATCTTCAGGTAACTGGTAGTTTACGACGTGACTCACACCATCGATGTGGATACCGCGACCTGCCACATCTGTTGCCACAAGCACTTCGATAGAGCCATTGCGGAATCCTTCGAGTGTTTTGATACGTTTCTGCTGTGGAATTTCACCTGACATCATCGCTGCTTTCACACCGTCACGAGATAGTCGCTCAGCAAGGGCACGTGTTTGATGACGACGGTTACAGAATACAATCGCCTTATCGATACCGTTCACCTTTAAGTAGTTACGAAGCAGGTTGTACTTCTCAGAACTAGATACAAGGTAAACCTCTTGGCTCACGTTATCGGTCGTCTTGTGCTCTGACTCGATCTCGATCGTCACTGGATCACGCGTCCATTGTGCAGCAAGGCGCATAATCTCATCGGTGAAGGTCGCACTGTAGAGTAGGGTTTGACGCTCTGCCCCCTTACGAGGAGTAGAGCGAATGATGGTACGAACATCAGGAATGAAGCCCATGCTGAGCATGCGATCCGCTTCATCAAGCACAAGAACCTCTACGTTGTAGAGATCGATATCCTGGCTACGTACGAAGTCGATTAGACGACCAGGTGTTGCTACCAGAATATCCACTGGGGCTTCAGCAAGCGCCGCACGCTGCACGTCATAATCCATACCGCCAACAAGCGATACGATTTTTAGACCCGTGTACTTACAAAGACCTTCAGCATCGGCAGCAATCTGCAGCGCCAATTCGCGGGTCGGGGCGATAATCAATGCACGCGGCTCAGCAAAACGAGGCTGCACATCCAATTTAAAGTCGAGAAGATCGGTAATGAGACCAATCAGGAATGCCGCTGTTTTGCCGGTACCCGTTTGTGCCTTACCGATGATATCCAAACCCTGAAGGGCCGGCTTGATAGTCGCCGCCTGAATAGGTGTCGCATACTCAAAGCCAAGCTCATGGATACCGCGCATGAGTGAGTCAGGAAGGTAGAAGTCGTGGAAACGTACCTTACCCTCTTCTTCTGCCACCACGAACTGGTCTAGGCTCCATTCGCCTGACTGCACTTCAGTCGTTTTCGGCTTCTTCTCAACAGACTTACGTGGACGGCGACGCTGAGTGCGACGACGCTTAGTGTTCTCTTCAGAATTAGTCTGTTCGATGTTGTTCTCTTCAATACTCAAAATCAGGATCTCTCAATATGGATCATTCAAAGTTTCGCGCAAAGGGTGGTAGCGCATTGATCAAGTCCTGCCCATAACGCCGTGTAACCACGCGCCTGTCTAACAGTACGACTCGACCGGAATCTTCCTCTGTACGCAGCAATCGTCCTGCAGCCTGCGTCAATTTGATTGAAGCTGCTGGGACACTTATCTCTTGAAACGCATTGCCACCGCGCGCCTCAACCCATTCGGCTAAGGTTGCATCAACCGGATCATCCGGGACACTGAATGGCAACTTGGTGATGATAACATCTTTTAGGTAGTTACCGGGTAGATCTACACCCTCTGCAAAGGATGCAAGACCAAAAATAATGCTAGATTCACCACGATCGATACGTGCTTTATGCTCAACAAGCATCGCCTGCTTGCTTCTGTCGCCCTGCATGATCAACCTTGGTAACAATTTAACGTCTAGCAACTCCTCAACACGACGCATCTGCCGCCACGAAGTGAAGAGCACCAATACGGCTGTTAAATCCGGCAAATTGGTGTTGAGCCACTGTGCAACCTCCTCGGTATGCAAATCAGCTTGGCTAGGATCCACCTTCATTTTAGGGACATGCAGAACCGCTCTATTGGGGTAGTCGAATGGACTCGCCAAACGCAGTGCCGGGGTTGTTAGCGGTAGACCCAACTGTACAAACAGGGTATCGAATCTACCCACCGCGGTGAGGGTTGCCGATGTAAGCAGAGCACCATAACACTGCTCCCAAAGGAGATCTTTTAAATGACTCTCAGCGGAAACTGGTGCCGAATGAAGTTCAATATCAGAGCCATGTTCAGAGTCATGCGTAAGCAACCATCTTGCAGTAGGAACCTTTTGTTTTTCATCAGGTTGCGAGAAACTTCTACACAACCACATCATCCTTTGAATGCGTCCCCACTGGCTACTAAGAATAGGCAACCAACGCTCTGCAACGGCACGATCCAGATCTGATTCCTGGTTCTCCAACGGCTCTTTAACGATGCCAATGAGTCGTTCTAACTGTGGGTCTAACTGCGCTAAAAACTGAGCGAGCTCATGACATATAACAATGAGATGTTCAGGCACAACACCACCTGGGTAACGCAGACGTCGCTCATTGTCTGGTAGCGTAAGCACTTCATCCGAGACAAGATCTGAAAGCTTACCAAGATGATTGAGCGAAACTCGAATAGCGGTATAGATACGCTCGATTGTATCCTGCACTGAGATCGCCTTATCGGTATCTTCAAGCAACTGCTTCATTTGGCGTTCAAGTGTTTTAAGGGCACGCTCACTTCCCTTAACACGCATCGACAGCGCAAAGTGCCCCGTCGCTTTATCTCCCAGATGATGTGCCTCATCGAAAATGTAGATTGAGTCCTCAGGCTCAGGCAGGATTGCCCCACCACCCAGCGCCAGATCAGCCAAAACCAAGTCATGGTTCACAACCAGCAGATCTGCCTGATCTAAATCAGCACGCGCTCTAAAGAAGGGACAAGCATCAAAATGGCTGCAGCGACGATTGGTGCACTGCAGATGATCAGAGGTAAGCGGCATCCAAACCTGCTCATCTAGATCATTCTCAAGATCGTCTCGATCACCCTTCCAACGACCACTGGCAAACTCATCTAACAGTGTAGCGTAGGTCTTTAGATCTTCAGGGCGGACAACCTGAGACATCTCATCTTCATAGAGTGCCATCTGAGTGAGGTCATTCTGCTCAGTAAGAATTCGTTCTAGACGAGATATACAGAGATAACGCCTACGCCCTTTAGCGATCTCGTAGTTGAACTCCAAACCTGATAGTTCAGCGAGCTCTGGTAGATCTTTGTGAAGAAGCTGCTCCTGCAAGGCAACGGTAGCCGTAGAGACAATCAGTTTTTTTCCCATAGCGTCAGCGACTGGAAGCGCCGCCATGAGGTAAGCGATCGTTTTACCAGTACCTGTGCCGGCTTCAACTGCGACTACATGATCTTCACCGAGGCGATGCCCAGCCGAATCAGACTTAATCGAGCCCAACTGGCGTGCAACAGCTGCAATCATATGGCGCTGTGCATAACGAGGCTTAAGATCTTTAGCCGCCAAAAAGTGACGGTAAGCACCTTGAATCTGATCTTGTATCGACTTGTCGAGCACACTGCCCCCTTAAAACTGAAAACGCATCATACAAAAATACTGGATAAACAAACAGAAAAAGCTTGACCAGAATTAGAGTACTGTATAAAACTACAGATACTGAATAAACAGACAGCATGAACAATCTCTAATCTGTTCACTAAACCAGGCTGTCATAGGGGGAGTTTATGAAGCTAACAAGTCGCCAAGAACAGGTACTGGATTGTATTCGTCGTCATATCGATGAAACCGGTTTTCCACCAACACGTGTAGATATTGCACGAGATCTTGGGTTTAAGTCTGCCAACGCTGCTGAAGAGCACCTCAAAGCACTCGCTCGTAAAGGCGCTATTGAGATGATACCTGGCACATCACGTGGCATTCGTATCGTTGGCGAAGAGGATGAACCCGAAGGCTTGGCTATTATCGGTCAGGTTGCAGCAGGTGAACCCATCCTTGCAGAGCAGCACATTGATGACTACTGCACCATCAGCTCCGACTTCTTCCGCCCACGTGCAGACTACCTCTTGCGGGTACGTGGTATGAGTATGAAGAACATCGGCATTATGGATGGTGACCTACTCGCTGTTCACCAAACCAAAGAGGCACGCGAAGGACAGATCGTTGTGGCTCGTGTCGGTGAAGATGTCACTGTTAAGCGTTTTCACCGCGAGGGGCACCTTGTCTACCTCATCGCTGAAAACGAAGAGTTTGAACCAATTAAAGTCGACCTCCGTGAAGAGCACTTCACCATTGAGGGCCTTGGTGTTGGCATTATCCGCCAACAGAATGACTTTTAAATAGGATTTACTCACTAGCAATCTCCTAATTAAGCCTCAACCTAATTAGTTGTAAATTTTCTCAGCGGCCTTAGCTCTCCCCCATTGCTATGGCCGCTTTTTCTTTTGTAAACGACCTTCGATATAGCACCCTGTTAACTTATAAGTTATTGTCTATAAAACGATAACTCCAAAATAATAACTGAAAGGAGCTACTCCATGGGATCTCGCTCACCGGAGCTTCAACCCTTCCATATAGATGATTTTCCATTTCAGACCTTTGATAAGCTTCGATATGCCGATACGGATCGACAAGGTCACATCAATAATGCCCTATTCAATACCTTCTTAGAGACAGGCCGTGTTGAATTTCTCTACGACCCTAAGAACCCTCTATTCGATGATGATGCGGAATTTGTGATCGCGAGCCTTAACCTCAACTTCTTGGCTGAGATCACCTGGCCTGGTCGTTTGGATATCGGAACTGGCGTTACCCGTGTTGGCACTAGCTCATTTGGCTTGTACCAGGGACTATTTCAAGACGACGTTTGTGTAGCAACAGCTGAGACGGTGATTGTGCAGACTAACGTGGTAACGCGCCGATCAACGCCGCTTGGGATGAAAACTAAACGGTTTTTGAATGATCACCTATTCATTCGCAAGGATTGAATAGTTAATCACCACTCCTGATTCGTTTCACGGTGTCGGTTTATAAGCTCTTGAAGCGCTTGGTACCAGTTAGGCAAATCCGCCTGCAAGCGCTCTTCAAGGCTTTTTTGGGTGGTGTTAACTAGATTTATCTCTGACGCAGACTCTTCACCACTTTGCGCAAGGGTTGGCTTATGGATAGCCTCTGCTGCGCTCAGCATCAGATTGAGCCAACTCTCTCTTTCAGACAAAAGGGTCTCTAACTCGATAAGCTCTGCGGTAGCCTGACCAGTTACAGCAAGCTGCTCACTTAAAGATGCTGCAGTCACAACACCAACCGTCTGAAGACGATGCTGTTCAGCTATCTCGAATAGGTAAGCTCTGTAGCTACTAAGCAGGTGGGCAAGAGTCGCTTCACAGGCAGCACGAAGTCGAAGATTTCGACTCCAATCCTGCGTATCACAGGCTAGCTGTATATCATGCAAACCAAAACGCACTAACGCGAGTGCCTGATTAGTGCGTCCTGGATAGAGTTCAGCCATTTACGACTTTTTACCCTTAGCGATATCAACCTGCCACTGCCCTTTAGTGAAGTATGCACGCCAGCCAGTAGCCTTGCCATCCACTTCAGACATCAGATACTGCTCTTTTGTCTTACGACTATAGCGAATCTGAATCGGATTACCCTGATCATCTTTCGATGGACCATCCAAAAGGAAGTGGTACTTAGGATCAATCTCTGAGCGGTGTGGAATCAGTTCGTGCACCATTGGAGCACGGGTCTCACGGTTACGCGGGAACTGGCTTGCCGCGAGGAATAGACCACTCGCACCATCGCGCAGGATGTAGGTATCATCCACCTTCTGGCACTTGAGTTCCGGCATAGGAACTGGATCCATTTTCGGTGGAGCCACTTCGCCATTTTTAAGAAGTTTACGTGTGTTTTTACATTCGCTATTAGTACAGCCGAAGAACTTACCGAAACGGCCAGTTTTAAGGTGCATCTCACTGCTACACTTATCACACTCTACCACCGGGCCTTCATAACCCTTAATGCGGTAACTACCCTCTTCAACCTCAAACCCATCACAGTCGGGGTTCATACCACAGACATGCAGTTTGCGGTTAGCATCAACCAGGTATGAATCCATCGCAGAGCCACACTTGCCACAACGGTGCTTCTTACGAAGAAGACGTGACTCCTCCTCATCATCCGCATCAGCAGCAACAACCTCATCACCCGAAATCAGGTTGATCGTTGTTTTACAGCGCTCTTTTGGTGGCAGTGCATAACCTGAACAGCCCAAGAATACGCCAGTTGTCGCAGTACGAATCTGCATTGGACGGCCACAATCTGGACAAGGAATATTTGTCTCAGTAGCACTATTAGCTCGCATTCCACCTTCAGCTGACTGAGCGGTCTCTAGCTCATTTTCAAACTGTTCGTAGAAGCGATTAAGAAGGACTTTCCAATCTTCACCACCCTCAGCAACGTCATCGAGACGCTCCTCCATGCGGGCAGTGAAGCTGTAATCAAGAAGGTCTGGGAAGCTTTCAACCAGACGGTCTGTAACGATATCACCCATCTTCTGTGCATAGAATCGACGATTTTGCACATCAACGTAACCACGCTCCTGGATCGTAGAGATGATCGCAGCGTAGGTTGATGGACGGCCGATACCGCGTTTTTCAAGCTCTTTAACCAAACTCGCTTCGGTGTATCGTGGCGCCGGTTTAGTGAAGTGCTGAGTAGGATCTAGCTTATCAAGCTGTAGCTTATCACCTACTTGCATATCCGGAAGGATGACATCCTCATCCGATTTACCACGACTGCTTAGTACGCGAGTGTAACCATCGAATTGAAGCACGCGACCTTTAGTCGATAACTCGTAAGCGCCAGCTTTCACTGTCACTCGTGTACTTAGGTATCGAGCTGGCGTCATCTGACAAGCCAAGAACTGACGACGAATCAAATCGTAGAGACGCACTGCATCAGCATCGACTCCGTTTAACTGGTCTGGCGTTACGTCAACATCAGATGGACGTATCGCTTCGTGTGCCTCTTGCGCACCCTCTTTTGAGGAGTAACGGATCGGCTGAGCTGGCAGGTAGTCAGCACCGAATTTGCTATTGATGTAATCACGCGCAGAATCCACCGCTTCTGCACTCAAGTTTGTCGAGTCAGTACGCATGTAGGTGATGTAACCCGCCTCGTAGAGACGCTGGGCTAGCATCATCGTCTTCTTAACACCAAAACTTAAACGCGTACTCGCCGCTTGCTGAAGTGTAGATGTGATAAACGGTGCCGATGGCTTGCTTGAGGTTGGACGATCTTCACGATTTTGTACGACGTAGCTAGCACCCTGAAGCGCAGTCACAGCAGCCTGAGCCTGAATTTCATTTACCGGTTTAAATGCAGCACCCGCTTGCTTGGTAACCTCTAAACGAACAGCGGCGTTTGAATCCGTGTGAGTATCAGCATGCAACTCCCAAAACTCTTCCGGGATGAATGCACGGATTTCACGCTCGCGATCGACAACAAGGCGGACGGCAACAGACTGAACTCGACCGGCAGAGAGACCGCGAGCCACTTTTTCCCATAGGAGTGGAGAGACCATGTAACCAACCACACGGTCTAGGAAACGACGTGCCTGCTGAGCATTAACACGGTGCATATCTAGATCTGCAGGCTTCTCAAAGGCCTCTTTAATTGCCTTTTTGGTAATCTCGTTAAATACAACGCGACGGTAGCGGGAATCATCACCGCCAATGGCTTCGCGAAGGTGCCAAGCGATCGCCTCCCCCTCACGGTCCAAATCGGTTGCGAGATAGATTTGATCGGCGCTCTTAGCTAATTTACGAAGCTCATCAACGACCTTCTCTTTACCGGGAAGAATCTCATAATGGGCCGCCCAATCTTTCGAAGGGTTAATGCCCATGCGAGCGATCAGTTGCTCTCTCTGCTTCTTAGCTTTGTGCTTTATCTTCTGCTCTGGCGAAAGCTTACGGGTCTCAGCAGCTTGCTTAGCGCGCTCTTTAGGATCGCTCTTAGTAGCGCTACCGCTAGTAGGAAGATCGCGGATATGACCGACACTGGACTTCACCACAAACTGTGATCCCAGATACTTATTGATCGTCTTCGCCTTGGCTGGCGACTCCACTATAACGAGGGTCTTACCCATCTAATTTCTACCTACTATTAATAAACGTCTTTTTTACAAATACGGTTAATCGACAAGAGTCGTCAATACCTAACGTTAAATTTTTTGAGGTCGCTACCTTAACGTGCGATTTTTAAATTGCAAACTTATTCAACTAAACAGCCTGAAATCGCGGAACCTCTTCACCCGATTCCAAGGTCACTTTTTCAGTAAACATCGCTAGTGGTCGCACCCAAAGGGAGAAGTCGCCATAGAGAGTTCGGTAAACCACCATCCACTCCTCAGTTTCAGAGTGACGCGCGCAGCCAATCACCTCGTAATCACTACCTTTATAGTGCCTATAAATACCTGGGGCTATCTCTTCACTCATCTATACCACCTCATCAATTAACTGTTTAGCTAAGCCGTGTAATTCATCAAGCGCACCCGCTCTCTCCGGCTCTCGCCAGAAGAGTGAGAGATGTATTGCAGTCGATTCGACTGCTTCAACTTCCTTAGGCAAGGTTTTCAACCACTGACTTACAAAAGCCAACTTAGCTGGATTCAATGCTCGCTCGCCCTTAATCCAAGACCAGCCCTCAGGGAGCCCCTCATTGGCAAAAGCATCCACACGCCCAACAGACCACTCCGTCCATTTCTCGCGCTCACCTTTAGGCAGTGCACCGCGTAACAATCGATAAGCAGGTACGTTAATCGCCTCAGATTCAGTTTCACCCTTAGCTCTTGGTAGCTCTAAGCGCGATAACTGAACTTGAAACCCATGCTTTCTAGCCTCCAAACGGAGCTTAGATTGGAAGCGCTGACGTGGACTTGGCATGACCCACATCATAGAACCGATCAAAGAGAACATGATCAGTACAATTATTGCCCACTTCATATGTACTTCCTTAATAATCTGCTAGTACTTTATATATGTAAGGTTAATGGAGAACGCTCATGAGTCAGTATAAACGCATCATCGCAGCCATCGATTTAAGTGACGAATCCGACGCAGTACTTAAACGCGCCTGTGAGGTCGCACAACAGAACAGCGCAGAGCTTAGCCTGGTTCACGTAGTCGAGATTATCAGCTACGCCTATGGTGGCGAAATGCCGGTAGACATTGCCGATATTCAAACCCAGGTTGAGAACCACGCTGAACGACGCATCAAAGAGATTGCCGACAAGCTCGATTACCCAATCACTCAGAAACTCGTGGCAACCGGCAATACAGGCAGTGAGATCCACTCAGTCGCACAACAGCTAGATGCCGATCTAATCGTCATCGGCTCTCACGGCAGACACGGAATTTCACTCCTGCTTGGCTCAACAGCCAATGGCGTACTGCACGGCGCAAATTGCGATATCCTGGCAGTCCGCTTAGGCGCATAGGCGCTTAAGCCTCGGTCATCGCCTCTAGCTCGACCCAGCGCTCCATCAGGGATTCAACCTGCTGCTCTAGGGTCTCAAGCTTTGCTAATTCAGCTGTCACCTTATCGTGTGGCAGCTGATAAAAGTCCCCTGCTGCGCAGATAGCCTGCTGCGCTTCTAAGGCGCTTTCAGCCTCTTCTAACTGCCCAGGCAACATATCCAATTCACGCTGTAGTTTGTAACTCAGTTTAACTGGCTTCTTAGACTCAACAGTTGGCTCTTTCGCTAAAGGTTCAACCTCTTTAACTGCTTCACTGACCGCTTTTTTAGCGTTCAGTTTCGGACGTTGACGCAACCAATCTTGGTATCCGCCTACATACTCTCGAATCTTGCCCTCACCCTCAAACGCTAGGGTACTTGTCACGATGTTATCTAGGAACTGACGATCGTGACTAACAAGCAGCAGCGTACCCTGATACTCAAGAAGAATCTCTTCAAGCAGCTCAAGCGTCTCAACATCCAGATCGTTAGTTGGCTCATCGAGAATCAAAAGGTTAGAGGGCTGACTGAACAGCTTAGCCAACATCACTCGGTTCGTTTCACCACCCGACAGTGCTTTTACCGGAGTGCGAGCGCGATCCGGAGTAAACAGGAAATCCTGAAGGTAGCTGATGATATGACGTGAACGACCATTGATCTCAATACTCTCACGACCGCCAGAGATGTTATCGATGATGCTCTTCTCTGGATTGAGTTGGCCACGAAGCTGATCAAAGTAGCCCACCATCAGTTGGCTACCAATTTTTACCGTACCTTTATCAGGCGCTTGCTCACCTAGCAATAAACGCAGCAATGAGCTCTTACCGATACCGTTAGGGCCAATCAAGCCGATACGATCACCGCGCTGAATGGTAAGAGTCAGATCATCAACAACGGGGGCTCCTGCAAAGCCGAGCGAGACGTTATTTAACTCTACAACGATCTTGCCTGAGCGAGCTGCATCTTCAACATCAAATCGTGCTTTACCCTGGCGATCCCGACGCTCAGAGCGTTCAACACGCATCGCTTTAAGTGCACGAACACGACCCTCATTGCGGGTACGGCGCGCCTTAATACCCTGGCGGATCCAGCGCTCCTCTTGAGCAAGTCGCTTATCAAACTCGGCGTTCTGTTTCGCCTCATCCTCCAGCATCTTCTCTTTGAGGGTAAGGTAACTTTGGTAGCTACCAGGAAAATCAGCTAATAGACCACGATCTAACTCAACTATACGGGTCGCTAAACGATCAACAAGTGCACGATCATGGGATACAAATAGAAGTCCACCCTTAAATGAGACCAACACCTCTTCGAGCCACTCGATGGTCTCAATATCCAGATGGTTGGTAGGTTCATCTAGGAGCAAGAGATCTGGATTTTGAACAAGAGCCGCACCTAAGGCTGCACGACGACGCCAGCCACCTGAGAGTTCAGACATCAACTTCTCACCAGGCAGTTCAAGCTGACTTAGCACACGCTCAACCTTGGTCTCTAGGTGCCAAGCATCTCGAGCCTCTAGCTCATGCTGCAGGCTCTCAAGCTCATTCATGCTTGCGTTATCTGTTTTTGTTAACAGCAGCTCGTAACGCTCTCGTAGCTTGAGAATATCTTCAAGACCGGACTCTACAACAGAGCGAACTGAACGCTCGTCCGCGGCAGGAAGGGATTGCGGAAGCTGGGCTATTCGAGCAACAGGGCTGCGCCAAACAACACCAGAGTCAACATCCACCTCACCGGCGACAATTTTGATCAGTGTCGATTTACCGGTACCGTTGGTACCCACTAGGGCAACGCGTTCCCCCTCCTCTATCTGAAGATCGACATTATCGAGGATTGAACGAACACCTAAGCTTAAAGAAACCTGATCAAATCGAATAAGAGCCATAACGGATTGAATCGCCAAAGAATAACAAGGCGCATAGTGTACCCCAGCGGGATAAAAATTAACGAAAGTTACCGATAAGATGATGAAATTTTCTCTTTAATGAACCATAGTTAGAGAAGAATTTACGAGGAAAGCCCAACTTGAGCCTGCTCACAAAACTCTATCATCGATTATCACTGCCACTGCTCGTAACAGTTGGCCTCGCCTTTGCGCCAGCAAGTAATGGTGCAGTGACGAGTGATCGTGAGCTTTTTTTAAAGGCTGAAAAGCTTGCCAAGATCGGGCGTTTCGACAGAGATAGTGCTGAAGCCAAGCAGCTAGAGAACTATCCACTCTTCCCCTACCTTCTCTATAACCAACTCTCTGTCCACCTAGATAAAGCAACTGATGCGGATATCTCAGAATTTACAACACGCTACCCCAACTTTCCGCTAGAGGCCTTGCTTCGCTACCGCTTTACTGAGCAGCTCGGTAAGCGCAAAGCCTGGGATCAATTCCTTACCTATTACGACACTCTCAACTCCCCCAATGATGAGATGCAGTGTTACTACGGATTAGCGCTATTCTCCAAACTTAGAGTTCAAGAGACGGTCGAGCTCGCACAGAAGTTATGGCAAGCAGGCGAATCTCGTCCAGATGAGTGTGACCCGCTGTTTAGAATCTTACGCAGCGAGAATGGCTTAACCAGTGAGATAGCTCTCAATCGGGTACTCAATGCACTAGAGAACAGCAATTTTGGTCTCTCTGGGTACGCCCTTAAGTTTGTTAAAGAAGATCACCATAAACGCGTTGCTGATGCAGCTCGCGCTACCTATCGTTCGCACTACAAGGCTCTCAAACTGGGAAGCGCCTATACAACTGAGGAGCGTGCTCGAATTCAGCGTATCGGCCTCTCACGCGCCTATCGTAAGAGCCCTTACGAAGCACTCGATCTGCTGATAAAACTCGGCGATAGATTTGACCTTAGCGACTCTAAGAATATCCATTGGATCACCAAAGTGGGTGTACGTGTCGCCAAAGAGCTAAAGAGCGGCGATGCCAAGAAGCTTGCGGATCTAGACCCAACATTTGCCAGCAGTGAACTGACAGAGTGGCGTATCCGTTTGGCATTAATGGATCAGAAGTGGAATCATGCAGCAGACCTAATCAATCGACTACCCAAAGCAGTTCTCAACGAAGATCGCTGGCGCTACTGGCACGCAATACTGCCTGGCAACCAAGATCGCGCATCGATCCTGGCTGACCTCAGTAACAATAGAAGTTTCTACGGATTCTTAGCAGCCAACATTCTTGGCGAGCCCGCTAACCTTAACCATCAGTCAGCACCTTTTGATAGCCAGCTCCAAGAGACACTGAAGAGTACTCCTCCCTACATTCGCATTCAGGAGCTTTTAGAACTCGACCGTTACACCGTTGCCCGCAGTGAATGGAACAGTTGGACAGAAACCATGTCACTCTCAGAACGACACAATGCAGCCCATCTAATGCAACAACTTGGCTGGCATCAACAGGGTATTCTGGCAGCTGCGTTTGATAACCTCTGGAACGATATGGAACTTCGCTTCCCTGTCGTCTACCAAGAGTGGTTTAAGGAGTACTCAGCGCGTCGCAAAATTGATCCTATCTGGTCGCACGCCATTGCTCGCCAAGAGAGCGCCCTCTTCCCTTGGGCACGCTCCAGTGCTGGCGCACGTGGCTTAATGCAACTCATGCCAAGGACTGCTAAACGGACAGCTAAATCGATTAACGCTCGATACTTGCAGGCCGATCGCCTCTACGAACCGGAATACAATATTTTGCTGGGGACTGCCTACCTAGGCCAGATGTACAAGCAGTTTAAAGGCAACAGAGCGCACGCCACGGCCGCTTATAACGCAGGCCCACATCGCGTAAATAGCTGGCTTAAGAACCGCAAAGATCTACCCCTAGATGTATGGATTGAGATCATCCCCTTCGATGAGACCCGAACCTATGTTCAAAACGTCTTAAGTTTCGCCGTGATCTATAGCATTCAACAGGGTAACGAGCAGGCGCTTCTAACGGGTGAAGAGAAAAAGGGGCTGAAACTCGCTTCACGTTAGAGTTTTAAGACTCTCAACAAACTCCGCGAGCTGCTGCATATCAAAGGGCCAGTCCAACTCTGCACCTGACTGGTTATCAACAAGCACCGGAATTCGTGTTGCATAAAGGTTCATCAACTGATCATCAAAGGCGATATCAACCAGATCGACCTCAAACAGGTTTGGATCAAGGCCTGCCACGAGCAGCGGTGTTGCCTGTTCACACAGGTGGCATCCCTCGGTTGTCATGAGCTCTAAAAGTCGCATTTATCTCCCCCTGTACAGTCATGTTGCAATGCAACGATACGACCTTCCTCTAACTTGTTCAAATCTTGCACAGACGCTATGCTGGTCTAAATTTTTGCACAGCAGCATTTTAACTGCTTAAAAGACACCACTGGGAGTTCATCACAATGGCAAATCTAGGACCTGGTTCTAACGATCCACAAGAGTTTATCAACTTCGTCAGCAAAGAGACGGCTAAGTTGCTAGAAGCTTTCTCTGCAAATGGCGCAGATGACATCTTTTCACAGTTCACCAAGTCTTGGACTGAGCTTGCAACCCGTTCACTGCAGGATCCAACTCTTTGGATGCGTGCTATTGCAGATTACCAGACAGCGCAATTTAACCTATGGCGCAACCTGCTAACAGGTAACAGTGCAAATCCTGTTGTTGAGCCAGCGAAAGGTGACCGTCGTTTCCAGGCTGAAGAGTGGTCTACTAACCCAATTTATGACTACATTAAACAGTCTTACCTACTAAGCTCTAAAATGCTTAGCGAAATGGCTTCGCACGCAAACCTAGAGCCAGGCGAGCAGACTAAGCTTAACTTCTACACTCAGCAGTACATCGATGCGATGTCGCCAACCAACTTTGCAGCATTGAACCCAGAAGTACTGCAACAGGCGCTGTATACTAAAGGCCAGTCACTGCTTGATGGCATGAAAAACCTACTTGCGGACTTCGAGAAAGGCCGCATCTCGATGACCGATGAGAGCGCATTCACCATCGGTGAAAACATTGCGACCACTGAAGGTTCTGTGATTTTCCAGAACGAAGTAATCCAGGTTCTACACTACAAACCAGAGGGCGAGCAGGTTTACACCCGCCCTACCCTGATCATTCCACCAAGCATCAACAAGTTCTACATCCTTGATCTGCAGCCAAGCAATTCGTTTGTGAAGTACTGTCTAGAACAGGGCCAGAACACCTTCTTGATCTCTTGGCGCAACCCAACTTCAGAGCAGTCAAACCTAAGCTGGGATGACCTAGTCTCTGACGGCATCTTGGAAGCGGTTAACGTTGTTAAGGCGGTTTCAGGTAGCGATAAGATCAACACTGTGAGCTGGTGTGTAGGTGGTACTCT
This sequence comes from Marinobacterium sp. LSUCC0821, assembly GCF_012848475.1. Lineage (NCBI taxonomy): Bacteria > Pseudomonadati > Pseudomonadota > Gammaproteobacteria > Oceanospirillales > Oceanospirillaceae > Marinobacterium > Marinobacterium sp. LSUCC0821. The sequence goes on from NZ_CP051666.1 coordinate 913,746, forward strand.
CACTGCAACAGCGTTGGCTGTGATGGCGAAGCGCAAGGATACCAGCATCGCAAGTGCAACCTTCCTAACCACGCTAACAGACTTCACTGATCCAGGTGACCTATGTGTATTCATCGATGAGTACCAGGTGAAGCAGCTAGAACAGAAAGTAAACTCAACTGGCTTCTTGAATGGTCGCGAGCTTGCTACATCGTTCAACATGCTTCGCTCTAACGATTTGATCTGGTCTTACGTGGTAAACAACTACCTTAAAGGCCAGAACCCTGCTCCTTTCGATATCCTCTACTGGAACTCGGATAGCACCAACCTACCAGCAGCTATGTACACCTTCTACATCAACAAGATGTACCTAGAGAACAAACTGGTTGAGCCTGATGCGCTTGAGATCTGTGGTGAGAAGATCAACCTTGGCGACATTAAGATCCCTTGTTACTTCCTATCGACTATCGAAGACCACATCGCACCTTGGAAAGCGACTTTCAAAGCGACTGAGACTTTCGGCAGCGAGATCGAGTTTGTACTTGGCGCGTCTGGCCACGTAGCAGGTGTTATCAACCCAGCGTCGAAAAACCGTCGTAACTACTGGGTTAAAGGCGAACAGGGTAAAGGTGCAGATCACTGGTTCGAAACCTCTGAGCGCGTTGAAGGCTCATGGTGGCCAAACTGGGCTGAGTGGGTGCGTCGTCGCGCAGGTAAGAAAGTTGCAGCGCCAGCAGCGCTTGGCAACAAAGAGTACTCACCGATCGAAGCTGCACCAGGTAGCTACGTTAAAGTACGTATCGACTAATCGGTCGAACTACTCATAAACTAGCCGGACTGAGTTCCGGCTTTTTTTTGCCCCAAAGAAGATATCAGGAGATAGATATGGAAAGTTTTTTCGATAAAGGTTTAGAGATGCGTCGTTCAACACTGGGTGCCGAGTATGTAGATAAGAACCTAGCCGCAGCAGACGATTTCAACCGCCCCTTCCAAGAGGCAATGACCGCTTGGTGTTGGGGTTTTGGTTGGGGTGATGATGCGATTGATCCTAAAACACGCTCATTGATGAACCTCGCCATGTTGGGTGCTATGGGTAAAAGTCATGAGTGGGCAACCCACTGTCGCGGCGCGCTAACCAATGGCTGTAGTGTGGAGGAGATTCGCGCAGCAATTCATGCAGTTGGTATCTATGCTGGCGTGCCTGCAGCAGTAGAGTGCTTCCGAATTGCACGTACAGTTTTAGAAGAGGCTGGCAAACTCTAGAAAATAGCGTAGAGTGGCCGACCTATGTTGCGCCTATCAGAACAAACTCGCCATGAATTGACCAAGCTTTTCGCCTTAGCTTGGCCGCTACTGCTTGCCCAATCAGCACAAACTGCAATGAGCATGACAGATACCTTCATGGCCAGTGGTGCAGGCGCAGACCAGCTCGCAGCGATTGCCCTAGGCTCAGGTATTTGGGCTCCGTTGGTCATTGCGCTGTCAGGTTTAATGATGGCCCTTACACCGATTGTGGCTCACCACGTTGGTGCCGAGACACACCATGAGACACCTTCGGAGTTGTATAACAACCTCATCATCACCTTGATTATTGGTTTAGTAAGCTGGCTCTTCTTAAATGACGCATCGGAGCCAATACTCAGCTGGCTAGAGGTTGAACCCGCACTCAAAGTGATCGCAATTGAGTATGTAGAGGCGATTAGCTGGGGTGTGCCAGCGATGCTACTCTACCAATCCCTCAGAGCGTTTGCCGAAGGGCACAGCCAAACCAAGGTGGTCATGAAGATTGGTGTAGCCGCGGTTCTTATCAATATTCCGCTCAACTATGTGCTGATCTTCGGCAAATTCGGCCTGCCTGCGATGGGCGGAGTGGGATGTGGCTGGGCAACTACGATTGTCTTCTGGCTCATGTTTATCGCTGGCCTCACCTACCTGGGTATTAGCCGGCACTTCGCGCCACTCAAAATTTGGAGCCAAACTAAGCGCCCGTCACGGCCTAAGCTTAGTCATCAGCTTTCAATCGGAATCCCAATCGCTGGCGCACTCTTAATTGAGACCACCATGTTCTGCTTGATTGCACTCTTCCTGGCCAACTACGGTGAGGTGACACTATCGGCGCATCAGATCACCCTGAGTATCTCAAGCTTCATCTTTATGCTGCCTCTCTCACTCTGCCTAGCAATGACAGTACGTATCGGCCAGTTAAATGGTGCCAAGCGCTTTACTGAGGCACGATTTGTAAGCTTTTTAGGTCTAAAGCTATCCCTTGTGTTTGCCTGTACAACCTTCCTAGTACTGGTAACCCTGGCTCAGCCAATCGCAGAGCTCTACTCTACCGACCCAGAGCTGGTCAGTATGGCAGCTTATCTACTATCACTAGCAGCCCTCTATCAATTCTCCGATGCACTTCAGCTCTGTGCAGCCGGCGCGCTTCGCGGCTACAAAGATACTAAAATACCTCTCATATACGCGTTCATCTCTTACTGGATACTCGGGCTCCCAAGTGGTTATTACGCTGCGGAATATCTCGGCATGGGCGCTGCAGGCTACTGGATAGGCATTTTGATCGGTTTATCTCTTGCTGCCGTATTGCTGATAAGTCGACTAAACAAACTCTCAAAAGATGCGATGGCTCAGGCTCACATTTAGCACGCTATTACTTAGCGGCTGTATTAACTCAGACCCCGCTACCGATCTGGTTGAAACCTATGCCAGCCGGACGGCTAACGCCATCGAACAACCATTCGATCTTCAACTTAAAAAAACAGCAGAGCTCTACCCAACGCTCCCACTTAGGCGTGAGCGTTTAGCCCCCATAGAGCCGATACGTGAAGGATTACTTGAACTTCTAGATCTTCGTCACTGCAATCTAATGCAGCTTGTAGCGGAACGTAATACCAGTCTTGGCAGAGTCGCGACGGGTTCTCAACGGCTCATCTATGAACTCGAGTTTTTGCCCGCAGCCAAAGCGTGTATCAGAGATCTTGAAAAAGATCCTGACCGCCAAGAAATGGTCGCAAATTTAAAGAGTATCGTGGCGATTAAATCGGCGTCTTTACCCAATCAGATCTGGAACAGCATCTACACCTCGCCAGAGATGGAGCAGCACTTCTCATTGGGTGAACTCCCCCTTCCCCCGAATATGCCCGGTTTGATAACCCCAATCACACCCACGCTAGAGCGCTTCGCACAAATTTCAGCACTTACTCAACAATCCAATTGGCAAACCCCTGCTGATATCACCAACCTTGAGTCGCACTTTGAGATACTCTATCGCAGCCAATTTGGTGCGCAGTGGCTTGCATCAATGGCGCTGTTAACCCAAACCCTAGAGCAAACCGCCAGTGCAATAGAACTTAAACTCCAAGGCCGGCCAATCTGCTTTAACAAGCAACAGAACAATCAGTCAAAAATACTCTGGAATGTCTTCATGAATTTCTACGTCAATTCACTGCAACCCTATATCGCGCAGGTTGAAAAAGAGGGGCGTATTTGGAGTGAACTGAATCTACAAATTGCAAATAGATTACCGACCACCCATAGAAACTGGTTAGACCAGCTTATAGATACAGATGGCAAAGTATGGCGTCAATATCTTTCAGCAAGATCACGTCACACTAGGGCTTGGCAGGATATTCTTGATCAATGCGGGCTTCGACCAGGCATCTAAATCGTGGCAAACAATTTCACCTAGCGAAATTCAAACTGAGTGGAATGATCTAGCAGCAACCACTACTTCGTAATATTTTCGATTGAGTGAGATTTATCAGATGGAGGTCTAAGTAATCACACTCACTCTCCAGTTGATCCGTGGCAACCTCCACGCCATATAGGATCTGGATGCTCCAAACGTTATACGCAATAAAAAAATAAATCGTTAACGAGGTGTATTAAATGTCTACAACTGAAAACAAAGCGATGAACCGTCGCTCGTTCCTTAAGGGTGGTGCAGCTGCAGGTGCTCTTGCAGCAGGTGCTGTCGTGGCTCCAGCGGCTCTAGCTGGCTCACATAGCAAACCTATCACCATTAAAATGCAGTCTTCATGGCCAGCGTCAGATATCTTCCAAGAGATGGCTCAGCAGTACGCTGACCGTGTTGAGCAGATGTCTGGTGGTCGCTTGAAGGTTGAACTACTACCAGCAGGCGCTGTTGTTAAAGCATTCCAAGTATTGGATGCGGTAAATGACGGTGTTATTGATGCGGGTCACCAGGTGCCTGTTTACTGGTACGGTAAAAACAAAGCTGCGTCTCTGTTCGGAACAGGCCCAGTATTTGGCGGTAACGCTAATACTATGATGGGTTGGTTCTACAAAGGGGGCGGCCAGGAGCTTTACCGTGAATTGACTCAGGACATCATGGGTCTAAACGTAGTTGGGTTCATGGGCTTCCCAATGTTCCCGCAGCCATTCGGTTGGTTCAAAGGCGAAGTGAACAAAGCAACTGACCTTAACGGTTTCAAATACCGTACAGTAGGTCTTGCAGCAGACCTTCTTCAAAACATGGGTATGGCTGTTGCACAGCTTCCAGGTGGCGAGATCGTTCCAGCGATGGAGCGTGGGGTTATCGATGCATTCGAATTCAACAATCCAACATCTGACCGCCGTTTCGGTGCAGCAGACGTGGCTAAGAACTACTACCTAAGCTCTTACCACCAGGCATCTGAATCATTCGAAATCATCTTCAATAAAGATTTCTTCGAAACCTTGGATCCAGATCTACAGGCAATTCTTCAGTACGGTGTTGAGTCTGCGTCTACGGCAAACACAATGCTTGCGCTTGATCAGTACTCTCAGGACCTAATGGAACTTGAGCGCGATGAAGGCGTTAAAGTACACCGCACCTCGAAGGACATTCTTGAAGCTCAGATCAAGTCTTGGGACAAGATCATTGTTGAACTAGAGAAAGATCCGTTTATGAAGAAATGTCTCGACAGTCAACGTGCGTGGGTTGAACGCGTAGGTTACTTTGAGATCATGGCTGGTGCAGATGTAGTAACAGCCTACAATCACTTCTTCCCTGGCAAACTAAGCGTCTAATCAAAAGACTCTTAGTGGGTGGGGGCACTCTGCCCCCACCTTTTCGAGGAAAACAACATGCTAAGTTTTATTCGGTTTGCAGATAATCTATCCGCGTGGGTAGGTAAGTCTTTTGCATGGCTGATCATCGTCATGGCTTTCGGTGTTGGCTATGAGGTGTTTGTTCGATATGTACTCAACTCCCCTACTTCTTGGGCTTTGGATGTCTCTTTCATCATGTACGGGACACTGTTCATGATGGGTGGTGCCTATACGCTCTCAAAAAATGGTCACGTTCGTGGTGATTTCATCTATCGAACCTGGAAGCCAACGACCCAAGCTAAGGTAGACCTGACTCTATACATTCTTTTCTTCTTCCCTGGTGTTTTAGCTCTAATTTTGTCGGGCTGGAAATACGCTAGCCGATCATGGGGCTACGGAGAAGTTTCCGTGAACAGTCCTGCAGGCATCCCAATTTACCAATTCAAAATGGTAATGGTGGCCGCGGGTATTCTCCTTCTCATTCAAGGTATAGCTCAGGTTATGCGTTGTATCTACTGCATCAAAAATGGTAATTGGCTCAATGCAGAGGATGACATCGAAGAGACTGAGGTTATTTTGATGCGCGCTGCTGAAAACAGCGAAGACCTAAGCAGCATTAAGGACCGTTAAGATGAGTGATCCAATTATTGCAATTATCATGCTCGGCCTGTTCCTGTTTATGGTACTGCTGGGCTTCCCAATCGCATTTACCTTAATGGCGATGGGTATCGCTTTTGGTTACTACGCCTACTTTGATGCAGACCGCATGTGGCGCGTCTACGACAGGCTCGTGGATAAAGGGGTAGACCAATTTACACAATCTGAGGCGTGGATTGAGGGCCTCTTCAACAACCGAATATTTGACCTCTTCATTAACCAAACTTTCTCAGTAATGGCGAATGAAGTACTTACTGCCATCCCTCTGTTTCTGTTCATGGGATATATAGTAGAGCGAGCAAATATTGTTAACCGTCTATTCTCAACGCTTAACATTGCCGCTAAAAACGTCCCCGGATCTATGGGTGTTGCGGCGCTCATCACCTGTGCATTGTTTGCAACAGCAACGGGCATAGTGGGTGCAGTTGTAACGCTTATGGGTCTACTGGCCCTGCCATCCATGATCAAAGCTAGATACGACAATAGCTTCGCGGCAGGGATTATTTGTGCCGGTGGTACGCTAGGGATTCTCATTCCCCCGTCGATTATGCTGATCGTTTATGCAGCAGCTTCAGGGGTATCAATTGTCCGCCTCTACGCTGGTGCACTCCTTCCAGGTCTCACACTCACTGCGCTATACCTCATATACGTTGTGGTAAGAGCGAAGTTGCAACCAAGTGTTGCTCCAAAACCGACTAAAGAAGAGGTGCCTGACTTACCTATGGGCAAAGTCATTTGGATGTTGATCACCTCATTCCTACCGCTAGCCGCTCTTATTCTGTCGGTTCTTGGATCAATTCTTGGTGGCCTTGCAACCCCATCTGAAGCTGCCGCGATTGGTGCTCTAGGCGGTATCCTATTGGCAGCAATGTATCGCTCACTTACCTGGCAACGGCTTCGTGAGTCGGTTTATCTGACACTAAGAACCACAGCGATGGTGTGTTGGCTGTTTGTCGGTTCGTACACCTTCTCGAGTGTATTCTCATACCTAGGCGGTGAACAGGTAGTTGCGGAGTTTGTAACCTCATTGGATATGTCTCCTCTAGCATTCCTATTGTTAGCTCAGTTGATTATCTTCCTATTAGGTTGGCCATTGGAGTGGTCTGAGATCATCATTATCTTTGTACCGATCTTCCTGCCATTGCTGCCACTTTTTGGTATCGACCCGCTCTTCTTCGGAATTCTGGTCGCCCTTAACCTGCAAACCTCCTTCCTAACACCTCCGATGGCGATGTCTGCCTACTACCTCAAAGGTATTGCGCCACCGGAAGTGAAGCTGACTGAGATTTTCAAAGGCTGTATGCCATTCCTAGCACTGGTGTTTGTAGCAATGATCCTGATGTACACAGTCCCAGAGATCGTCTACTACCTACCTAACAAGCTATATGGAAGCTAATATGACAGACCAACAACAGACTACTGCACTAGCCCTGCGCGAACGGATGCGCGCAGGAGAGCTTTCCGCATTGGATGTAGTGAATGCATATATTCAACAGGTAGAAGCGCGTGAAGCAGATATCCAAGCCTTTAGCTGGTTTGATGCAAACTACGCAAGACAGCAAGCCGAACAGTTGGATCAGTATCGAATGCGCGGCTTACCTTTAGGCCCCTTACACGGCATACCTGTTGCTCTGAAAGACATTCTCAATACTAAAGCTATTCCAACTGAAAATGGCACACCCATTGATAAGGGTCGCGTACCGACTGAAGATGCAATAATCGTTCAGAGACTACGCTCTGCTGGTGCAATAATTTTCGCTAAAACACGAACAACCGAACTCGCTTTTTTGAATCCTTGTGAAACAAAAAATCCTCACAACCTTGAACGCACACCAGGGGGATCTTCATCTGGTTCTGCTGCCGCAGTTGCTGCCGGTATGGTACCGATTGCGATAGGTACACAAACCGGGGGATCAGTCATTAGACCCGCATCCTTCTGTGGTACCTATGCTATTAAGCCAAGTTTCGGACTTTTGCCTCGTACCGGCGTACTTATGCAATCACCTTTTCTCGATACCCTCGGAGTTTTTGCAACGTCGGTAGAGGATTTAGCACTAGTGATTGATGTGATAGCTGGCTATGACGCAAACGATAGTGCGACAACGTTAGAACCTAATCCTCAAACTCTAGCAACCTGTCAGGGCAAAGTTCCTGTAGCTCCGACCTTTGCACTTGTTGAGCCTCCCCATTACGAGCGCGCAACTGATGATATGCGCGATGCGCTCAACGAGCTTGGAGAGTTCTTAGGTGAAAATGTCTTTTCAACAACACTACCTAAAGCGTTTGAAGAGGCAATAACCGCCCGTGAAACCATCAATTTTGCAGAGATGGCTAAATGTTATTACCGGTACGCAAACAACCACTCTGCTAAGCTTTCAACGATTCTCTCAAACGCTATTAGCAAAGGTGAGACCACCACTGCACGTGACTATATTGCTGCACTGGATTGGCGCGATCTTCTGAATGCGGGGTTGGAGGAATTTTTTGAGCGCTGTGATGCCTTAATCATTCCTTCAGCGTTAGGTGGCGCACCCGGCTTAGAGACAACAGGAGATGCTGTGTTTAATGGTATCTGGACCCTGTGTGGCAACCCGGTCGTGAACCTTCCCCTCTTTACAGACAGTGAAGGAATGCCAATGGGAATTCAGATCATAGGTAAGCGTGGCGATGACGGTAGAACGTTGCGAACAGCACGCTGGTTAGTCAAACAACTACAACAAGAAGTAGCCACTCAGGAGGTTGCCTAATGAATACAGTTCTTTCACTGTTCAGTTTCACACTACTGACCGTTTTCCTTGGAATCCTTGCCTTCAAGGTGATGGAGATCGATCTTATTCTTGTCTGTGCAGCAGCCGTGCTTATGTGCGGATATGATTTCATTCGTTCGGTACGTGCCAACGAGGAGCACTGATGGCAAAGCCAGTGCTATGGGTGACGCGCCAGCTTACAGACCCTGTAATGGCGCGAGCTCGATTGGATTACCAGGTCATTGAAAATCGAGATGATCATGTCATGACGAGCGAAGAGTTAATCCGAGCAAGTCGCGACGCTGATGCAATGCTGATCTGTCACTCTGAGATCTATACAAAGGATGTTGTAGCGCAACTTGATCCCAGACTTAAGATGATCGCTAACCACTCAGTTGGAACAGATCATTGTGATCTTCAAGCCCTTGCGGATGCAGGAATTTGTGTAACTAACACCCCTGATGTTTTGAGTGATGCCACCGCTGAAATAGCGATGCTATTGATGCTAGGTGCAGCCCGCAGAGCCTATGAAGGTGACCATATGGTGCGTACCGGAATTTGGCATGACTGGGCGCCGAAGATGATGAATGGTTTTCAAATAACTGGAAAGAGACTGGGCATCGTCGGCATGGGGCGCGTAGGTCAGGTAGTTGCAGAGAGAGCTCGTGGATTTGATATGGAGATCCACTACCACAATCGCTCTAGACTGCCCGCTTCGGTTGAAAAAGGAGCTAAATTTCATTCTGAACTAGAGTCGCTCCTATCTGAAGTAGATGTTGTCTCTCTGAACTGCCCAGCCTCAGCTGAAAACATCAATCTGATGAATGCAAAACGCTTTACACAAATGAAGGCTGGCTCAATTCTTGTAAACACAGCTAGAGGGGCATTGGTGGATGAGGATGCACTACTCGATGCACTTAACAGCGGCCATGTTCGCGCAGCTGGCTTAGACTGTTTCAAAAATGAGCCCGGTGGCAACCCGAGTTTTTCAGATATTCCACAAATCTTTATGCTGCCTCATATAGGTTCGGCAACAGATGATACGCGTGCAGCAATGGGTTTTAGGGCCTTAGATAATTTAGACGCATTCTTCTCTGGTAAGGAACCTAGAGATAAAGTGAACTAATCAATTAAAAGGGCCTGCAGTAGCAGGCCCCTTTTATTCTTAGTGGTACCGACGATCGGAGTGATCACGATCTTTTCGATCACGACGTTCTACCCTGCTCTCATGATGTTTCGGTTCCCAACGCGAGGTTTTGTAACGTTTGCTTGAGTGCGAATGCGAGCGTTTTGCTGGAGCTGGATAGTAATGGTGCTCAACCACATGTGGAGCGTAGTGTTTTGCGGGTGCCGCACTGACATGAACATCAACTTCATCAAAGCTGTTCGCGATAATTGCTGTTGTAACCGCGCTTGCGATTAGGATTGCAGCTAACTGGTCGTTATCTCTTGATCCCGCTTGCGCTGATGAGGTTCCTAAAGAAGCCCCTAGAAGGGAAACTGTTAAACCTAGACTGATCATCAATTTTTTCATGCTGTCATCTCCATCTGTTTAAGTGACGAGCTCAGCATCGATCAAAATCAAATGTTATGCTAAAACAACACTTTGTAATCAGATAACAGCACCCTAATCATAGGCTGTTATTGAATAACATGGCCGGAAAAGGTTCCCTAGCGCTATGAAAAGATTAATCACACCCCTAGCTTCGGCCTTAGTCACATCACTGTTTGTCGCAACCTTCTCGGTATCGGCAAATGCTGAATGTTTCTATAGTTACAAAGCGAAACGCGACAACCCACTACAACTACACTACGGAATCATCAAAGTAGATGGCCCTTGCCAGCAACCCCCTCCTTCACGGGAGATAGCTTCACGTATAGCGCGTGATGGCTGGTCTCTGCTTTCAGTAGTAGGAACCGTTGCGCAACCTAAACTCAATTCAGAACGGGAGCGCGCTGGTGAATACTTCCTCAAATACTAAACGCACCATTCCTGTGAAACCTATTCTAGCTATCTCAATAGCAGGAAGCTTGGCGCTATTTGCTTGGTTGCTTTTCCGTTTGCCAGACCCTTCGGTATTTAACGCTAATGTTGAACGTATCTTCGTAGAGACAGACCTTAGTAGCCAAGCAGATATCAAGTTGCTAGAGGTTCTCGCTGCTTCAGGCTCACTGTTTGAGTCATCACTGAACCTCTACCGAGAGATCATCCTTACCCTGCTGGTTTTGAGTATTACCCTAGTTGTCACCAGCATCGGCCTTCTACTGGCCAATCTATCTATTCGTCAGCAGTTTAATGAACTTAAAACTCGAGCTCTTAATCCGCTCTCTCTCGAGCTGCTGCGAGAACAGAACTTAGTTCGCATCAACGAGGACAACTTCACGCTCACTAAAGGCAATATCGAAACCCTCGCCCTCTTCATGGAGGCGCGCCAAGATTCAGAGTACCTAAGCGGGGTTCAAATCGAATCGATGATTAGCGGTAAACCACTCTCTGAGTGCGATGAGGCGTCAGGTGTAATGCGTATCAAACGACTGCGCGACAATCTAGGGAATCAACTCGTTAGCGATCTTCTAGTCCGCCATATTCCCGGTAAGGGCTACCTGCTTGATGTCGATACCGAAGCGATCACTTTGAAATAAACAGTTCTGGTTCAATTCACCGATATAAATACACTTTCAGATAATTGGCACACTCATTGCAAAGATAGATAAAGCGCGTTTTTGGGGCTAATAAGCCCCGGATAATAGACAAAATGCACTATTAAAGTGCAACTAGGCTATGGCTACGCACCAAAATTTATCTTTCTTGAGGTGCCTTTAAATGGTATTTGATTGGTCAAACTACTGCTCTCCGACAATTTATGATGAGCTGATTGATGCTAATTGCTCTCCTCGACCCGCAGCTCAGAGACTGATCTCCTACATGGAACAAATGTCTCCAGATGAACTCAACTCTCGAAAACAGATGGCGGATGCAACCATCCGGGAACTAGGTGTCAGCTTCACAGTTTATACCGATGAAGGGAACATAGACCGTGCTTGGCCTTTCGATATCATCCCTCGCGTAATTGACTGGAACCAATGGAAACGCACTGAACAGGGGCTCAAACAGCGCCTAACAGCATTAAACATGTTTATTAATGATCTATATAACGATCAAAACATTTTAAATGATGGTGTTGTACCCCGCGATCTCATTGAAAATTCGAAAAACTTTCGTCGTGAATGCATGGGGATCAAACCTGCACACGGCGTTTGGGCACACATTTGTGGTACAGATTTAGTGCGTGACCAGGATGGTGAGTTTTATGTGCTTGAAGATAATCTCAGAGTCCCCTCTGGCGTCTCGTACATGTTAGAGAACCGTGCGATAACCAAACGAGTTTTGCCAGAAGTATTCCAGAAAGAGAATATTCGACCAGTAGATGACTACACGAGCGAACTGCTCTCAATGCTTAACTCTGTTGCACCGACTGGAGTATCTAAACCAACCATCGTTGTTTTAACCCCTGGCATTTACAACTCTGCTTACTTTGAACACGCCTACTTGGCACAACAGATGGGCGTAGAGCTGGTGGAAGGGACGGATCTATTCGTTGATGCCAGTGATACCGTTTACATGCGCACTATTGCGGGGCCAATTCGTGTCGATGTTATCTATCGCCGAATAGATGATGAGTTTATTGACCCAGAGGTATTCAGAGAGGATTCAATTTTAGGTGTTCCTGGGCTTATGCGAGCTTGGAAGAGCGATAAAGTGGCACTTGTTAATGCACCCGGTGCTGGAGTTGCAGACGACAAAGTGATCTACGCTTATGTACCAGCGATCATCAAATACTATCTAAATGAAGAGCCCCTGATAAACAATGTTGAAACCTACCTCTGTTCGGATCCTGAGCAGCGTGAATATGTGCTCGCAAACTTAGAAAAGCTAGTGGTTAAACCTGCCAACGAATCAGGCGGATACGGAATGCTGGTTGGCCCACACTCAACCCCAGAGCAGATTGCTGAGTTTGATCAACTGATCAGAGAGTCACCCCGAAACTATATCGCTCAACCTACCCTTTCACTCTCAACAGCCCCAACCATCGTTGAAGAGAATGCTATCGAAGGGCGTCACCTAGATCTGCGCCCATTCATATTGCAAGGCAAAGATACCTATGTAACAACCGGAGGTTTAACCCGAGTAGCAATGAAAAAGGGCTCTTTGGTTGTTAACTCTTCTCAGGGTGGTGGCAGTAAAGATACTTGGATCGTTGATCTCGGGAACGCTTAGATCGACTTCACAGGAGAAAGAATATGTTAGCTAAAGTTGCAGAACGCGTTTATTGGATTTCACGCTACTTAGAACGTATTGAAAATACGGCTCGAATTATCGATGTATACGATCAATTACTCTATGACCTACCGACAGAGGTCAGTATTAGCTGGTACTCCTTAATTGAGTTGAGCGGCCTGGAACAGCCCTATGCTGAAACGCCTGGGCTAAAATGCGAATCAGATGTGATTCAGTTTTTGATAAGTGATCTTAGTAACCCTAGCTCTATCGCATCTAACTTAAAAATGATCCGAGAAAATGTCCGTACTACCCGTGATGTTCTACCAGAGCAGACTTGGGAACAGATCAATGAGTTTAATTACTATCTTCTTTCCCATCTTCACGACGGCAATGTTCGTCACACAAGACACTCTTTTCTAAAGCATATTGTGGGACGCTGCCAACGCCTTCACGGCCTATTAACTAGCACTATGGCCCACGATGAAGCTTGGCAATTCCTGCGCTTAGGGCGCGATATTGAACGTGCTGACATGAGCACTCGAATCATCGACTCAGGTGCAGCAGCACTGATAGAGGAGAATGGCGAGGCCAGCATCAATTTGGAACAGGTAATCTGGGGGCATGTCCTTCGATCTGCAGAAGCTTCAAGTAGCTATAGAAGAATTATTCGTGGGCCAGTCAGTGCCGACGATGTCATCTCATTTCTACTAGCCGATGATCAGTTCCCTCGCAGTGTTGCATTTTGTATTCGCGAAATGCGTGAAAGTGCCAGTCAACTTCCTCATGGGGAGAGATTATCTTCTGAAGCGATGCGACTATTGCTCGGCACCCTATCAGAAGTGATTACGAATCGAAGTGCGCTTAGCCTACGAGACTATATAAATCAGTTACAAATTGAGATCAGCGATCTCCATAACATTATTGCGCAACGATGGTTCGGATATCAGAGCTTTGAAGATGACCTATTCGAATTGATTGCTGAAGCTTAGAATCTATCTAATATTTACAGATTAAGCGTTAAGATGTCCCAACCAGAATTTGAGTCAACGCCAGACCCGCTCATCCAAATGAATGAATTGATTGAGCGTTTCGGTACCGAAGGTTTGCGCCAGCGCCAACTTATCGCTAACCGTATGCTTCGACAAGCAGGTGCGCACTATACACGGAGTGTCGGTAAACGAAATTCGCAGATAAAAGATTGGGCGCTAGATCCGATACCTGTGGTAATTAGTGCACAAAGTTGGAAGACGATCGAATTTGGCATTTCGCAACGAACTGACCTCCTTAACAAGATTTACAAAGATATCTACAGCGATCAGATACTGATCAAAGAAGGAGTTATTCCGGCCTCATTGATCTACAAGAATAGCGGTTATCTCCGCGCACTTGGTAATCAAAACAGCAAAGAGATTGGTAATATAATCTTATCTGCTAGCGATCTCATCGAGAGCGAAAAAAATGAGTTCTGTGTTGTCAGCGATCGTATTCAGGCCCCGAGTGGCCTAGGCTATGCCCTGCAAAATCGACGAGTAACATCTCAACTCTATTCGGAGCCACTTTTTCAGGAGAGAACAAGTAAGCTCTACGCCATATTTAATTCGCTCACAAACTCCTTAAAAGCACTTACAGGTAAAGAGAACCCAAGAGCAGTAATCCTAACGCCAGGCTCCCTTAGTGAGACATTTTACGAGCAGAAATTACTCGCTAGCTATTTAGGACTCTCCATCGTTGAGGGGCGAGACCTTACTGTTTCCAATGGTAGAGTTTGGTTTCAATCGACTGAGGGTGAAGAAGCCATAGACGTTATCATTCGGCGTGTAGATCAGGATTGGTGTGATCCTGTTGAGCTTCGTGGAGAGTCACTACTCGGTGTCCCTGGGTTAGTCGAAGTTATTCGACAAGGAGGCGTGATACTAGCTAACCCATTAGGTACGGGCGTACTCGAATCCCCTGCTCTGCTGAAATATCTACCAGCAATCTCACAGTTTTTCGGCGAAGATCAACTCAGCCTACGCTCAGTAGAGACACTTTGGGGCGCAGAAGATCTTGAGCAGACACTTGACCAGCTTGCTGAAATGATTATTAAGCCGTTTCAACGAGATGGGCGTAACAGCGGCTCTATTTATGGACCGGAGCTATCTGATAAACAACTCGATACATTGCGCAACAAGATTAAAAAATCACCTGAACAATTTGTCGCGCAAGAGATTATTCATAGCATCCAACGAGCATCCTGGCAGAAAGGAGATCTGGTTAAAAGAGGATCCATAACGAGAACATATAGCGTCTTCGATGAGAATCATTATCAAGTAATGCGTGGCGGCTTTACTCGATCAGAAGTGATTAGCTCACGTGGTATCTTTACCAATCAATTAGGTGCAATAAACAAAGACACCTGGATTGTTGGAACGGGCGTCACTGATGAATATAAACTTGATCTCACACTAACTAGTGGTCACACGCCAAAGCCAGGACACGAAATCCGACTCAATGAAAACTTATTTTGGATCGCCCGATATCTGGTTCGCAGTGAAACCCTTCTGTCATCGCTGGATACCCTTATACAGACTGTTTCTGAAAAGAGTTTAGACGCTTACCAAGCTCGCTCATTACTCTCCCTCATCAACAAACAAGCTGATGACACACTGGACGCTTTAGTTCTGCAATTTCAAGATTTACCGCTAACCAATGATGCAATTTACCGACTACTCCAGGTCGCTGAGCTAGGCTCAATACAAGGAACACTTCAAAGCGTTCTGTTTGCATCTGAATCTATCTTTGATCAATGGAGTGGCTCAATACAGCGCACACTAAACACCGTTCAAGAGATACTTATCCAGTTAAACAAAGAGAGTTATCTACCCAACGAATACAGAGAGTTGGCATTAATGATTTCTCATCTGCAATCGCTTGTTCGCTCTCTACAATCGGCGATTCCTGAAACAGGCAGTCATGAGACAGCAAAACAACTTTATCAGGTCGGTAATGAGATCGAGAAAGCGCAGCAGATCATCATCAAGTTACAACACCTGATCAGCCACCCATTAGATACACCAATATTCAGTAATCTGATGCTCTTTGATCAAAACCTATTTGGCAACGATCTCTTTGGACAGTTCACTCAGCAATATCAAACCATTGGCGAAGTGTTGGAGTTACTTGCAGGCGATCACCGCTCTCCTGACTCATTAGCACACGTTATCGATAGCTTAAACCAAGCACTACTAAATCTTGATCGCGAGCACCAGAGCTCACTGCTACCTAGCTATAGAGAGCCGGTTCTAGAGATGGTCCAAGACCTGCAAGAGATTCGTTTTGATGAATCATCAGAACAGCAGACTACCAAGAGTTGGATCGAATGTTTCCAACGATGGGAAAAGATGCTCAATCGAATTGCATCCGAGATTGAACAGAGCTACTGCGGTGAAAAACTCACCCCTCGTATGTTCTCTCCCAGGACGAGCCTACGATGAAATACTCTGTTCGTCACCTTACTGAATATCACTATCAAAGCAGTGTATTCAAAGCTTTTAACCGAGGGCATTTACTCCCAAGCACAACTTCGGGCCAAAGCCTGCTCAACCAACAGATCACAATCACGCCAGAACCGAGCTGGAGAACTGTAAATACCGATATCTACGGCAACAGTTTCCTCTACTTCATTCTCTCAGAGCCACATCAAAATCTGAAAATTGAGATCAAAAGTACTCTTGAAGTCATTGATGATACAACGCACTTCACACCGAAGAGGGATTTATCCGTTGGAGAGGCTTTGAGTGAAATTCAACAATTGAGGATTAGCAGCCCTGAGATAGAGGAGTTTCTAAACTCTTCACCTTTTGTAAATAAATCTAAGGCCCTTTTTAAACTTGGAGCACCCTATTTCACTGACACAAGTAGGTCGCTGGTTTCATCTATCTTCGCTTTTACACAGCACATTTTCGAAGAGTTTGAATATTCACCAGGTTTCTCAAATGTAACCACACCAATCACTGAAGTGCTCGAACACAAACGGGGAGTTTGCCAAGACTTCGCACATATCTCTATTGGCGTATTAAGAAGCATAGGACTCCCCGCTAGATATATCAGTGGATATCTTGAGACCCTTCCCCTGCCCGGCCAAGAAAAGTTGATTGGCTCCGATGCATCGCACGCATGGTATGAAGTTTTTATTCCTGGAGAAGGATGGTTTGGCTTTGACCCAACAAATAACAAGGTAGCAGGCCATCAACACATCATCACAGCTCGCGGAAGAGACTACAGTGATGTCTCGCCACTGCAAGGCATCTTCTTTGGAGATACCGGAGAGCAAAGTATGAGAGTTGAAGTAGATGTGTTACCAGAAAGGTAGATCAATGTGCCTGTAAAAAATTAAACAGGCACACCAAAAATATTTAACCAATCCACTGCTGTAGCTGGCTGATGTTCATTGCACCGGATTGGCGCTTCACCTCTTTACCGCCTTCAAATCGCACAACCGTGGGCAGGCTTCGAATGTAGTATTTCTGTGAGAGACCTGGCTCTGCTTCAGTGTCGATTTTTACGAAACGCACATAGGGCTCCATACGTTTTGCAGCTTCTGCAAATGCTGGGGCCATCATACGACAAGGGCCACACCATCCTGCCCAGAAGTCGACGATTACAGGTAGGTCAGTGTTGCGCACAAACTTAGCGAAGTTGTCGCTATTAAGCGCTAACGGCTGACCGGTAAAGATTGCTTTACGGCACTTACCACAGGCAGGACCCCGATCGAGCTTGTCTTTAGGGACGCGATTGGTTGCCAAACAGTGTGGACAACTTAAATTTACACTATCGCTCATCGAGCACTCCTTATATATTCAATAACCCTAATATATAGGCGTTTTCTGAGAGTTCAAGTGGCATTGCAAAAATGAACCGCCCAAAAGTCTATCTTCAGAATTGCAGCGATCTGTTTTACCCTTGGGGAATATAACTAAGAGAGGCCGCAATGCAGATTCTTTCAGGCAAAATGGAACAGTTTATCCAGCAGATGACGCAGCTTATTGATGCTGGAGCTGAAGAGCCAGAACTTCTTAATCAAGGTGCCAAACACCTCGGCGAATTAGTGGCCAAAGATGACTGGTTACCAGAAAGCTGCACACTGCCTGATCCTAAGTTCTACCGACAGTACCTACTCTACTGCGATCCACAGGATCGCTTTTCAGTCGTGAGTTTCGTGTGGGGACCTGGGCAAAAGACCCCAATCCACGACCATACAGTCTGGGGCCTTATTGGTATGCTTAGGGGCGAAGAGATCGAAACCAGCTTTACCTTCGATGAGGGGAAACTTATCGAGGGTGCCACTGAGAAGCTATCGCCTGGCATGGTTGGCAAGGTCTCACCCACTATTGGCGACGTGCACCGCGTTGCCAATGCGCTTGATGACCAGGTCTCCATTAGCATTCATGTCTATGGTGCTGATATTGGCAAGGTAAACCGACATGTATTCACAGAACAGGGCGAAGTAAAACCCTTTGTTTCAGGTTACAGCAACAGCTCACTCCCTGACTTTAATTAATCTACACCGCTTTAAGGATCACTATGAGTTGCGTTCTCTTTACTGAGCACCCTACCCAATCAGGCCATAAAATTCTCGAAATCACTCTAAATGCAGAGCGTTCACTTCACGCCCTTTCACTAGAGATGATAGAGCTGATGCAACCCGCCCTTGAACAGGCACAGCAGGACGATGCAATCCTTGCGGTCGTACTTAACAGTACCGGAGAGAAAGCTTTCTGCGCTGGAGGTGATGTCGTTGGGCTCTACCGCGCCATCATTGCCGGTGATGATTTAGAGGCGCCAACAAACTTCTTTACCCGTGAATACACCTTGGACTACACCATCCACACCATTGCCAAACCGATCATCTGCTGGGGTAGCGGAATCGTAATGGGCGGCGGCATGGGCATCATGAATGGCTGTAGCCACCGTGTTGTAACGCAAACCACTCACATGGCGATGCCTGAGGTGACTATCGGTCTATATCCAGATGTCGCCGGTAGTTGGTTCCTAAACCGCATGCCAGGTCGAACTGGGCTCTTTCTTGGTCTAACTGGCAACCCTATCTATGCCGCAGACGCCCTCTACCTGGGATTAGCTGACCGTTTTGTTGATGCTGCTAAACAGCCTGAGCTAATTGAAAAGCTTAAAGCTGCAGATTGGAGATCGAATAGTCACATGACAGTGACTGCCATTCTAAGAGATATGGAGCAGGCCTCTCAGGCTGTCTATCGAACGGACTCCCCTATCCAAGACCACTTCCAATTCATTCAACAGATTACCGACAAGGATTCGGTAGCTGAAATCGTTGCAGCAATGGCCGAGATTGAGAGTGATGATCCTTGGATAGCACGCTCTAAAAAGGCGATTGGTCACGGCAGCCCACTATCAATTGTGTTGATTGCGGAGCAGCTTAAACGTTGCCGCCACCTATCGCTTAAAGAGGTCTTTAAGGCGGAACTTACTCTTTCCGTTCAGTGCTGTATGAGTGGTGAGTTTGCTGAGGGGGTTCGAGCGCTTCTGGTTGATAAGGATGGTTCACCCAACTGGCGTTACAATTCAGTGAGTGAGGTACCTACTGAAGCTGTTGCCGCCCACTTTGTGGAGCCTTGGGGCAACCACCCTCTCGCAAATCTGTAGGAAACAGACCAATAAAAAAGGCTGCCTCGTCTCCGAGGCAGCCTTTCTGAATCTTTAATAATTAAAGAATCAATTAACGGCGATTAGTCTTCGCTACAAGCGCTTCTAGCTTGTTAGATATGCGCTCATCACGCTCGTTATTACGCTGCTCTTTACGCTGTTGGTTGATACGCTCTTTACGACGCGCTTTATACTCATCCAACTTAGCTTTAGCGTGTTTTTCATCGTCTGCAGTCACTTCACCCGCATCAGCACCGGTTAAGTCAACACGCTGAACACCTGCAACCATTGAAGAGAGGTAGCGAGGGTTACGAACGTATGTCGCCAAGGCGCGCTTAATTTTACCGCGGCTTACTTTCTCATCACTTACCAGATCATCCTGAATACCGATTTTAAGTGGCTTCGGCTCATCTAGACTGAAGGTATTTGGGTAACTCTCAATAAGAAGCTCTACGGCTGCTTGGTTCGCTTCGCGATTTTTATTGCGAGGCGCGGTTTGAGTCTGTTCTGTCAACGCTCTATTCTCTTTGACTGCATGGCCGTTAGACGCACGCTTGTTACTTTCTAAACGCTGCAACGCATCTTCAGCTTGGCTGATCATACGCTGCGTATCTTCTACGATCTGGCTGATAACTTGACTCATCAGCCTTTCCGAATCCTAAACATATATAGGTCATCTTGCACCTCTTGAGATACAAGTTCATGGCCTAAAAAGTTACAAAACTTTGGAATATCGCGCTGTGTAGATGGATCTGTCGCTAGCACTTCAAGTTCATCACCCACCGCAATGTCGGCGATTTTGTTGTGCAACATCATGACGGGCTCGGGGCAAAAGAGACCACGTGCATCAAGTTGCTTGGCTTCAGATTCACTACTCACTGAGCTATTCCTTGTTTCGTTGCAAGGCATTGTCGCAAATAGTCACCCTAAACTCCAATAGCAAAAGGGCCCTTTAACCCTTTACGGCTCAATTAAGTGAGACTATTCTGAAAATTGAACCAAGCGGACTTAGGAATAAAACAAATGATAAAAGTCTTTATTAACCGCAAAGTACCGACGGAACTGGAAGATGCATACACAGAGCTTGCTAAAGAGACACTGCATGCTTCGATGCTAACCCCTGGATTTATAAAGGGTGAAGTGATGCATGACATTAATGATCCAGAGCATCGATTAGTGGTAGCCACCTACCGCTCACTCGCCGATTGGCAACGCTGGTACGAATCTGCTGAGCGTCGCGCCCTAATGGATAGATTGCGCCCAATGTTAGAGCGCGATGAGCTGATTAAGATCTACGAACACTAACCTAGTTCTAGATAGCAGGTAATCTCTTCACGGTCGTGGTACAGGTGCCTGCTCTCTAATCGATAACCCACATCATGCTCTTGCAGAATCGTCTCAAGCTGCTCTAGACAGTCTGCGACCTCGGCATATCGCTGCTTCATAGGAAGTTTAAGGTTAAAGATCAATCGATCTGCCCAACCATTCACAGCCCACTTAGCCATCAACTCAATCACTTGTGATGGTTTTTCAACAACATCACAAACCATCAAATCAACAGGCTTACCTGGCGCAAAGGTAAATGCATCTTCACGTTTATGATCGACTTGGCCTGTCTCCATCAGGTCATCATTCATAGGCCCGTTATCGACAGAGGTTACAAACATGCCGAGCTTAACCAACTGATAGGTCCAACCACCTGGAGCCGCACCAAGATCCACAGCACGCATGCCACCGACAAGACGCTCAGGCCACATACGTTTAGGGATGAAGTAGTGAAACGCCTCTTCAAGTTTCAAAGTAGAGCGGCTTGGCGCATCGGCAGGAAACTTCAAACGGTTGATCCCCTGCTCCCATCGCGAACTATTCACTAGGGGCGAGACACCTACCCAGATGCGATTATTGGCCAGAACCAAGAGATGAAGGCGCCAGTCAGCCTTACTTTTACGCGGCAGCATCAACTCCTTCTGACGTAGCGCTGCGGCGGCGGCACTGCCAAGCTTTTTGGCAAATCCATTAAGGTTGCGACCATCTGTAGTATCGGCCGTTTCCGACCAGAGCTCTGCAGCTTTAGGAAGGCGAGCTACTGCCTCACTAATAGGTGTAACCCTATCCTTGCCTGGCAAGTTATCGAGTAACTCATCACAAGCCACCCACTGCCGAGCGAAGATAAGATCGCGAAAACGCAGCTTCTCCAAAATGGTTAATGAAGTGTGCGGCGGATTTACTACAAACTCTATGTAGCCCTGCAGCGCTTCAAATTTAGGATATCCGTAGATACCTGCATCAGCGGCTTTAACAGAGATTTCACTCGCCGCTTCAGATTCAAAGCCACTGCGGCAGTAGATAAGTAAGGTGCTCAAGAGTTTTATCCAGATAGGTCATAAAGTTGGCGAAGTTTAACTTCTCAATGGAATTAAAGCCAAAAATCATAGAGCTCATAACCAAAAATTGCCTAATTGACACAAATCAATTTAATGCGACCTTTATACAAAGTTAGACGGGTTATAAATTGGTTAATAATTAATCGAAATATATCTAAAACCAAAAGAAATAATTACAAAATCATTACAAAACAATAGCTTAAACTTTACATAACTTTACAAAAGCTCAAAAAAATCGCTACCAAGCAATGAACTATCAATAAGTTACCGCAGTGCAACAAAAGGGTAAAAAAGCCCGTAATTCATTGAAAAACGTTGATATATCAAAGATAATTCGTAACGGTTTCATAAACTTCAATTCAACTAAGCTTGATGAGAGCATAAAATGAGCACTGCAACAGCAAATACGACATACAACTATAAGGTCGTGCGCCAGTTTGCCATCATGACAGTAGTCTGGGGCATAGTGGGCATGTCGATGGGTGTACTCATCGCTGCACAGCTGGTCTGGCCGGCACTTAACTTCGACACTGCATGGTTGTCATTTGGACGTCTTCGTCCACTTCACACCAACGCAGTAATTTTCGCCTTCGGCGGTAGCGCACTCTTTGCGACGTCTTACTACGTCGTCCAGCGCACCTGTCAGACTCGTCTATTCTCAGACGGTCTAGCAGCCTTCACATTCTGGGGCTGGCAGGTAGTGATCCTAGCGGCAGCGATTACGCTACCAATGGGTTTCACATCTTCTAAAGAGTACGCTGAGCTTGAATGGCCAATCGATATTCTGATCGCAGTAGTATGGGTTTCATACGCAATTGTGTTCATGGGTACCGTTAAGAACCGTAAGACCTCTCACATCTATGTGGGTAACTGGTTCTACATGGCTTTCATCATCACCGTTGCCGTTCTTCACATAGTGAACAACCTCGAAATGCCAGTAACACTGTGGAAATCTTACTCGGTTTACCCAGGTACTGTAGATGCGATGGTTCAGTGGTGGTACGGTCACAACGCGGTAGGTTTCTTCCTAACTGCAGGCTTCCTAGGCATGATGTACTACTTCGTACCTAAGCAGGCTGAACGTCCAATTTACTCTTACCGTCTATCAATCGTTCACTTCTGGGCGCTAATTGCGACCTACATGTGGGCGGGCGGTCACCACCTGCACTACTCAGCACTTCCAGACTGGGCTCAGTCTGTAGGTATGATCATGTCCCTGATCCTTCTTGCTCCATCTTGGGGTGGTATGATCAACGGTATGATGACGCTGTCAGGTGCTTGGCACAAACTACGTACGGACCCAATCCTACGTTTCCTTGTTGTCTCTCTATCATTCTACGGCATGTCGACCTTCGAAGGTCCGATGATGGCGATTAAGACTGTAAACGCACTTTCTCACAACACTGATTGGACTATCGGCCACGTACACGCTGGTGCCCTAGGTTGGGTTGCGATGATCTCTATCGGTGCGGTTTACCACATGATTCCGAAGCTATTTGGTAAGGCTCAGATGTACTCTACTGGCCTAATCAACACCCACTTCTGGCTAGCAACTATCGGTACTGTTCTTTACATCTGTGCGATGTGGGTAAACGGTATTCTTCAGGGCCTAATGTGGCGTGCAGTTAACGAAGACGGCACCCTAACCTACTCTTTCGTAGAAGCGCTTGAAGCGAGCCACCCTGGTTACTTCGTTCGCTGGTTGGGCGGTATGTTCTTCGTGACAGGTATGCTAATCATGGCTTACAACGTATGGCAGACCGTACGTGCTAATAGCACTGTAGCAAATGCTGAAAATCCAGATCCAGCAGCAGCTGCAGCGTAAGGCACGGGAGTTAGCAAAATGATTAAACATGAAACGATAGAAAAGAATATCGGCCTGATGGCCCTACTGATCATCATCGTGATCAGTGGCGGCGGTCTAGCTGAGATCGTTCCTCTATTCTTCCAGAGCTCTACTACCAAGCCAATTGAAGGTCTTCGCACCTACTCTGCGCTTGAGCTAGAAGGTCGTGATATCTACATCCGTGAAGGCTGTACTGTATGTCACACGCAGATGATTCGTCCGTTCCGTGCAGAAACTGAGCGCTACGGTCACTTCTCTACTGCGAACGAGTTCGTTTACGAGCACCCATTTGTTTGGGGTTCTAAGCGTACTGGTCCTGACCTAGCTCGTGTTGGTGGCCGTTACTCTGACGACTGGCACCGCGCTCACCTGTACAACCCACGTGACGTAGTACCTGAGTCTAAAATGCCTTCTTACCCATGGCTGTTCGAGAACAAGCTAACCGGTAAAGACACTGCTGCGAAAATGGGCGCTCTACGTAAACTAGGCGTGCCATTTACTGACGAGCAGGTTGCTACAGCACGTGAAAACGTGGAAGGCAAATATGAGATTGATGCAGTAGTCGCTTACCTTCAGGCACTCGGCAAAATGCATTCTCAGTACAACAACAAACGGTAATTAACAGTGAGTTACGAATTATACGGTCCATTTATACCAGTCATTATGCTGGTGACCTTTATCGGTCTTTTTATCTGGGTTCTGCTTCCACAAAACCGTAAACGTTTTGATGATGCAGCCAACCTCCCCTTCCAGGATGAGGAGTTGGATAAAAAGAGTCGTGAAGCAGATCGTGTAGAGTAACAGGAGATAAGACTATGAGTGCTTTTTGGAGCGCATGGATTACAGTCATCACACTGGCCGTTGTATTCGGCGTAACATGGCTGTTGCTAGCAACTCGTAAGGGTGAAACTAGCAAAGAAGAAACAGATCAGACTCTAGGTCACGAGTTCGATGGTATTCAAGAGTACGATAACCCGCTTCCACGCTGGTGGTTCCAGCTGTTCCTAGCGACAGTTATCTTCTCTTTAGGCTACCTAGCTCTATACCCAGGTCTTGGTAACTACAAAGGCCTACTAGGTTGGACTTCGGCTAACCAGTGGGAAGAAGAGATGGCGCATGCGGAAGAGGTTTACAAACCTGTATTCGCTAAATACGCAGCCCTTTCTGTAGAAGAACTAAACCAACCAGGTAACGAAACTGGCCTTAAAATGGGTCAGCGTATGTTCTCTAACAACTGTGCAGTGTGTCACGGTCAGGGCGGTCAGGGTGCTTACGGCTTCCCTACCCTAACTGATAGCGACTGGTTGTACGGTGGTGAGCCAGCACAAATCATCACGACCATTGTTAACGGTCGTCGTGGTGCAATGCCAGCTTGGGGCCCTGTCCTAGGTGAAGATGGTGTTCAGGACGTTACAAACTACGTTCTTAGCCTGAGTGGTAAAACTGTAGATACTGAAGCGGCTGCTCGCGGACAGACTCAGTTCAATACACTTTGTGCTGCATGTCACATGCCAACTGGTAAAGGGATGCAGGCACTTGGCGCACCTAACCTAACGGACAACGTTTGGTTGTACGGTGGAGATTTTGAGCAGGTAGCTCACTCTATCCGCGCAGGTCGTGCCGGTGTAATGCCAGCTCACAAAGATCTTCTCTCTGAAGACAAGATCAAGCTGATCTCTGCATACGTCTACAGCCTGTCTAAGTAAAAGACGTTAAAAACAAAAAAGGCGACCTGATTTATATCAAGTCGCCTTTTTTTTATTCGAAATATAATTACCATATAACGATCCGATTTAACTGACGACAGGACACACCGATGTCAAATATCCCGGTAAAAGATGTAACCCCAAATCAGGGCTCTGGAAGCGACGAGTCATATGACCTCTACGCAAAAAGACAACACATCTATGTTAAGAAGACGAGCGGTCTATTTCAGAAGCTAAGGGATATCTCTAGCTACACAATGCTGTTCCTATTCTTCACCTTCTCTTGGTTACAGTGGGATGGACATCAAGCAGTTCTATTTGACCTTCCAGCTCGTCAGTTCCATGTATTTAATTTCACCTTCTGGCCACAGGACTTCATGCTCCTCTCTTGGCTACTGATCATAATGGCCTTCACCCTCTTCTTTGTGACTGTGTTTGCCGGTCGCTTATGGTGTGGCTACGCCTGTCCACAATTTGTATGGACATGGATCTTCATCAAAATTGAGCAACTTACAGAGGGTGACCGTAATGCCCGTATGAAGCTCAACAAGCAACCAATGAGCGGCGCTAAATTTGCTCGCAAGTTCGCTAAGCATTTCCTTTGGCTACTTGTAGGCGCGGTTTCCGCAGTTGCTTTTGTCGGTTACTTCTCACCAGTACGTGAACTTGTTCCTAACATCCTCGCTTGGGATCTAGGACCTTGGGAGACCTGGTGGTTACTCTTCTTCACTTTCGGTACTTACGGTGCTGCAGGTTGGTTGCGTGAGCAAGTATGTATCTACATGTGTCCATACGCGCGTTTCCAGAGCGTTATGTTCGACCAAGACACACTGATCATCTCGTACGACAAAGCGCGTGGTGAAAACCGCGGTAGCCGTAAGCGCGAAGCAGACTACAAAGCTGAAGGCCTTGGTGACTGTATCGATTGTGGCCACTGTGTCCATGTCTGCCCTGTCGGTATAGATATTCGTGATGGGCTTCAGTATGAGTGCGTTGCTTGTGGTGCCTGTGTGGATGCCTGTGACAACATTATGGAGCGCATGGGTTACGACAAGGGACTGGTACGCTACACCACTGAACATGAACTAGAGGGTAAAAAGACCCACCTACTTCGTCCACGCCTAATCGGCTACTTCGTAGCAATCTGCGCGATGTTTATCGCCTTCAGCTACGTACTATTTACTCGCGTGCCGCTTGAGGTAGACGTTATTCGTGAACGTGGTCAGCTTTACAGCACTACGCCTGATGGAATGATTCGTAACACCTACACATTGAAGCTTGCGAACAAATCGCAGAAAGATAACCAATATGACATCCGTCTTGAAGGTCTTGATGACGCCATCATCAAAGGGGATACCCATGTGAAGATTGCGGTCGGTGAACTTCTAGATCACACAATTTATGTTGAGATGGATCCTCGCTCTCTGAACAAGGTGAACTACGAGATTGAGTTTATCGTAACTGCATCTGATGGCTCAGGTATCGAGGCTGATTCTGAGAGCCGCTTTATCGGGCCGACTCCAACTCGATAATCGAAGATCCAACGTCGATATGTGATAAACTACTGCGCGGATTTCAGATGATTTCCGCGCTTTTTTTGGAACAAACTTTTACTCCCTGAGTTTGAGGAATCTATGACCGAACAGACTAAAGATATTGGCCCTTGGTACAAACAGAGTTGGCTGTGGTTTGTACTGACCCCACTTATCGCTGTAGTAATCATCGCATCTATTTTGATGTACTTTGCGATTACAACTGCCGACGGCATAGTAAAAGATGACTACTACAAAGTTGCTCGCGGAACTGAGATCGACTCGACAAAAACTCAGGAGGCACAACGTCTTGGCCTTAAAGGTGAGTTCATGGTCGATTCTTTGACCGGTGATGTGCGTCTTACACTAGCCTCTAAAGAGCCACTGGCTGAAACACTTACAGTCGACCTAGTACATCCCGCACATCAGAAGTATGACCAGACCCTTACATTACGTTCGGTAAATGGTACTGGCATCTATCTAGGCAGTCTTACTAAACAACTTGATGGCAAGCGTTACTTGATTGTCAGCACACCAGATGGTCGTTGGAACCTACGCACTGAAATAGTACCTCCGTTTGACCAAAACCTGTTTAAGCTTGGCGCTGAAAATTAAGCAATGAGCGATAGCCAGAAGCTCTGTTTCCACTGTTCGACCCTAGTCCCTTCTGGGGTCAATATTGAGCTTGCTATCAAAGGGAAGCAGGAGTCATTTTGCTGCCCCGCTTGTCGAGCAGTCACCCAAACCATTTTAGGGTCCGGACTCGACCAATATTACAAACACCGTGATAACGCTAACGGTGAGCGTCCAACCTCGCAAGAGGATGAGAATCAACTCTCGCTTTACGACTCAGATGCTGTACAAAGCCAATTTGTTCGTACCCTTGCCGACGGCACTAAAGAGGCGACCTTCGTTATTGAAGGTATCCACTGTGCAGCTTGTGTTTGGCTATTAGAGAAACACATCGGCAGCCAGCCTGGCGCTATGAGTTTTAACGTCAATCTGACCAACCATCGTGCTCGCTTAATATGGCATCCTGAACAGGCTCCTCTTAGCGATTTGATGAAGTCGATTCAATCAATCGGTTATACACCTCACCCCTACCATCCCAACCAAGAAGAGCAGCTGTACCAACAAGAGAAGCGCCGTGCCATCTACCGACTCGGTATAGCCGGTGTAGGGATGATGCAGGTGATGATGATGGCGGCGGCACTCTACCTTGGTGCTGCATACGTGATGGAGGATAACATTCAAACCTTCATACGTTGGACCAGCTTCATCGTCGCCACACCCGTAGTTCTCTATGCTGCCCGCCCCTTCTTTACTGCGGCGCTTCGGGACATCAGAACGCGACACCTCAGCATGGATGTACCTGTATCTATCGCTGTCGGCGGCGCTTATCTAGCCAGTATCTGGGCAACATTTACCCGCTCTGGCGAGGTCTATTACGACTCCGTTTCGATGTTCACCTTCTTCCTATTGATTGGTCGCTACTTCGAGATGCAGGCGCGTCACCGCACCGGATTGGCGGGTAATGAACTTGCTAATCTTTTGCCAGCCAGTGCTACCCGCATCGATGTAAATGGTGAAACCCTAGTTCCCGTCAGCGAGCTAAAGCCGGGTGATAGAGTTCTGGTAAAACCAGGTCACTCCATACCTGCTGATGGCATTCTTTTTACAGCCCACACCAGTATTGATGAGTCGGCGCTCACCGGTGAATCCCTCCCAGTCAGCAAACGCCTAGGGGATGCTGTAGTGGGGGGGACGATGAATGTCGAGCAAGCGATAGAGGTTGAGATCACCAGTAGCGCTGACCAATCACGTATGACGGCCATATTAAACCTGCTAGATCGCGCCCAAGCAGAAAAGCCGAAGGTCGCTATGATTGCCGACCGAGTAGCCAGTTACTTTGTCGCTGGCGTACTGATTACCGCACTAGCCGTTGGCATTACCTGGTGGCAGATAAAACCTGAGGATGCTTTTTGGATTACTCTCTCTGTACTCGTCGTCACCTGCCCTTGCGCACTCTCATTAGCAACACCTACAGCACTAACCGCTGCAATCGGCACACTTCGCAAAATTGGACTTTTAGTCACGCGTGGCCACGTCTTAGAGAGCCTAGCAAGCTCAACTTCTGTCTACTTTGATAAGACCGGCACACTCACAACCGGCCAGTTAAGCCTGCGTGCCACGCACTCGCTAAACGGAGAATCTATTGAGGATTTAACTCGCTTAGCCGCCGCAGTAGAGAGTCGCTCTGAACACCCAATCGCTTCGGCATTCACGCCATTCTTTGAAGTGGCTGCCGATAGTGCAACCAACTATGTTGGTGAGGGTATTGAAGGGTCCCTCAACGGTCGTACTATTCGTATTGGTAAACCTGTGTTTGCTGCTCAAATTTACCCAGGAGAAGCACCTGCACATCCGGACGAGACCGGCATTTGGCTATTAATGAGTGACACAAGCGGTCCTATCGCTTGGTTTGTAATCGATGATCAGCTTCGACCTGAAGCGGTTGATGCCGTTAAACAGCTGCAATCACTTGGCCTAAAAGTGGGCATGCTAACGGGTGACCAGCCAGCTAATGCCGCACGCATCGCAAATGAGCTAGGCATCGACCACTTTGAGGCAAACCTTGCACCTGAGAGCAAATTAGAACGGGTGAAGGCACTGCAAGCTGGCGGTGAAAAAATTCTGATGGTAGGTGACGGTATCAACGATATACCTGTACTGACGGGCGCCCAGACATCTATCGCTATGAACGGTGCTACCGATCTTGCTAAAACCTCGGCCGATGCGGTGCTTGTAAGTAGCGACCTGCTTCGCATACCCCAAGCTATCAAACTGGCACGCAAAACCGGCAATATTATCCGTCAGAATATCGGCTGGGCTTTGATCTACAACCTATTAGCGCTACCCTTAGCAGCAACAGGTTTTATCGCACCTTGGATGGCAGCTATCGGAATGTCCGCTAGTTCGCTCGTAGTGGTCGGTAACGCCCTACGCCTTATTTCACAGAAGTAGTCCAAATGAACATCGTCTACCTACTTATTCCGATCGCAATCATCTTGGTATCAGTTGCTACCTGGGCATTTTTCTACAGCGTTAAAAATGGCCAGTTTGATGATTTGGAGTCACCTGCACACCGCATCCTCTTTGATGATGATGACGATATGATTCCAGAAGATGCTCGCGTCAAAAAAACTGACGAAGAGAAACCGAACGAGTAATGACCCCTGTTTCACTCAGCTTCGCATCAGCCATCCTGATTGGACTGCTAGGCACTACCCACTGTCTGGCAATGTGTGGCGGTCTTGCCTCATCGTTAAGCGTCTCAAGCTCGAACCGCGCCAGCTCGTTTGTTGGTATTCTTAGCTATAACGTTGGTCGCATCCTCAGCTACACAGTGGCAGGTGCGTTGATAGGGTTGGTCGGCGCTACCATTCAAACAACAATAGCTGCGCCAATCCTTCGCACTCTCGCGGGTCTACTTTTAATAGGCATGGGACTCTACATCGCGCAGTGGTGGTTTGGCATTACCAAATTAGAACAAGCTGGGTCAGTTCTTTGGCGCTACATTTCACCTCTTCTTAAGCCACTGATACCAGCAGATACCCCAACTAAGGCACTGTTACTTGGCATGGGCTGGGGTTGGTTACCCTGTGGATTGGTTTACAGCACGTTGATCTGGTCTTCTGCTGCAGGAAGCTGGAACGAAAGTGCACTGCTAATGCTCGGCTTTGGTATTGGCACCCTACCCGCCATGCTTGCCACCGGACTGATAGCCCAACAGGTGAAAGCCTTTGTTGCCCAGCAATCAGTACGCAGATTTTCAGGGATTCTCCTTATTGCTATGGGTATTTGGACGCTTCTAAGTGCATAGCAAATAGTCGCTTACCGAAAGCAAATTGATGCGCATCAACAACTTTTTGTTTTAACTCGGTAAACTGGCACGACTATTTTGAGAAGGATTGGCTCGTGCTTGCACAAACTAAAATTCAATGGGATTCAGACCTCATTCGCCGTTACGATCTGGCGGGACCTCGTTACACCTCATACCCTACCGCACTGCAGTTTGAGAACAGCACTGATAGTCGCGCAATACTGACAAGTGCAATTAACGAGCGAGATCCAAGCCGTCCACTTTCTCTCTATATCCATATCCCTTTCTGTGCACATGTCTGCTACTACTGTGGCTGTAACAAGGTCGTGACTGCCGATCGCAGCCGCGCTCAACCCTACCTCGATACGTTAATCAAAGAGATCAAAATGCGCGGTGAAGAGCTTGGGAAATCACAGGTAGTTGATCAGCTTCACTGGGGCGGTGGTACACCCACGTTCATCAGTGATGAGCAGACCAAGCTTTTGATGGAAACCCTGCGAGAGAACTTTAACCTGCGTGATGACGATGAGGGCGACTACGCCATTGAGATCGATCCTCGTGAGATGAGCGAAGGTCGTTTACAGCTACTCCGAAATCTAGGCTTCAACCGCATCAGTATTGGCGTGCAGGATGTAAACCCTGAGGTACAAAAGAAGGTAAATCGGGTCCAATCACTGGAGATGACGACCGCCCTTCTAGAAGAGGCGCGCGACCTTGGTTTCCGATCAATTAACGTCGATCTCATCTACGGTTTGCCACTACAAACTGAAGAGAGTTTTGCAGAGACCTTAGATCGCATCCTAGAACTACGCCCAGATCGCCTTTCAGTATTCAACTATGCGCACCTTCCTGAGCGCTTTAAACCGCAGCGTCGCATCAATGCAGATGAACTGCCTGATGCAGTTACAAAACTCGCCATTCACCATCAGAGTATTGATAAGCTAACCTCTGCAGGCTACCGCAACATCGGCATGGACCACTTCGCGCTGCCAGAGGACACCCTAACCCGCCATCAAGATGAGGGCACCCTGCACCGCAACTTCCAAGGCTACACCACCCACTCGGAGTGTGACCTGATTGGTCTTGGCGTCTCGGCTATTAGTCAGATTGGTGACTACTACCTGCAGAACAGCCCTGATATCACGAAATATGATGCGGGCATCAATGCAGAGGGCTCTGCGATCAGTAAAGAGTACAAAATGAACGACGATGACAAAATTCGTCGCGCGGTGATTACTCGCCTGATCTGTGACTTCCAGTTGAACTTTGCTGATCAGTCCAAAGAGCTTGGTATTCAATTCCAAGAGTACTTTGCTGATGAACTTCGCCTATTGGAACCGATGGTAAATGACGGACTTATTCATATGAATGAGAAAGGGTTAGATGTTACAGCCGCTGGGCGACTATTAATTCGCAGAGTCTGTATGACCTTTGATGCTTACATAAACCATAGCGAGCAGCGATTCTCACGAATTATCTAAGACTCTAGTAAAAGAGACTGAATAAGCAGCGCTTATCGACAAATATCGTTTTTTGACTTGGGTCACTAATCCTCTTTGGCTATACTCGTGCCAACGAGGTGAATATGTCCGATACTCAAAAATTAAAGATCGCAAACATCAATGAAGTGCACTGCAACACCTGTTCACTTAGCTCTTTGTGTTTGCCAGTGTCACTCAATAACGACGATATGGTTAAACTTGATGATATCGTCGATAAGAGCAAGCCTCTTCACAAAGGCGATTTTCTGTTCCGCCAAGGCGAGAACTTTGGCTCTCTCTATGCCATTCGTGCAGGCTCAATAAAGACCTACTCAGTAAGCCCGGATGGTGAAGAGCAGATCAACGGCTTCTACTTCCCTGGTGAACTGGTTGGCCTTGCAGGCCTGGACTCTGGCGCATACCCAATGAGCGCTAAGATGCTAGAGACCACTACAGTCTGTGAAATCCCATTTGAGCGTCTTGATGATCTTTCAGGTCAGATGCCTGAGCTACGTCGTTCTATCATGCGCTCGCTGGGTCGTGAAATTAGTGAAGATCAGCAGATGATGATGCTGCTATCGAAAAAAACTGCAGAGCAGCGTATCGCAACGTTTATGCTGAAAATTGCAGACCGTTTTGCCGCACGTGGTTACTCTTCAACCTCTTTCCGACTATCTATGTCGCGAAATGAGATTGGTAACTACCTAGGCCTTGCTGTAGAGACAGTGAGCCGAATCTTCACCCGCTTCTCTTCGCAGAATCTGATTCGTGTTGAGGGTAAAGAGCTAGAGATCCTTGATACTCAGGCACTAATGGAAGCGGCTGGTGAGTGTCATGGTCCAGGCTGTGGCAGCCAAGCTAAACTGGGTTAATTCCCCTTCGGAGTTTTAATGTCTTACGACGAGTTTTACGTAAAATCGGTAGTTCGCTCTATTCCAGACTGGCCAGAACCGGGCATTTTGTTTCGCGATATAACACCAATTTTCCAAGACCCTAAAGCATCTCGCATGGTCGCTAACGCCTTTGTTGATCGTTACATGAGCATGGATGTATCCCACATCGCCTGTATCGATGCGCGTGGCTTTCTGTTTGGTGCAATCATTGCCCATGAGTTAAAGAAACCGCTTGTTCTAGTGCGCAAAAAGGGCAAGTTACCTGGCGAGACCATTTCTCAGGATTACACGCTCGAGTACGGTACAGCCTCGGTAGAGATACAGAAAGACGCACTTAAATCTGGAGACAGAGTTGTACTTATCGATGACCTGATCGCAACAGGTGGTACTGCATTGGCTGCTTGTACCCTGATTAACGGCCTAGGCGCCGAAGTTGTCGAGGTGGCAGCATTGATCGACCTACCTGATCTAGCAGGCTCAACCAAGATCCAAGATACAGGTGTACCCGTACACTGTTTGCTTGCCTACGACGGCCTGTAAGGGTTTCACCATTTAAAAACGGGGCATCTTGCCTCGTTTTTTTATTGGAGTAGACTCATAAAAAAAATATAACTTCTCAGCCCTGGAGAGATAGATGCAATTCCTACCTAAAGCGATTGCCGGCATACTAATGCTTACAGCACTTAACGCCAGCGTTGCACAAGCAGAACAAGTACAGATTCCATTCAATGGTTTAACCCTCAATGCCAACCTGGAGCTCGCGGAAGATAAGACACTCGCTGATGGCGTACTTCTTCTGTTACACGGCACACTGGCGCACAACGAGATGGAGATCATTGCCACCCTGCAAGAGCTAATCGTAGATGCTGGCGTCTCAACACTCGCTATAAACCTTAGCTACAGCATCGATAATCGTGAATCAACTATGTATGACTGTGCAGTACCTGCTCGCCACACCATGCAAGATGCAGTTGCAGAGATGGAGGCTTGGCAGAACTGGCTAGATGGCCAAGGTGCGGGTGACCGTTGGGTCATGGGTCACTCACGCGGTGGCAACCAGACATCACAGTACACCCTTGCTCACCAAGATAAAGTAAAAGGTCAAATCCTGCTTGCACCAGCAACCTGGGACTACAAATACACTATCGATGGTTACCAGAAGCGCTACGGCACCTCTGTGACTGATCTCCTTGATAAAGCGAAAACCCTAGCGCCAGATACCATGATGGATGGCGTAAGTGTTGTCTACTGTGAGAAGAGCGGCGCAACTGCCGGTGCAATGCTTAGCTACTATGGCAACTACCCAAATTACGATACACCACATGTTCTAGCTCAAACAGAGACCCCGACACTGGTGATTGCTGGCTCTAAAGATACCGTAGTTGATGATCTTCCACAGAAGATGGAAGGGATGAACAAAGAGAACGTAGAACTCGTTGTGATTGATGATGCGGACCACTTCTTCCGTGATCTCTTCGCTGATGAGGTAGCAGAGTATGCTGTCGACTTTATTGAGAGCCTCTAAGAAGGCAATAACTCCTGCCCTAGCTCTTGCTGGGGCGATGCTCTTATCACCTATCAGCGTGCAGGCTGACGAACTCCTGCGCGCTGAAAACCTTCAGAAGCTTGCTACTGAACACCCAAACGAGGTGATCGTACTGATGGTCTCAGCAGATGGTTGCTCATTCTGCATCACCGTTAAAAATGACTTCCTTGGCCCGCTTCAAAAAAGTGACGGTGCGCCACCTATTCGGATATTAGACCTAAGCTCAAACAAGCCTGTTATCGACTTCAATGGTGAGAGCCGCAGTTCAACAGAGGTCGCCAACGCGCTAAAAGGTAAATTCACACCCACTATTCTCTTCGTAGATGGCAAGGGTAACCACCTCTCTAAGAAGATCGTCGGTGTGAATACCCCCGAGTTTTATGGCTACTACATTGACGAAGCGATTAAAGAGTCTCGACAAGCTCTTAATTAAAAGCGTCAGCAAGCGAATCAATTTCTGCTTCACTTGCATCCACCTCTAGTGAACAAGATAATAGCGCCTCTCTCAATTTCTATGACTAAGAAGACCCTATGCTCTGGTTTCGTAACGCTATTTGGTATCGCTTTATCCCTGATGAAAACTTCAACGAAGCCAAGCTGCTTGAATCGCTCACACAACGTCCTTTTGTACCCTGTCGAGGTGCTGAACCCCGCTCAGTAGGCTGGGGAGAAATCGCACCGGATGTGATTGATCTTCCAGTGCTGACCTCCCACGGTTTCCACCTCATTGCAATGCGCGAAGAGGAGAAGATCCTGCCAAGCAGCGTCATCAAAGATCAACTGGCGGAAAAAGTTGCCGAAATTGAGTCTGCAGAAGATCGTAAGGTCTACCGCAAAGAGAAGATACAACTTAAAGATGAGCTAACCCTTACCCTACTTCCACGCGCCTTTACACGTCGAAAAACAACCCGTGCTTTAATTGCACCGCACCAGAAGCTTTTGGTTGTTGAGGGTACGAGCTACAAACGCGCAGAAGAGCTACTTGCAACGCTTCGCGAAGATCTAGGCACTCTGGGCGTTAAACTCATTACGACTGCCATGCCAGTTAACCGTGTGATGAGCGATTGGCTACTCGAAGAGCGTGACCTGCCAAGCTACCTTGAACTTGGTGCGCATACTGAACTTAAAGACCCTCTGGAGCCGACCAGCCAGATCAAAGTCAAAGGACAGAACCTGACAGACCAGGAGATTCAAGCACACCTTAGCGGGGGCATGCTGAGCGAGAAACTCGAACTCGTCTGGCGTGATCAGCTCAGCTTTACCCTAGAGGCTGATCTTCGTCTTAAAGCGCTTAAGATGACAGATACATACCAAGAGCAGCAGAACGATCGCGAGAGTGAAGATCAAGCACTGGCGCTAGATGCCGACCTTGCGCTACTGGGTATCGAATTCACACGTTTGATTCCAGATCTTATCAACGCCTTCGGCGGTGAAGCTGAGGAGGCCTAACAGTGGCAACAACCTATACGGTAAAAGAGGTTTTCTACACCTTACAAGGTGAAGGTGCTCATACGGGACGTCCTGCTGTCTTTTGCCGTTTTACTGGTTGTAACCTCTGGAGCGGCCGCGAACAAGATCGCGCCGCTGCTGTGTGCCGCTTCTGTGATACAGACTTCGTTGGCTTTGACGGACAGAACGGCGGCAAGTTCGCCTCTGCAGATGCTCTAGCTTCCCATATAAGCTCCTTTTGGCCAAAACCTATATCTGGCAAACCATACGTTGTTTTTACCGGTGGCGAGCCTGCTTTACAGCTTGATGAGCAACTTGTCGATGCAATCCACAGTGCAGGATTCGAGATCGCGATTGAGACTAATGGTACCCTCGAGCTCCCCAAAGGGATCGATTGGATCTGTGTCAGTCCTAAAGGGGCCGCAGAAGTGGTTGTGACAGAGGGTAACGAACTCAAACTGGTCTACCCACAAGTGGAACCAGAGGCGGCTCCAGAACAGTTCAAAGCACTTAATTTCGAGCACTTCTACCTTCAGGCCCTGGATGGTCCAAATGCCCTCAAAAATCGCTCACAATGTGTCGACTACTGTATGCAAAATCCGCAATGGAAATTAAGCATTCAGACACACAAAATACTTGACATCGACTAGTCTTTTTCTGGGGCTATATTAGCATTTTACGATCGACCCACACTTCATGCGGGTTAGCGCCGCCTACCCACATTATCTGTGGATAACTCTGTGAATTACGCTGTAAATGTGTCGCTAAACCGACACAATTGCGTCACACCAGCGAATTGTACAAAAAATAACCAGATATATTTAATCAATAAAAATCAATTAGTTACATAGATAACATAAGCACAAATGTCACATTAATGCGCTAAATCGGTATTAATATCAAAAAACGTACTTAATTGAATAAAAATCCGACATCCGATTCAAAATAGCGGCTTTGCTCTTTAATTATTTAGATTTAAGCAGCATTTAAGAGTGGAAAAATAGCTGCATGAAGCGTGACTTAAACTTCGGCATTGCGATAAAAAAGATCGATCTCTTTACGGG
This sequence comes from Marinobacterium sp. LSUCC0821, assembly GCF_012848475.1. Taxonomy (NCBI): domain Bacteria; kingdom Pseudomonadati; phylum Pseudomonadota; class Gammaproteobacteria; order Oceanospirillales; family Oceanospirillaceae; genus Marinobacterium; species Marinobacterium sp. LSUCC0821. The sequence continues at coordinate 950,913 of NZ_CP051666.1, forward strand.
TCAAAACGCCTAGCAACACACCTCTCTTGTTCGTGATGACCAATCGGTCACAAGACTCACTTTGAAGCTGATCTAGCGCTTGAAATAGAGAAGATTTAACATCAACTAAAACAAAGCGATTGTCTTCATCCAATACAGTCTCACTCTGCTCTAATTCACTGTGTGATAAGAGTCTATCGCCCTCCTCACTTTTCACTAAGTACCAGTTAGATGTAAAACGCTCATTGGCTGTCCCACAACGACGATCTGAGAGGGATCTATCCATCAACTCTTGGACACTGGTACTCATCATTACTCTGCGGTAGAGATGTGTATCGCGGCTAAGTCCTTGCGCCATTAGGAGCCGTTCAAATATAGAGGGCTTTTTAAAGAGGGAGCGCATCATCAAATCAGATAGAACAATCACGGTCATCGCCAGCGTCAGTGTTTGAATACTGCCACTGAGCTCAAATACCGCAATCAGTGCCGCCAATGGTGCGTGGATCACAGCGGACAACATGGCCGCCATTCCGATTAAGGACATGGTCGTGATATCAACAGGAGTATCAAAACCAGATACAGCAACACCAATCAAAGCGCCAATCAGAGCACCTGAGGTCAACGATGGGCCGATTAACCCACCAGGAATTCCAAGGCCCAGCACTATAGGTGGCACCAACAGATAGAAACCGGCAAGCAGGATGAGATGATCCCCCTTGTGGATGCCCTGCAGAGTCTCCTGCATGACGATATGGACTGGTGTCATTAACCCTGGATCGTATACAGCTAAGCCGCCAATAAGAAGACCTGCTGCTAACAGATTAATGCTGAGGTATTTACTTCTATGGGAAGCAAGAGTGACGGTAATTTGCTGAAAAACCAAACCTGCAAAACCTATACAGAGCGCGAGTAGAACAAGAATCGGTAATTGTTCGAATACTGTACCGTTACCCAAACCAAAACCCAGTAGTTCAGGCGCACCAAAGAGATGGCGAGTTACGGCATCAGCACTGATTGCAGCGACAATGATCGCTGTAAAACCTGTCAGGCTATACTCAAGAAGTATCACCTCCATCGCAAATAGAACACCTGCCAAGGGGGTGTTAAATAACGCTGCGATGGCGGCAGCTGAACCGCAACCAATCAGAAGTCGTTGATAGTTGTAGGAGATACCTGCCCGAACACCTAGCCAGCTACTTAAGGCTGCACCAATATGTACTCCAGGGCCTTCACGACCAACCGGCTGTCCCGTACCTATGGCAAAGACAGCGCCAACTAACTGATTCAATACGTTACGAAGTGGCAATTCACCGTGATGGTAAGAGAGGTGTTCATAGAGATGGGTTACACCTACCCTGCGTGTTGCAGAGTGCTGGGAGCGCCAAAATAGCCAGAGTAACGTCACGCCAACGACGGGAACCAAAAATCGCATCCAAGGCGAATCATGTGTCAGCTCTAACTCTATAAAGAGAAGATCTGGCAACTCAACCATCCATCGAAACAGAGAGATAGCTAGCGCAGTTGCAAGTCCTGTACCCAAGCCAAGTAGAACCAGCAGCGGCATCTTTGCGAACTGTGCATTTCGACTGCGGTTTTTAACTGAGTGACCTTCAGCCACAGATTTCTCCAAGCCTGCTGATCAACAGATATAACTGATCAGCGATATAAAAAGTGTAATAACGAATATTGATAATAGAGTGTGATAGTACTGCAAAAGCCATTTAGCTGTAATGTTTAAAGATTGGGCTCTTAAAGTCACCCTCAATAATAGCTTCTAACTAGCACTGGATAGACCAAACCCTTATCCTATGACTATCAATTAATTCGGAGTACTTCATGCAGCATGAACTCGACGCTCGCCGTAAAGAGGCTGAGCGCGTCACCCTGATTGGTTCAGCGATCGATTTAACGATCGGTTTGGCTAAGATAATTGTCGGTTTTTTTGCAAACTCAGCAGCGCTTATTGCTGACGGTATTCATTCGCTATCTGATCTTTTGACCGATTTCATGGTGATCGTTATTTTGCGCATCTCTCATCAGGAACCGGATGAGAACCACCCTTGGGGACACGGTCGTTTTGAAACCGTGGGTACAACAGCACTGGGGGTCATTCTGATCGGTGTCGGTGCCTTTATGGTGATTGAGATTGGCTCAAACTTCTTCTCAGGAGAGGCTACACCTGTACCGACTTGGCCTGCACTGGTTGTTGCTGCTATCTCCATCATCTCTAAGGAGTGGATATTCCGCTACAGCCTAGCGATCGGTAAGAAGCTAAATTCTGACCTACTGATAGCTAACGCTTGGCACAGCCGTACCGATGCCCTCTCATCAGTTATTGTCTTTGTAGCGCTCGTAGGCGCGATGGTTGGCTGGGTATGGCTGGATGCGGTTGCAGCAGTCGCTGTGGCGGCCTTCGTCGGTAAGATCGGTTGGGACCTAGTTAAGAAGAGTCTGACGGAGCTGGTAGATACCGCTATTCCTGAAGAGCAAGCATCAGAGTTTCGTGCAGTGGTAAACCAGGTTGAAGGCATTATCGCAGTTCACGACTTTAAATCTCGCCCAATGGGCAGCCAGATCATTCTTGAGATGCACCTGCAGGTGGCACCTCATTTGAGTGCATCAGAGGGACACTACCTTGGCGACCAAGCTGTATGCGCTTTGACTGCAGCACACCCAGAGATCAGCCAGGTGATTTTCCATATTGATACCTACAACGATGAACCATTGGACGCACTCGCTTGCCCTATTATGCCTACTCGTCGTGAGATAAGAGATCTAATCAACACCACCCTAGAGCGCGAACTAGGTAGTTCAGATGGTTACCAGTTGCAGCTCTACTACACGCCAAGACGTGTCGATGTTGAGGTGAGAGTTCTACCAGCTATGCAGACAATGCTCGACGATAAAGGCATCACTGCTGCTCAACTCAAAGATTCGTTGCGGAATGACCTGAAACCTCAGGGATGGTTACACCATCTTGAGCTGTTGATTGCTGTAGCCTAAAGAGAAACATCGGGGTCAGAGTAGTCTAATAAGACTACTCTGACCCCGTAAAAAAGCACGCGGCATTTGCATGGCGCGGGCTTTTTATTGAGCAGCGGTTACTTCACAAAGATGTTACCGAAGAACTTAGTGAGTTCTGCAGTCGCATTCAGCGGAAGTACCTGTGCGATGTATTGGTCTGGACGAACCACAATCATACAGCCCTGCTCACGGTTGATACCGCGCATATCGTAGATATCACCCAAACCTTTATGGTCTACACAGAATACCTTTTCATGGTCTTGGATACCCAAGCGCCCCTTCTTAGGAATAAGAAGCGATGGCATGTTTTCGTAGTTCAGCTGATCGAAGGTCTGCTGGAAGACAGCACGGAAGTCGATCACAGAGTCGATATCCTGACCCGCTTTGGTGTACTGAACAACTGGTGAGTTAGCATCCTTCTCTAACCAATCAGCCAATGTGTGAATTGCTGATGATTCGCTTGTATCAGCGCTACCCGCGAACGCGTAGATTCTCCAACGCGTATCCGCTTCAGCAGCATGGCCTAGTTGCATCTGCTTAGCATCGGCAAGACGAACAACAGGTGCTGAGTGGAAGCGACGACCCACCTCTTCACCGGTCGCCAGTGCTTGGTTATCCTGGTTACCTGTAAGGATTGATTCGTCATACTTAACAGCCAAACCGCCTGTGAACTCAAGGTTCTCTTTGAAGGCTCGAACGAAGCGTGGCTCTTCACCCTTATCAAGTTCAGAGGTACCAGGAGGTGCAGACATGATACGAGCCCACTGGTGATCCGTTTCAACCAGACGCTTAGCTTCAGTCCAACGCTCTTTCGAGTAGGTGTGAAGTAGGGATGGATCAGAGTAACCACGTAGAACGTGCGCAAGTTTCCAACCTAGGTTGAAGGTATCCTGCATCGATACGTTCATACCCTGACCCGCTTTCGGGCTGTGGGTGTGACATGCATCGCCCGCCGTGAATACCCGTGGGTTACGGGTAGCACGCTCTTCATCTGGGACATCATCGAAACGGTCAGTCATACGGTGACCGATCTCATACACTGACCACCAAACAACCTCTTTAACATCGATTGTATATGGGTGCATGATGCGATTCGCTGCAGCGATAGTATCTTCCTGAGTGAAGTTACGGTTAGCTACACGCTCGTCCTCTTTCAGCTTATCTAGCTCAACATACATACGGAACAGGTATCCGCCCTCACGCGGCAGAATAAGCACGTTACCTTCAGTCGCAGAGCTGATCAGACACTTCTGACGAACGTCAGGGAAGTCTGTATTGGCAAGGATATCCATTACACCCCAAGCCTGGTGTGCAGCATCGCCGTGCAGCTCACCACCGATAGCTGTACGAACGTTAGAGCGAGCACCGTCACAACCTACAACATAGTTAGCGCGAACAAGTTTCTTCTGACCTTTGTTAACGCCAGTATTCACAAGCGTAACGGTCACAGGGTGATCATCAGTCGTTGGATCAACTGTTAGCGTCTCTACAGACCAGTTGTAATCTGGCTGCATGCGCGTTGGTGAGTTAGCCATCACCTCAAGGAACCACTGATGGATACGTGACTGGTTCACAATGATGTGCGGCATCTCAGATGAGTCATCTGAAACGTCCTGGACACGACCAATTCGTTTAATGTTCTTTGGATTCTCTGGATCTGGTGTCCAGAAGTTAGTCTGGTTAACCCAGTAAGCTTCACGCTTAACCGCATCAGCAAAACCGAACGCCTGGAACATCTCCATAGTACGGGTGTTGATGCCATCTGCCTTACCCTTCTGGATGTTCATAGGGCTAGGTTCAACAATCATTGTGCTGAACTCAGGGAACTGAGAGAGCTGTGCAGCTAGACATAGACCAGCAGGGCCTGTGCCCGCGATCAATACATCGACTTTCTCTGGAAGCATCGCGTTTGGTGCATATTCACGGCGTGTATCAGCTGCGTTTTTAAGATCTGGTTTACCACCGCGGAAGCCATCTTGATAGTACTGCATCTCTAACTCCTTGAATTGAGGTCGTTATCTTTTGTTATTCGATTCAATATAGTATGTGTACTTACTATAATTTCGCTTATCTTATACCCAACTAAAGGGGTTTGTAAACTAGTAAGTATACAAACTAAATTAGTTTGGTTAGGATTAGCTCATCCAATGATGACTAAATAAGGAGAGACCCTTGCCCTACTTAGTGATGCCGGGTCATCTAATTCGAAGACTAAGCCAGCACTCTAACCAGATCTTCCAAGAGGAGATGAAGAGCGCTGGTTTTGATGTCACCTCTGTCCAGTTTGCAGCAATGCAGACCATTGAACTTGAGCGAGAAGTGGAACAGTCTCAAATTGCAGCTGCTATCTACTACGACAAAGCGACCCTTGGAGGGGTCATTGATCGTATGGAGAAGAAGGGTTGGGTGTCTCGGAAACAGAGCCCAAAAGATAAGCGTGCGCGTCTGGTGTCTTTAACTGCTGAAGGGAGAGCGATACTGGAACAACTGACTCCAATTGTTGAATCCCTACAGGATAAGATTCTGAAACAACTTGATGAAACCGAACGGCATCAGTTTGTTGAGCTAGCACGCAAGGTTCTGAGTTAATGAGAATTAGTTAATTAAATAGTCTCAACAGATAGAGACAAAAAGGGCGCCACATGGCGCCCTTCTCTTTTCACGTTTGTGAATTAGACAGCAGAGCTATCATCACGCTCTGGCAGAACCAGGTTGAGGATAATTGCTAGGAAAGCTACAGGTAGCAGACCAGAAGATAGAAGAATCTTCATAGTTGCTGGAAGATGCTGAAGTGCACCTGGAACCTGCTGTAGACCAAGACCTACAGATAGCGATACTGCAACGATAACCATGTTACGGCGCGTCCAAACAACTTCGCCCAACATGTTAAGACCAGCAGATACCACCATACCGAACATCACGATTACACCACCACCCAATACAGAGATAGGCATAGATGAGATCAGTGCACCGACCTTAGGCACAAGACCACAGATGATAAGAATGATACCGCCTAGTGTTACAACCCAACGGCTCATTACACCGGTAAGTGCGATAAGACCTACGTTCTGAGAGAAAGAAGTATTAGGTAGCGCACCGAATAGACCTGCTACAGCAGTACCTAGACCATCTGCAAAAGTTGCACCTGATAGCTCTTTATCAGTCGCTTCACGACCAGCACCACCTTTAGTGATACCTGAAACGTCACCGACAGTCTCAATCGCTGAAACCACAGCCATTAGACACATACCGATGATTGCAGCAGCGTTGATTTCGAAGCCGTATGCAAGTGGGTTTGGAAGAGCGAACCAAGCGGCACGTTCGATACCACCGAAGTTAACCATACCCATTGGAATAGCCACTAGGTAACCCGCAAGTAGACCAATAAGGATACCTGCAGTTGACATCATGCCTTTACAGAAAAATTTGAAGCCAAGTGAAACTACGATCACGACAAGTGCTGTGAACCAGTAGTTGAAAGCACCAAATTCAGGTTTACCCATTAGAGGTACACCACCTGCAGCGTACTGAATACCTACAGGGATTAGCGCAAGACCAATAGCGGTAACAACAAGACCAGTAACTAGTGGTGGAAGCCAGTGACGGATTTTACCAACGACTGTACCTAGCAGAGCGTGGAATAGACCACCGATCACGATACCACCGAACAGAGCTCCCATACCTGCTGTCTTAACAACAGGAATCATCACTGGGATGAACGCGAAGCTCGTACCCTGCATGATAGGAAGACGTGCACCGACTGGACCAAAACCAACAGTCTGGAACAGAGTTGCCACACCCGAGAAGAGCATCGCCATCTGAATCATGAACACTAGGTCTGGGCTGCCAAACGCATAGCCAGCTGCTAGGCCGACAATGATTGCCGGTGTGAAGTTACTTACGAACATCGCAAGGACGTGTTGAAGCGCAAGCGGCACCGCCTGCGACATTGGTGGCTTAGAATCTGGATTACGCAGATCTTCAGCGCTGAGTTTTTCGTTGCTCATTGTTTACCTCCAATCGGCCACCCCTTGTGACCTTATTGTTTTTATTAGCATGAAGTATGCCAGTTTTCCTAAAGCACTGATTAATAATGATTTATTAGAAATCAGCTGGATTAGAAACTATTTTAAATCGCACCAAAAGGGTGCTTTAGAGCGGTCTTGCTTAGACAGCTCTTTTAATATGTCCAAAAATTTTCTCTAGGTTCGATGAGTCATCCTCATCCAACGCAAGGCGCGCATCGATATGGTTAAGGTGCTCGTGCATCAGTGCAGTAGCTACCGCCTTATCACCCGCTTCTAGCGCATCAACTAGACGGCTGTGCTCATCGATAGCACAGCTACTCCCCTCACTCGATTCATACATAGCAATAATGAGAGAGGTTTGCGGCACTAGGCTACGCAGGAAACCAGCGATAGGCTCATTGCCTGCCAGTTGTGCCAACTCAAGGTGAAACTCGCCCGAAAGACGAATCGCAGTGCCTTTATCAGCATCCTGACTGCTCTGGTGCTCCGCCTTTATAAGATCACGAAGCTTGGTAAATTTTCCTTTAAGCTCTGCTGCCCTATCTGCGACACGCTCGATTACAGCAATCTCAATTAAACGACGGGCATCAAGGATTTCGCGTGCGGCCACAACGTCTGGCTTAGCGACAAAAGCACCGCGATTAGGCAACATTTCAACCACACCCTCATGTGCAAGGCGCGATAGGGTACTGCGGATAATGGTGCGAGAAACACCGAAGATCTCTCCCAAGGACTCCTCTTTAAGACGCGTTCCAGGGGCGAGGCGCTGCTCCAAAATAGCATCAAAAATATGCTCATAGATTGAGAAATCTTGAGATTTATTTGATGGCGCTGTGCGTTTGGCAGTGCGCTTTTTGGATGTCAGTTCAGTTGTCATTAGCTGCCGCGGTATGTTGAGTAGCTGTATGGAGAAATGAGTAGTGGTACATGGTAGTGCGCTGCTTCATCAGCAAGACCAAAGCGAATAACCACCTCATCTAAGAAAGCCGGCTCAGCTAATTCAGTACCACGTGCTCGGAAGTAATCACCTGCAGAAAAACGCAACTCGTAAGTACCTTTAACAAAGTCGGCACCTGCAAGAATGGGGCTATCAACACGACCATCATCATTGGTCACTGCTTCAACGATGAGCTGCGCACTACCCGCTTCGATCTTGTACAACGACAGCGAAATCCCCTCTCCCGGGCAGCCATTCGCAGTATCTAAAACGTGTGTTGTAAGGTAGCCAGACATCTAATCTTCCCCAAAAAGTTAAATCCCAATATGCAATGTATACCGTTTCGTATACTAAAAATCCATCATTAATATTTCGATATGCACCATAGTCGAACATAAAGCACCAGTTTTGTGCATATTTCCTCAGCCGTATTTGCAAATTAACACTGAAACCTTGGTCTAATTTTGATCAATAGCTATTTACACAGAGAGAGGATTGTATACAATCTTGAAATCTACATTGGAGATAGTTCATATGGATAACTACCCACGCGACCTCAAGGGATATGGTCAAAACCCTCCCACTGTTACCTGGCCTAACAACGCCCGAGTAGCACTCTCATTCGTACTAAACTACGAAGAGGGTGGTGAGCGCTGCATTCTTCATGGCGATCCTGAATCGGAAGCTTTCCTATCAGAGATGCCATCAGCAGTCCCCTTCCCTGGTCAGCGCCATATGAGCATGGAGTCTATCTATGAATATGGCAGCCGTGCAGGTGTATGGCGCCTACTTCGACTCTTCAAAGAGCGGGATATCCCGCTGACAATCTTTGCAGTGGCTACTGCTATTGAGCGCTACCCAGAAGTAGCAAAGGTGTTTGTTGAAGAGGGTCATGAGATCTGTTCACACGCCTTGAAGTGGATTACCTACCAAGATATGTCTATCGAGGAAGAGCGCAAGCAGATGCATGACGCGATAGATATTATTGAACGCGTTACCGGCAACCGTCCGCTGGGCTGGTACACCGGTCGCGACAGCCCAAATACTCGCCAACTTGTAATGGAAGAAGGCGGTTTCATGTATGACTCAGACTCCTACGCTGACGACCTTCCATACTGGGTTGATGGCCCTCAAGGCAAGCACCTGGTCATCCCATACACCCTAGACACTAACGATATGCGTTTTGCTCAGGTGCAGGGTTTCAATAATGGTGAGGTCTTCTTCCAATACCTTAAAGATAGCTTCGATCTTCTTTACGAAGAGGGTGCTACCGCGCCTAAGATGCTATCGATTGGTATGCACTGTCGCCTGCTAGGCCGACCTGGTCGAGCTGCAGCGCTAAAACGCTTCTTAGATTATGTTCAACAGCATGACCAAGTTTGGTACGCACGTCGTATAGATATTGCGAACCATTGGCACCAGAACCACAAACCAGCCTAGGAGTTTCGATGAGCAGCAGTTTTAAATTCGGCTCCCCAGCCTCACTTGAGAAGTGCGACTTTGTCACAACCTTTGGCGCTATCTATGAACACTCTCCTTGGATAGCTGAGCAGACGTTTGATCGTGGTATCACAGCTGAACATGACCAGATAGAGACGCTACACAGTCTCTTCTGTGATGTTTTTTTGAGTGCTGATAAAGAGGCACAACTGGGCGTTATCATTGCCCACCCAGACCTTGCCGGTCGTGCAGCACGCGCAGGAGAGCTCACTAAAGAGTCAACCAATGAGCAAGCGAGCGCAGGCATCGATACGCTCACTGAAGATGAGTTCAACCGTTTTACTGAGCTAAATGACGCATACAAGGCGAAATTTGGCTTTCCGTTCATCATGGCAGTTAAGGGTAGCAACAAGTATGCAATCCTCTCTGGCTTTGAAGAGCGTATCCACCATTCACCAGAGCAGGAGTTCACTCGTGCCCTGGCAGAAATTAACAAGATTGCAGCTTTCCGTTTGGCCGACATGTAAGGCCGGGAGAAAATATGAGCGAACCTAAATTCACACGCCTTGTAAACCTTGCTGATGCACGTCTTGGTGCAGTAGCTACCTACGTAACTGACGACTGGTTTGCTGATGTAAACCGCATGCTGCAACCGACACCTGCTGTCTGGAAAGAGGGTGTGTACGATGATTGCGGTAAATGGATGGACGGCTGGGAATCTCGCCGCAAACGTTTTGAAGGTTACGACTTTGCTATTGTCCGCTTAGGCGTTACAGGTAGCATCGAAGGCGTTTCAATTGATACTGCCTTCTTTACCGGTAACTACCCTCCTTCTGCCTCGCTAGATGCTATCTACTCCCCTAACGGCGATCCATCAGCTGATGATGCTGGCTGGGAAAATGTACTCTCTGCAGTCGACCTAAAAGGCAACTCGGTGCACTTTCATGAAATTGGTGGCACTAAGGCCTACACACACATTCGCCTGAACATCTTCCCTGATGGTGGTATTGCTCGCCTGCGCGTATACGGCACTCCGCATCGCGATTGGAACGAACTAGCAAAAGAGGGTCGTATCGACCTAGTAGCATCACTCAATGGTGGTCGTGCGCTAGCTTGTTCAGATGAGCACTTTGGCAAAATGGCAAACATCCTAAACCCAGGTCGTGGCGTTAACATGGGCGACGGTTGGGAGACTGCGCGTCGTCGTGTACCTGGAAATGATTGGGTCATCCTAGCATTGGGTAACCCAGGGGTTGTTGAAGAGATTCTAGTAGACACCTGCCACTTTAAGGGCAACTACCCTGATAGCTGTTCAATTCAAGCGGCCTACGTTAAAGGCGGCACTGATGATCAGATAGCAACTCAGAGTCTCTTCTGGCGTGAGCTTCTACCTAATCAGAAACTGAGCATGGATGCAGAGCACACCTTCACTGAGGTGAATGATCTAGGCCCTATCACTCACGTTAAATTGAACGTTTATCCAGATGGGGGTGTTAGCCGCCTTCGTCTATTTGGTAAACCTGTCGTGGAATCTAAATGATGAAACTTCTTAATGTGGAACCGTTAACCAAAGAGGCTTTTACCCCCTTTGGTCAGGTGATTGAAACTGAGGGAAGTGACCACTTCCCTATCAACAATGGATCAACACAGCGCTTCCACAAATTGGCAACTGTGGAGCTTGGCCGTGACGCTGATGATGCAATCATCAGCATCTTTCGCGCTGACACCCTTAGTTACCCATTAGAGATCAAGATGCTTGAACGTCACCCGCAGGGCAGCCAGGCTTTTATCCCTATGGAGCGCCAGCAGTTTCTGATCGTTGTTGCACCACCAGAATCAGAACCAGATCCAAGCAAGATTCGCGCATTCATCTCGAATGGCCGCCAAGGCATTAACTATGGAAAAGGCGTTTGGCACCACCCTATTCTTGCACTGGAAAACGGCAGCGACTTCCTGATTGTGGATCGCAGTGGCGAAGGCAATAACTGTGATGAACACTTTTTTAATGCCGACGAGATCTTCACGCTCGATGGCCGCAAATACCTAAACCTATAAAAAGAGGTCAGCATGGATCCGCACTACACAGAATGGCTCAACCTCCTAGTACGCTGGGTACACATGATCGTTGGTATCGCATGGATCGGTGCCTCCTTCTACTTCGTCTGGTTGGAGAACAACCTGAACCGCAAGAACCCTCGCGATGGACTCTCAGGTGACCTTTGGGCAATTCACGGTGGCGGTATCTATCACCTAGAGAAGTACAAACTTGCACCACCACAAATGCCAGAGCATCTGCACTGGTTCAAGTGGGAGGCATACACCACCTTCTTGTCTGGATTTATGCTACTTGCGGTTGTCTACTACCTCAACGCATCGCTCTATCTAATTGCACCTGAGTCTGGACTCACCCCAATTGAAGGTATCGGCATCTCAATCGCTTCGCTAGTTGCAGGTTGGTTCATCTACGACTTCCTATGTGAATCGGCACTTGGCAAGCGCCCTGCACTTTTGGGTGTGGTGCTACTGGTGCTCTTGATTGCTGCTGCCTGGGCACTTTCACAGGTATTTAGCGGTCGCGCCGCATACATTCACATCGGTGCTATTACGGGCACGATGATGGTTGGTAACGTTTTTCGTGTGATTATGCCCGGTCAGCGTGACTTGGTTGCGGCTATTAAAGAGGGTCGCGAACCCAATCCAGAGCAGCCAGCACGCGCAATGCTCCGTTCACGCCACAACAACTACCTGACACTGCCAGTTCTGTTCATCATGATCAGCAACCACTTCCCTAGCACCTACGGTAGCGAGTGGAACTGGGCGATTCTATTTGCGGTAGCTCTATTGAGCGTGTTGGTTCGCCACTACTTCAATACTCGCCATGAATCACAGCGTTTTGCCTGGACACTTCCTGCAGCGGCGCTGGGCATGCTAACCCTCGCTTTTGTCACCCACCCTAATCGCGGTGTAGAAAATTCTGCAGTGAGCTCTCAGGTAACTAACGCACAAGTTGTAGCGATTATTAATGAGCGCTGCACCAGCTGCCATGCAGCCAACCCAAGCAGCGAACTCTTCACAGCGCCACCCGCTGGTGTAATGCTTGAGACAGAAGCTCAGATCATTGCTAATGCTGCACGCATTCACGCACAGGCTGTAGCGACTCAGGCTATGCCACTGGGCAACCTGACGGGTATGAAGCAAGAGGAGCGTGATTTGATTGGCACTTGGATTGCACAGCAAGCGAAGTAGCCAATTCAACTACGAAGCACCGGCGTCAGGCTGAAGGCCAGACACGGTAACGGCGCATAAGAAACGGGAGCCATAGGCTCCCGTTTCTATTTCAAAGAATCTTATTCAGCAGCAGCCTTACAGATCGTTGCGAAGCTATCCGCTTTAAGCGAAGCGCCACCTACAAGACCACCATCAACGTCTGCCATCGCTAGCAGCTCAGCGGCATTCTTCTCATTCATACTACCACCGTAAAGGATAGTCACACGCTCCGCGATTGCAGGGCTTTGCGCTGCGATAAGACCACGAATAAAGGCGTGCGCATCTTGAGCCTGCTGAGGGGTTGCCGTCTCGCCTGTACCGATCGCCCATACCGGCTCGTAAGCAACAATAATCTGACCAAAGGTGTCTGCACCACAAAGTTCAATCACTGCATTTATCTGACCCGCAAGTACGGCATCCATCTGGCTCGATTTACGCTCCTCTAGGGTCTCGCCCACACAGAGGACAGGGACCAAACCGACTTCAAGTGCCTTGAGGGTTTTAGCAGCGACAAGCTCATTAGTTTCGCCATACAGTGAGCGGCGTTCAGAGTGGCCAACCAGCGTGTAAGTCACACCTAGGTCTCGCAACATATCGCCAGAGATCTCTCCAGTGAATGCACCCGATTTCTGCTCACTTAGGTTTTGCGCGCCAACATCAATCGACGTACCCGAAACCAGCTCTAACACCTGACCTAGGTAGACCGCAGGTGGACATACAGCGATATCTACACCCTGCAGTGATGAGACCTGACTAATTAAACCAGTGAGCAGACTTTCGTTTGCCATCGATGAACCATTCATCTTCCAGTTACCCATGATTAGGGGACGTCTCATCTAAAGCTCCTTGCAAAATCCATACAAATCAATACCAAAACAACAGCTTAGTCGTCTCTGCAATTTGGATCAATAAAGTAATTTAAAACATCCAGCTAAACTTTCTTTTCGTACCAAGGTATGGTTAACGATATTCCAATTTAGCTAAGGAGAGCATCCATGGGACTGCTTGTCGAAGGGAACTGGCACGATCAGTGGTATGACACTAAAACCTCGGGTGGAAAATTTATTCGCACCACCGCTCAATACCGCAACTGGATAACCGCTGACGGCAGTGCGGGTCCTTCTGGAGTTGGCAGGTTTATAGCAGAGCCTGGGCGTTACCACCTCTATGTTTCCCTCGCCTGCCCATGGGCCCATCGCACTCTTATTGTTCGCGCTTTGAAGGGACTTGAATCGATGATTAGTGTCGATTCAGTTCATCCACTGATGCTCGAGCATGGCTGGACATTCGAAACTGATTTTCCCGCGGCTACCGGAGACTCTCTGTTTGGCTCAGACTACATGCATCAAATTTATACCCGTAACGAAGCGGACTACTCAGGACGAGTCACCGTGCCAGTTCTATGGGATAAAGAGCAGAGCTGCATCGTGAGTAACGAGTCATCTGAAATTATTCGCATGCTCAACTCAGCATTTAATGACCTAGGCGCTAACGATATAGACCTATGCCCAGAGACACTGCGCCCTGAGATCGATAGAGTGAATGAGCTGATCTATGAGCCTATCAACAATGGCGTCTACAAGGCGGGGTTTGCTACTACCCAAGAGGCCTACAACGAGGCAGTTACAACGCTCTTCGATCAACTTGATCTGATTGAGAAGCGCCTATCTGAGCAGCGGTATCTTGTCGGCAAACAACTCACCGAAGCCGATATTCGCCTGTTCACAACGCTGATTCGCTTTGATCCTGTCTATGTACAGCACTTCAAGTGTGACAAGAAGCGCATTGCCGATTACCCCGCCCTTTCTAACTACATGCGAGATATCTATCAGACACCTGGAGTAGCTGCGACCTGCAACCTTGATCACATAAGACATCACTACCATAGAAGTCATCCAACGATTAATCCGTATGGGATTATCTCGATCGGCCAAGAGTTTGATTTAGGAGCCCCTCACGAACGAGAAGGGCTTTAGATTTATAGCAAAGGTCACCGCCCCGTTGAGGAGCTCCTACTGTCAGCTAAGGGTAAACACCCAGTAGGAGGTTCCTCGAAGAGGCGCCGACCAAGTCACCACCACTTCGCGAAGGCACCAAGAATTTAATCAAGCATGCCGTGATGACGGATAAACTCGATAATCTCAGGCAGGCCTTTACCCTCTTTCAGGTTGGCAAATACCCAAGGCTTCTCTGGACGCATACGATTGGTATCGGCTTCCATGACCGAAAGGTCTGCACCGACGTAGGGTGCCAAATCGATCTTATTGATGACCAATAGATCGGACTTGGTAATACCCGGACCACCCTTACGGGGAATTTTCTCTCCCTCTGCAACATCTATCACGTAGATGGTAAGGTCAGCCAACTCCGGACTAAAGGTCGCACTGAGATTATCGCCGCCGCTCTCTACAAAGACGAGATCGAGTGTCTTATGACGTCGTGCAAGCTCTTCAACAGCCGCTAGGTTCATTGAGGCATCTTCACGAATCGCGGTGTGTGGACAGCCGCCAGTTTCGACACCGATAATTCTATCCGGTGCGAGCGCTTCGGCGCGGGTTAGAATCTTCGCATCCTCTTGGGTATAGATATCGTTGGTTACAACCGCTATATCATAGGTATCACGAATAGCTTTACAGAGCGCTTCTAACAGCGCGGTTTTACCAGAACCTACAGGACCACCTACACCGATTCGCAGGGGTTGTTTATATTCGCTCATCGCTACTCCTAAGATCTAAATAAACGTGTGTATTGGATTTCATGCCGGGAGCTGGCTATTGCCAAGGCTGGCGTAACACTGCCAGGCTCACTCGTCACATCTAACTCTTTGACGACGCGCTCCAAGAGCGGCGCCATTCGTTGCAGGGTTTGCTGCCCTTGGGTTTGCCCAAGGGGAATCAACTTCACACCTGCCATCACTGCATTTTCGAGCCAACTCCATAGATAACCAGCATAGAGCTTTTCTCTAGGAATCTGCCATTCAACTGCGGCCTTAGCCATCCCCGCCAACTGTGTTAACTGACAGGCCAAAAGTGCATCCCCAGAAAGCGCAACACCGAGTTCTGGGAGTAGTCGTGCTAAAGCGGCCCCGCGCTGCTTCTCCTCTGTGCGCAACTCTTTGGTTTCACGCCAAGCTATTAAGGTCTTAGAGTGTCCCAAAAGCTGTGCACTATTACCTTTTTCCACAGCATCAATCATGCGCGCCAGTAGAGGAATCTCAAGCGTAGCGACCGAATGCTCTAACTGACCAGCCAACCAGCTCTCAAATTCAGTTTGAGAACTGATCCAGCCGGTCTCTACAGCCAACTCCAAACCCTGCGAATAGGTAAAAGCTCCTATTGGCAGTGCTGGGCTAATAAGCTGGAAAAGTCTTAGATCACTTAGCACGACGAGCAGCTAGCGCCTGTTTTGCTTTTGAAGTAACAGCGACTACAACCGCAACTGAGGCCATAACCGCTAGCGCACCAGCAATGTGTGCCGGTGAAGTAAAAGCGTGCGCCAAAGCTGTTGCAGCTGATACTGAAGCGTGATCACCGGTATGCGCCAATGCAGAAAGCGGAAGCGCTGCTGTCGAAGTTAGGAAGGCTAGTTTTTTCATAATTACCTCGATAAAAAGAATCAAAAATTAGTGTGAATGGTGATGACCATGAGAGTGATTACCGTCATGGTTGTGGCTGTGCTCATGGCTGTGGCTGTGGCTATGGCTGTGGCTATGACCACCATAGGCACCAGCCTCTGGCTCAAATGGAAGCTTTTCAAAGCTCACTTCACCACCTAAACCAATCACCATATCGTCGAGTACATGATCGTGCTGATAGCTGACGTAATCGGCATTAATCTCAAGCGGCACATGACGGTTGCCAAGGTGGTAACAGATACGTGATTTAAGCAGCGGATCAGCCGAACGAACGACTGACAAACCTTCAGCGGCTGCAACTACTTCAACAAGAAGTCCGTCCGCATTACTCAGAATTTCACCACCACGAAGAATGACTCCTCGAGGAAGATCGAGACCTGCATCCTGTCCATCTGAAAGGGTCACGCGCAATCGACTCCGAATGCGCTGATCGATTGAAAGCTCTAGCTTCAACTCTGCACTAGAAACACCCTCAACCTTACGATCTAACTTAATCATAATAATTAAAATAACCTTCTATCTAATTGACTAGAATAAGAAATATCTTTGCGCCATAGGTAGCGCCTCAGCAGGTTCACAGACTAATGACATACCATCCGCTGTGACCTCATAGGTTTGCGGATCTACCTCAATCACTGGCTGCCAATCGTTATGAACCATCTTATCTTTGGTCGCGGTTCGACAATCTTTTACAACACCTATAATCGATTGCAGCCCCAACTCTTTGTCCACTCCAAGCTCTTTTGCAGCCTTAGATAGGAACAGCATTGAGGTGCTGTGAACCGCTTTACCAACACTTGCGAACATTGGACGGTAGTGCACCGGTTGTGGTGTTGGAATGGATGCGTTCGGGTCGCCCATTGGTGCCGTAGCGATCATACCGCCCTTCAATACCAGACTTGGTTTAGCACCAAAAAATGCTGGCTTCCAAAGTACCAAGTCCGCCAACTTACCCACTTCGATAGAACCCACCTCATGTGAGATACCGTGAGCAATCGCCGGGTTAATTGTGTACTTAGCGATGTAGCGTTTTAGACGCGTATTATCGTTACGCTCAGTATCACCAGCCAGAGGACCACGCTGCACCTTCATCTTGTGTGCGGTCTGCCAAGTACGAATAACCACCTCACCGACACGACCCATCGCCTGTGAGTCAGAAGAGATCATCGAGAAGGCACCTAGGTCATGCAGGATATCTTCAGCAGCGATCGTTTCACGACGAATGCGTGACTCTGCAAAGGCGACATCTTCCGCAATACTTGGATCCAAATGGTGGCAGACCATCAACATATCCAAGTGCTCATCCACGGTATTGATCGTGTATGGACGTGTCGGGTTTGTAGATGATGGCAGCACATTCTTAAAGCCTGCCGCTTTGATGATATCTGGCGCGTGACCACCACCTGCACCCTCGGTGTGGTAGGTGTGAATCACTCGATCACCAATGGCATCCAGTGTCGCCTCCACAAACCCTGACTCGTTTAGAGTGTCAGTATGGATTGCGACCTGAACATCGTAGTGCTCGGCAACATTTAAACAGTTATCGATTGATGCAGGCGTCGTACCCCAATCTTCATGGAGCTTAAGGCCAATAGCACCCGCTTCGATCTGTTCAATAAGCCCCTCTGGCAAGCTCGCATTACCCTTACCCAAGAAACCAAAGTTCATTGGCAGTGAATCGGCCGCTTCGAGCATGCGTGCAATATTCCATGCACCTGGTGTACAGGTTGTTGCATTGGTGCCGGTCGCAGGGCCTGTACCACCACC
Source organism: Marinobacterium sp. LSUCC0821 (assembly GCF_012848475.1). NCBI lineage: Bacteria > Pseudomonadati > Pseudomonadota > Gammaproteobacteria > Oceanospirillales > Oceanospirillaceae > Marinobacterium > Marinobacterium sp. LSUCC0821. Next base: position 968,989 of record NZ_CP051666.1, read on the forward strand.
AATCATAGTTGTTACACCCGAACAGAGCGCCTCATCCACCTGTTGCGGGCAGATGAAGTGGATATGTGCATCGATACCGCCGGCGGTGAGAATACTCCCCTCACCCGCGATAACCTCTGTACTAGGGCCAATGATAATGTTCACATTGGGCTGAATATCGGGGTTACCCGCCTTACCTATGGCAAAGATACGACCATCACGAACCGCTACATCCGCTTTTACGATACCCCAGTGGTCCAGAATCAATGCATTGGTAATGACAAGATCAGGCGTATCTTTACGCGTCGCCTGACTCTGCCCCATACCATCACGGATAACCTTACCACCACCAAATTTAACCTCTTCACCGTAGGTGGTGTAGTCCTTTTCAACCTCTAGCCAAAGCTCGGTATCAGCAAGGCGTACTCGGTCACCTGTTGTTGGACCAAACATCTCTGCATAGGCAGTACGATTAATTACAGACATCTATCTACCCCCTCAGTCCAGTTTGCCGCTAACTTTAGCTTGGAAACCATAAACACGACGTGCACCGCTTAGCGCCACCAGTTCAACTTCGCGCGTTTGACCTGGTTCGAATCGAACAGCAGTACCTGCTGCGATATTGAGTCGAAAACCTTTCGCTGACTCACGATCAAACTGTAGTGCGTTATTCACCTCATAAAAGTGGTAGTGCGAGCCAATTTGGACAGGACGGTCACCTGTATTAGCCACTTTTACTAAAATAGTCTCACGACCCTCATTAAGAAGGATCTCGCCCTCACCCACTCTGTATTCACCAGGAATCATAGAATCACCTCAGACTATCGGTTCGTGAACGGTGACAAGCTTGGTACCGTCTGGGAAGGTGGCTTCAACCTGCACGTCATGAATCATTTCAGGAACACCTTCCATCACATCATCACGACTCAAAATCGTGCGTCCGTAATCCATTAGATCAGCCACAGTACGTCCATCTCGCGCACCCTCCATCACTGCAGCACTAATAAGCGCCACTGCCTCTGGGTAGTTGAGTTTTAGACCACGATCCTTACGACGCTCCGCAAGCAGCGCTGCGGTAAAAATAAGGAGCTTATCCTTCTCTCTCGGCGTTAATTCCACGTTATTACTCCGTCATTAGGTCGCCCAGATCCTGGGCGGCACTGCATCTCGTCCTGACACATAGGGACGAATAATTTTCCAAACATTGGCAAAGAGCGAAACGACCTGATGCGCTTGATCTGAGATGACACGTACCACCATCAAACCATCAACAACCGTAACGCCCGCTAAAGCATTTTCGGCAAGGAGCTGCTGCACAGCCTCCAGCGCCTCTTCGTTATCCAGTGTCGCAACCATTGAGGCGTAACCTGATACACCTCTTAAACCTACAGCTGAGTTAACTGTCGACTGGGCTGAGGTTGCAAAGCGATCAAACAGGATAGGGTCTCCATTTAGGTAGATCTTCATTTGCGAGCTAAGCGATCCGCTCTCAAACCGCTCGGCATTACTAGGGCGTCCCAAACAGTTGATCTCCCAACCGATAAACATAGCCCCCTGCTCGAGTTCTATCTCGGTAGTAATTTCTGATTTGGTTCCAGGAAAAAAGATATTCTCCAACGGCATCCACTCTAAGGATGCACCCTTGGCTACCTTAAGCCTCTGCAGGACAGTGCCAGTAGGCCCAATGGATCGGTAGAACTTAGTCGCACCAGGCGTTGTGATAAGCACTCGGGCCTCTGCTGCGACTTGAAGATCGATATTAAGAGAGTCCCCTGCAACCACACCACCTGGCGGGTGTAATAGATAGGTGTGACAAACATCACCTTCAGGATAGAAAGCGCGCTGCACTGCAAGCGGGCCCTCACGCTTAGAGCGAACTAAGCGTGTTTTATCGGCCCGATATTGATAATCGAGCTCGAGGTGCGCTTGCCAACCTTGGCGTTGCATTAAGGCGTTCAATGCCTCTCCTATACGGTCAAATACTGTTTAACCAACTGGTCATCAAGTGCATCCATTGCACCTGTTGCTACATTTCTACCACGATCAAGCAGAGTAAATGAATCACCTACCTTACGTGCAAAAGGTAGCTTCTGCTCAACGAGAAGAACAGTCAGGTCCAACTCTTGGTTCAATTTCAAAATAATATCAGCAATTTGCTGAACAATGTTGGGTTGAATACCCTCTGTTGGCTCATCAAGAATCAAAAGTTTTGGATCCACTACCAGTGCGCGAGCAATCGCCAACTGTTGCTGCTGACCACCACTAAGGTCACCACCACGACGGCTCATCATCTCTTTGAGCACCGGAAATAGATCAAAAATGTAATCTGGGATTTTTCGCTTACCGCGTGGTAGCACAGGAAGCCCTATTAACAGGTTCTCCTCGACAGTCATCAACGGGAATATCTGACGACCTTGTGGCACATAGCCAATACCAATATAGGGGCGTTTCTCAACAGATAGACGACTGATATCTTCACCCATAAAGCGAATCTCACCATCTTTGATCTTGTTATGCCCCATGACACAATCCAGCAGCGTAGTTTTACCCACACCATTTCGCCCCATCAGCAGCGCACAATCACCCTGTTTCACTGTAAGATCCAAATCCCATAGGGTATGACTCTCACCGTAGAACTGATTTACAGATTTAAGTTCTAACATACCGGTCACTCTCCCAAATAGACTTGCTTAACGCGATCATTGCTCTGCACCTGATCCATTGTGCCCTCTGCAAGAACACTACCCTGGTGCAGTACTGTTACTGTGCGACCACCCTCAGAGAGATTTCGAACAAACTCCATATCGTGCTCTACAACAACAACTGAGTGTTTACCTGCAAGAGATACCAACAGCTCGGCCGTCTTATCCATCTCTTGGTGGGTCATACCAGCAACAGGCTCATCGACAAGAAGAAGTCGTGGGCGCTGCATCAACAGCATACCAATCTCTAACCACTGCTTTTGACCATGCGAAAGAGAACCGGCTTCTTTGTTCGTCTGCTCAGACAGACCAATCAACTTCTGCACTTCAGCGATACGATCTAACTGCTCTGAGTTTAGCTTCGCCTTGTAGAGAGAGATAAAGTCACGGGATTGCGCCATCGCAAGCTCTAAGTTGGCAAAGACTGAGAGGTTTTCAAAGACAGTCGGTTTCTGGAACTTACGACCAATACCCGCCTCTGCTATGGCTGGCTCATCCATCTTAAGAAGATCAATCGTTTGACCAAAAAAGGCGGTACCTGAATCGGGTTTAGTCTTACCAGTAATGATATCCATCATGGTTGTTTTACCCGCTCCGTTTGGACCGATGATGCATCGCAGCTCGCCATCTCTAATGTAGAGATCAAGATTATTGATCGCTTTAAAACCGTCAAAGCTAACTGAGAGACCCTCAAGGTAGAGAAGAATCTGCTTATCGACGTTAAGTTTTTCACTCTGAGTCGGTTGTACGAAGCTAAATACCTGATCACGACGCACAAACTCTTGTATCGAAGATTGAATACTCACTGTGCAGCCTCCTTCGATTTAATAAGACCAATCACACCCTTAGGAAGGAATAGAGTCACTAGAACAAACAGACCACCCAGTGCGAACAACCAAACCTCCGGAAGCTCGACAGTGAAGTAGGATTTTGCATAGTTGATTAGCACCGCACCGATCACGGCACCATAAAGTGATGCACGACCACCCACAGCAACCCAAACTACTACCTCGATTGAGTTAAGTGGTGAGAACTCATTGGGGTTGATAATACCAACCTGCGGCACATAAAGAGCTCCGGCAACACCGGCGATCATTGCAGAGATAGTGAATATCCAGAGTTTGATATTTTCAACACGGTAGCCCATGAAACGGGCACGTGATTCAGAATCACGGACTGCGACACTGGCACGTCCTGCTCGGCTCTCGGTGATAGCACGGCTCACCAGGTAACCGATAATCAAAGCAACTGCACTGGCGATAAAGAGTCCAAGTTTAGTGCTCTCTTCAGAGAGGCTAAAGCCAAGGATATCTTTAAAGTCTGTTAAGCCATTATTACCGCCAAAGCCCATCTCATTGCGGTAGAACGCAAGCATCAGCGCATAGGTTAATGCTTGGGTGATAATCGATAGATAAACACCTGAAACACGTGAACGGAAAGCCAGAGCACCAAATACAAACGCCAAGATACCCGGTATCACCATGACCATCAGCATCGCGAACCAGAACTGATCAAATCCATGCCAAAACCACGGCAGCTCTTGCCAGTTTAGGAAGACCATAAAGTCAGGCAGTTCAGGGTTACCGTAGACACCACGATCACCGATCTGACGCATCAGATACATACCCATCGCATAGCCACCTAGCGAGAAGAAAGCGGCATGACCGAGAGTTAAAATCCCTAAGTAGCCCCACACCAGGTCAACAGCGACTGCGAGCAACGCAAGCGTTAGATATTTACCCAATATAGCGATTGAGTAAGTTGGCAGATGAAACATCGAGTCTGCCGGCAGCGAGTTTAAAAACGGCACAGCGACTATCAGCAGCACCAACACCGAAATTAACCAGCGACCGCCACGATCATTTTGAAGAAGTTTAGTCAGAAACATATCATCAACCCTCTGCTGCTCGACCACGTTGCGGGAACAGACCACGCGGGCGCTTCTGGATAAATAGAATAATGAATACAAGCACAAGGATCTTGGCGAGTACTGCACCTGCCCAAGGCTCCATCACCTTGTTAGCAAGACCGAGACTCAAACCAGCAACAAGCGTACCCCAGAGGTTGCCAACACCACCAAACACCACAACCATGAATGAGTCGATGATGTAAGCCTGACCCAAGTTAGGACCGACGTTGGTAAGCTGAGATAGCGCCACACCGGCAACGCCTGCTACGCCCGAACCTAGGCCAAAGGTCATCGCATCTACCCACTCAGAGCGAACCCCCATTGCACGAGCCATAGCGCGGTTTTGCGATACTGCGCGAACTTGAAGCCCTAAACGCGTGCGTTTCATCACCAAAGAGAGCGCGATAAAGACAAAGATGCAGAAGAAGATGATGTAGAGGCGGCTTTCAGTTAACGCCAGTACTGGATTGATCTGAATTGACCCCGACATCCAATCGGGCGTCTCCACGCTCCGGTTAAGCGGTGAGAAGATCGAACGCACCGCCTGCTGCAGAACAAGCGAAATACCAAAGGTTGCAAGAAGCGTCTCAAGCGGGCGACCGTATAGAAAACGAATGACACCGCGCTCTATTGCGATACCAACTAAACCTGAAACAACAAACGCTGCAGGAATAGCGACAAACAGCGAGTTCTCAATCGCATTAGGCATGAGCAGTTGCACTACATAGGTGGTGTAGGCGCCAATCATAATGAGCTCACCGTGCGCCATATTAATAACGCCCATGACGCCAAATGTAATAGCGAGGCCGATACCCGCAAGCACCAGCACAGAACCTAAACTTAAGCCGAAGTAGACGGTCTCAATGCCTGCATAGAAAGAGGCCTGATCCTGAATAGCTTTAACTGCTCTTTGAGCTTGAGCTTTGAGCGATTCATCTGAGGTGGCATCAATAAATTGATTGAGTGCAGCTAGTGCAGCTGGCTCCAGTGTTTGACTCAGAGCAGTGACTGCACTAGAAGCCACTTCGGTATCAGCCGAGTTTAGATCTGCCACTGCAAGCACAATTGAGAAGGCGCTGCGCACATCGGCATCAGACTCCTTCTCAAATAGATTTCGAACCTTCAGGATAATATCTGAAGATGGGTTACCGATTAGGTCTAGCGCCGCCTGGCGACGAACCTCAGGAACAGCATCGACAAGCGCACCTGTAGCTAAAATAGATGCGAAATGTTCACGCAGAGTATTGTTGATGCTGACACGCTTAAAATCGCGTTTCGACTTGATGGTGACCTGCTCGTTATCGCGCAGTCTAACTGCAACAGCCCCCGTCGATGCATCCTCAACTAGATAGAGTTGATCCTCTTTTTTCTGGTAGTAGAGTTGGCTATCCAACATTAGTTTTACGAGATTAAGAGCCTCTGGTGCATCGGCAGCTAACCACTGCTCAACAATGGCACCCTTCTCATCAAACTTTGCATCAATCAGCGTTTTTTCATACTGATCAAACTCGGCACTGCCTGCATTCACTTGCATCGAAACAAAAGCTACAAGAGCAATAAGGAGTGTCTGTAGAAACGTTACGCGCACACTACGCATAGGTTCATCCTTTTCGGTAGTAAAAAGGCGACATCGGTATAAATTATCCGTGCCGCCTGTTTGAGGAACCCTTTCGGGTTCCAACAACATTAGATCTTCAAATTAGAAGTTCTGGCCTGAACAGGTCGCAGTTTTAACGTTGTAGTTACCGCACGACAGTGGCTGACGCCAATCAGAGATAAGATCTTTCGAACCCTCTAGGAAGTCAGACCAAGCATCACCAACAACTAGACCAGAGGTTGAAGATACAACTTCGAACTGGCCATCATCCTGGATCTCACCGATAAGCACTGGTTTAGAGATATGGTGGTTGGGCATCATGGTTGATAGACCACCTGTTAGGTTAGGTACAGAGACACCGATAAGCGCATCCTGAACCGCAGCTGGGTCTGTAGTACCCGCTTTCTCCACCGCTTTAACCCACATGTTGAAACCGATGTAAGAGGCTTCCATAGGGTCGTTCGTTACACGCTTTTCATCACCGATAAACTTGTGCCAGCTATCGATGAACTCATCGTTCTCTTCAGCATCAACGCTCATGAAGTAGTTCCATGCAGCTAGGTGACCTACGAGTGGAGAAGTATCCATACCAGATAGCTCTTCCTCACCTACAGAGAAGGCAACAACAGGAATATCAGATGAACTAATACCCTGTGAACCTAGCTCTTTGTAGAACGGTACGTTTGCATCACCGTTGATCGTTGAGACAACAGCGGTTTTCTTGCCTGCTGAACCAAATTTCTTGATATCAGATACGATCGACTGCCAATCAGAGTGACCGAATGGTGTGTAGTTGATCATGATGTCTGATTCAGCAACACCATGACTCTTCAAGTAAGCATCTAGGATTTTGTTAGTGGTACGTGGGTAAACGTAGTCAGTACCCGCAAGAACCCAACGCTCTACACCTAGGTCATTCATTAGGTAATCAACAGCTGGGATAGCCTGCTGGTTAGGCGCAGCACCAGTGTAGAAAACGTTTTTAGAAGACTCTTCACCTTCATACTGAACTGGGTAGAAAAGAACGCTATCTAGCTCTTCGATGACAGGAAGCACCGATTTGCGAGATACAGATGTCCAACAACCGAAGATTGCATCTACCTTCTCTTTCTCTACAAGCTCACGCGCTTTTTCCGCGAATAGAGGCCAGTTTGATGCAGGGTCTACGACAACTGCTTCAAGTTTTTTACCAAGCACACCGCCCTTTTTGTTCTGCTCTTCAACAAGCATCAAGAGTGTATCTTTTAGCGTGGTTTCAGAGATCGCCATAGTGCCCGATAGCGAGTGCAGCACACCCACTTTGATCGTGTCGGCAGCGATTGCCATGTTAGTAGCAGAAACAGCTAGTGCGAGTGCAGCAGATTTAAACATAGTTGACTTACGCATCGGTGAGTTCTCCTTTGAGGTGTATTAATCCGATGAGTTCCTTATTGCATCAGGCATGCCAACTTTTTAAATTCAACCAATGAGTCAAAATTAAAATCATATAAAACAATGAGTTAAAATTTTAAATATTTTTAACACAGATTTATGTGACATTTGCGACTCTGTTTTTAGGATACTTTTATGCACCAACAAGGGGCGCAATATTTACGAAAAGCGACTCAATGGTGCGCAAAAATAAGCGGCACACCCATTTTGGTGCACTAAAAAAACGAGCTAATTTTCACTAGTGGATGTGTAAAAAACAGTAAAAAAGGGCAAAAAAAATCATGCACTTGGCATGATCTTTTTAGAAAAATAGGCTTAGGGTGCCCAGTAGATATCGACCGGGGTTTTATCTTGGCGCAATACAGAGCGAATCGGCATCTGTTCAGTTGCGCCTTCGCCCAGTGCCGCCTCAAGAACAGGAGTTTTACCCTCGCCACAAAGGTGTACGAAGATACGTTTGCTGGCAAGTAGGCGTGGTAGGGAGAGTGTCATTCGTAGATGAGGGGCTACCGGAGGCGTAACACCCATGCAGACAGAGCCACCTGCAGGATCAATCGCAGCGGCAAGCTCTGGAGCATCAGGGAAGAAAGATGCCGTATGACCATCTTCACCCATACCCAGAATGACTGCATCAAAGATCTCTGGAAGAGATTCAAGCTCTTCTGAAAGCTCAGCCGCACCATCAAATGGTGTATCTGCACCATTAAAGTGAGGGATAAAGTTTGCAGTTGCTGCTCTGTTTATAAGCAGATTGCTCTCTACTGACCGAGCGTTGCTATCGGCATGGGTATTAGGCACCCAGCGCTCATCAGCAAGGGTAACCCATACCTTTGACCAATCTAGATCGGCTTTAGATAGTGTTTGAAATAGAGCAGCAGGTGTTCGACCACCCGATACAACCAGTGTTGCTCGGCCTTGGCTATCAATACCCGCCTGCAGAAGCTCTACAATCGAGTGCGCTAGCTGCTGCTCAAGCGACTCTCTATCTGGAAAATTTATAATCTTTGTCATAACGCTTACTCGTGCCAAGAGCGGCCATCACGCTCGATAAGAGCAATCGAACCGATCGGGCCCCAGGTACCTGCGTTGTATGGTTTAACTTCGTCGCCTACCTCTTTCCAAGCATCGATAAGCTGGTCACACCATGCCCAAGATGCTTCGATCTCATCACGACGAACGAACAATGACTGATCGCCTACCATCGACTCAAGCAGCAAACGTTCGTATGCGTCAGGTGTGCGGTGGTTAGGATCATCTTCACCAAAGTTAAGGTTAAGAGCACGATTTTGCAGGTTCATCCCCTGCTGCAAATCAAGCTGTTTCGTTACCACATGAAGACGGATGCCCTCTTCTGGCTGTAGGCGAATCACCAAACGGTTATTCACGATATCGCGCTGTTTTGGATCGAAGATGAAGTGAGGGTTGTTCTTATAAACGATCACAATCTCAGTCATCTTCGCTGGCATACGTTTACCGGTACGCAGATAGAATGGAACACCAGCCCAACGCCAGTTATCGACATTCACGCGAAGAGAGACGAAGGTTTCGGTATTTGAGTTTGCTTTCTGCGCGCCATCTTCTTGCGCATAACCCACCACAGCACTGCCATTGATAGAGCCTGCAGCATATTGACCACGTACAGCACGCTTGGTCACGTTCTCTGACGTAATTGGGTGTAGCGCTTTAAGTACGCGTACTTTCTCATCACGAATCGAGTCTGCATCCAACTTGCTTGGTGGGTTCATAGCCACCATACAAAGAAGCTGCAACAGGTGGTTCTGCACCATATCGCGCATCTGCCCCACCTTGTCGTAGTAGCTCCAACGACCTTCTAGACCAACGGTTTCTGAAACTGTGATCTGTACATGATCGATCGCTGAGTTGTGCCACTGTGAACCAAATAGATTGTTAGCAAAGCGCAGCGCTAGAAGGTTCTGAACTGTCTCTTTGCCAAGGTAGTGGTCGATGCGGTAGATGCGATCTTCCTTAAAGTAGGTCGCAACCGTATCGTTAATCACTTTAGAGCTCGCAAGGTCGTGACCTATTGGCTTCTCGAGGACAATACGTGTCTGTTCGTTAATAAGCTCAGCGGAACTTAGGTTTTTACAGATATCACCAAATACAGAAGGCGGCGTCGCTAGGTAGTTAACCATCACACGTGAAGCGTCTAGTTTCGCTGAGATCTTTTTGAAATCTTCAGGCTTGGTCATGTCCACTTGAACATAATCAAGGCGAGCGGCGAAACGCTGCCACTCAGCATCACTCATTTCACCCGCTTTTAAGAATCGATCCAGAGTCTCTTTAACCGCCTCGACAAAACCTGCTTGGTCATGCTCGGTACGAGCCACACCAATGATCTTACTTTTTGGGTTAAGTAGATTAGCTTTATCCAACTGAAATAGCGCAGGAAAAAGCTTACGCATCGCCAAATCACCCTTCGCGCCGAAGAGGACAAAATCACAGGCCTGATGCATTGGAATACTCATGAATCGCTCCTTTTAACCCACTCATTTAAGAATTTTTGAATGAGCTGACTAATCATGTAAAAAAGTTATGTAATTTTAGTACATTTTCAGCGGTAATAGCCAGAAAACTTTTATCCTATTTTTTTCAGATAAATTGCCGTTTTTGGTGTACATTACCAATGAATACGAGGCTTAAGGCGATTTATTCAATATCAAAGCCCAACTAGTCAAATGTAATTTTAATACCGGATTTCAACATGAATGTGACCAAACTAAGCGTTCAGAACAAACTAGATGCACTTGAACTTCGATTTGGCGAGAACCGATGCACCCTAACCCTTCAGGGCGCGCACCTGACCAGCTTTATAAAAAGCGGGGTTGAGCAGCTATGGATGAGTCCTAAATGCATCATAGAAACGGGCAAACCCATTCGCGGTGGTGTACCGGTTTGCTGGCCTTGGTTTGGAGCACATGCGACTGAAGCTACGTACCCAGCCCACGGCTTTGCCAGAACAGCCCTATGGTCAGTTGAAAGTGAAGAGTCCTGCACAGACTTTACCCGCATTGTCTTGAAACTCGAAAACCGATCAAGCAACACCCTCTTCCCATTTAAATGCATAGTAAGACTGCAAGTGACCTTGAGTGATTCATTGGAGCTCTCACTAATCACTCATAATAATGGGAGCGAAGCATTCCCACTAAGCCAGGCGCTTCACACCTACTTCCCAATTAGTGATCTAAGTAGCGCTCGCATAGAGGGTCTCAAAGGATGTCACTACGCTGATAAGTTATTGGACTATGCAGAGAGTGTTGAGAGTCGAGAGCTGGTGTCATTGGAAGAGCCAACTGACCGTGTCTACTTCGATAGCAGCGAATCACTGAAACTCATTGATGGTGATACAACTCGCACCATACAAAAACAGAACAGCAACACGACTGTCGTTTGGAATCCAGGTTTTGATACCGCAGGAAAAATGACCGATATCGGTTCAGAGAATTTCCGCAGTTTCCTGTGTATTGAAGCCGCCAATGCGATGTCAGATACGCGTATTGTTGAGCCGGGTGAGTCGGTTGTTTTGATTCAGAGATTCTAGAACATCCTGTCGCGGCTTCCCTTCGGGAATGCGCTCCTACACTCGATCGGACGTGGACGATTGGCACTAGATTCGAATTTGGCACCCTATTTCCCCGTCCGACTGAGAACGAGCACGGTGCTCTTTTTCGGTTAAGAGCTTGTCAGGCTGAGGCCATGGACGGCCGAAGAGCACAACGGAGGCAGGAAGCCGACCTTGTGCGGCCCTGATAAGCTTCAGAAAAAGAGTATCGCGCGCAGTGTGCCGAAGGCCGAAGGAGCGGGGTGTCCTTTTGCTTACTTTTCCGACAAGGGAAAAGTAAGGCTGGCAGACGTCAGTCGGGTAGAACTGCTTTTTATCGTTCCATCCATGGCAATCGTCGCTCCTGCAAATACTGTCGCGGCTTCCCTTCGGGAATGCGCTCCAACAAGTAGCTAGGTAAATACACCGTAGGAGCGCATTCACGCAAAGCGGGAAGCCGCGAAATAGAAAATACCCGAATAACCCGGGGATTGCGCGTAATTCGACATACCCTAGAAATTGCTCCTGCACAAATTTGTTCGGAACACATTTGAACAGCTTAAGCTGGCCCGAAGGGTGAGGGCAGGAAGCCCGAATATTTCTAGGATACCGGCCATCCATGGCCATAAAAAAACCGCCCCATTTGGGGCGGCTAAAAGTGCGCTCTCGCGCTAGTTTCCACGACCTTTAGGAAACGGACCCTACAGGGCTGCTGCCTTAGCAACAGCTTCTGAAGCTAGTTTGGTAATACCTGCCCAATCTTTCGCATCGACAAGATCTTGCGGTACTACCCAAGAACCACCTACCACACTAACGTTGGATAGGCTTAGGTAATCGGTAAAGTTATTTGGGCCAATGCCGCCTGTTGGGCAGAATTGAACCTGCGGGAAAGGACCAGCGATCGACTTCAACATTTTAGGACCGCCCGCCGCTTCGGCTGGGAAGAACTTAAACGAGGTGAAGCCATACTCCATGCCACGCATCAGCTCCGACACGGTGCTAATAGCTGGCAGGTAAGGGATATCCGATTCGGCACCCGCTTTAAGAAGCGCGTCAGTTGCACCTGGGCTTATGGCAAAAGCACCGCCCGCATCTTGCACCGCTTTCAGCTCTTCAGCCGTTGTTACGGTACCTGCACCCACCAATACGTCAGAGACGTTATGTGCAATCTCACGAATCACATCCAGTGCAGACTCTGTGCGAAGTGTCACTTCAAGCACCTTTAGTCCACCCGCTTTAAGGGCTTCTGCAATTGGTACTGCGTCTTCAACGCGATCAATGACAAGGACCGGCATCACCGGTGAAGTTGTTAATAGTGCTTCAGCTTGCGTACTCATTATCTCTCCGAATCCCTGCTTAGCTTTTCTGAATCGAGTTAAATAGAACAGAGGCACCCTGCTCTGCACCCGAAACCAACTGCCGCATCCCTGCGAACATTTCTCGTCCCCAGCCAAATTGATGGCTGGCTAAATCTGCTGTTGCCGCCTCACGTGCAGCAAGCGTCGACTCATCGACCAATAGGGTTAGATCACCGGTGTTTGCATCCAAGCGAATCATGTCGCCATCCTGCACCTTAGCAATCAGACCACCGTGCAAAGCTTCTGGCGTTAGGTGGATCGCTGCTGGCACCTTACCCGATGCACCTGACATACGACCATCAGTCACAAGAGCCACTTTAAAACCGCGATCCTGTAGTGAACCTAACATTGGCGTTAGCTTGTGAAGTTCTGGCATACCCATGGCCGCTGGGCCCTGGAAGCGCACGACCACTACACAGTCTCGATCAAGCTTACCCGCATCAAATAGCGCTTTAAGATCATCCTGCTCATGCAGCACGACAGCAGGCGCTTCGATAACAAAGCGGTCTGACGGTACTGAAGAGACCTTAATCACTGAACGACCTAGATTACCTTTCAGCAGTTTGACACCACCGTTTGCAGCAAATGGCTGAGCAGCGGTACTAATTACTTCAGAATCAAGCGAAACCTCTGGACCTTCACGCCATACAAGCTGGCCATTATTGATGAAAGGCTCTTGTACATAATCTGCCAAGCCGTTACCGAAAACTGTCTTAACATCGTCGTGAATAAGACCCGCTTTAAGCAGTTCACGTACCAACAGCGACATACCACCCGCAGCTTGGAAGTGGTTAATATCAGCACTGCCATTTGGATAGATGCGCGTGATAAGCGGAACTAGATCCGAAAGATCTGAGAAGTCATCCCAGTTCACAATGACACCGGCTGCACGCGCCATCGCAATGATGTGCATGGTGTGGTTGGTTGATCCACCTGTAGCCAAAAGCGCCACGATACCGTTAACAATCGCCTTCTCATCAATAACCTGATAGAGCGGACGGTAATCACTACCCTGAGCTGTGATACGACAAGCCTGCTCAGCAGCAGCTTTAGTCAACTCATCACGTAGCGGTGTATATGGATTGATAAATGAAGAACCCGGTAGATGAAGACCCATCGCCTCCATTAGCAACTGGTTAGAGTTCGCTGTGCCGTAGAAGGTACAAGTACCAGCACTGTGGTAAGAGTCCATTTCACACTGTAACAGTGCATCACGACCCACCTTACCCTCTGCATACTCCTGACGAATACGCGCCTTCTCTTTGTTTGGAAGACCGCTCGGCATTGGGCCTGCAGGAACAAAAATCACAGGCAAGTGACCAAAACTCAACGCACCAATCAACAGACCCGGCACGATCTTGTCACAAACGCCCAAACATAGAGCGGCATCAAACATGTTGTGAGTAAGACCTACGGCAGTCGACATGGCGATCTGATCGCGACTAAAGAGACTCAACTCCATACCTGGCTGACCCTGGGTCACGCCATCACACATTGCTGGGACACAACCTGCAACCTGAGCAGTACCGCCCATACCAGCAACAGCATTTTTGATCAGTTCAGGGAAGTGCTGGAACGGTTGATGAGCAGAGACCATATCGTTGTAGGCTGAGATGATGCCAACGTTCGCGCTGTTCATAAGCTTGAGCGTATCTTTCTCAGAAGATCCGCATGCCGCAATACCGTGTGCCAAGTTACCGCAGGCAAGAGTAGAACGCGCCACTTTGGAATCTTTAGCTGCTTCCATACGCGCAACGTAATCGGCACGGGTCTCACGACTGCGCTCAATAATGCGTTGTGTGATTTCAACCAACTTAGGATGCTTCACAGGTCACTTCCTTTTATCTTTGTTTGAAGAGCAAAAAGCTCCTATGTAATTAAATTACATTTTAGACATCAAAAATCGGAGTAACAAGCAATTTTTTGGAATATTTACGTAAATAAGTTAGCAATCTCTAGTTAATAGAGACAAAAGCCTCAACTTAGAACTTTTATAACTTCTATCAGTCAGTAAACTACCTGCATGGATAGCCAACCGCACAATCAGCCAAAAGCGCAGTCGCTAGAAGATCCCTTCTACTACCTAGCTAACGCCAACACGCTTATTCACTGGGTGATGAGACTGCACGCAGATCTGCTCAATGAGAGCGAGAGAGCTTTGATTGGTCACTACCTTAGCCTCCCCAAAAATGCTCAAGCACTTCTGATACGTATGATCATGCGTACCCAAACCATCTACAGAGCTTCGCAACTTCAGCACTACGCAGAAATTGGTAGCGATATTGAAGAGCTAGCAACTCAATTGGAGCAATGTGATCTGATTGAGAGAGACCCTCTCTTAGAGCTCAATGAAGTAGCAGATCTAATTAATAAAGAGGAGTTACTCGCACTTGCGAAGCGATTTATCCCAACACCACTGGCCAAATCGAGTTCAAAGAGGGCTTTGTTAGAGCTACTAAACGTTCAATCCCTACCCGCCAAGCGACTGAGCGAATGGCTAGCAGTACCTACAGACTCATTTAAACTCAAATGCCAGCCACTCTTTGATCGTCTGCGTTTAATGTTCTTTGGCAACCAAAGACAGAGCTGGAGTGAATTTGTTGTTACGGAGTTGGGTTACTTTAACTATGAGCCGATCCAACTGGATGACTCATCACGCGCATTTCACCATCGTACAGAGGTGGATCAATACCTAGCGCTAAACGCTATTTATGAAGAGTCCGAAACAACACCTCTTCCCGAGCGAATTATCAGAGCTCAAGAGATCATGCCGATCAATAGCTGGATTGCCGGTCGTCACGGGCGGTTGCTATACAACCTAGGACAAGAGGCCGAGAGAGCCGCAGATATAGATACTGCACTCTCGTTATACGAAGCATCTAGCTTAGGTGATGCTTTGATTCGTGAGCTTCGCCTGCTCGAAAAAAGTGAGCGCTACGAAGCCATAGCTCCTCGCATCACAGGCTATCGCCAAGAGAGCCCGTACACACCAACCCCCTTGCAAGAGCTATTGATAAATCGTGTTGAAAAACGATTGAGCAAAAAACTGAGTACACCGTTCACTCCTATCATCCTTAAAGAGCCCGAACGAATTAATTTAACGACGCCTAAACTGGACACACTTAGGGTCGAACAGACCACTGCCCTGGCGTTGGGTAACGATAGCAATACTCTCTTCTACGTCGAAAACTGCTTGATCAACACTCTGTTTGGCCTACTCTTTTGGGATGTTCTCTACGCACCTATTCCAGGAGCCTTCTTTCACCCATTCCAAGCTCAACCTGCAGATCTCTATCGCAGCAATTTCAAAGAGCAGAGAGCAGATCTTATTCAAGAGTGCTTTAACCGTTTGGATAACGGGGACTACCAAGGGGCTATACGCGATCGTTACCAAGAGAAATATGGCATCACCAATAGCTTTATTCACTGGGGAGTCGTCTCTAAGGAACTGATAGAGCTGGCGTTAGAGATCATTCCAGCACAACACCTTCGAAAGATATTCGAGCGTCTTCTCAGTGACTTACGCAACCATCGCAGCGGTTTTCCCGATCTTATTGAGTTCAACCTAAAAGAGAGAAACTACCGGTTGATTGAGGTAAAAGGGCCCGGTGATCGCCTTCAAGATAATCAGAAGCTCTGGCTGGATTACTTTGTTGAACAAGAGATTCCTAGCGCCGTCTGTTGGGTCGAGTGGCAACAGGATGATGCACAGTGAGTAATCGTATTTCGGTTCGCTCTCTCTGTGAATTTACCGACCGCATCGGTGACATTGACCATCGCTATACGCCTGCTCCGACAGCACTTGAAGGAATCGAGGGTCACCAACGTCTGCAAAAGCGACGCGGTGCAAGCTATCAAAGTGAATATCCCATCGAACAGAGTTTTGAAGAGATCACTGTTCGCGGCCGCTGTGATGGTTTTGATCGAAGCAAACAGCTCGTCGAGGAGATTAAGACCTATCGCGGTGATTTAGAGCGCCAATCACTAGGCCAACGCAATCTGCACCTAGCACAGCTTAGAAGCTACGGTGCAATGATATGCCTAGAGCAGGATTGGAAGCGCATCAACCTTAAACTCAGCTACCTAGAGATCACCAGCGATGAGGTGACAGAGATTGAGTTTACCGCCACCGCCGACGAGCTAATGAACGAACTTGAAGCGCGTGTAGAGCATTTCAAACATTGGCAAAATCGACTCAACCAGCACCGCGCTGCAAGAGACCAATCACTCAAAGAGCTTAGCTTCCCTTACAGTGAATTTCGCAAAGGGCAGCGAGAGCTTGCTGAATCAGTCTTTAAAGCGGCCAAAACCCAGCGCGACCTGCTAATAGAGGCGCCAACCGGATCAGGCAAAACCCTTGGTACGCTCTACCCTAGCTTAAAGGCCGTTGCAGCAGATGGACTCACCAACCTCTTCTATCTAACCACTCGCAATACGGCTAGAAAAGTGGCGTTTGATGGCATCAACCAATTAAGGGAAGGTCAACCTAAGCTCATCGCTGTTGAGTTGGTCGCTAAAGAGAGTGGATGTATTGAGCCAGACAAGTTGTGCCAAGCCGATAGCTGCCCACTCGCAAAGGGGTTCTTTGATCGGTTACCCAATGCCAGAGAAGTGGCATACAGCTTGAACTGGACGAATCTAGAGAGCGAAGCGCTTCGGAAAATTTCCGAAAAACATCAGATATGTCCCTACTATTTCGGACAGGAGATGGCACGTTGGGCTGATATCGTTGTGGCGGACATTAACCAGTATCTAGCACCTACAGCGATACTCAGTGGTTACCTGCACCAGGATGAGTGGCAAACCCTCGCACTTGTTGATGAGGCGCACAACCTAGTGACGCGATGTCGCGACCTCTACTCGATAGAGCTCAAACAGAGCGACTTCAAGATTGATATTCCAGCCACAGAGCAAACCAACAAACTCAGCAGAGCCCTTGAATCAGTGCAGCGTGCTTGGCAACAGGCGTGTAAAGAACAGACCAGCACACCAAGCTTTGATGAGATGCCGCCCGAGAAACTCGAGTTTGCGTTACAGTCACTGGCAACAGAGCTTGGCGATCAGCTAGCCAAATCTCCAGATCAACAGGAGCTGCAAAACCTCCTCTTTTTAAGTTCGGCCTATCTAAAACTGGCAGAGCAGTTTGGCGAGCACTCCATCGTTCGACGCAGCAAAGCTAAACGTGGCCAGGCTGAACTGGCGCTGCTCAATTTAGATCCATCGTTCTTTCTGGCACCCCGCTGGGCCGACCTAAACTGCGCAATTTTGTTCTCTGCAACACTCAAACCGTTCGACTACTACCAGAATTTACTCGGCTTCTCTGAGGATTCAGTATCAGGCTCACTCCCCTCACCCTTCAATGCGGAGCAGGTGGATGTTGAGATCGTCAAATCTATCGATACTCGCTATGCGGTCCGGGAGAGATCCGTAGTACCGATCGCACGGAAACTTGTAGAGATGTGGCGAGCAAAACCTGGCAACTACCTCTTCTTCTCTTCGAGCTTTAGTTACCTTGAAGAGATATCAGAGGCAGTTGCAGATATAGCACCTGATTTACCACTGCATAGACAAACTAGCGGTATGCGAAGTGACGAGCGCCAGCGCTATCTAGAGCAATTTTCAGATGAGAGCCAACTATTGGGTATGGCGGTACTCGGCGGGCTATTTTCTGAGGGTGTGGATCTAGTCGGGGATCGACTCATCGGAGTCGCCATAGCCACACTGGGGTTACCCCCTTTTGACCCCTTCCACGAAGTGATGCGTGAAAAATTTGAACTGCGCTTCGGAGCGGGTTACGACTACACCTACCTCTATCCTGGCATTCAAAAGGTAGTTCAAGCGGCAGGCCGCCTAATTCGCACCCATCAAGACCAGGGTAAACTGCTGTTGATCGATACTCGATTTGCTAAGCCTGAGATTATTCAGCAACTGCCAAGTTGGTGGCCTGCCCCATCCTTCAGTTAGAGCAAACCCTCTCTGCGTGCCTCTTTGCGCTGCTGCCTAGAGACACGTTTCATCGCCAACAGAATATCGCGGCCACGTGCAATGATGGGTTCAAGCCCTTCACGACTCAGCAGCTCGCCATTCAAATCGAAAGCGGGGTACTCAGCTTCACACACTTGATAGTAACGAGCCAATTTAGGGTAGCGTGACTCAAAGAGGTAACGCGCTGTGCGCTCTGCAGGCAACCCCTCACGTTCATACATACCCGCATTTAAACGCTGACGTTGCGCCTCAATCAGAATAATGCCCGCGGCGGTTGATACATTAAACGACTCGACCATACCAAGCATGGGGATGATGATATGCTCATCAGCCAGTGCTGCCGCTTCGTCGCTGATACCATCCTTTTCTGCACCCATCATAATGGCACATGGCTGGGTGTAATCAACCTTACGAAAATCGACAGCGCTATCAGAAAGGTGCGCTGCATAAACTTTCATACCTTGCGACTTAACAGCTTGAACCGCATCCACAACGCTGTCATGGGAGACAGAGTCGACCCAACGGTCACTCCCCATACTGGTACCGTTGAAACTTCGATACCCCGCTTCAGGCTCAACAAAGTGCATCTCTGCGATACCCACAGCATCGCAGTTACGAATTAACGCCGAGATATTACGCGGCTTGTGAACACGCTCTGTAATTAGCGTCAGATCCATTTGACGCTTTTGAAAAACAGCCCTCAGTCGGGCCTCTCGTTCTGGTGACATATCTATTTCCTGTGCAATAGACCGAACCTTACCAAACTCTTTATAAGTTGTGCGATAATCGCGCTTTACAAAATTCTTAAGTAGTAGATATGACTGACCTACCCGCTAAAATCGCCTACCAAGGCATGCCAGGTGCCTACTCGCACCTATCTTGTACGCGTGTTCATCCAGAGCTAGAAGCTGTCGCTTGTTCAAGCTTTGCAGAAGCGATGTTTATGGTTGAGCGTGGTGAAGCGCGCCTAGCGATGATTCCGTTAGAGAACAGTACAGCCGGTCGTGTTGAAGAGATCTACCGCTTAATGCCAAAGACTCAGCTACATATCCTGGCCGAACACTTTGAGCCTGTGAACCACTGCTTACTCGCCATTCCTGGCACCAAGGTGGAGCAGCTTAAACGTGTTTGGTCACACCCTCAGGCGCTTGCACAGTGTGATGGCAACATCCGTGCGCTAGGTTTAGAACCTATTGCAGCACTTGATACAGCGGGATCTGCAGCGGATCTTGCTGCCAACCCGACTTCAGAGCTTGGCGCTATAGCCTCCTCTCTAGCCGCTGAACTGTATGGCCTAGAGATTATCCGCGAAGGTTTCCGCGATGTGGACGGTAACACTACCCGCTTCTTGATCTTGGCACGCGATAGCAAGGTACCTGAATACGATCCATCACAAGAGTTCATGACCTCTATCCTATTTACCGCACGCAACATTCCAGCATCGCTCTATAAAGCACTGGGTGGCTTTGCTACCAATGGCCTGAACATCCTTAAGCTTGAGAGCTACATGGCCTCAGATACGATGCAGGTGACCAGTTTCCACCTCGACGTCGCTGCCCATACCCAGCAACCAGAGATGCAACTTGCCCTACAAGAGCTGCACTTCTTTGCTAAAGAGGTACGTGTAATGGGTACTTATGCTGCTCACCCATACCGTAAAAGCAACCTAAGGGTCGAAGACTAATAGGCTTTATATTGCACTGCGTTATAAAAGAGCAATTTAAAGAGTAAATTGACCTAATAGTCAGCATTCAAACTATTGTGCACCGCACAAAAAAGCAGTAAATTTAAAGAGTCTAAAGGATTAGGCCGCGAACCATCCCTTGTGTTCGCATCCCTTTCTTCAAAATTTTCATCGATTTGAAGATCTTTCAGCCCGGCTACCTAGCCGGGTTTTTTTATGGCCATGGATGGCCTGTATCCTAGAAATGCAGGAGCAATTTCAAGGGTATGGCAGGATGTACGGTATGTCGCGGGCGCATGGATGCGCAGGAGCGACGATGGACAGGGATGTAATGTATCCTCGGCGTGTAGGAGCACGACGCCGAGGGTATGTACAGGATGTACGGTATGTCGCGGGCGCATGGATGCGCAGGAGCGACGATGGACAGGGATGGACGGTATCCTCGGGTTATTCGGGCTTCCTGCCCTCACCCTGCGGGCCAGCTAAAGCTGATCAAATTTGTTCCGGACAAATTTGTGCAGGAGCACGACGCCGAGGGTATGTCGAATTACGCGCAATCCCCGGGTTATTCGGGTATTTTCTCTTTCGCGGCTTCAGGCTTTGCCTGAATGCGCTCCTACGGTGTATTTACCTAGCTCCTTGTTGGAGCGCATTCCCGAAGGGAAACTACGTCAGTATGTGCAGGAGCGACGATGGCCATGGATGGAACGATAAAAAGCTGTTCTACCCGACTTGCGTCGGCCAGCCTTACTTTTCCCTTGTCGGAAAAGTAAGCAAAAGGACACCCCGATCCTTCGGCCTTCGGCACACTGCGCGCGATACTCTTTTTCTGAAGCTTATCAGGACCGCACAAGGTCGGCATCCTGCCTCCGTTGTGCTCTTCGGCCGTCCATGGCCTTAGCCTGAAAAGCTCTTAACCGAAAAAGAGCACCGTGCTCGTTCTCAGTCGGACGGGGAAACAGGGTGCCTAATTCGAATCTCGTGCCAATCGTCCACGTCCGATCGAGAGTAGGAGCTAGCCCATAGGGCGAAGCGAAATATTAAATGCCTCGCTTCGCCTTTCAGGCTAGCTCCTACTATCAGTTCAATTTCGCGGCTTCAGTCTTTGCCTGAATGCGCTCCTACGGGGTATTTGCCTAGCTATCCGTAGGAGCGCATTCCCGAAGGGAAGCCGCGAAAATCATTGGGCCTCAAAAAAGAAATCCACCGGTAGGGTCTCACCACTCTGCTGAGTGATTATCAAACGCCCCTGCCATAGCATACGCGCTGTCGTGCAGACAGCCAGTTCCGTTTTGCCGCGCCAAACGCCATCTTCAAATATGAACGGCGTTTGATTAATTCCCATGTACTCTTCAGTACCCTGCAGATCCAACCAAACACCCTGAGGTTGCTCACCAGAGACTGCGAGCGTAAATGTTAGTGGTGTTAACGATGCAGCAGGTGAGGGATTCATAGTCAGTGAGAGATGCTGTCCATCATTCAAGTCGAGCTGGCAGCTCTCTAGATTGATATCACAAGCCATCACCTGGGCATCACGCTGCAAATAAGCATCGAGGTAATCTTGCAGTAGATAGATGAGCAGAAGCAGTGGCAAAAGCACGGCTACGCCCAGGAGAAGCGGTCGAAGCTTAGGCATGGTTAGCCGATGCGTGACGATGCGGCATCAACGTCCGCCTGCATCTCTTCAAGAATCCAGTCACGAAAGGCCATCATTGCTGGCGTGAGTGTTCTGTTCTCTTTGTACACTAGATAGAAGGCGTTGTGGCTATCCAATCGAATATCAAAAGGTGCCACCAAACGCTCACTCTCCACCTCATGTTTAAGCAGCGCCACATCCGCAAGGGCGATACCTGCACCTGCAGCAGCAGCCGATACAGCAAGCGCTGTACTTGAGAAGGAGATCGTTTTGCTCACCTGGCTGATACTGATGCCATTATCTTGAAGCAGCTTCGTCCACTCATGGCTTCGGCCAGATACGTGAATCAGAGGGTAGCGCAGAATATCGCTAGGATTGGTGATAGGACCATCTGTCTGAATCAGATTAGGACTCACCACCGGTGTCAAGAAGATATTACGCATAAAGTGCGCCTCTACACCTGTCCAGTGCCCTTTACCGTAGTAAACTGCAATATCGGTATCACTGTTATCAAAGTCGATGTAATCGATCGATGACTCTACGCGCAGCTCAACTTCGGGGTGGCGCTCCTGAAAACGTGAGATACGTGGAACCAACCATCGCGTTAGGAAGGCTGGTGCGATACTCACCTTCACCACATTGGAGTTAGGTGAAGAGATGAGACGGCGTGTCGCCTGCTCTAGTTCATCCAAGGCCAACTGCACGGAAGGGAGATAGCGCTCACCTGCAGCTGTTAATGAGATAGTGCGTTTTTCACGCTTAAACAGCTCGACACCCAAGAACTCTTCAAGTGATTTCAACTGATGACTCACCGCCGAGGGGGTGACACACAACTCCTCACTTGCACGGTTAAAACTTCCATGACGAGCAGCAGCATCAAAGACTCTAAGTGAGTTTAATGGAGGTAAGCGACGCATCTCAAAATACCTTTATGTGAATTTATCTCAACAATAAATCAAAAAACGATCGTTTGTCGAGAAGAAATCTCAGCCGTATGATGATCACAACTTAAACGGAAACAGAATTTAAAGGGTATCGAAATGAACTACTCATGCACAAAAGAACTACACGAACTAACTGCAGAAGCTAACGCACTACGTAGCGCTTACATTGCGAAAGAGATCAACAAAGTTTCTTCACGTCTTAGCAAAATCTTTGTTAGCGAACTTCGCACTACACGTACTCAAGCCCTGAACGTTCTTACTCAGGCAGCTTAAAAGATTTCATCTTTTGGTGGGTTAGGGGTCAACCTTAATCCGCCTGTTTTCTATCTCGAGCATCCCGCTCAGCAATCTTCAACAGCACTCGCGAAGTAGCCATATTGGCAAAGGTCGCTGTCACCGCTGTAACCGCACCCAAACCACCAGAACAGTCTAAACGAACATCGCTCTCACCAAAGTTTTTGGTCGCACAGACAGAGCCATCTGCTTGCGGATAGCGCGCCTGCTCATGAGAAAAGACACACTCTACCGAGAATTTCTTACCGCTTTTGCTAAACCCAAAATGGCGCTTAAGAATCGAGCGCACTTTTGCAGCCAAGGGGTCATGTTCGGTTTTACTAAGATCTGTCACAGCGATCTTTAATGGATCTATCAAGCCACCCGCACCGCCTGTAGTAATGATCGGGATTTTACGGCGACGGCAGTGCGCGATGATGGCCGCTTTAACTCCAGCACTATCAATCGCATCCACGACATAGTGGATTGGATCCTGGAACAGCTCTGCAAGGTTATCCTGAGTGGCGAACATCTCAATCTCATGCACTATAAGGTCTGGATTAATCTCTCGCGCCCTATCCGCCATCACCTGAACTTTTGAATTACCAAGGGTTGAGTTCAGGGCATGCATCTGACGATTGGTATTTGAGACACAGATCTCATCGAGATCGATAAGCGTAAGCTCGCCAATACCACTACGGGCTAGCGCTTCGACTACCCAAGAACCAACGCCACCGAGCCCCACCACTGCCACATGCGAGTGACTGAAAGCACTCAATGCATCAACACCATAGAGGCGACCTATGCCTGCAAAGCGGTCGATATAATCAGGATTCATCATCTATCTCTGTGTAGACTGGATTGCCACAAACTTGGCATCGCCCTTCAATAAAAACGATTCCATGTAGCTCATACTCTTGCGGATCGGTCATACCTAAATCCACCTGCTGGCAAACGTCACACCAGGTGTGATGCATCAACTCCTCTCGATCTTTTAGATCGCGTGAGTTGAAGTCTCTATCTATTCGTTCGTCACTCATCACAAACCTTGGCAGCCATGTTAGGGCTAGCTAAAAACTAAAGCTCTTTTAAAAAACAAAATCCCAATGTGAAGGGAAGAGATTCTCTTCATGGAAGCGCTTGAAGAGCTCAGCAAATTCACTTCCAAGAAATAGAGCGCCCTCATTTGGCTTAGACTCAATTGTAAACTCACTGCCCTGGTAACTAAACCTGAGGTACCAGGCATGCAGATAGGTGCGATCTGAAGAGGATGTACCATAGCGATCATCCCCTAAAATTGCTGCACCCTCACTCTTTAAAGCCACTCGAATCTGGTGCGTTTTACCCGTTTTAGGACGGCAGACAAAAAGCCTAACTCCTGGAGTAATACTCAATGAGAAGAAATCGGTAATCGCTGGATTATTTCGGGTTTTTGCAAGCTTGAATGAGCCACCGCGGGCAGGCAGCATGTCACCCTGAATGCGCCCCTGCTTTCGTTTGGGCTTTTGATCACTTAAAGCTAGGTACAACTTAGTAATACGATGCTCTGCAAACTCAGCACCTAACTGCGCTGCCGCTTCAGCACTCTTAGCCAGTAGCAGTATTCCAGAGGTAACCTTATCAAGACGGTGAACGAGCCAGAGCTTATACCCTAGTTGCGCTTCAAGCAGGGTAACAAACCCCTCAGCCTCACCCTCTTGATGCACATTGAAACCGATCGGCTTTTCAACCGCGACAAAGTCGGCATGGTCCAATAACAGTTTAAACGTCACTGCCAACCTAAAACCTGTTTAGCGAATGGAATGGTGAGTTTGCGTTGATGCTGCAGTGAAGCTTGATCTAGCGCTTCAAGATAACCTAGCTGATCAGAGAGCTCTCGTGAGCCACGACTTAGCAGATACCGAGCCAGCTCATCATTTAACTGCAGGCCACGATCCTCAGCATTTTTCTGCAGGGCCGAGACCTTTTGATCATCGCTAATGGGATGCAGTTTAAAACTCAAACCCCAAGCAAGACGTGACTTAAGATCAGCCAACTCTAGGCTGAGATTAGCGGGAGTTTGATCACCCGACACAATCAGTACGCCACCAGCATCCCTTACACGGTTGTAGAGGTGGAAAAGACCCTCTTGCCAGAAAATATCTCCATCGATTTGATCGACACCATCTATACAGAGAAGGTCAAACTGCTCTAACCCATCGAGCATCTCAACCGAGTACTCAGCACGTTCCGTCAAAGGTAGATAGATAGAACTTAATCCAGAAACATCGGCGGCATTACAGACTGCCTGGAGAAGATAGCTCTTACCACTACCCGAGGCACCATGTAGATAGATGAAGGGCTCGTTCGCCTCACCTTTTGCGGCATTGGCTAGCATGGGGATAAGCGGCGACGGCTCGGCTTCAACAAATCGATCTAATCGCGCATCACTGCGAAGCGAAACACTTAATGGAAGCTGCTGTGGGTTTGGGGTCATTCGCGCTCCGAACTCCCCGATGATGGTAATTCGCTGCTAGATGGTAATTCGCTGATAGTAGCACTCTCATGATGGTAGAGATGAGAGTTTTTGTAACCGCGATGCAGGTGAGACAGCAGCACACGGATAACCGCAGCGACTGGCAGCGCCAACAAAACACCTACAAAACCAAAGAGCTGGCCTCCCGCCATGATGGCAAAGATAACGGCTACAGGATGCAGGCCAATCTGATCACCGACCAGCTTAGGGGTAAGCACCATACCTTCAAGCGCCTGACCGACCGCAAATACAGCCGCAACCCCTAACAGAATCATGGGGTCTGCGAACTGAACATAAGCCGCAATACCTGAAGAGACGATACCAACAATAAAACCTAGGTAGGGAACAATGCTGGCAAGCCCTGCAAGTAGACCGAGCAACAGTGCCAAATCGACACCCAGAATTGCCAAGCCGATCGCGTAGATAACGCCCAACACCAGCATCACAACCAACTGCCCTTTCATGAAAGCGCCTAGTACCTGGTCTGACTCACGAGCCCAGAGCGCAACCTTCGGCTCCACATTGCGCGGCAGAAGCTCGCCTATGTTAGCCACCATATGATCCCAATCACGCAGCAGATAGAAGAAGACCACGGGAATCAGAACCAGATTAGCCAGCCAGGCAGCAATCGCGACACCAGATTTAGTAACTGAGGCGATAATCAACGTCGCGAAATCACCCGTCGTTTGCCAGTGCTGCGCAATGATGGCTGTGATCTGTGCAAGGTCGGGTTTAGCGATGGATACACCTAGGCTACTCTCAACCATAGGTAGCAACTCACTGTTCACGAGCTGAATTACCCTAGGCAAGCGCTGCGCAACAATCTGCACCTGAGCCGATAACTGAGGAATAAGGAGCAATAGTGCACCCAATACAATAAACGCCATCAGGCTAAATACAATCAAGACTGATGAAGTACGACTTAAGCCCTTAGCTTCAAGACGATCAGCCAAGGGGTCAGAGATGTAAGCTAACAGCGCACCGATCAAAAAGGGGCTAAGGATGGGCGCCAGCAGATAGAGTAAAACGGCAAGAATCAGAGCGACGATCAAAATAAACCAACGTTGCTGCAAAGTGATTACTCCTGAACAGCCGGAACAGTTTGAATGGATAACCCATCCATTTGAGTTATATCCGAACTAGGTAAATCGGAAGCCTCTGCTACAACTGCCGCCTCTTCAATCGGAAGTGCTAACAGATCTTCAAGATTGGTCGCCTCTTCAACCGTTTGAACAGTCACATAGCGGAAGGTGTCTATTCCCGTTGCTTCCAGCCAAGGGCGATCAATCAGGCGTGAGGAGATATCAGCAACTGACAGTTTACTACCAATAACAAACTGAACCTGATTTCCGAGCAGACGTGAAACGAACAGATAATCGATACCTGGTTCTGTTCTAAGCTGATCACTCAAACGCATCAGATCCGATAAGGTATTCACATCAGAAACAGCAATCTCTAATCCCGCAGGTTTGTATGCGCTATTTGAGACCTGTGTCTGTTTAGTCAGAGCCTCAGCTTCTGGCTTTTGAACAGACAGCACGGGCCTATCGATAATAGGGGTATCAATAACAGGCGTTTCACTAATTGGCTTAGCGGTAACATCCTGAACTTTTAACTCACTAATAGCAGGCAATGAAGTTACTTCAGAAGCAGCGACCGAGGTCGTTTGTGCCGGTGTTGGCGCCTGTGCTGGCGCTGCTGCTTCAGTCGTTATGGACTGAGGCGCATTCAAATCTTCAACAATCGGCCCATTTGGAGCGACTACTGTCTCAATCGCAAGTTGCATCTTAATCCAGCTTACACCCAGTGACAGGCCATCACTGGTCACTGAGGTTCTAAGTGTCTGTACAGAGCTGCCGTTGACCAGCATCCAGTTAATGCCATCGCTATTGAGACGAATAGAGAGAGCAGAACCGGCACCTGTGCCAGCAGCACTTTTAGCAAGAATGGATGACTCGTCAGCACCCGCAATCAACTGCGGATAGAAGAGCGGGCCCACTCCGTAATCACTTGGCAGAGCAACAGGAACCTGCTCAGCACGACCTTTTTCGATTAAAAACTGCACCCACTTCGCCTCTGCACCAACAGCTTTAGCGGGTGTTTCACGGGCATCAATTGGCCATAGCAGTAAATCTGCAGCACTTACCGAAAGCGGTAAAAAAGTGGCTATAAAAAGTACAAGATGTCGCAGCTGATGAAAAAAGCTGTTCACTTGGTGAATCCTTCTGCAAAAAAACGCACTTAAATTTGATCAGAACTGTAACACACAATAGCTCCGGGGTGAGCAAACTGTTAGAATTCCCCGCTTAAAAGCTTCCACTTATAACCGCGAAAGGTTGGTACCCGATGTCTATCGATTCAAACTCTCCCTCAATCAGCTATAAAGATGCAGGCGTTGATATTGACGCTGGTAACGCACTAGTCGAAAAGATTAAAGGCGTTGCTAAGCGCACAGCTCGCCCTGAAGTGATGGGAGGCCTAGGTGGCTTCGGTGCACTTTGTGAGATTCCAGAGGGCTACCGCCAGCCAGTTCTTGTATCGGGCACCGACGGTGTAGGTACCAAACTTAAACTTGCAATGGACCTAGGTAAGCACGACACCATCGGTATCGATTTGGTTGCTATGTGTGTTAATGACCTTGTTGTAGCAGGTGCAGAGCCCCTATTCTTCCTAGACTACTACGCTACTGGCAAATTGAATGTCGATATGGCTGCTGATGTCGTTACCGGAATCGGTAAAGGCTGTGAACTTGCAGGCGCTGCTCTAGTTGGCGGTGAAACTGCAGAGATGCCAGGCATGTATGAAGGTGATGATTACGACCTAGCTGGCTTCTGTGTCGGTGTCGTAGAGAAGTCTGAAATCATCGATGGCTCAAAAGTACAGGCGGGCGATGCACTTATCGCGCTTGGCTCTTCTGGCCCACACTCAAATGGCTACTCGCTGATTCGTAAAATTATCGATGTAAACAGCGCTGACCTAAACCAGAACATCGGCAACACAACGCTTGCAGATGCTTTGATGGAGCCTACCCGCATCTACGTTAAATCAGTACTAAAGCTAATTAAGTCACTTCAAGTGAATGCACTTTCTCACATCACAGGTGGCGGCCTTCTTGAGAACATTCCACGCGTGCTACCAGACAATGCTAAAGCTGTAATCGATACAAACAGCTGGGAGATCCCTGAGGTGTTCCGCTGGATTCAGAAAGGCGGCAACGTAAACAACGTTGAGATGTACCGCACACTCAACTGTGGCGTTGGTATGGTTATCGCTGTACCTGCAACTGATGCAGACAAAGCGATCGAGTTGATGCGTGCTGAAGGCGAAAACGCATGGCTTATCGGTACTATCGAAACAGCGGCGGCTGGCGAAGAGCAAGTCGAACTGCGCGGACTTTAAGAGCTTAGCATGCCAGGTAAATCTGTAGTCATACTGATATCTGGCTCCGGCTCTAATCTACAGGCAATCATTGATGCATCTAAAACCGATGCATCAATTAACATTGTAGGCGTACTCTCAAATCGAGCGGACGCCTACGGCCTTCAACGAGCAACGGACGCTCAGATACCCACCGCTGTAATTGATCACACGCTCTACAGCGATAGACTCAGCTTTGATCAAGCGATGATGGCGCAAATCGATGCTTGGAACCCTGACCTAGTGGTTCTTGCAGGTTTTATGCGCATTCTCACCAGTGAATTTGTGAGCCATTACGAAGGGCGCTTAATCAATATCCACCCTTCACTACTGCCTAAATTCAAAGGGACTCAGACGCACGCTCGCGCCCTAGAAGCAGGTGAGTCAGAGCATGGTTGTACAGTGCACTATGTTACTGAAGAGCTAGACGCAGGCGCGCCGATCATTCAGGCTGCCACACCCATAGTGGCCGCGGATACCGTTGAATCGCTGATCGATAAAGTGCATAAGCTGGAGCATCAAATTTACCCCTTAGCTGTCTCATGGATCTGTTCGGAACGATTAAAGAGCAGAGACGATGGCATCGCCCTAGATGACGAACTCCTTGGGCCTAGCGGATTTCGCTTTATAGGTTGAATGTGATGACAGGATACCTAAGCATTTCGCGACTATCCTGGAAATTCTGGGCCCTCTTTGCAGTACAAGCTTCTCTTATGCCCTATTCGGCAACGGCAGAGCCTAGGCCCTTTATCGCCACCTATAGTGCCAACATCGACCTCTTAATTGATCTACCCGCCAGCGCGCATCGCGAGCTTAAGAGATCCGAAAACGGTACCTGGCACTTCTCTAATAACGCCTCTGCCTTGATGGCAAAACAACAAGAGTGGTCTGAACTTTCCTACAGCAACGGCCAGTGGATACCCCTTGCTTACCACTACGAACGAAAGCTTTTAGGGCGCACCCGCTCAATTGATATCAACTTTGATGAAACTAAGGGACGCATCACCACGCTTGTAAATGGAGACCCCTGGCGTCAGCTGTGGGAACCAAGGGTTCAAGATCGTCTCAGCTATCAACTGCAGTTAAGAGAAGATTTAAAATCGGATCGTGAAGAATTAGATTACCGTATCGCCGATGGTGGGCAGATCAAGAACTATCGTTTCACTCGCCTTGGGCAGGAGATGCTAAAAACGCCTGCAGGTGAGTTTGAATGTATCCGCCTGCAACTTGATAGACAGGGGCAACAGCACACCACCCTGATCTGGATGGCACCCGAACTGGACTACCTAACCGTCCGCCTGCTTCGTATCGATAATGAAGGACGTGAACACCTTATGAACTTGAAAGAGTTGGAGTACACCGATGAGTAATGTTGAACAACTAACTAGTCTCGATCAGAAGCTCACAACAGATGAGGTCAACGCGCTGGACAATCCAGATCAACTCTTCGCTATATCCTATTTAAGGGGTCATCTAGATCTATACATGGCAGATAATGAGAGCGCATCCATCGCAGGATTTAAGTCTGCCGTTCGAGGTGCTTTTTCGCAGGATAAATTAATCGAAGCTGACATAGAACTTGTCGAGGCAGAATTAGAGAGGATTGGGTGAGATTAAGCGTTGCTTTAGTAGCAGTTAAATTGACATTTATCTATATAGGAGTAGCCTATTACTTAAAGGCTATAAGCATATAACCATTAAGGAGTTTCTTTAATGCTACCTCTTATCAAAACTTTCTTTGACGAGCCTACTTTCACCTACAGCCACGTTGTAAGCTGCCCAGAAACCAAAGCCTGCGCCATCATCGACTCTGTACTCGATTTCAACTACGCAGCGGGGACTACAGATACCGCATCAGCCGATTCCATTATCGCTTACATCGAGTCTGAAGGACTTAAAACAGAGTGGATTATTGAGACTCACGTTCACGCAGATCACATCTCAGCTGCCCCTTATCTTAAAGATAAACTAGGCGGCCAACTCAGTATTGGCGAACACATTACGGTTGTCCAAAATGTTTTCGGCAAAGCATTTAATGCTGGCACTGAATTTGAGCGTGATGGTAGTCAGTTCGACCACCTATTTAAGGATGAAGAGCTTTTCACTGTAGGCAAGATTCAAGGCCGTGCAATGCACACCCCAGGACATACGCCTGCTTGTATGAGCTACCTTATCGGTAACGCCCTATTTGTTGGCGACACACTCTTTATGCCAGATTTCGGCACAGCGCGTTGTGACTTCCCTGGTGGAGATGCTGCAACCCTATACGCCTCAATTCAGAAACTTTTCACTCTGCCTGACGATACACGCGTTTTGATGTGTCATGACTACAAAGCGCCAGGCCGTGATGTTTACGCATACGAAACCACCATCGGTGAAGAGCGCAAACACAATATTCATGTGGGTGAAGCTCACGATGAAGCAGACTTTATCAACATGCGTGAAACACGTGATGCAACCTTGGATATGCCTCGCCTGATTCTGCCATCTGT
Source organism: Marinobacterium sp. LSUCC0821 (assembly GCF_012848475.1). Lineage (NCBI taxonomy): Bacteria > Pseudomonadati > Pseudomonadota > Gammaproteobacteria > Oceanospirillales > Oceanospirillaceae > Marinobacterium > Marinobacterium sp. LSUCC0821. Next base: position 1,000,470 of record NZ_CP051666.1, read on the forward strand.
GCAGGTCAACATGCGTGCAGGCCATATGCCACCGGCTGAAGATAATGGTCAGGTCTACCTGAAAGTTCCGGTAAACCTATTTAAATAACAAAAAATAAAAAACCGTATTAGAGGGACAAACAATGGATGTACGTAAACTCACCCCCTTTCTTAGTGTAAGCCCGCAGATCGCCGTAGAGGATGTTGGCATCGCTGCTTCAATGGGTTTCAAGACAATCGTCTGTAACCGCCCAGCTAACGAAAGTGAAGACCAGCCTGATCTAAATGATATAGCGGCAGCTTGTGAAGCGATGGGTATTACCTACCATCACCAGCCAGTCATTTCAGGCAATATCACTGACGAAGATGTCCTAGCCTTCGGTGCATTTATGGCCGAAGCTCAAGGCCCTGTATTGGCCTTCTGTCGTACCGGTACACGTTGTACGACACTCTGGGCACTATCAGAATCAAGTCATCTTGATGCAGCAACACTTCTATCAACCGCTAAAGATGCGGGCTACGACCTAAGCGGTCTTGGCCCACGCATTGAAGCGCGCCAGGCAACAGGTAACTGCGATGCAGCACCTAAAACAGCAGCACGTCGCCATGAGGTTCTCATTGTAGGTGGTGGCGCTGGTGGTCAAGCAGTGGCAGGCAGCCTTCTGAAGCGCCAGCCAGATCTTGATATCGCGATCATTGAACCGCGCACTGAACATTACTACCAGCCGGGCTGGACTCTAGTAGGTGGCGGTGTATTCAACCGCGCTGAAACCATCCGTCCAATGTCCGATGTAATGCCTAGCAAAGCGCACTGGTACAAAGCGGCAGTAGAACGCTTCGAGCCAGAGAACAATCAGGTCGTACTAGAAGATGGCGAAGCAATTGGTTACCGCACCCTCGTTGTATCACCAGGCCTTGCTTTGAACTGGGATGCGATCAAAGGACTTAAAGAGACCCTTGGTAGTAACGGTGTTACCTCAAACTACAAAGTTGATCTTGCTCCTTATACTTGGGAACTGGTTCAAGCGACTAAGAGCGGCAAAGCACTATTTACTCAACCGCCAATGCCAATTAAGTGTGCCGGCGCACCGCAGAAAGCGATGTACCTCTCCTGTGACCACTGGAGTCGCAAAGGCAACCTTGGCAACATCGAAGTCGATTTCTGTACCGCCACCCCTGGTCTCTTTGGTGTCGCCGACTACGTTCCGGCACTTATGGAGTATGTGAAGAAGTACGGCATCAACCTTAACTTCCAGACTAATCTCGTTGAAGTGGATGGTTCTTCGAAAACTGCTCTATTCAAACAGACCGATACAGAAGGCAACGTGACTGATATCGAAAAAACGTTCGATATGATGCACATCTGCCCACCTCAGAAGTCACCAGAGTTTATCGCTAACAGCCCAATCGCTGATGCTGCGGGCTGGGTCGATATCAGCGCCGAAACGATGCAACACACCAAGTTTGGCAATATATTTGCCCTAGGTGATGCAGGTAACAGCCCTAATGCCAAAACTGCAGCAGCCATTCGCAAACAGGCACCAGTGGTCGCTGAAAACGTGATCATGGTGCTAAACGGTGAATCACCTCGTGCAGTCTATGACGGCTACGGCAGCTGCCCACTGACAGTAGAACGCGGCAAGATCGTACTGGCAGAGTTCGGCTACGGTGGCAAACTGCTACCGTCTCTTCCAACCTGGCTGATTGATGGTAAGAACCCATCGAAACTGGCTTGGTTCCTCAAAGAGAAGATGCTGCCTTGGATGTACTTCGAAATGATGTTCAAAGGGACCGAATGGTTGGCAAGCCCAACAATTTTGCCTAAGAGCCCAAGTAAACACGAAGCGCAAGATAGCCTCAAATAACTGAGTTCGGACCTGTTAGGAACAGCAATGCTAGAACGTTACCTTCCAATCATCGGTTGGGCTAAAAGCTATAACCGATTGACTCTAACCAACGACTTAGTGGCGGCACTTATCGTCACGATCATGCTGATACCTCAGTCGTTGGCCTATGCACTACTCGCTGGTTTGCCAGCTGAGGTGGGTCTCTACGCGAGTATTCTACCGCTAGTTGCATATGCGATATTTGGAACCAGCCGCACCCTTGCGGTTGGCCCTGTTGCAGTAGTCTCATTGATGACTGCTGCAGCGGTGGGTAACCTAGCCCTGCAAGGCACCGCAGAATATCTAACGGCAGCCATTGCACTGGCGTTTATCTCCGGTGTCATCCTAATCATCATGGGTATCCTTAGGCTAGGTGCGTTAGCGAACTTCCTAAGCCACCCTGTGATCTCAGGCTTTATTACAGCCTCTGGCCTCATCATTGCGGCGAGCCAGCTTAAACATATCCTCGGCATTAACGCATCAGGGCATAACCTCGCTGAGCTTTTTGTCTCATTAGGCGAGCACATTGGAGATGTAAACACTCCTACTCTGATCATAGGCGTCACTGCTACTGCATTCCTATTTTGGGTGCGCAAAAATTTAAAACCGATGCTTATCAAAACTGGTCTTAATCCTCGTATCGCCGATGTGATTGCCAAAGCAGGTCCTGTAGCAGCTGTTGCCGCAACAACGCTTGTAACCTACTACTTCCACCTAGATCAGCAGGGTGTCAAAGTAGTGGGCAGCATTCCTACAGGCCTTCCGGGTTTTGAGATTCCAAGCTTTGATGCAGATCTTTGGCAACAGCTGTTTGTCTCTGCCCTGCTTATTAGTATTGTTGGTTTTGTCGAGTCTGTATCGGTAGCACAAACCCTGGCCGCTAAACGTCGCCAACGTATTGTTCCTAACCAAGAGCTCATTGGTCTTGGTACATCAAATATCGCATCAGCGGTCTCTGGTGGTTTCCCTGTAACAGGTGGGTTCTCGCGCTCTGTGGTCAACTTTGATGCCGGAGCAGAAACTCCAGCGGCAGGCGCATTCACCGCTATAGGTATTGCAGTAGCCACCCTAGTACTAACACCACTTCTATTTTTCCTCCCTAAAGCGACCCTCGCTGCAACCATCATTGTAGCTGTACTCTCCTTGGTCGATTTAGGCGCATTGAAGCGCACCTGGGCATACTCACGCAGTGACTTTTCTGCAATGGCCGCTACTATCCTGTTGACCCTAGGCTGGGGGGTAGAGGCTGGCATTGTTGCTGGTGTAACATTGAGTATCTGTCTATTCCTTCAACGCACCAGCAAACCGCACAGCGCCGTGGTTGGTCGTGTGCCGGGAACAGAGCACTTCCGAAATGTAGACCGCTTTGAAGTCGAGTATGACGACAAGGTTCTGACGCTTCGTATCGACGAAAGCCTCTACTTTGCCAATGCCCGCTACCTAGAGGACCGTGTCTACGACCTTATAAGCAGCCGCCGCGAGATCACCGACTTCGTATTAATGTGTCCTGCGGTTAACCTGATTGACGCATCAGCGCTAGAGTCGCTAGAAGCGATCAACCAGCGTTTAAAAGATCTTGGCGTAAACTTCCATATGTCTGAAGTTAAAGGCCCTGTAATGGATCGCCTACGTCGTAGTCACTTCTTGGATGAGATGACGGGCCAGGTATTCCTGAGCCAGTACCAAGCTTGGTGTTCACTACACAAAAACTGCGACTCAAAACTGAGCCAGTGCGCCGAACAGCGAGCAGCTGCCAACTGAGCGCTGACTTAAAGAGAAAGGAGTGGCACAATGTGTTGCTCCTTTTTTTATAATTTGTGTTTGGATTAACCATGCAATCAACCCTGCGATGGATTATTGCCGCGACTATCTTCCTAGCCGTCATCATTGGTGTAGAGCAGTGGTTAGGTTGGGAGTCGATCTTGTTCGATTGGCAACAGGTCTCTTCAGGTTCAATCCTAATCCTCACGCTACTGACCCTGCTCTCTTATCTTTTAAGAGCTGAGCGAGTCTATCGCTACTTTGGTCAGCAACAAATGCACCATCGCAGCAGCTATATCCGAATCAGTTTTATACACAACGCACTCAATAATTTCCTACCCATGCGTCTTGGTGAAGCCGCCTTTCCACTATTGATGAAACGTGAATTCAAAGAGTCCATGCTAACAACTTCAGCAGGCCTCATTTGGATTCGCCTCATGGACTTGCACCTGCTTCTGCTGCTTGGAGCGATTGCATTCATCGGTTTCTTTCCAGTATTGGGAGCCATCTCTGTTGCGGGCTTAGTTCTAACACCATCAATTTTTTTACTTGGGTTAATTGATCTAAAAAGCCTATTACCCCCAAAAGTAGCAACTAAATTTGATCACTACCGCCACCTACTTCCAGAGAGCCGAGCACTTCTCATCAATACCTATCTGCTGACGGCACAAATTTGGCTGATTAAGCTTGCGGCTCTGGCTGTATTACTAATGGCGTTTCTAGATATCGACTATTATGGCGCCACGCTTGCTGTCATCGCGGGGGACCTGAGTTCTGTCTTGCCTATTCACGGACTTGCCGGCAGTGGTACCTATGAAGCAGCACTGGTTGGCGCGCTCTATCCGCTTGGCATCTCACTAGATGCAGCGACTAAGGCAGCAATCAATGTGCATATCTATCTGCTTGGGGTCTCGGCACTATCGATCCCGCTAGCTCTGTTAGTACCTAAAAAGCGCTAAACCGCCATACAAACCTTTAAATACCCAATCATGAACTCACAAAGGTTTGTCGAGCAGACGGGTTACGGTATCATTCAAACATTAATTTTGATCTGAGCACTCCAATGTCTAATAAGCCGTCCATCTCTGTTGTTGTTCCAATGTATAAAGAGGAAGCTGTTGCTGAACTACTCGTTGATAGAGTTCATGACGGGCTGGATGAGTATCAGGGTGCATGGGAGCTGATCTGTGTTGATGACGGCTCACCGGATGCGACTGTTGCCAAACTGAAAATTGCTCAAGAGAAGTGGGGCAATCATGTGCGTGTGGTTGAACTGCAGCGCAACTTTGGCCAAACAGCTGCAATGCAAGCGGGTATAGATGCAGCGCGTGGTGAACTGATCGTCACTATGGATGGCGACCTGCAGAACGACCCAAAAGATATCCCGCGCATGATCGATGAGATGATTGAGCGCGATCTCGATCTTCTTCAAGGCTGGCGTGTCAATCGTCAGGATGCTGCAATCAAACGCAAGCTTCCCTCAAAAATTGCCAACCGAATGATCGCTAAAATCACTGGCGTACATCTACATGATTACGGTTGCAGCCTAAAAGTGTACCGCGCATCTGTACTAAAACAGGTTCGTCTATTCGGTGAAATGCACCGTTTTATTCCAGTGTGGGTTGCAGGTGTTACTTCACCTAAACGCATTGGAGAAACGCCTGTAACACATCACGCACGTGAGTTTGGCGAATCTAAATATGGAATCAGCCGCACCTTCCGCGTGATTATCGATATCATTTCGGTCTTCTTCTTCCTGCGCTATAAATCACGCCCAGGCCACTTCTTCGGTTCAATAGGTTTAGCTTCAGGTGCTATTGGCGGAGCGATGATGACCTGGTTGTTTATGGTGAAATTTTTCCTAGGGGAGGATATCGGCAACCGTCCTATGTTGATGATTGCCGTTTTCCTAATCATGATGGCACTACAGTTTATGACCACAGGTGTTATTGCGGAGATGCTTAGCCGCGTCTTCTTCCAAGGTACCAACAATCAAAGCTTTATCGTTGTCCCAAGTAAAGAGCCGACCCCAGAACAGCACTGGAAGCGTAACGATTCGGAATGATCGAAGAGACCAATCGTCACCTGCGAACAGTTATTTTCGCAGCCTTAGTGCTTTTAGCCTACCGTGTTTGGCTAACCTACTCGACACCCATCCATCTATTCTTTGATGAGGCCTACTACTATGGTTGGTCACAAAGTATAGATTGGGGCTACTACTCCAAACCACCTATGGTGGCTTGGCTCATACGCCTAACAACAGACCTACTTGGAGATTCGGAGTGGGCGATTAAAGTTGGCGCACCGATACTCTATTCAGCAACAGCTTATATCATTTTTAACATTGGTAGGCGGCTCAGAAACAGCCAGATAGGTCTCTCTGCAGCCCTACTATTTCTAACAATGCCACTGGTGAGTTTTAACTCACTATTCATTACTACTGACGCCCCACTGCTCTTCTTTTGGGCACTCGCGCTACTCCTTTTTCTTAAAGCACAAGAGAGTAACAGCTGGCGTTGTTGGATACTTGCAGGTGTAGTTGGTGGTCTTGGTCTTCTATCCAAATACACCTTTATTCTCTTCCCAGCAGGCTTCCTGCTCTATGCTTTGATCTCTAAAGATGGCCGCACACTTTTAACGAATATTCGATTTTGGTTTGCATGCATTCTGGCTATATCTATTTTAATGCCAAACCTGTGGTGGAATTACCAACACGATTTCATCAGCTTTCAACATACAGCGGAAATAGCTCAGCAAGCTGAAAATAGCTACAGTCTCGCTCGACTACTGGAGTTTCTAGTTACCCAGTTTGTTGTTTTCGGACCTTTAGCAATGGTGTTATTGATGGTTGCAATGCTCAGCGCCAGCAAGGGAACCAAACTTCTTTGGAGCCTATTTGTCCCGATATTTGTCGTGATTTCAATTCAGGCGCTTTCAGCAAGAGCAAACATAAACTGGGGCGCACCTGCTTATGTTACGGGAGTTTTGATTGCTGCCTTTGCTGCTTCCCAACTGCGCTTAGGCAAAGCACTAGTCACCTTAGCCTTGGTGGTCAATCTCATTTTGATGGTCGGTTTCTATCACTACCCATACATCCAGAACAAATTAGAGATAGTCCCAACTCAGAACAACAACCCATACACAAGAATCAGTGGGTGGTTTGAACTTGCTAAAGCTTTAGAGCCAGAATTAGAGCGATATCCTGATCTATACATAGCTAGTGAATCTCGCAAAGTGCTCGCCTACTTTGGTTACTATCGTGAACCAAAAAATCTGAATGGCCGAGCGCTAGACATTGATGGCCACATCATCAGTCAGTATGAGTTGAAGTATCCTATTGAAGCAAATTCCAAAGAGTCTTATCTCTTTGTCAGCGAGCATTTCACATCAGAGAATCTCGCAAGATACTTCATGAACGCAGAGCCGTTAAAAACCGTTTCAGTTCGTGTTGCTGAAGACCTAACCCGCACAATACACCTCACTCTGGTATCTGAACTGAGGGCGAAGCAGTGATACGAAAAGATTTCGGGCTCTTTATCCTATCTATTCTGATATTTACGATCTTTCCTGGAATAGATCTATGGGTCAGCTCACTCTTTTATCAGAGTGGGTTCACCTACAAAAGCACTGCAGTGGCAACGTTAATCTATGAACTCTTTGCCAACATGCACTTTGTTCTATTTCCGTTGTTGATTGTGCTATCGATTTTTACATACAGAAAATATCGAAACAAAGATTTAACCTTCAAACAGAATATCTACCTTTTCCTCACCCTATCACTATTCTTTGGCCCAGGACTGCTGGTGAATATCATCCTAAAGGATAACTCTATTGGCCGTGCCCGCCCCTCTCAAATCACAGAGTTTGGCGGCAGTAGCGATTTCACCCGCGCATTTGAATATTCAGGCGCGTGTGAAAGCAACTGCTCTTTTGTCAGTGGCCACGCATCGATGGGGTTTTTCTTTATAGGCCTTGGTTGGCTGATGCAGTCCAAGCGTTGGTTCTATATTGGATTAGCGATTGGCGTAGTAGTCGGTTTCACCCGAATAGTTCAAGGTGGGCACTTCCTATCAGACACTGTATTTGCACTCTGGGCTGTCTATTGGGTAAACCTAGGGTTGGGCAAGATCCTTAAAATCAAATCACCATTTTGATCCATCAAAAACCAACATCGGGGTCAGAGTAGTCTTATTAGACTACTCTGACCCCGACATCCAAATTTGATGTGATCCGATTGGCATATCCATTCTTATACCTCACCAAAATACGAGGTAGTCATGCAAACTCAAATCAATATCGTCTGGTTTAAACGCGATCTGCGGCTGACTGATCACAAACCACTTAAAGCTGCGATTGATGCTGGGTTACCTACTCTTCTTTTATATACGTTTGAACCTGAACTATTTTCTGACCCGCACTACAGTGATCGACACTGGAAGTTTGTTTGGCAAAGCTTGCTGGACCTTAATCAACGTTTAGCTCCCTATAGTTCTCAAATTCACATTATTTATGAAGAGCCTCTCAAGGCACTACAAACTATTCAGAATCAACATCAAATTCATACAATTCTTAGCTACGAAGAGACAGGGCTTCAAATCACTTTTGATCGAGATTTGCGAATAGCCTCTTGGTGTAAGAACAACAAAATTAAGTGGAAGGAGTTTCCAACTGCCGGTGTCATTAGAGCCGCTAGAACACGGAAGAACTGGCTCAAAAACTGGGATCAACAGATACTATCAGAGATAGAAACCTACAATCTAAATGATTTAAAAACCATCAATTTAAATATTCCTGCCTTCGTCGCACCTGACGAGTGGAACACTCCAGAAAAACAGGTTCAATATGGCGGAGTCACTGCTGCTCAGCACGCTCTTAAGACCTTTATTGATACTCGAAGTGAGCTCTACTCTAAAATGATCTCTAAACCCTCGGGTTCTCGGAAGCACTGTAGCCGCCTATCGCCATACCTTGCTTGGGGCAACCTCAGCCTTACTGAGGTGTATCAAACAGCAAAATCACACCCTCACAAAGGTAGTTGGAAAAAGGCACTCACAGCATTTCGATCGCGACTCCATTGGCACTGCCACTTTATTCAGAAGTTTGAATCTGAAATCAGCATGGAACGTGAGCCAGTTAACCCCGGTTACATAAACTTCCCATGGCGAAATGATAGTAAAGTTGTACAGGATCTTCGTGCTTGGGAAGCAGGCAATACTGGAGTTCCGCTCATTGATGCAACCATGCGAGCACTCAATGAGACCGGGTACATCAACTTTCGCATGCGCGCCATGCTAGTAAGTTTTCTCTGTCACTATCTAAGAATTGATTGGCGTTTAGGCGTTCATCATCTTGCCCAACAATTTCTCGATTTTGAACCAGGCATTCACTACCCACAATTTCAGATGCAAGCAGGTGTTACGGGTATAAATACAATTCGTATATACAACCCTACCCTACAGGCACAAAAGCATGATCCAGACGCAGCGTTCATAACTAAGTGGGTCCCTGAATTAGCGAGCTTACCCGTCGAGCTAAGGTTTGAGCCCTGGAAGATGGGTATGCTTGAGCGAATGATGTTAGATCAGGATTATAAGTACCCTGACCCAATTGTAGAACTGGAGAAGGCAGCAGCAGAAGCGAGAGATCTGTTCTGGGGATGGCATAAACGCGCTGAGGTGAAGCAGTTTAATTCAGAGGTATTAAAGCGGCATGTAGTGGGGTCAGAGTAGTCTAATAAGACTACTCTGACCCCGATGTGCGAAGTGCATAGCCAAGTAGATCAAAGTACTTTCGAAAAGCTGCATCAACTTTTTGAGCCTCACTCTCAAGCAGATACCTACCTTCGGTGTCTCGCATCAAATCTTTAGGATTAATCAGCAGACTATTTTTAATCACAGCTCTAGAAATCCACGACTCGAACGCACGAGCGAATAGCTCTTCTGGCAAGCTCCAATAGAGTCCACCTGCACGCTTATCAAGCACTACAGCGCGTTTTACATAGTCACTAGCACTTTGATGGTCATCTGATAGAAAAATCGTTTTAAAAAGCTTTAATAAAGCATTATTAAGCGGGTGTGGTTTGAAGGTGAAATCAGCTAACCAAGCGGTGGTGGCAAACCTAGCTCCTGTATCCTCTTCAAAGCAGGTACTTGAAAGGTAGTGATCCAGTGCGTGGGCCCACTCATGAGCAAGACTTCCAATGCCTGCATGCTTAGCAAGCGCCAATACTCTTGCAGATGGCTGATAGTGTGCACAGACACCCGGTTGACCACCGGTACCGTAGTGAAGAGATAGGGTGCCACGCAGGGAGATGGCAAAATTGGGCAGGGCTAATATCTCTTGAAGATCGAGCAGCGCGATGAAGAACTCCTCTGCACGCTGCTTCTGTTCGGCATCCTTTACCCAGGCCCCAATCTTAACGGAGCGGAAATCGAAGAAATTTCGCACCTCGTTAAAACCAGGTGAATGACCTAGGTTTCTGGCAGGGCCATTGCGCCATACGCGATTAAGTGCCAATGAAAAATGGCTCCAGATTAGAGATCAATTTCCAACAGAGGTGTTTTACTACGAGAGCAGCAGACAGTGATCTGACGGTTAGCCGCATGCTCCTCATCACTCATGTAGAGATCTCTATGGTCAGGCTCGCCTGAGATCACATCCACCAAACAGGTACCGCAGACACCCGACTCACAAGAGAGTGGTACGAAGACGCCAGCATCTTCGAGCACTTGAGAAATGGTCTGGTCTACTGGAATCTGATACTCTTCACCCGAAGATTTTAGCTTCACGGTAAAAGGCTTATCACCATCCTCTAACTCTGGGACCGCTGCATTGAAGTATTCTCGGTTAAGTTGATCTGAACGCCACCCTGCCTCTTTGGCCACTTCCAACACTGCATCAATAAAGCGCTGCGGGCCACAGACATAGAGCTGCTCATCAGCGCCAGGAGCTGCAACCTTATCTGCTAAATCAAGAGTCCCCTCTGATGAGAAACTAAACTGAACAAAATCACTATTTATTAAATCAGAATAAAAAGCCGCTTTATCTGAAGACTTTGCCCGGTAGAGAAGATCAAATTTGCTACCACGTCCTTCAAGTTCACGTGCCATAGCCAACATCGGAGTGATACCAATACCTGCGGCAAAGAGGCGGTGATTTGAGGCTGTCTTCAAGCCGAAATGGTTTTGCGGCTCATCTGATTCAATAACGTCATCCACAGCTAAAGCAGCAACTGCTTTAGAGCCACCACGCGACTCACTTTCAATAAGCACTGCCAACTCATATGCTGCAGGACTCTCTGATGGGTTACACAGCGAGTACTGTCTGCTCAGACCTTTACCAAGGTGAAGGTTAAGATGCGCACCTCCGCCAAAACCTGGAAGCGCTGCACCATCAGCCGACTCTAGTTTTAAACCAACAATCTGATCGGTTAGTTGAGTTTTACTCGCTACACGTAACTTGAGCATCAAGCACTCTCCTGTTCAGCTTTGATTGCCCTATCAATTAAACGACGCGCCTGCACACCACCCGCATCGATATCAAGCTTCAGAAGGTCACGATCTGGGTAACGCGACAGGTTACGCTGCTGCGCCTCAAGAACCTCTAAATCTTCTGCGAAAATACCACCCTGCCCTTCACGGATCTTGTCGGTAAGCTCTGCATCTTGCGCCTGGAAGTTACGTGCCATGCCCCAGAAATAGTGCATGTTCTCATCAGTCTCTGGTGTTATGAAATCAACTACAACACTGCCTGCGCGTTTCTCTGCCGGCGCTTCAAAACCACCATTACCGGCAAGTGCGACACCCACATCAATCATGATATGGCTAGGTGTGTTAAAGCGGCAGATCTGCCAACGATCAACGTCAGCATCCTTATCAAGACCTTGAAAGCCCATCGCCATCTGCCAGAAGGGAGGCGCTTTAATATCACTCATGTAACGCTCGGTAATAACCTGATCACCCTCCATACGAGTCTTTACAGGTGTCTCATCGATCTCTTTCTGACCGATACTAGTCGAGTGAACATAGGTCTCGTGCGTTAAGTCCATAAGGTTATCGATCATTAGACGGTAGTCACACTTGATGTGATAGTGGCCGCCACCGTAGGCCCAATCGTCCGACTCTGCCCAGTGGAAAGTCGGTACTGGTGTCTCGGCCGCAACCGCTTTATCGCCAGGCCATACCCAGATAAAGCCGTACTTCTCTTCTACAGGAAACGACTTAGTACAAGGGAAGCGATCGGTACGCTGCTTAGGCATAGAGAGGGTATTACCATCCGGCCCCATGCGCAGTCCGTGATAGCCACATACCAGCTCACCATCTTCAACGTAACCTAAGGACATGGCTGCACCACGGTGCGGACAGAAGTCCTCAATAGCCGCAATCTTGTCACCCTTGCCACGGTATAGCACTAAGTTGTGGTTACAGATAGTGCGACCCAGCGGCTTATCAGCCACCTCATTAGACATGGCAGCCACGTACCAAGCGTTACGGATATGCATGACGAACTCCTTTTAATTTTATGAAGCCAGTATCGCAATTTACTGCATACTTCCCAACGCAAAAAATCGCTATAAAATTGCACTTTTCGATCAAATAATACAAATTAAGTTGAATTACTTAAAATAGATTTACTTTTTTCGTCATGCAGAGCTCTAATAAATCACAACAAACGCCCAACTATGCACTCTATGGTGATAGCCAAGGTGACGCTGAAGCGGGGTTTGTGCACATAGAAACTGTGCAAAAGAGTAGTAAGCCCTATAAAGGTGTCATTAAACCGCACCAACATCGCGATCTTTTTCAAATATTAATCATCGAACGCGGTGAAGCTGAAATTCAGTTGGGGGATGACCAGATATCCATCAATGAGCCAGTCGTAGTCACACTGCCACCAGAGAGCAGACACGGTTTCCATTTCCATAACGGTATACGTGGAGTCATTTTAAGCATTGCCCTTCCTCTAATAGAGAGTAGCAGAGAACGGCTATCGAACAGTGCCTCCATTTTACTATTGGGCGAGAAAGCGGATACCGCTAAACAGATACTCACCATCGCTAATCTTCTGATAGAGGAGCAACAACAACCCACTGATCAACAAGGTGTATCACTTCACCTAATCGATACGCTGTTTGCCATGATTAAGCGGGTAGATAACGCACTCACACTCAGTGACAAGTTACCGGAGACTTTAAAACGCTTCTCACAGCTAATCGAAAACAAACTGGACCAACGACTCGATATAGATGATTACGCAGCAAAATGCGGTGTATCAACTAGCACCTTAAATAGACTTTGTAAGCAGCACTTTGGCAAAAGCTCGCTGCAGATGATTAATCAGCGATTAGCCATTGAGATTAAACGAAGATTAGCCTTTACCCAGCGTTCTATTGCGCTGATCTCAGATGAGTTAGGTTTCAGCGAACCGGGGTACTTTACCCGTTTCGTGAAACGAGAGTTAGGTGAAACACCGATGGCGTTTCGCAAGAGACATAGGTTTGGGCAATGACTGTAGGAACCTACCCGAAGGGTCGGTGACCTAGTTCGGCACCCCTACGGGGAGCCTCGTACAGTAGAGCAGGCCTTTCAGACCAGCGCCGCCGCAGCCCCAATCAGCCCTGGCTCATCCGCCATCATCACATAAGTCGGGATAGAAGCCATATAGCCATCAAAGCGCCCTTTCGCTTCAAAACGAACACGGAACGAGCTCTGTTTGAAGAAATCGATCATACGTGGAGCAATACCACCGGTGATGTAGACACCACCCTGCGCACCATAAGAGAGTGCGAGACTTCCAGCCACACTACCGTATATCGCACAGAACTGATCTAGGGTTTCAAGAGCAAGCTGATCGCGTTTCTCAAATGCTAGATGTGAAATTTCAGCGGGCTTCAAACGCTCTACCGGTTCATCACGGATATCACCTAGCGCCTGGTAGATATTTTGAATACCCATGCCTGAAACCAAACGCTCAGCGGAGACATGCGAGTAGCGCTTCATCAACCAGCGAAGGATCTCAATCTCTTGTTCGTTGATCGGGGCAAAATCTACATGACCACCCTCGGTCACCAGTGGAATAGCAACACCGTTTGAACGCACCAACCCAGAAACACCCAGGCCAGTACCCGCACCTAAAACAGCGATAGGGAAACCCTCGAGTGGGGCACCCTCACCCACTTGAATCAGCTGCTCAGACTTAAGCACTGAGGCTGCATAGGCCATGGCAGCATAATCATTGATGACGCTAAGCGTCTTAAAGCCAAACTTAGCTTGTAGTTCTGATTTAGAGAACTTCCAGCCACTATTGGTCATGCTAATCATGTCCAGATGGGTAGGACAGGCAATTGCAATACAGACACGTTCCGGAACATCACTGCCAATCTGTTTTAGATAGGCTTCGATAGCATCATCAATATTAGGAAAATCTTCAACAGCAAGATTCACAACCTGCGTGGGATTTAAACTTCCAACCTCAACCAAAGCAAAGCGCGCATTGGTACCACCGACATCAGCAATTAGAGATACGTTTTGATCGTACATATTCGTTAATAACTCATAAGTAAGTTTATTACAAAATTTTATAACTCTTTCCAAACACTGGAGCTCTGAAGTTGGAATTTATAGTTATCAGGCTTTCTGATAAGTTAAGCGTCAAGGCGTGTTTACGAAGGCCTAGTGGAGCTATGTCTAGAAAACACAACGCAGAGGGTTAATTTATCTGGAAGCCCCGAAGGGAGCGCTAGTTCTGCTAACTAAAAATTCCACCGAAAGAGCGACCTCATTTCGCTGGATAGCGAGTATCCTTCAAGCTGTCTTTAATCGCCTTAAGGTGTTTCAAGAAATCCGGACCACGGCGAAGTGTTACACCAGTCGCCAGGATATCAATCACAGTCAAATGCATAATTCGTGAAGTCATCGGCATGTAGACATCGGTATCCTCTGGTGCGTCCACATCCACAACAATCGAACAGTGGTCTGCCAACGGTGAATTAGGCGCAGTAATACCTATAACGGTAGCTCCAGACTGACGGCCGATTTCAGCCACATCAACAAGGTCTTTAGTACGTCCCGTGTAAGAGATCACAACGATAACATCACCTGTACTAGACGCTGCAGCAGACATACGCTGCATCAGGATATCATCGTACGCCGTTACAGGAATATTAAAACGGAAGAACTTGTGCTGTGCATCAGTCGCCACAGGCCCAGAAGCACCTAGACCATAGAACATGATCTGCTTAGCTTGAATCAGCTGATCCACAGCCAAGTTGATTGTCTGTGGATCGATATTCTTCTTAGCTTGTACAAGGGCTGCGATAGTCGCGTCGATGATTTTGTTAGTGTAACTCTCAGCATCATCGTCTGGCTCTACGTTACGGTTGACGTAAGGCACACCACTCGCCAAAGCTTGTGCAAGATGGAGTTTAAAATCGGGAAAACCCGCTGTATTAAAGCGCTTACAGAAACGGTTAACTGTAGGCTCACTCACCTGTGCAGCGCGCGCCAAAACAGCAATAGAGGAGCGCGTAGCAGCCTGCGGATCAGCAAGAATCACCTCTGCCACCTTACGTTCAGACCGATTCAATGAGTCAAGTTCGTTACTGATCTCTTGAACAATATTGGTCGCCATCGCGTTCATCTCCTAACACTTAAAACTCAATACTAATCTGGTACTCAGTTCGCATAAATTATTAAATCTGCGCCACTGACTCTTGAATCAATCCTGATACCCAACTCAATTGGTAAGAAGATTCAACAAAGAAGTTACTAAATTACCGAGAGAGATTAACAAAACTGAAAAGAAATTACTTCATTTTTGTATCAATTACATAAAAATGAGTATCTGCCTAGTGAACCAAAATGAGAGCAAATAACCCTTACAACCCATTAAATATTGAAATATACATAGAGATAGATGGTATAAAGAGTTTGGCAGCAGCTATTGTACTAAAGTTAAAAAAGGGTAAAAATGTACGTAATTTTACAACATTTATAAATTAACTAACTTACCTAGAGCTAACTTGCCTAAAAAGTTACTTAAAGAGTTACGTAAGAAATTACATAAAAAATTACATAAGAGAGGTTCAACATGACAATCCGCGTAGGCATTAATGGTTTTGGTCGTATCGGCCGCATGGCATTTCGTGCCATTGCTCAGGAGTTCAACAGCGATATTGAAGTTGTGGGAATTAACGATCTTCTAGATGCTGAATACCTAGCCTACATGTTGAAATACGACTCTGTGCACGGTAACTTCAAAGGGGATATCAAAGCTGAGAATGGCAACCTCGTCGTCAACGGCAAAACGATTCGTTTAACCGCAGAGCGGGACCCAGCCAACCTAGCTTGGGACGCAATTAATGCGGATCTTGTGCTTGAATGTACCGGTTTCTTCCTCACGGAAGAGGGTTGTCAAAAACACATCGATGCTGGCGCCAAAAAGGTAGTTATGTCAGCACCATCTAAAGATGGCACACCGATGTTTGTATACGGTGTGAACCACGAAACTTACGCAGGACAAGCGATTGTCTCTGCTGCATCGTGCACAACAAACTGTTTAGCACCTGTTGCTAAAGTACTGAATGACAACTGGGGCGTGAAACGCGGTCTAATGACCACCGTACACGCAGCTACAGCAACACAAAAGACTGTCGACGGCCCATCATCTAAAGATTGGCGCGGTGGCCGCGGTATTCTTGAAAACATCATCCCCTCTTCAACCGGCGCTGCAAAAGCGGTGGGCGTTGTCCTTCCAGAACTTAACGGAAAACTAACCGGCATGGCCTTCCGAGTACCTACATCGGACGTATCCGTGGTTGACCTAACGGTTGAACTAGAAAAGCCAGCGAGCTATGAAGAGATCTGTGCAGCAATGAAAGCAGCCTCTCAGAGCGGTGCTATTAGCGAGACCTTGGGTTACACAGATGAAGCGGTGGTTGCCACCGATTTCCGTGGCTGTAACAAGTCATCCATCTTTGACTGCGCTGCCGGCATCCAATTGGATGAAACCTTTGTCAAAGTCGTCTCTTGGTACGATAACGAATACGGCTACACCTGTAATATGTTACGTTTTGCAAAAGTTGTCGCAGCGTAAATCAAAACTGAATAAGCCAGGCCTCTATGCCTGGCTTATTCGTGATATAACATACTCTTAACACAAGAGTGTTTTGATTAGTCGGACTTAATGATTAATCAAAACATTTTTGCTGATGCACTAACTGTGTCAGCCCATTTAAGGATTGATAATGGAACGCAGAACGAAGATTGTAGCGACCCTTGGCCCAGCAACTGACAGTCCAGAGGTGCTAGAGCGCCTAATCCAAGCAGGCGTCAATGTGGTGCGCCTCAACTTCTCGCACGGCAGCCCTGAAGACCACAAAAATCGCGCTGCGATGGTACGTGAAGCAGCTGCAAAAGCGGGTCGATTCGTCGCTATCTTGGGTGATTTGCAAGGCCCAAAAATTCGTATTGCACGATTCACCAATACAAAAATCCAGCTTGCCGTCGGAGATAAGTTCGCCCTTGATGCCTCAATGGATAAGACCGCAGGTACACAAGAGGCGGTTGGCATCGATTATGAAGCCCTCGTCGATGACTGCGATGTGGGTGATCTTCTGCTACTTGATGATGGCCGCGTGCAACTTCGCGTTACAGAGAAAAAACCACAGCGCCTAGAGTGTGAAGTGGTGATTGGTGGCCCTCTTTCAAACAACAAAGGGATCAACCGTCAAGGCGGCGGTCTCTCTGCGGGTGCACTGACAGATAAAGACCGTGCAGACATTAAAACAGCAGCTGAAATTGACGTGGATTACCTAGCCGTATCCTTCCCAAGGTCGGGCGATGATATGCGCCAAGCTCGCACCCTGATGAAAGCGGCAGGCGGCAATGCAGGACTGGTCGCTAAAATTGAACGCGCAGAGACTGTTAGCTGTGTTGAGAACATCGACGAGATCATTCGCGCATCTGACAGCGTCATGGTGGCACGTGGCGACCTGGGTGTAGAGATTGGTGATGCAGAACTCATCGGCATCCAAAAACTGATCATCGCACGTGCTCGCACACTCAATAAAACAGTTATCACAGCCACCCAGATGATGGAGTCGATGATCAGCAGCCCAATGCCAACACGTGCAGAGGTATTCGACGTTGCGAACGCCGTACTGGATGGTACCGACGCTGTCATGCTTTCAGCAGAGACAGCGGCAGGTGACTACCCTATCGAAACGGTAGAGGCAATGGCACGCGTTATCATCGGTGCAGAGAAGAACCGCTCTTCTCAGGTCTCTAAACACCGCATGGATGAAGAGTTCACCAACGTTGATGAGTCCATCGCACTGGCTGCAATGTACACTGCAAACCACCTGAAAGGTGTTAAAGCGATCATCTCCATGACAGAGACCGGTGCTACCCCGCTACTGATGTCGCGCATCCGTTCAGGCCTGCCGATATATGCGTTTTCACAACACCCAAAAACCCAGACACGCGTTGCACTCTACCGCGGTGTTAAAACCGTCCCATTCGACAGTGCTGACATCCCTAACCAGGAGGTCAACCAGCGCGCTGTAGACGAGCTACTGCGTCGTGGCGTTGTGTCAGAAGGCGATATCGTACTCATCACTAAAGGTGACTACGTCAACGCACAGGGCGGCACCAACACCATGAAGATCGTCCGCGTCGGCACCGCGATTCAGTAAATTCTACTGTCAACCTCTGTGGGTCTGACCTCCGGTCTGACCCAACCCTATAAGCATCTTCCAGAGATCTGAGCGTAACTCGACAGTGGGGTCAGTCCAGAGGACAGACCCCAACACCCAAACCAACTACGCAGCTCCGGGTCTGACCTATGGTCTGACCCAACTCTAGCAGCATCTTCCAGAGACTCAGCGTAATTCGACAGCGGGGTCAGTCCAGAGGACAGACCCCGGCGCCCTATCCAACCACAAAGCGCCGGGTCTGACCTATGGTCTGACCAAACCCTATCAGCATCTTCCAGAGACCTTAGCGTAATTCGACAGTGGGGTCAGTCCATAGGACAGACCCCAACACCCTATCCAACCACAAAGCGCCCGGTCTGACCTATGGTCTGACCCAACTCTCGCAACATCTTCCAGAATCCTGGGCGTAACTTAACAGCGGGGTCAGTCCAAAGGAGAGACCACGGTGTACTGAACCAACCCTATCTAAACACCCAAAGCCTTGCCAAAACGAAGGTCAGCAACGGCACAACAAAAATCATCGGCACAACTGCAAATAGGTAATCAACCTGCAACACTCCAGTGACGACCCAAACAGCAAATGAGTTTAGAAGCAATCCCGATAAAGCCACTACCAAAAACCTAAATTGATAGTTAAAGGCCTTGTGTATTTTTTCGCCTTGCGTTTGTATGCGAAATGTCCAGAAAAAATGGCCGGAGTAAGAGAAAAAGAAAGCAATAAGAAAGGCTATCAAATTGGCTAACATTGGCTCCATATACCAACCCAAAATGCCATAGACAAGCGCATGCACACCTGTAGCTATCAAACCCACTGATGCGAACTTCGAGAGCTGAACTAAAAGAGAAAGCAGCTTAGTGGACACAGCCTACTTTTCAGCCTCTTCGTCAAAACCCACTTTTTCACGAATCAGATAAATCGGACGACGCTTGGTTTCAATAAAGATTCGTCCTATATACTCTCCAACAACACCCAGCCCCATAAGAATGGCGCCATTGAAGAAGAGCATAATAGCGACTAGCGAGGGGTAACCTGCCACACTATTACCATACAGGAGCGTATCCACCACAACGTAGAGAAGATATAACGCAGAGAAGACCGACAATCCAAAACCAAGATAGGTCCAAATACGCAATGGCGTAGTGCTAAACGAGAAGATACCATCCAGAGCAAAGTTCCAAAGTTTCCAACTACCCCACTTACCCTCGCCAGCGAAACGCTCTTCACGCTTAAAATAGAGCTGTGTCGTTTTAAAGCCTAACCAAGCAAATAAACCCTTCATGAATCGCGTTCGCTCAGGAAGCTGCTTAAGCGCTTCAACTACTCGCCTATCCATCAAACGGAAATCACCCGCATTATCTGGCAGATCTACTTCACTGACGCGACTAAAAAGCTTATAAAAACCATTCGCTGTAAAGCGTTTCATAAAACTATCTGTCGAGCGATCCGAGCGAATCGCCAATACAACATCGAAACCTTCTTGCCACTTGGCGATCATATCTGGGATCAACTCTGGAGGATCTTGCAGATCGACATCCATCGGAATCACAACATCACCGCTGCATAACTCTAACCCAGCCGTTAAGGCCGGCTCTTTACCAAAGTTACGCGATAGATCTACTACCTTGATGTTTGGGTAATCAGTCCTCAACTCACAAAGCTGCGTGTAGGTGGTATCACGACTTCCATCATTCACACAGACAATCTCGTAATCTAAGCCAGTCGATTTCAGAATCGGTGTAATACGCTCAAAAAAAGGAGTAAGACTCTCCGACTCATTAAAGACAGGAACAACAATCGAGAGAAGAGGAGAAGATGGAGTAGCGCTCACAGGCAAGGTCACTTATTTATGGATGGTGGTATAGCAATGTATTCAATTTGAATCGGTTTGTCAGCTTTTGATGGGTGCCAAATGAATGCGCGGCGCTTTGCATCTGAAAGTTTGAATCCTTTAGACTCAATAAAATCACTCATAGAAGCAGATAATGCCTGCCCTGCCAGCCAAGCAACCAGCACACCATCTTCCGAAATATCATTATCAGAAACCCATGGCGATTTAACTAAATCGGCATCAATACGCACGCGTAACTTCTTGCCACCACTAGAGGTAATCAAACCACCCAACCAATCAGTAGCTGCAACGATTTTAATTTGCGATCCTGTCTCAGATTGATAAGCAGATCTAAGCTCACGAGCGATTTCTGCTTGGGGCCACAGAGTACGCATAGGCTTATCACTCATATCCGCGCGGTAGATATGCTGAACAGCATAAAGCACACCAACTAAAGGTAGTAACAGCAGAGCACCCAAAATGATTCGTCGTGCTCGAGCATCCGTAATCCGACCACCCAAGAAGTAGAGCACCACCAAGCCACAGAAATTAAACATAGGCGTGCCCCACATAGGCTTAAGCCCCATGCCCGCAATAACTGGCAGTAGAGCAACCATCACAACAGGGGCAACAACAACCAACCATAGGAAGGTGGTTTTATCAGCAAGACGAGCCGCCTTAGCCACTAATGCACTGCGCCCCACTAAGCCACCAACTATAAGTAAAATTACAAAAAATAGATGGTCAGCCAGCTGTGCAGCTATGAACGAGACACTGTCCGCAATACCACCACTACTCGCACGATCTTGTGCGTAGTGAATAGGAAGAAAATCGGAATCGATTAAGTACGACACCTGTGGCCAGGCAATGACCAAAAAGAGAATACCCGTTAACCAAGGGCCTATACCTTTAAATGAGCTACGCCCAGCTGGAGTCACTAGCAACCAGATGAATACCCATAAAAGCAGGATTCCTGCAGAGTACTTCGACCAAACCATCGCACCCGCAATTACGCCCAACGCAAACCAATAGAAAAGCTTCTGAGTAGATACCGCCCGCCAAACAACTAGAGTCGCCATAGCCCATAACGGCATCTGCAACACATTGTGGTTAAATTCCGGCGTTGGCCAGTGGTAGTAGAAGATAGAGCTCGTAAGCAGCGTAGCGACTAGTGCTTTCTGCTTGCCGATAAACTCTCTGCTTAAGAGATAGATAGCAATATAGGCAACAACTATTGAGAGCTGAGAGAGTAGATAGACAGCCTCAACCTTACCAGTGATACCTATGAATAGATCGAGCAACAAGCCAGGTAGGTTTGGATGTTTGTAGTTTGCGATGACACCTTCACCACTGAGAGTCATTAGTTCAGCGACATCGAGCGGGAGCGCGGTGTGGAAGGCAGGTGCTATTAGGCCCCAAACAAGGATTTGGAGTGTAATTAGAAGCCAAAGTGAATAGCGTTCGATGAAGTTCATAACAAAGGGGTCAGAGTAGACTTGCAACAAGTTGTAAGACTACTCTGACCCCGACGTCGTAACAATGTTTGGACATAAAAAAAGAGGGGCTAAAAGCCCCTCTACTATCTAACAAGCTGCTGAGTCTAGCTCAGCGCTAAATTAGAATGCGTAAGATAGACGAACGCCGAAGATATCTTTAGAAGCTGTAGTGTTGTACTCAGCAGAACCAGCACCAACGATTACGTCAGCGCCAGCGATACCAGCAACATCTTCTAGAGTGTAAGAACCGAAGATACGATCTTCTTCGTTAGCACCGTTTTCGTTCTTCTGCATAGCAACACCAAAGCCCATGTAAGAAGCATTGATGTTAGAAGACTTAGCAGTACCTTTCTTACCGTAAGAAACGTTAAGAGCAACACCGTTTAGGTCCATGCCAGCAGTAGCAGATACACCAGTAGTACCAGCAGCTGAATCATCTTCAATAGCAGCTTTAACAGATACACCTGAAACTGCAGTAGAAAGACCTAGAACAACTGAAGTGTCAGCATCAGTGATGCGCGAAGCAACAGAAACACCTAGGTTATCAATAGAAGTAAGGTTAACCTGAACGTTACCAGAGTTACGACCGAAAATCGCAGAGTTCTCGTAACCACCAGCCAATGCAGCAGCAGCAGCAGTTGAAGTTGCTAGGCCGTTAGAAGTGTTAGCTGCTTCGAAAGTATCAGCACCTGAAGAGAATGCTTTGAAAGTTTCGAATTCACCAAGCTGTACGTTTGCATCTGCATTACCAATAGTTAGCGTAACGTCATCGAATGCAATTGCTTCGGTAGAAGTAAAAGTGCTTTCGATAAGAGTAGAACCACCAGCTGTAGTAGCAGCCTGGGCGTTTGTTGAACCCATATTTAGGTTTACAGTAGCACCGTAAGATGCGAACGCACCGTTAGCGCCTTCTGAACGGCCAGAAACAGCTAGCTGTACACGACCAGCAGTAGCAGTAGCGCCGTCAGTATCAGTTACCTGGTAACGAGCAGAACCGCCGATAGTTAGGTCAGCCATTGCTGGTGCAGAGATCGCAGTAGCGATCGCGATTGCAAGAATCTTTTTCATTTGGAAATCTCCAGAATTTTTAATTTAAGCCTCAAATATCCGGCCAAATCTTCGTCAATGTACGGATACACCAAACCCGTTTGGCTTTGGACAGAATGCACTTTAGCGCCCGATATTACTGAGGTCAACTTAGGTTTTACAAAAAGTTCCCACAATTCCAACTTTTTCTTGTTAATTTTCTGTTAAGAAAACGCATAAACTATAAAAATCATTTAAAAACATACACTTATATTAATTGTTCAGCTTTAGTTAATTTTGATATTTTTTTGTTATATAGAACCTATTATTTTGGAATATAATCTATTTTCAAAGAATTAGCAGAATTTACCTGGGGTCAGAGTCATTCATGCGAATGACTCTGACCCCGACATAAAACCACTCCCAAATCCAACACCGATGTAGTAAACTTACAGAAATTATTAAAAATCGATCTATTAATCGATATATGTAAGTTAAATTACGTAAAAAGAGACGTTCGAGGACGATATGAACCTACTTAGCTCTTCAGTAACATGGAAAAAGTTACAACAATTAGCAAACGAGACTACTAACGATCGTATTGCTGACTATTTCTCAGCCGATAAGAAGCGCTTCGATAAGATGAGCATTCGCTTAGGTGAGCTTTTCCTCGACTACTCTAAAAACAAGATTAACGACGATGTATTAAAAGCACTGATCGATCTTGTTGAGCACTCCTCTCTTCGCCAGCGCCGCGCTCAGATGTTTAGCGGCGACATTGTAAACGTTACAGAGAAACGACCTGTCCTACATACCGCCTTGCGTAACCGCGGCGAAGAACCTGTCATCGTTGATGGCAAGGATGTAATGCCAGAGATTCGTGCGAGCCTAACTAAGCTGAAAGAGTTTAGTGAGAAAGTACGCAGCGGTGAGTGGAAAGGCTTTAAAGGCAACCGTATTACTGACGTCGTAAACATAGGTATAGGTGGTTCTGACCTTGGCCCTAATATGGTGGTACGCGCCCTACTTCAAAATAAACACCCTGACTTGAAGTTCCACTTCATCTCAAACGTAGATGGCCAACATATAAAGAAAGCTTTAAAAGGCCTGGATGCTAAATCGACACTATTTGTTGTCTCTACTAAGACCTTCTCTACCCAAGAGACTCTACTGAACGCTAAAACCGCACGCCGCTGGTTCCGTGAACAGACCGGTGGTCATGAGGACATCAGCCAACACTTTGTAGCGGTTTCAACAAACCAAGCCGCTGCGATGGAGTTTGGTATTGCCCAAGAGAACATCTTTGAATTCTGGGCATGGGTTGGTGGTCGCTACTCGCTTTGGTCATCTATCGGATTACCCATCGCACTATCAATCGGATATGACGCTTTTATAGAGATGCTGGAAGGCGCCTACGAGATGGACCGCCACTTTGTAGAAGCCCCGATGGATAAGAACATGCCTGTGCTTATGGCATTGATTGGCATTTGGCATATCAACTTCCTAGGTGCAGAGACTCAGGCGATTATCCCTTACGACCAAGCGCTGCATCAGCTACCTGCTTTCCTACAGCAGTTGGATATGGAGTCAAACGGCAAGTCAGTTGATATCAATGGAGACCCAGTTGATTACGCAACGGGGCCTATCGTTTGGGGGCAGACTGGCTCTAATGGCCAACACGCCTTCTTCCAGCTTCTGCATCAGGGTACACGCTACGTCCCAATCGACTTTATCGCATCCCTTGAAGCTGATGAGCAGACGGAAGAGCACCACTTCGCACTACTCACTAACATGCTTGCTCAAGCAAACGCATTTATGAATGGTGATGATTCGGATGGCTTGCTTGAGTACCAAACCTGTCCAGGTAACCGCCCGAGTAACGTGATTTTGATGGATAAAATTAGCCCACGCAGCCTAGGTGCACTTATTGCCCTCTACGAACACAAAGTCTTTGTACAAGGGGCAATCTGGAACATCAACTCTTTTGACCAGTGGGGTGTACAGCTTGGTAAGCGCCTAGCGAATGAGATTAGTCATAACATTGGTGAGTCGACTAAGGATTATGACCAGTCTACACAAGGTCTGATGGCGCTTGTTCGCAAACACATGAAATCATAATCCAACATCGGGGTCAGAGTAGTCTTATTAGACTACTCTGACCCCGTCATCAACTGGTTTGATTCACATCTTTCAGGTAAGGTCACTGTTCATCAATAATCCATGAATTTCATTACAGATGAACTCTCTACTTCGCCCAAAGCCAACTATCTTCATCGCAACCGCCGTTGCTATTTTTCTACTTAACCAGTCTCTATTTAGCACCGTAAACGCCATTGGAGCCTATCTCCCTGAGAGTCTATGGGTGCTCATTACCAACCTTGGCGATACCTCTGTGGCACTGGCCATTATTCTTGCACTTTATGCATACAAACAAGACTCGGGGGTTCGCCTGCTAATCGTAGCGATCATCGGTACTTTGGTTATTCAGGGGCTGAAACATCTATTTGGTGTAGACCGCCCGCCAGTAGCTTTAGATTTGAATAGTTTTCACCTAATCGGTTCCACGGTTAAATCCCCCTCTTTCCCATCCGGCCATACCGCAACTGCATTTATCGGTGCTGGTATTCTGGCGGCCCAGTATCCGCTTACTTGGGTTAAGCGAGTCGTTTTGATTTGCGCTGGTCTAATAGGTCTATCGAGAATCATGATGGGTGTGCACTGGCCTTTTGATGTCTTGATTGGTGCAATACTTGGCTGGGTTATTGGATACTACGGATATCAGAAGTTAATGACCGTGCAATTTAATAAACGACTATCAACCTGGATTAGTGGCGCTGTCGTTCTAATCATTCTGATTAACGCTATAACTTATCACCTACCCTATAGCGAGTTTTGGCCAACGGTCTATGTTCACTATGCAGCGGTAGCATTAGCACTTATTGGCGCGTTTCGTGCGGTTAAAGTTCTTACTAAGGGGTGATCGAGCTATGAAAATTATGACTGTTTTTAAGCGAATAACAGTAGTAGTAACTTTTATCTATTTTTCAGCATGCGGGTATATGTACTTCGCTCAGGACTCATTGATCTTTAAACCTACACACGAAGTAAAGCCGGTAACCGAAGTATTTCCCGGTGCTAGCGAATATTGGATTAGCACCACAGAGGGCAATACCCTTCAAACCTGGTACAAACCTGCCTCTTCAGGTAAAGAGACTCTGGTCTATCTACATGGCAATGCGGGCAACCTGAGTACTCGTGGACGTTTGATCAATATTCTCTCTGAAGATGATCGCGGTCTTCTGATCTTTAGCTGGGGTGGTTTTGGTATGAGCGAAGGCCAGCCCAGTGAGCAGAGCTTCTATAGTGATGCACGAGCAGTATTTGATTGGTTAGAGAGTAACAAAGGACTTAAGGCTAGCGATCTTATTGTCTACGGGGAGTCTTTGGGTACTGGTGTCGCTGTGCAGTTGGCGACAGAACTGAACTTTAAAGGCGTTATTCTCGCCGCACCTTATACATCTATCGCGCAGATGGCTGCGAACGACTACCCTTGGCTGCCGGTTAATCTACTTCTCAACCATCGCTTCGACTCAATTGATAAAGTCACAGCGATCACCGAACCCTTGGTCGTGATGCATTCGACTGATGATGACACCATTCCTTTTGAACAGGGAGAGTTGTTGTTTAAAGCTGCTACTGAGCCGAAGTTGTTTATGCCTTTTACTGATCGGCAGCATACGAAGTTTCGGTCTGAGGATGTTGATCGGGCAATTCGGTGGATATTGGACAAGCAATGAATAGCAGAAAAGGATCATGAACTTGGCGCGAGACTGAGATATACAAATCGCTTTGCGATTTGATCGCGGCTTGCCCTTTGGGCAATGCGCTCCTACAGGCACTCTGTAGAAATTTTAGAGATGACGTAAGAACGGCTTAAAACAAAAAAGCGACCCTAGGGTCGCTTTCCTTCATAGCTAGTAACGAATTACTTCATTGCCCAGCCAGTCACTTCAGATAGGGCTTTGCCGATATCTGCTAGTGAACGTACAGTTTTAACACCTGCGTCTTCTAGTGCTGCGAACTTCTCGTCTGCAGTACCTTTACCGCCAGAGATGATTGCACCAGCGTGGCCCATGCGTTTACCTGGAGGAGCTGTTACACCAGCGATGTACGACACAACAGGTTTAGTTACGTTTGCTTTGATGTAAGCAGCCGCTTCTTCTTCTGCTGAACCACCGATCTCACCGATCATTACAATCGCTTCAGTCTGTGGGTCGTTCTGGAACATCTCTAGGATATCGATGAAGTTAGAACCAGGGATTGGGTCACCACCGATACCAACACAAGTAGACTGACCGAAGCCAGCGTCAGTTGTCTGTTTAACCGCTTCGTACGTAAGAGTACCAGAGCGTGAAACGATACCAACTTTACCTGGTAGGTGGATGTGACCTGGCATGATACCAATCTTACATTCGCCCGGCGTGATAACACCTGGACAGTTAGGACCGATTAGACGCACGCCTAGCTCATCACACTTAACTTTACACTGAAGCATGTCCATTACTGGGATGTGCTCTGTGATACATACGATTAGTTTGATGCCAGCGTTAGCCGCTTCAAGGATCGAATCTTTACAGAACGCAGCTGGTACGTAGATTACTGATGCTTCTGCGCCAGTCTGTTCTACTGCTTCTTTAACTGTGTTGAATACAGGAAGGCCTAGGTGAGTTGAGCCACCTTTACCTGGAGTAACACCACCAACCATTTTGGTGCCGTACGCGATAGCCTGTTCAGAGTGGAAAGTACCCTGACCACCAGTGAAACCCTGACAGATTACTTTGGTGTCTTTGTTAATTAGTACTGACATGATTAGTTGCCTCCTGCTGCTTTAACTGCTTGCTGTGCAGCGTCAGTCAGACTGGTTGCCGCGATGATATCCAAACCAGATTCAGATAGCAGTTTAGAGCCGAGGTCAGCGTTGTTACCTTCAAGACGAACAACAACAGGTACACTTACACCCACTTCTTTAACAGCGCCGATGATACCTTCTGCGATAAGGTCACAACGAACGATACCACCGAAGATGTTTACAAGAACTGCTTTAACTTTGTCATCTTCTAGGATGATCTTGAACGCTTCAGTTACGCGCTCTTTAGTCGCGCCGCCACCAACGTCAAGGAAGTTAGCTGGGAAACCACCGTGAAGAGAAACGATGTCCATAGTACCCATTGCAAGGCCAGCACCGTTAACCATACAGCCGATGTTACCAGTGAGTGCAACGTAGTTAAGATCCCACTCAGCCGCACGTGCTTCACGAGCGTCTTCCTGTGATGGATCTTCCATCGCCTGGATGTCTTTGTGACGGTATACAGAGTTACCATCGATAACGATTTTCGCATCTAGACAGTGAAGGTTGCCTGCATCAGTGATTACTAGAGGGTTGATCTCTAGAAGTGCTAGGTCTTTCTCTTCGAACATTTTCGCAAGACCCATGAAGATGCTTACGAACTGTTTGATCTGGTCACCCTGAAGACCAAGCTGGAACGCAAGTTCACGGCCCTGGTATGGCTGAGCACCAGTTAGCGGATCGATAGTCGCTTTAAGAATCTTCTCTGGAGTTTCGTGCGCAACTTTCTCAATCTCAACACCACCTTCAGTTGACGCCATGAAAACAATACGGCGTGAAGAGCGGTCTACAACTGCACCAAGATACAGTTCGTTTGCGATGTCTGTGCAAGTCTCTACAAGAATCTTAGAAACTGGCTGACCGTTCGCGTCAGTCTGGTAAGTTACAAGGTTTTTACCCAACCAGTTAGCTGCAAATGCCTGCGCTTCTGCTGGAGAGTCTACCAATTTCACACCGCCCGCTTTACCGCGGCCACCAGCGTGTACCTGTGCTTTAACAACCCACTTGTCGCCGCCAATTTTTTTGGCTGCTTCAGCGGCTGCTTCCGGCGTATCGACTGCAATGCCCTGAGACACTGGCAGACCGTACTGTGCAAACAGCTGCTTGCCCTGATACTCGTGAAGATTCATTCTTTAATCCGTTACTTAGTCGGTTATACGAACATGGGGGTCACCCCATGCAACGTGCAGTAAAAGGTGCTAACGAGCTTGTGGCTCGCCGCACCTAGTTACAGCGATTAACGCTTTTTGCGATTAGCAATGTGGATAGCGTGGTTATCCACAGCAAGAGCTGCTTCGTGGATCGCTTCACTCACAGTTGGGTGAGCAAATACGGTCAACTGCAGATCTTCCGCACTTGATGCAAACTCCATTGCGATAGTGCCCTGAGCGATAAGCTCAGATGCGATACCACCTACAATGTGGACACCAAGAATACGGTCGGTGGTTTCATCAGCAAGGATCTTAACGAAGCCCTCTGTTGCATTCGCTGCCATGGCACGGCCAGATGCTGCGAATGGGAATTTACCACTCTTATACTTGATACCTTCTGACTTCAACTGCTGTTCAGTCTTGCCGACCCAAGCAAGCTCAGGGAAGGTGTAAATGATGTTAGGGATACAGTCGTAGTTCATTGCAGCTTTGTGACCAGCAATGATATCCGCAACCATAATGCCCTCTTCTGAAGCTTTGTGTGCAAGCATTGGACCACGTACAGAGTCACCGATAGCGTAAACGCCAGGAACTTCTGTACGGCAGTTCTCATCAACGAAGATGAAACCGCGCTCATCCAACTTAACACCTGAATCTGCTGCAAGCAGGCCGTTGGTCTGTGGCTTACGGCCTACAGCAACGATGAGCTTATCAACAACGATCTCTTTGTCGCCTTCAGCGTCGGTGAACTTAACAGTAACCTTCTTACCTTTAACTTCAGTGCCCGTACAACGTGCATTGAGTTTGATATCCAGACCCTGTTTAGTCAGTAGTTTGAACGCCTCTTTAGATAGCTCCTGATCAGCAAGTGATAGGAAACTATCCATCGCTTCAAGTACAGTCACTTTAGAGCCACAACGTGCCCAGATAGAGCCCATCTCAAGACCGATAACACCAGCACCAATAATACCAAGGTGCTCTGGCACTTCATCTATATCAAGAGCGCCTGCGTTATCAAGAATTAGTCCATCTGTAAGTGGCGCTGGTGGAATCTCTACAGGTACTGAACCTGATGCAAGAATCACGTTGTCCGCTGAGTAAACAGTCGCTTTACCATCGGCTGCAGTCACTTCTACTTGCTTACCCGCAAGTAGCTTACCCATACCAGCAAGCAGCGTTACGCCATTTGCTTTAAATAGGCCAGCGATACCGCCTGTTAGGTTTTTAACGATGGTGTTCTTACGCGCAACCATCGCTTTAGTGTCGATACGAACGTTATCGGCAACGATACCCTGAGATGCGAAACCGTGTTGTGCTTCGTGAAGTTTGTGAGTCGTTTCAAGTAGCGCCTTCGATGGGATACAACCCACGTTTAGACAGGTACCGCCTAGGACAGCGCCACCTTTATCATCTACCCATTTCTCTACACACGCAGTTTTCAAACCAAGCTGTGCTGCACGAATCGCTGCAACGTAGCCACCAGGGCCTGCACCGATTACGATTACGTCAAATTTATCAGACATTCTCTATTCCCTGTCTTTAAGCAACTTTAGATTGCGATTCTGCTATTAAACGTCAAGAAGCATACGTGCTGGATCTTCCAGCAGGTCCTTGATAGTAACCAAGAATTGTACCGCTTCCTTACCATCGATCATACGGTGGTCGTAAGAGAGCGCTAGGTACATCATTGGCAGAATTTCAACCTGACCATTCACAGCCATTGGACGATCTTGGATCTTGTGCATACCAAGGATCGCAGTCTGTGGTGGGTTAAGAATTGGCGTAGACATTAGCGAACCAAACACACCACCGTTAGTGATAGTGAAGGTACCGCCCTGCATATCTTCCATGCCCAGTTTGCCGTCACGGCCACGCTTACCGAAGTCAGCGATAGTCGCTTCAACTTCTGCAAGGCTCATCGCGTCTGTATCGCGAAGTACTGGAACCATAAGACCACGATCAGTAGATACCGCTACACCAATATCCTGGTAGCCGTGGTAAACCATATCGTTGCCATCGATTGATGCGTTTACAGCTGGGAAGCGTTTTAGCGCTTCAGTTGCTGCTTTAACGAAGAACGACATAAAGCCTAGACGTGTACCGCCGTGAACCTTCTCAAACAGATCTTTGTACTGTTTGCGAAGCTCCATCACTGGCTTCATGTTCACTTCGTTGTAAGTTGTTAGCATTGCTGCGTTCTGCTGTGCTTCAACAAGACGTTTAGCGATAGTTGCACGTAGACGTGTCATTGGTACACGTTTAGAGATGCGCTCACCCGCTGGAACATTCAATGGAGCAACTGCTGGTGCAGAAGCCGCTGGAACTGCTGCTGGAGCAGATGCCGCTGGCTTAGAAGCAAGGTAGTTCATCACATCTTCTTTAGTGATTCCGCCATTCTTGCCTGTCGCAGGAATCTTGCTTGCATCAAGACCGTTTTCGTCGATCAGTTTGCGCGCTGCTGGGCCAACTTTATCAGCATCACCCGCTGGTGCTGCTTCAGCTGCTGGAGCTGCCGCTGCTGCTGGAGCCGATGCGCCTGCTGCGCCCGCTTCAAATTTAGCAAGGATCTCTTCGCTAAGAACGGTCTCGCCCTCACCTTTTAGGATCTCTGTGATCACACCATCAGCTGGTGCAACAACTTCCAGAACAACCTTATCAGTTTCAATATCAACGATGAGTTCATCAGCTGATACAGCTTCACCCGGCTGTTTGTGCCATGTAGCGACTGTACCGTCTGCTACTGATTCCGGAAAAGTAGGCGCTTTAATTTCCATTGACATGCTATTTCCTTTATTGCCTTAAGCTCGTCTTGTGAACGAATTCTTTCTATTAACCGTTAAGTGCGTCGTTAACCAATTTCTCTTGCTGCTCTGCGTGTACAGACATGTAACCTACTGCAGGTGCTGCAGCGTGTGGACGGCCAACACCGTCTAGGTGAATCTCTGGTTTCACGCGGCGAAGCGCAGCGCGCATGTGGTGCTGACTACAGTACCAAGCACCCTGGTTCATTGGCTCTTCCTGACACCAAACCACTGATTTCAGATTCTTGTACTTAGCAAGCTCTTCAACCAACTGCTCTTCTGGGAATGGGTAAAGCTGCTCGATACGAACGATTGCAACGTTCTGCTGAGCAAGCTCTTCACGACGGTTGTATAGGTCGTAGTAAACCTTACCGCTACACATCACTACGCGATCAACTTTGTTTGCATCTAGCGCATCCACTTCACCAATCACTGGCTGGAAGGTACCTTCTGCTAGCTCTTCAAGTGTCGAGATCGCCTGCTTGTGACGAAGTAGAGATTTAGGCGACATGATCACCAACGGCTTGCGAAGTGGGCGAATCACCTGACGACGCATGAGGTGGAAGATCTGTGCTGGTGTAGTAGGCACACAAACCTGCATGTTGTGCTCTGCACATAGTTGCAAGTAACGCTCTAGACGCGCTGAGGAGTGCTCTGGGCCCTGACCTTCAAAACCGTGCGGTAGAAGCATAGTCAGACCACATAGACGCTGCCACTTCTGCTCACCAGAGGTGATGAACTGGTCGATAACAACCTGCGCACCGTTTGCGAAGTCACCGAACTGAGCTTCCCAAATAACCAATGCATTAGGTGTAGTCGTTGAGTAACCATATTCAAATGCAAGAACCGCTTCCTCAGAGAGGTAAGAGTCGTGAATTGTGAATGGCGGCTGATCTGGTGCCATGTTCGCAAGTGGCGTGTAGATGTGCGCATCTTTCTGGTCATGCAGTACCGCGTGACGGTGCGAGAAGGTACCACGACCTACATCCTGACCTGTCAAACGAATTGGGTGACCTTCAGCCATGATCGTTGCATAAGCAAGTGTCTCAGCAAAGCCCCAGTTAGCAGCCATCGCACCGTGTGCCATCTTCTGACGATCTTCATAGATCTTAGCAACCTGGCGCTGTACAGCGAATCCTTCAGGAACAGTAGCGATGTTAGACGCAAGTTCTTGAAGCAGTTTGATATCAACACGAGTATCACACTCGAATGACCACTTGTGGCCAAGGTACGGCGTCCAGTCAACAAACAGTTTGCTATTAGGCTCAAGTACTAGTGAGTGAGCAACGTGTTGGCCATTTTCAAGTGCCGCACGGTAATCCTGCTCCATCGCTTTGCTCTGCTCAGCGTTAATCACGCCTTCGCCGATCAACTTAGCTGCGTATAGCTCACGCGTAGTCTTCTGCTTTTTGATCACATCGTACATCAGTGGCTGAGTACCGCTTGGCTCATCCGCTTCGTTGTGACCACGACGACGGTAACAAACAAGGTCGATTACGACGTCGCGTTTAAATTCATTACGGTAATCAACAGCAAGCTGAGTGACGAAGCGAACCGCTTCTGGATCATCACCGTTCACGTGGAAGATAGGCGCCTGAACCATCTTAGCGACATCAGTACAGTACTCAGTAGAGCGAGCATCTTCCTGCTTAGAAGTGGTGAAACCAACCTGGTTGTTGATCACGATATGGATAGTACCGCCGGTCTTGTATGCGCGCGTCTGAGACATCTGAAGTGTCTCCATCACAACGCCCTGACCTGCGAATGCCGCATCACCGTGGATGTTTACAGGTACTACAGTAGTACCTACTGGATCTTCACGGCGATCCTGACGAGCACGTACAGAACCTTCAACTACTGGCGCTACGATCTCAAGGTGAGATGGGTTGAACGCCATCGCGATGTGAACTTCACCGCCGTCGGTCAATACGTTAGAAGAGAAACCCTGATGGTACTTAACGTCACCAGATGTCTCTACAAGTTTCTTACCTTCAAACTCGCTGAATAGGTCTGCAGGGTTCTTACCGAAGATGTTTACCAGTGTATTTAGACGACCGCGGTGCGCCATACCGATAACAACTTCTTTGGCACCAAGCTTGCCGGCACGCTGAATCAGAGTGTTAAGAGAGACGATCAGTGATTCGCCACCCTCAAGACCGAAGCGTTTAGCACCAGCGAAGCGTGAACCAAGGTACTTCTCAAGACCTTCAGCTGCAGTTAGGCGCTCTAGCACCATCATCTTCTTATCAGCTGGTACTACAGGGTGTGCACGAGTTGGCTCTAGACGAGACTGAAGCCATACACGCTCTTCAGTATTAACGATGTGCATGTACTCAGTACCCACCGTTGTACAGTAAGTCTGTTTAAGGCCATCAATAATTTCACGAAGTGTTGCTTCCTCTTTACCAAACTGCAGATCACCCAACTGGAATACAGTGTCGAAATCCGCTTCAGATAACTCATGGTAACGAGGATTTAAGTCAGCAATAGCTTCACGCTGAAGTAGATTCAGCGGGTCGATATTAGCGACCTGGTGACCACGTACTCGGTAAGCGTTGAATAGTGCTAGTGCACGAACCTGTTTTTTCTCGTGTTCAGAGCTTACAGATGAAACTGCTGCTGGCTGAGCACGTTTTTGATTCTTTGCGATATATTGGAAATGTTCGCGAATCGGCGCGAGGGGAACATCTTGAGAGAAGTTGTCGCCGACTTTAGGGAGTTTATCAAACTCTTCTCGCCACTCAGTTGGAACAGAGTTCGGATCGAGAAGGTAGGTTTCGTATAGCTGCTCCACATAGGAGAGGTTGCCGCCGTATAGATGAGCATTCTTCCAGAGTTGCTCCATCAGACCGTCTTGCATTATTTAATCACCCTCGTTGCGGGGGATATGGACCTCCAAAGCTCTTTTGAAGCCTCTTCATCCTTCACCCTGCTGATTCTATTTTCTCATTTCAGCTGTTTATCGAGACCCACCCCGATAAAACTTGCGTAGTGTACGCCTTTTACACACCTTATAACACCGGTGTTTTTTCAATTTTATACTAAAGTAATCAATGTTTTATCGCTGTATGGAATAAGGTAATTCGTTTGTATTTTAAGAACGGCTTTTTATGCGCGTTTGGCTATTAAGTAAGAGTTTTTTGAACTATGTTAGTGGCAATTTCACGCACAAGGAGAGACCGTGAAGCAGTTTTTGACCCTTCGATCTGTGTCGAGCATGACACTTTTTGGCGCTATGCTCACAACATTAGCAACACAGATCAAAATTACTGACCTGACTACTCTCTCCGGCGCACTTATCTGGATCTACACACTACTCTCGTTTGGCAATCTAAAAGAGAAACAGAAACGCCAAATTGGAACGCTTTTTACTATAGGGACACTCTGCCTGCTAATCGCCTTCACCATCAAGCCAAGCGGCGATGCACTAGAGCCACTTATATATGCCAACCAATTAATTATCACACTACTTGCGGCCGTTTCGTTTCTTCGAACGATTGCCAGCATCAATAGTGATAGTCAGCTGGCTTCCGGGAAAAGCTCAATAGCCAGAACTCTATTAGGCAGCCATATTATCGGCGCGGTTATCAATATATCAGCAACCCAGCTGTTTGCTGATCGCATTCAAAGAGAGAGCAAACTATCAAGACTCCAGGCCATCACACTATCCAGGGCATTTGGAATCTGCGCCTTTTGGTCTCCCTTCTTTGCTGCAATGGGCGTCACACTCACAACCGCAGCAGGCGCACAACTCTCAACACTCGTTGTTTGGGGCTTACCCGTTGCACTAGTCAGCCTCGCCTTCACCTACTTCCAGGTCGCTAAAGCCGCGTTATCCGAACCTTTCCACGGCTACCCTGTATCTTTTGAAAGCTTAGCACTCCCAGTATCGCTTGCTGCATTGGTATTGATAGCGCACTTCGGCATGCCATCAATATCGGTCATCGTTTTGGTCTCAATGACTAGCGTACTGATGACACTGATAATTGCCGCATTGAAAGCCAAACTATCTAAGGTTACACATCATATTCACGATGGGCTTGCCGACTCATCAGGGGAGGTTTCCCTTTTTCTTGCCGCTGCCGTTTTAGCGACTGGAATTAGCGCACTGTTAGGTGCAACCGAATTAAAACTAACACCAAATCAGTTTGGCCCCTTTGAAGCTTCAGCAACACTTTGCATTCTTATTGGTTTAGCGATGATTGGTGTGCACCCAGTAACATCCAACCTAATTACTGGCACACTCCTTGTGCCTGTGGTTACCGATCCAAATCTACTAGGCATGACACTTCTTTTTGCCTGGTCACTTGGAGTGACCGTATCACCACTCTCTGGCAGCCAGATTCTTTTGCAAGCAAGGTATGGCGTGAGGGCGAGAGATTTGATGCAAGCAAACCTGCCCTATCTTGGGTTGATGTTGCCAGTCTGTTTTGGGGTGCTTTATCTATACGGGATTATCTATATGGGGTCAGAGTAGTCTAACAAGGATTTGCTAGACTACTCTGACCCCGGAATCTCATGACCCAACCTTTTCCGCGTTTCCCAGAAAAACAAAAACCCGCCGAAGCGGGTTTTTCTTTCACACGAACCTTTGTTATTAGGTTGCCTGCGAGATAAGCATGTTACGGATCTTACCAATCGCTTTGGTTGGGTTAAGACCTTTTGGACATACGTTTACACAGTTCATGATGCCGTGGCAGCGGAATACGCTGAATGGGTCATCAAGATCAGCTAGACGCTCGCGTGTTGCGGTGTCGCGGCTATCTGCAAGGAAACGGTACGCCTGTAGCAAGCCAGATGGACCGATGAACTTGTCTGGATTCCACCAGAACGAAGGACAAGAGGTCGAACAACATGCACAAAGGATACACTCGTATAGACCATCAAGTTCTGCACGCTCTTCTGGAGACTGCAGACGCTCGATCGCTGGAGCTGGTGTATCGTTGATCAAGAATGGCTTGATCTTCTCGTACTGCTTGTAGAACTGAGTCATATCGATAACAAGGTCACGAATAACTGGCAGACCTGGAAGCGGACGAAGAACTAGCTTGTCGTTTTTAACCACTTCAGAAAGCGGAGTAATACAAGCAAGACCATTCTTACCGTTCATGTTTAGACCATCCGAACCACACACACCTTCACGGCATGAGCGACGGTAGGTCAACGTTGTGTCTTTCTCTTTGAGCAACTGGAGAAGATCCAGCACCATGATGTCCTTACCGCCAGGGATATCAATGTGGATATCCTGCATGTAAGGAGCATCATCGATCTCAGGATTGTAGCGGTATACACTCACTAGCATCTTAATGGCTCCTTAGTAAGTTCGAACTTTCGGTGCGAATGCTGGAACGGTTTTCGGTGCAAAGTTAACTGCACGTTTACCGACAGACTTATCCGCTGGGTAGAACACAGAGTGGCATAGCCAGTTTTCGTCATCACGTTCTGTGAAGTCGTTACGAGCATGCGCACCACGAGACTCTTTACGAACCTCAGCTGCGATAGCAGTTGCTTCAGCAACTTCCATCAAGTTCTCAAGCTCAAGCGCTTCGATACGAGAGGTGTTAAATGCACCGCTCTTATCGTCTAGGTGTAGGTTATTCACACGCTGACGAATCTCTGCAAGCTTAGCTAGACCAATCTGCATTGACTCACCATCACGGAATACACCGAAGTAAAGCTGCATGGTGTTCTGAAGATCTTTACGAACATCAGCTACTTTCTCACCGCCAGTCGAGTTATTTAGACGGTTCAAGCGAGCCATTGCCGCTTCGATATCAGCTTCAGTAGCATCAAGAGCTTCGTAGCCATCACGCATCTGCTGTTCGATCTGGATACCCACAGCGCGACCGAATACAACAAGGTCAAGAAGTGAGTTACCACCGAGACGGTTAGCACCGTGAACAGATACACAAGCCACTTCACCTGCAGCAAATAGACCTGGAACGATCTTATCTTCACCAGTTACTGGGTCTGGGTTGATCGCCTGACCACCAATGTTGGTAGCAACACCACCCATCTGGTAGTGACAAGTAGGTACTACTGGGATTGGTTCTTTAACTGGGTCAGCAGCAGCGAATGTCTGAGACAGCTCACAGATACCAGGAAGACGAGAGTGAAGAACCTCTTCACCTAGGTGATCAAGTTTCAAGTAAACGTGATCGCCATCTGGACCACAGCCACGACCTTCTAGAATCTCAAGGATCATAGAACGTGCAACTACGTCACGACCTGCAAGGTCTTTAGCGTTTGGCGCGTAACGCTCCATGAAGCGCTCGCCATCTTTGTTTACAAGGTAACCACCTTCACCACGACAACCTTCAGTTACAAGCACACCAGCGCCTGCAATACCGGTTGGGTGGAACTGCCACATCTCCATATCCTGCGCAGCAACACCAGCACGCAGAGCCATACCCATACCGTCACCAGTATTGATCAATGCGTTAGTTGTTGAAGCGTAGATACGACCTGCACCGCCAGTAGCGAGTACAGTTGCTTTAGCTTTAATGTAAACCGTTTCACCAGTTTCGATACAGATTGCGATAGTACCTACAACAGCACCTTCAGCATTCTTAACAAGATCAACCGCGTACCATTCGTTAAGGAATGTAGTACCGGCTTTCATGTTTGCCTGGTAAAGCGTGTGAAGTAGCGCGTGACCTGTACGGTCAGCAGCAGCACAAGTACGTGCAGCCTGGCCACCTTCACCGAAGTTCTTAGACTGACCACCGAATGGACGCTGGTAGATACGACCTGTCTCAGTACGTGAGAAAGGAAGACCCATGTGATCAAGTTCGAATACAGCACGTGGACCTACAGAACACATGTACTCGATAGCATCTTGGTCACCGATGTAGTCAGAACCCTTAACGGTGTCATACATGTGCCAGCGCCAATCGTCATTTGGATCAGCTGAAGCGATTGCACATGTAATACCACCCTGCGCAGACACAGTGTGCGAACGCGTTGGGAATACTTTAGTTACACAGGCAGTGTTAAGGCCAGACTGAGCCAACTGCAGTGCTGCGCGCATACCTGCGCCGCCGCCACCTACTACGATGGCATCAAATGTAAGCGTACGAAGCTTAGTCATTGATTAAACCCCCCACAGAATCTGAACGCCCCATACCACGTAGATAAACGCGAGCAGGCCACAAACAGACTGGAAAACAAAACGGATACCGGTTGGTTTGATGTAGTCAGTAGAGATAGACCACATACCGATCCAAGAGTGCGCTACTAGTGAAAGCAGAGCCAATAGGGAGAAGATGCGCATCGCCGTACCTTCGAACAGACCCTTCCACGTGTTGTAGTCAAGATCTGGATTAAGCAGTACGTACGCAACCATAAAGATCGAGTAAGACGCTAGGACAACAGCAGTTACACGCTGCATCATCCAATCATATAGGCCACTACGACCAAAGCTAGTAATAGAAGTTACCATACCCAAACTCCTGCCAGCAGAATTGCAACAGCAGACAGAGCTAGCGTTACTTTCGCAGCAGCTTTGCCTGATTCAATCTCTTCACAGTAACCCGCATCCATTACTAGGTGCTTGATACCAGCGAAGAAGTGGTAGAACAGCGCAGATAGAAGACCCCAAGCGATTAGCTTAGCTAGGAACGAGTCAGTCAACAGTTCAGCAGCTGCATCGAAACCTTCTTGAGACTCAAGAGAGAGGCTCAGTGCGTACATCATGAAGATCGAGCCAAAGAATAGCGCGAGTCCCGATACACGGTGAAGGATTGACGTTACAGCCGGTAGCGGCTGTTTAATTGTACGAAGATCGAGGTTTACAGGTCGTTTTTTGTTCACGGCTCTAGTTCACACTTTTGTGCCCTTCTACGGGGCCTCGGTTACTAGTTAGTACCTGGTATACGGTGGCAATATTGCAACCGATCAGGACGACGAAGAAATTTACTTTATGCACTATGGAAATAAGCTTATTTCAATTTGTGCAGTGCGCAATTTCCGAGTCGTGATTATACCAATCGAACCTTTTTTGACAATCGAACTTAGCGCGTATTAGCCAATGGTTTAATACGATAAGAACCAATAACCATGCAATTTGCGCCAAACCCCCAACTAAAGGGGCATATATCATTTTGCAATTAGATTATGACTTTTGCGCTGCACAAAACTAACGTTGACAAAGATTTTCGCGTCACTATAGTGAAACCGCCTTATAGAGATCCAAGCCACCCTTGGATACCCTCTTGAGAAGCTCAGTAAACCCTACTGAGCTGTAACGGATATAGATAGGAGCCTACAATGGCTGAGAAATTTGCACGTTTAAGTATTGATGGTCTGGAAAAAGAGATCCAGCTTCCAATCTACAGTGGCACAGAAGGTCCAGATGTTATCGACGTTCGCCCACTAACTGGCGAAGGCCTTTTCACTTACGACCCAGGATTTGTATCAACTGCGTCATGTGAATCTAAAATCACCTACATCGACGGTAACAACGGTGTACTTCTTCACCGCGGCTACCCAATTGAAGAGCTTGCAGAGCACTCAGACTACCTAGAAGTGTGTTACCTACTTCTTAATGGCGAACTGCCAACACCTGAGCAGAAAGAGAAGTTTGACTACACTGTTGCTAACCACACAATGGTTCATGAGCAACTACGTACCTTCTTCCAAGGTTTCCGTCGTGATGCACACCCAATGGCTATTATGTGTGGTGTAGTAGGTGCACTTTCAGCGTTCTACCACGACTCACTCGATATCAATAACCCATACCACCGTGAAGTGTGTGCGTACCGCCTAATCGCGAAAATGCCTACTCTTGCGGCTATGTGTTACAAGTTCTCAATCGGCCAGCCGTTCATCTACCCACGTAATGATCTTGGTTACGCAGAGAACTTCCTGCAGATGATGTTTGCAACGCCTTGTTCTGATTACGAGATCAATCCAGTACTTGCTCGCGCAATGGATCGTATCTTCACACTGCACGCAGACCACGAGCAGAACGCATCGACTTCGACTGTACGCCTAGCGGGTTCATCAGGCGCTAACCCATTTGCTTGTATTGCAGCAGGTATCGCAGCACTTTGGGGCCCTGCACACGGCGGTGCTAACGAAGCTGTACTTAAGATGCTTGCTGAGATCGGTTCGGTTGAAAACATCCCAGCATTTATTGAGAAAGCGAAAGATCCTAACGATCCGTTCCGTCTAATGGGCTTCGGTCACCGCGTATACCGCAACTTCGACCCACGCTCACGTGTTATGAAACAGACTTGTGACGAGGTTCTTGCAGAACTGGGTATCGTTGATGACCCAATGCTAGATATCGCGAAAGAACTTGAGCGTATCGCCCTTGAAGATGAGTACTTTGTAAGCCGTAAGCTCTACCCTAACGTAGACTTCTACTCAGGTATCATCTTGAAAGCGATCGGTATCCCAACTTCAATGTTTACCGTAATCTTCGCCCTATCTCGCACAATCGGCTGGATCTCTCACTGGAACGAGTTCCACTCAAGCCCGAACAAGATCGGTCGTCCTCGCCAGCTATACACTGGTGCAGAGAAACGCAAACACCCACGCGCTAAGTAATTAGAACGTAGGTTTAAAAAACCCAGCTTCGGCTGGGTTTTTTATTGGTCGGCATCCCTCCGGGGAACCTCCTACAGACGCACCCTGTAGGAACCTCCCCACAGGGGTGGTGAAATCTACCTTCGCACACGCAATAAATTTAAGAAGTAATTAAGTTACATCTGAGACTTGTTACTTAATCGTTCTTTGTTAGTATCTTTATCCAAGCTAAATCGTTTAAGTAAAACCTTAAGTAATTTAGTTTTCTTACGAGAATATTTTCCAAAGTGCGGAGAAAAAATAATGAAAACAGCATTTAAACCTAGCTTGCTAGCACTAGCAGTAGGCCTATCATCTTCAGCTATGGCTGCTGATCTAATGTACCCAATTGGTGAAGGCGCATTCAGCTGGGACGCATACAATAAATTTGCTGCTGCAAATGACTTTACTGGTGAAACCCTCACCATGACAGGTGCTACAACAGGTAACGATGCACAGCGCTACCGTAACCTTTACGCTTACTTCACTGAAGCAACTGGCGCTAAAGTAGAATACTCTGGTTCTGAAAGCTTCGAGCAGGATATAGTTATCGCTTCTAAAGCTGGCGGTCTTCCAGACGTATCTGCATTCCCTCAGCCTGGTCTTGCAAAAGACCTAGCGAAAGGCGGCTTCATCAAAGAACTTACAGCAGAACAAGATGCTCGCATCCGCAATGATTTTGCAGCAGGTAACTCATGGGCTGACCTAGGTACTTTTGATAACGGTAAAGGCGGTAAATCGCTATTCGGTATCTTCTTCGGTACTGACGTTAAATCTCTTGTTTGGTACTCACCAGAGCAGTTCGAGGAAGGCGGATACGAAATTCCTCATACTCAGGAAGAACTTATGGCTCTGAGCAAGCAGATCGTAGCTGATGGTGGCACACCTTGGTGTATCGGTTTAGGTTCAGGTGCAGCTACTGGCTGGCCAGCAACAGACTGGGTTGAAGATATGATGCTTCGCACTGTCTCTGTTGAAGAGTACGATCAGTGGGTTGCTAACGACATGAAGTTCAACGACCCTCGTGTAATCAATGCAATCGAGAAGTACGGTGAATTCGTTCACGCTGCTGGCTTTGCTGATGGTGGTCCAGAAGCTGCTGCATCTGTCGACTTCCGCGACAGCCCAGATGGTCTATTTGAGCTTCCACCAAAATGTTACATGCACCGTCAAGCTTCATTCATTCCAATCTTCTTCCCAGAAGGTGTAGAGATGGGTAAAGATGCTGACTTCTTCTACTTCCCACCTTTCGAAGCAAACGCTGAACTTGGTCGTCCAGTATTAGGTTCTGGTGGTCTAGTATCTCCATTCAATGATCGTCCGGTAACTACTGCATTCATCAACTTCCTGCAGACACCTATCGCACACGAAATCATGATGGCTCAGGGTCAGTTCTTGACTCCGCACAAAGATGCGAACCTAGATATCTATACTAGCGATACTCAGCGCCAGCTTGGTGAGATCCTTACTACTGCAACAAGCTTCCGTTTCGACGGTTCTGACTTGATGCCAGGTGAGATTGGCACTAACGCTTTCTGGACTGGCATGGTTGACTACACTACCGGTACAGACGCTAAGACTGTTGCTGATGCAATCCAGAAACGTTGGGATAGCATTAAGTAATTCGCGTTAAATAGGGTTTTCTTTTCAGAAAACCCTACATCTATACGGCCCGGTCTCTCCGGGCCGATTTTAATCTAGGAGAGTGATAATGAGCCCATTGGTTCAGGGTATAGTAACCATCGCACTTGGCGTTGGTGGTAGCATTGCCTACTTTTACCTATCAAATCTATTTCTCGACAAGGTTCTCTTCCCTGCACGCGGTGAGAACATTTCAAGAAACATAAACCGCGCAAATACGATTAGACCCTGGTTATTTCTTGGTCCAACGGCTTTGTTGCTTGCTATTTATCTCTTCTACCCTGTAGTTGGCTCTTTCGTACGCTCACTGTACAACCGTGATGGTGATCTCTTTATAGGTTTTGACAACTACACAACATTTTTCGCTTCAGATGGCTTTCAAACAGCCTTCATGAACAATGCTTTATGGGCGCTAGTTGTTCCCGCCCTATCGACATTCCTAGGCCTTGTTATCGCTCAATTAACAGACCAGTTAAAGTGGGGAAACATTGCCAAATCTATTATCTTTATGCCAATGGCAATCTCTTTTGTCGGTGCTTCACTGATTTGGAAATTTGTCTACGCAAACGATCCAGACATAGGTCTGATTAATGCAATACGCGGCTCTTTCGGCCTAGAATCAATGGATCCATTACAGGTACCTTTTTGGAATAATCTATTTCTCATGGTGATTCTGATTTGGGTACAGACCGGATTTGCAATGGTCATTCTATCTGCTGCTCTACGAGGTATTCCAGACGAGACTATTGAAGCGGCTATCATTGATGGAGCCAACCCATTCCAAGTTTTTTTCAAAATCCAAATACCACAAATCACAACAACAATCGTAGTTGTATGGACAACTATCACTATTCTAGTCCTGAAGGTATTCGATATCGTTTATGCCATGACAGGCGGTAACTTCGACACTCAAATTCTACCGAGTTACATGATGCAGTTTATGTTCCGTGATGATGGTCGAGCGACTGCTATTGCAGTTGTCATTATGCTTATTGTCTCACCAGTAATGATTCAAAACGTTCGTCAAGCACGACGTGAGATGAGATAAGGAGTAGACCATGGATAATATTGCAGGCAAAAAATCAGCTCTGACCTGGGCAACTCGACTAACAGTTTTTGCACTTGTTGTAATCTGGTTAATCCCAACGACAGGTCTCTTAGTTTCATCCTTCCGAGATCGTGATCAGATTTCCGCTACGGGCTGGTGGTTATCCCCTTTCTCTGTCGAACAGGGCCTCCGCGGTAGAACAACTATCGAAGGTGTAATCAAAGAGGGTGATACATATATCTCTAGAGGTTCACTTTTCGATGATGAAGAGATATTAAAATCGGTAGGAGATACACGCCCTCCTATTTCAGCGTTTGGTACAACCGGTCGCGATCCAGGCAAATACCCATCTGGTGAGTTAGCCGACATAGGCAAGGGCAACAAACTAGTAGTTAATGCCGATGGTACTTATGAGTTTTTCTCTTCTAAAGCTCCTGGAAGCACAGGACAGCGCGTATATGTAATCGCATCTATGCCACCTGACTTTTCTTTTGAGAACTACATAACTGTGTTAACAGCTGACAAAATGGATGTTGCTTTCATAAACACACTGACGGTTACCATCCCAACGACCATTATCCCGATTTTAATGGCAGCCTTTGCTGCATACGCACTAGCTTGGATGGATTTTAAAGGCCGAGGGTTGCTTCTGGGCGCAGTTGTAGCGGCACTTGTTGTGCCACTGCAGCTTGCACTCGTACCCGCCTTACAACTACACAACGCTGTAGGTATCGGGCAAAGTTTTCTAGGGATCTGGTTAGCACACAGCGCGTTTGGACAACCTCTTG
This sequence comes from Marinobacterium sp. LSUCC0821, assembly GCF_012848475.1. Classification (NCBI taxonomy): domain Bacteria; kingdom Pseudomonadati; phylum Pseudomonadota; class Gammaproteobacteria; order Oceanospirillales; family Oceanospirillaceae; genus Marinobacterium; species Marinobacterium sp. LSUCC0821. Next base: position 1,045,065 of record NZ_CP051666.1, read on the forward strand.
CTGTCTATCTACTTAGAAACTATATGATCGGATTACCTAAAGACATCATAGAATCAGCACGTGTTGATGGAGCAACTGACTTTCAGGTATTTGTGAGAATAGTATTACCGCTCTCCTTCCCTGCTTTAGCATCATTTGCAATTTTCCAGTTCCTATGGACTTGGAATGACCTACTGGTTGCGAAGGTCTTCCTTCCCTCAGCAGACGAAGCAAAAGTTATGACCGTAAAAATTGCTGATGACCTGCTTGGTTCACGCGGCGGTGATTGGGGCATTTTAGCGACAGCCGCTTTCGTATCGATTGCAGTACCTCTACTAGTATTCTTTACACTGCAACGCTACCTCGTACGTGGATTACTGTCTGGGTCAGTTAAATAAATAAGAATGTGGTTGTAGACAACTACTGTCAGTTAGAAATTAGATCTAATCCATTAGTGGGTAGTAGATCAAAAACCTTTAAAAGAGGGAGCCAAAAATGGCTGAATTAAAACTTAGTGGTGTTCGCAAGACTTATGGCGGCGAAATTGATGTTCTAAAAAACATCAATCTAGAGATTAACCAAGGCGAGCTAGTTGTATTTGTTGGACCTTCTGGTTGCGGTAAATCAACACTTCTCCGAATGATTGCAGGCCTTGAAAAGATCTCTGACGGCACCCTAGAAATCGATGGCCAGGTAGTAAATGATGTGCCACCTGCACAGCGTGGCATAGCCATGGTTTTCCAAAGCTACGCGCTCTACCCTCACATGACGGTGCGTGACAATATGTCTTTCGCACTGACTCTAGCGAAAAAATCTAAAGAAGAGATTAACGAAGCAGTAAACAAAGCTGCTGATATTCTTCAGCTGTCGGATTACCTTGATCGCTTACCAAAAGCGCTTTCAGGTGGTCAGCGCCAACGCGTGGCTATCGGTCGAGCTATTGTTCGTGACCCTAAGGTATACCTATTTGATGAGCCTCTATCAAACCTTGACGCAGCTCTTCGTGTAGCAACTCGAATTGAGATTGCTCGCCTTAAAGAATCGATGCCAGACAGCACTATGATCTACGTAACTCACGATCAGGTTGAGGCCATGACTTTAGCTTCACGCATCGTTGTACTTGCGGACAAAGGCATTGCCCAAGTAGGTACGCCGCTAGAGCTTTATGAGACACCAGAGAATGAATTTGTTGCTCAGTTTATCGGTTCCCCTTCAATGAACCTGCTTAGTGGTGAAATTGTTGCTACCGGTACGCAGACAACAGTGAAACTTGATGCCGGCGGAACAGCGACCTCATCAATCGCAACGAATAATGACCAACTAGGTGCACGAGTTAATATTGGTGTACGCCCAGAAGACTTTGAAATCTGTGAAGGTGATGACTGGTTCTTCCAGGGTAAAGTTGACATCACAGAGGCACTTGGTGAAGTAACATTAATGTACTTCGAGCCAATCAATGGAGCAGATCCTGTCGTAGGCAAGCTACAAGGCATCCATAAGGACGTACGCGGTACAACTGCCAAATTCTCTGTTGCTCCAGAGAAAGTTCATCTGTTCAAAAACGGCATTACAATGCGCTAAGCGCGAAGAATTAATTAGTAACTAACTATCCCGGCTCATTGACTATATGAGGCCGGGATTTTTTTAAGGAAAACGAAGCTATGAATACGGATTGGTGGAAAGGCGCGGTCATTTATCAGATTTATCCGCGCTCATATCAGGATTCAAATAACGACGGAATCGGTGATATCCCAGGTATCACCTCACGTTTGGAACACATAGCAAACCTAGGTGCTGACGCCATTTGGTTATCACCTATTTTTACATCGCCCATGAAAGATATGGGTTATGACGTTTCAGATTACTGCGATATCGATCCGTCGTTTGGCACGTTGGCTGACTTCGACGCTATGATCGAAAAAGCTCACGCTCTCGGTTTGAAAGTCATGATAGATCAGGTGATTAGCCACTCATCAAACGAGCATCCGTTCTTTCAGCAGAGCCGAATGGACAAAACAAATGATAAGGCTGACTGGTATGTATGGGCAGATCCAAACCCAGATGGCAGTGCTCCAAATAACTGGCAAGCAATCTTTGGTGGTATAGGCTGGAGTTGGGAACCACGTCGTCGCCAGTACTACCAGCACAACTTCTTGGCTGAACAGCCGGACTTCAACTTCCACAACCCTGAAGTGCAGCAGTACCATCTAGATAATATGCGCTTTTGGTTAGATCGAGGTGTTGACGGTTTCCGTCTAGATACTGTGAACTTCTACTTCCATGACAAGCTGCTTCGTAACGACCCAGCGAATCCAAAAACAGATCCAGAAAAAGGTGAGTGGAATCCATACCACTACCTTTACCATATGTTCTCCAAAAACCAGCCAGAGAACCTGGTATTTCTGCAGAGGATGCGTGCCCTATTGGATGAGTACGATGATCGTACTTTGGTCGGTGAAGTGGGTGAAGCACACCACCCCATCGAGATTATGGGACAGTATACGACTGACAATCGCTTACACATGGCGTATTCGTTTGAGATGCTTAGCTATCAATTCACTCCTAAACACTTCCGCCATCAGGTTGAGGCTTTCTTTGAAGGAGCTCCTAACGGCTGGCCATGCTGGGCATTTTCGAACCACGACGTAGTACGTCACGCTAGTCGCTGGTACAAAGAGGGCATGGATCGTAATGACCTTGCTAAGCTTGCAGGTGCGTTGCTGCTAACCCAACAAGGTTCGATCTGTATCTATCAAGGTGAAGAGATGGGGCAGCTTGAGACTAACCTTGAATACAGTGAACTTACCGATCCTCAAGGAATTCGTTTCTGGCCTGAAGATAAAGGCCGCGATGGTTGTCGAACACCAATGACTTGGAGCGCCAACGAGACCAACGGCGGTTTCGGCAATGTTAAACCTTGGCTTCCAGTTAAACAGCCTCAGCTAGAGCGTTCCGCAGATACTCAAGTGGGGGTCGATGGCTCTGTATTTGAAACCTATCGTGAGATTCTGAAGATTCGCGGCGAGTCGCAGGCGCTACGCACTGGAGCTACTGAGTACATCACTTCAGACGAAGCTATCTTAGACTTCATTCGTGGCGGAGAGATTCAGTGTATTTTCAACCTCTCTGATAAAGCTCAAAGCTACACAGCGAAAAACGGCACGGTGCTCATCAGCAACCAAGCTGAAGAGCATAATGGTCAATTTACGCTTAAAACTAATGGTTTTGTCCTGCTTCGACTGAACTAAGAAGCATTAGGGTCTATTAGGTCTGACATTGAGCAATGTACTGGCCAATAGATCCTTTTTTATTTCTGCGGAGATACACAATGAAATATAACGGATTTGAGCGTAAATGGTGGAAAGAACAAGTGGTCTACCAGATCTACCCTCGCTCATTTAAAGACTCCAACGGTGATGGCATTGGCGATATTCAGGGCATCATCTCGGAGCTTGATTACCTTAAGGATTTGGGTGTCAATATTATCTGGCTCAGCCCCCATTTCGACTCACCCAATGACGATAACGGCTACGATATTCGCGACTACCGCAAAGTGATGGATGAGTTCGGCACAATGGCAGACTTCGATGAGATGCTCGCTGGCATCAAAGAACGCGATATGAAGCTGATTATCGATCTTGTGGTTAACCACTCCAGTGATGAGCACGAGTGGTTCGAACAGAGCAAGTCCTCAAAAGATTCTCCCTACCGTAATTACTATATCTGGAAACCTGGAAAAGATGGCGCACCGCCCAATAATTTTCCCGCCTTCTTTGGCGGCTCCGCTTGGGAGCAATCTGGCCAAGACGGCGAGTACTATCTGCACTACTTCGGTAAAAAGCAGCCGGATCTTAACTGGGAGAACCCCAAGCTGCGCAGTGAAATCTATGAACTGATGCGTTTCTGGCTAGACAAAGGGGTAGATGGCTTCCGTATGGACGTTATCCCGTTGATTTCAAAAGATCAAAACTACCCTGACCTAGATGCCGAGACCCTGCACCACCCAGAGACATTCTATGCATCCGGTCCTCGGCTGCACGAATTCCTGCACGAGATGAACAACGAGGTGATGTCACAGTACGACGCATTTTCGGTAGGCGAGTGTTTCGGTATCAATGCCGCGCGAGCACAGCGTCTAACTGACGAACGTAGGAGAGAACTTGATCTGGCCTTTATCTTTGATATCGCGCGAGTAGGTAGAGACAACTGGCGCCAGACTGGCTGGGCCCTACCCGATTGGAAAGGGCTCTTCTCCGTTCAGGCGGGAGCAGATCAGTTCCACTGGCCTACCATTTTTTTGACCAATCACGACAACCCTCGAGCTGTTAGTACCTTCGGGAACGCCTCAGCCGAATATCGTGACCAGTCTGCTAAGTTGCTAGCGATGCTGCTGCTGACACAGAAAGGCACTCCCTTCATCTATCAAGGTGAAGAGATCGACATGACCAACTACAACTTCACTGACTTTAGCCAGTTTGATGATATTGAAGTGCGAGGCATGCTGCCTCAGGTAACCGAAAATGGAGTTCCGCAATCAGAGTATCTCTACCATCTAAACCAGACGGGGCGTGACCATGCGCGCACGCCGATGCAGTGGAGTGATGCGCCAAACGCTGGATTCACCAGCGGTGAAAAGAGCTGGTTCTTAGTAAATCCAAATTTTAGCGACATCAATGTGAAGGCAAACCAGCAAGATCCGAACTCCGTACTGGCCTTCCATAAGCAGCTTCTATCGTATCGCAAAGAGAATCTAGATCTAATCTATGGCGACTACTACGATATCGATCCCGATCATGGCTCAGTATTTGCCTATTCCCGTTCGACCGAAACATGCACCCACCTTGTGGTTCTTAACATGTCGAACGAGGCGATCGCCTTCGTGCTGCCAGAGCAGTTCGACGGATACGATTGCACTCTGTCGAACTACCCTAACAAGAGCAAAATCACTCAATCTACAGCTAATCTAAGACCATGGGAGGCTCGGCTTTACCGATTAGCCATGTAATAAAAAATTCTTAAAGGCAAGAGCGCTCCCCTTGGGATAGCGCTCTTGTGTTTCATAATCAACGTAGACAATCCCAAACCGCTGTGAATAGCCAAACGCCCACTCAAAGTTGTCCATTAGTGACCAGGCGTAATAGCCTTTCACTGGAACCCCTGAGGATATTGCTCGATCAACAGCGCCTAAATGTGTTTGAAAATACCTTTGACGCTGCGCATCCTCGCATTTGCCACTTACAATAACGTCATCCGTAGCAGCGCCATTCTCGGTAATAAACCAAGTTGGCATAGGCCAGCTTGCTTGGAGCTCTTTAAGAAGCTGTTCTAAACCCTCTGGATATACTTCCCATCCAATATGAGTTCGCTCAACATTTGGAATATTTACTTGTTCATACCCCCTAATATTATCAGCTTGCTCTATAACCGCTCTGGTGTAGTAGTTAACACCAACAAAGTCGATGGGCTGACTAATTAAATCGAGATCTTCTGGCTTAAAGAGATCGCTCATAGATAGGTTCGGCAGATCTAAACATTCTGGGGGTTTCTTGCCATTTAAAGGATCGAACCAAAAATCGTTCAATTCAGCCTGATGGATTTCAGCCGCTTTTTGATCACGTTCAGAGGATGTATGTGGAAATGACACTATTGGATTAATCACAATACCAAGCTGAGCCGAGGGGTTAATCTCTCTCATTTTCTTGATCGCTTTGCCATGTGCCATCAAAAGTCCCTTACCTACAGCCATCGCTTCATAGCGATCTGTCTTACCAGGAGCGTGAATCCCTAGATCAAAACTCAAGAAGCTAGAGCACCATGGTTCATTATGTGTCGCCCAATACTTAACACGGTTTCCATAGCGTTCCATTACCAAAGCCGCATAATCGGAAAACAGATTTTGAACGTCAGAATTTGTCCAGCCACCGATCTGCTGAAGATGGTCTGGTAGATCCCAGTGATAGAGAGTGAGCATCGGCTCAATGCCTCTCGCTAACATTCCATCGATCAACCTTTCATAGAACAACAAACCTAATTCATTAGGATTGCCATTGATATCTACAACGCGTGGCCAAGCAATAGAAAATCGGTAAGAACTAAAACCAAGCGATTTGATGAGATCTAAATCCTCTTCGAAAAGGTGGTAGTGATCACAAGCAACACCACCCGTTGAACCATCTAAAATTCGCCCCTTCTCTTCACAAAACGCATCCCAAATCGAAGCCAAGCGACCATCAAGGGTAGCTGCACCTTCAATCTGATAACTCGAAGTAGCAACTCCCCAGACAAAATCCTTGCTGCGCATTATTGATGTTTCGCTTATCAACTCATCAATTTTTATTTTATTCATTGTTTATCCATACCCTAGATCTCATTGATGTCACAAGACTACCCTGCCCTCTAAAAACTTACAGGCACTTTTCGCACACGCGGTAAATTTAAGAGGAAGTTAAGTGCATTTACGATACTTACAGAGCAACAGATTTGATACGATTTCTAAAACGTTTAAGAAAACGTAAAAACCATCATTACCTGATAATTTCTACCTTAATGTCTAAGCCAATCCACGCATCTGATCTACAGCATTTCCAAGCCCCAAAAGGCTGGATAAACGATCCTAATGGATTGGTCTATTGCAATGAAACCTATCACCTCTTCTACCAGCATCATCCTGATGGGATGACCTGGGGGCCGATGCATTGGGGGCATGCTACTTCAAAAGATCTAGAAACCTGGTCTCATAAACCGATCACTCTAGTTCCAGACGAGCTTGGCGCATGCTTTTCTGGTAGTGCGGTTGTTGATTGGAAAGATAGTTCAGGCCTATTTAAAGGCAAATCAGGCCTAGTTGCTTTCTATACTGTGCATCGCGAGTTAGATGGTTTTGATCGCGGTTACATTCAGGATCAGTGCATTGCATATTCAAGTGATGGTGGTGAGAGCTGGACTAAATACGAAAATAACCCGGTTCTTCTTAATCCAGGATTTTCTGATTTTCGCGATCCTAAGGTCTTTTGGCATGAAGAGAGTCAGCACTGGATTATGTGTTTGGCAACACGTCAAAGCATTAGTTTTTATAGATCTAAAAACCTGACCAAATGGCAATTTTGTTCTGAGTTTGGTGAGGGGCAAGGTGCACATGAGTGGCACCCGTGGGAGTGCCCTGACCTATTTAAACTAACTTCCGAATCAGGTGAATCTGCTTGGGTACTCATTGTTGGCATCGGCATGAGCCCAGATGTTCATTTTGGCTCATACACACAATATTTTGTGGGTAGTTTTGATGGTAAAACTTTCACTAATGCGAATAACCCCGAGACAATTCTCTATCTAGATGAGGGGCGTGATTACTACGCTACTCAAAGCTGGTCCGACGCCCCCAATGGTGCGCGACTTGGCATCTCTTGGATGAATAACTGGCGATATGCAAACGAGATACCTGCCGTGATTCGTCGCGGTCAGATGGGGATCCCACGCTCATTTAAACTGGTTAGTTGTGATGAGGGATTACGAGTTGCGCAAAGTTTCGCACCTGAGATTGCTTTGGATCGTCTACTTGAAGAGGAACTTAATGATCAGGAGTTTCTGACTCTAGATACTGCAACAAATGAGCACGGTAAAGCGACCATCAATTTTGCAGTGCACAGTGTTGTTGAGCTTCGTTTTGCTAGTGCGACCGATCAGATCAATATCGCACGTACCGAGACCGGTTTTACTATTCAGATGGTTCGTATCAGTGATTCAAGTGACTTGCTGTTTAAAGAGAACTTCTCTCACGACTACACACGTTCGTTTGCTTACTCCTCTTCTGAAATAACCATTGAGTGGTTGGTGACTCCTTTTGGTGTGGAGCTTCTATTGGCTGATGGGTTGGTGAGTGTAACGCAGCTGTTTGAGACTGCTGGACTCTCTGCCGACTGAAAAAGCGGATGACAGGCTGAAGGCCTGTCACCTGCATACTGAACCAACTACGAAGCTGCCGTGACTGGCTTCAGCCTGTCAACGGCTCTACCAGCGTCTTCCAGACACAGATCCGTTCGCACCCGCGTAACGTTTCAGCAAATTTAAGCTCGAAAAACCGTTGCCTCTCCCCTTAAATTTGCTAGCATCTAAATCGTTTAAGTAATTTCTTATTAGGAGCACAGGGATGGCCAGTTCAAACCCTTGGTGGAAAGGCGGAATCATCTATCAAATTTACCCACGCAGCTACATGGATAGTCGCGGGGACGGCATTGGCGATCTTAAAGGCATCACCATGAAGCTTGAGTATGTCGCTTCGTTAGGCGTTGATGCTATCTGGCTCTCACCTTTCTTCAAATCACCGATGAAAGACTTTGGTTACGACGTAAGCGACTACCGCGATACCGATCCAATGTTCGGAACCATCGACGATTTCAAAGCTCTGGTTGCTGAAGCTCATCGCCTCAACATAAAGGTGATGATCGACCAGGTTATTAGCCACAGCTCTGATCAACATGAGTGGTTCCAGGAGAGTCGTTCATCACGTACCAACGCAAAAGCGGACTGGTATGTGTGGGCAGATCCTAAAGAGGATGGCACACCTCCAAACAACTGGCTATCTATCTTCGGTGGCTCAGCATGGCAGTGGGATACTCGTCGTCAGCAGTACTATCTGCACAACTTCCTTGTAAGCCAGCCAGATCTGAACTTCCATAACCCTGAGGTGCGCAAAGCCAATCTTGATAACATGCGTTTCTGGTTGGATCTTGGAGTAGATGGTTTCCGCTTGGATACGGTTAACCTCTACTACCACGATGCTGAACTTCGTGATAACCCACCTTGGCCTGCAGATCAGCTTCCAACAGGGGGCATTCCTCGCAGCAACCCATTCTCGCGCCAGCGTCACATCTATAACTTGAGCCGACCAGAAAACCTCGCATTCCTGCAAGATATGCGCAAACTAATGGATGAATACCCTGAAACAACCTTGGTAGGTGAGATTGGAGTGGACCCATACAGTGCACTTGAGCGTGTAGCAGAGTACACCAGTGGCGGTGACAAACTTCACATGGCTTACACCTTTGACCTGCTAGAAGAGCAACACGATACGGAATACATCCGCACAGTATTACGAAACTTCCGCGCAGGCGCAGGCGATGCTTGGCCATGCTGGGCAATCTCTAACCACGACGTACAGCGCAGTGCTACTCGTTGGGGTCGTGATGAGGATCCAACGCGCTTCCCACAGGTATCACTAGCAATGCTAATGAGCCTTCGCGGCAGTGTATGCCTCTACCAGGGTGAAGAGCTTGGCCTACCTCAAGCCGATGTACCGTTTGAGAAACTTCAGGACCCCTATGGCATTGAGTTCTGGCCTGAATACAAGGGCCGTGATGGCTGTCGTACCCCGATGCCATGGACAGACAGTGACCACGGCGGTTTTGCTCTAGTAGAGCCTTGGCTTCCAGTCGATGCAAACCACCTACCCCTTTCAGTCTCAGAGCAGGACCAAGAGGCTAACTCTGTTCTAAACGCTGTTCGGACATTTATCCATTGGCGTCAGAAACAGAGTGCACTGATCGATGGCGAGATGGAGCTTGTTGAAAATACGGGCGATGCTCTTATTTTCAAACGATGCAATCAGGAGCAGAAGCTATTAGTCGCTATCAATATGACGGGGAACGATATCTTCCTGCCTTGGAGCGAAGAGGTGAAATCGGTGCATACTGAGCACGGATTCACTGGACGTTTCATTGATGGCGAGATTCAACTGCCAGCTTACCAAGCGCTGTTTGCAGAGATCTAACAAACGGGGTCAGAGTCGTCTTATTAGACAACTCTTAATTTGATTACTCAGACCCCAGTGTAGGAAACGCTATGACCAAAAAAATGACCATTAAAGATGTCGCCAAAGCGATCGGTGTATCGACAGCCACTATCTCTAATGCCTTTAATAGACCAGACCAGCTATCAGAAGCCCTACGCACTCGCATTCTTGCCCAGTGTAAAGAGCTAGGCTACGTAGGACCAAGTGCTGCTGGGCGCTATTTAAGGACTGGTCGTAGCGGGGTTGTTGGGGTGGTGCTTAGTGATCGCCTTGCTCACTCAATGAATGATTACGTTGGCAGTCACTTTCTATCAGGTTTAGCTGAAGAGTTTGATAAGGCACACATCAACATGCTGCTGCTCTCAGCTCGCGATATGGATCAGTCCAATCGTCAGCGCCTGCACGAATCGATGGTTGATGGCTTTATCGTCTATGGCTCTGTGCCCAGCGGTAAAACCCTCGATCACCTCTTGCGGCAGCAAAAACGCTTAATCGTTGTCGATCACTTTCTTAAGGGCTACGCATCTATCAATATCGATAACCGCTCTTCATCGCGAGTCATCACAGAACATGCCCTGAAGCATAACCCCAAGAAAATTGCGATTATGGGCCTTAGGTTGAACTCCGATACTGAGATGAAAATGGTGCAAGAGGCAGATCTCGATAACCTTGGGCTGACTCTCTCTATCGACCGCTTAAACGGCACCTTCGATGCATTAGATGCAGCCGGTATTGCACGGCCTTGGAATCGCATATGGAACCTACCGGCTAACGATCATAATCTTGCCAGCAGAGCCGCTTTTGAAGCGTTGAGTTCTCCCGATAGACCTGACCTATTCATCTGCCAGTCTGATGTCATTGCCATCGCCACCCGCGCCATGGCAACACAGATGGGAATTAAGATTCCAGATGAGATTAAAATTGTCGGTTTTGATGGCATCCCCCAGGCACAAAACTTTCACCCCACCATTACAACTATTCAGCAACACTCCACCGAGAAGGGTCGCATGGCCGCCAAGCTGTTTATTGATGGCAAAACCAAAGATGATGTCATCATGCCGACTGAGCTGTTAATCGGAGAGTCTTGTCCTTAAATCAAGGCAACAAAAAAGGCGCCTAAGCGCCTTTTCATTTATTTTGATTCAACTATTAGTGAGCACGCATCAGTGGTGAGCTAAATACTTGAGAGACAGCGCGTTTGTTAACGATCTGCTCCACCTTAGCTTTCACTTTAGCAACTGCAGCTTTAACAACCTTAGCCATCTCTTCACGACGAAGTTGTGCAGCGTACCACTCAACAAGCTGAATTTTCTGGGTTTCAGAAAGATCGTTGCTATCAAGTAGTTCAAGTAGTGTCTGTTGATCTAGGATTTGTGACTTCATTTTGTCGGCTCCCATCGTTAATTTAAGATGGGACTAATATATACGACCAAGGTCTAACTACTCAACGGATCTATTTTCACAGGATTGATGAGTTTTATTCAATAAAAAAGGACACCCTAGATGGGTGTCCTTTTTTTGGGGTCAGACCCGCAACGTTGAATCAGATTAACCCGAAATCATCCCATGCTCACGCATGATACCTTCGATCTCTGGCAAGCTTGCTGGATCGTCGATAGTTGAAGGTACAGTGTATTCCTGGCCATCTGCAATCTGACGAAGCAGTTTACGAAGAATCTTACCTGAACGCGTTTTAGGTAGACGCTTAACAATGAGCGCACGTTTGAAACAAGCGATAGGGCCAATCTCTTTACGGATGCTAGCAACAAGCTCTGCTTCAAGCTGCTCGTTTGAGATATCCACGCCATCTTTAAGGATCACAAGACCAATTGGTTCCTGGCCTTTCAGCTGCTCTTGGATACCGATAACAGCACACTCTGCAACCGCATTATGCGCAGCAACAATCTCTTCCATCTCACCCGTTGATAAACGGTGACCGGCAACGTTAATCACATCATCGGTACGACCCATGATGAATACGTAACCATCTTCATCCTTGTAGCCGCCGTCACCCGAAGTGTAGAAGCCTTCAACATCTGATAGGTAACCTGATTTGAAGCGCTCGAAATCACCCCAAACAGTCGGTAGACAGCTTGGTGGAAGTGGTAATTTGATTGCAATAGAGCCCTGCACACCTGCAGGCAGTTCATTACCCGCTTCATCAACGATCTGCACGTTAAAGCCTGGGCTAGGCAGCGTTGCAGAACCTGGCTTAGGCGGCATAGGTTCAACACCCATTAGGTTGCCACAAATTGCCCAACCTGTTTCAGTCTGCCACCAGTGGTCAACTACAGGTTTGCCTGTCTTCTCGATAGTCCAATCGTAAGTTGGAGGGTCAAGACGCTCACCCGCCATGAAGATAGTCTGAAGGTTCGAAAGGTCATACTTGCCCACCTCAAGCGCTTCTGGATCCTCTTTCTTAATCGCACGGAACGCAGTTGGCGCAGCAAATAGAATCTTCGCTTTGTACTCTTCACACACACGCCAGAAAGCGCCTGCATCCGGAGTACGAACTGGCTTACCTTCGTAAACGATCGTTGTACAGCCAGCTAGAAGTGGTCCATAAACAATGTATGAGTGACCTACAACCCAACCCACATCAGAAGCGGCCCAGAATACATCGCCGGCTTTCACGTTGTAGATCGCTTTCATTGAGTAGTTCAGTGCTGTCGCATGACCACCGTTATCACGAACAACACCCTTTGGCTTACCAGTGGTACCTGAGGTGTAGAGGATGTACAGAGGATCAGTACCCTTAACTGGAACTGGCGCTACTGCAGGGGCTTTAGCCATCTCTGCAGACCAATCGCAATCACGGGCATTGTTTAGTTCAGCCAATGCCTGTTCACGCTGGAAAACCACCACACTGCTAGGCTTGTGCGAAGAGAGCTCAATCGCTTCATCGACCATAGGTTTGTATGGAAGCACTTTAGCCACTTCAATACCGCATGATGCCGAAACGATCACTTTCGGCTCAGCATCTTCAATACGCACTGCAAGTTCGTGAGGTGCGAAACCACCGAATACAACAGAGTGAATCGCTCCTAGACGCGCAACGGCCAGCATGGCAACAACGGCTTCAGGAATCATCGGCATATAGATAACGACACGATCGCCCTTTTCCACACCCTTAGACTGCAGGACACCGGCAAAGCGAGAGACCTGATCTTTAAGTTCAGAGTAGGTAATTGTCTGCTTAGTGTTAGTTACAGGCGAATCGTAAAGCATCGCTGCTTGGTCACCACGGCCTTGCTCAACATGGTAATCAACCGCCATGTAACAGGTGTTCATCTCACCATCAGCGAACCAACGATCAATACCATTCTCATCTTTGGATAGAATAGTTTTTGGTTGGCTAAACCAAGGAAGGTCTGCCGCTTTTTCTGCCCAGAATAGTTCCGGGGTTTCGATCGATTTGCTGTACTCACTCTGATAAGACATCGTGGATCCCTTTAGCTTTTAAACGATTAATCCTTAAGAAAAGGCCGATTGTTGACACTTTTTCTCAATTTATGGATGCAACCTTACACAATAAATCGACAGTTTTATTTAATACTTAAGGCGATAGATACAAGGGAATACAGGGAAGAGAGCCGTATTTCGGGATATTCAGGGGGTATTAGATTTAGGTCTAATATGAAGTAGCGATTAGACAGATTGTCGACAATCTGAAGATTGTACTATCTGAAAAAGCGGATGACAGGCTAAAAGCCTGCCAGCAAAACACTAAACTAACTACAGAGTCGCAGTGACTGGCTTTCAGCCTGTCATCTGCCTTATCCGCGTCTTCCAGACATTCACCGCTCTTTGCCATCCATGGCACCGCGGCATACCGTTCGTCCTGAACATAACCGCTCCTTGCCATCCATGGCACCGCGGCATACCGTTCGTCCTGAACATAACCGCTCCTTGCCATCCATGGCACCGCGGCATACCGTTCGTCCTGAACATAAAAAAGGGGTCAGAGTAGTCGAGCATGCAGGCATGTTCGACTACTCTGACCCCGATGTCTAAATTACATATCTGCAGTTTGAACAGGAATCGCGTTCTTAGATGAGGTCATCTTGTTACGCGCACGCAATGCGTCGTCACTGATACTTGGGTCATACTCATTTTGAGCGTTTTCGAAGTAGCAGAGTGTTGGCTGGTGAAACTTCGCCTCTTCATCATCTAGCTGAACATAGGCAGCGATAATGAGTAGGTCACCTTTGTTCGCACGGTGTGCAGCAGCACCATTCACCGAGATAACCCCACTACCCGCTTCAGCACGAATAGCGTAGGTGGTAAAACGCTCACCATTGTTGATGTTGTAGATGTGGATCATTTCGTATTCACGAATACCCGATGCATCTAAAAGATCAGAGTCGATAGCACATGAGCCTTCGTAGTGAAGCTCTGCGTGAGTCGCTGTTACACGGTGAAGTTTTGCCTTCAAAAATGTTTGGTACATCTCAGAGATACCTCTCTTTGTTTCGCGTGCCTACTGCTGGTTAAAAGACCACCAATAGGAAATTGGCGCGGATGATATAGCTTTTTCTTCTGGATCTCACCATTTTCAAAAAAATATCAACTAAAGATGCAATTTACATGAGTTCTATTCAAATAAGCTTGAACACTTATCAGGCAAGGCGATGCCACTTTGATGTATCATTGCGCCCCTTAAAGCTAGGTCCGAATAAATGATAAGCAAGGATGTGCGCGTGCGCGATTACAAAGCGATAGAAGCTCAACTAAAACAACTACTTGAAGAACGCATTTTGATGCTCGATGGTGCCATGGGTACTATGATTCAAGGCTACAAGTTAGAAGAGGCTGACTACCGTGGCACGCGCTTTGCTGACTGGCATTGCGATGTTAAAGGCAACAACGACCTGCTAGTGCTAACCCAGCCGCAGATTATTGAAGAGATCCACTACAAGTACCTTCTAGCGGGTGCTGACATTATCGAGACCAACTCATTTAACGCCACCACTATCGCAATGGCTGACTATGAGATGGAAGAACTCAACCGTGAGATCAACGTAGAGGCTGCACGCGTTGCACGTCGTGCCGTCGATCGCATGAACGCAGAGACGCCAGACCGTCCTCGTTTTGTTGCCGGTGTCCTTGGCCCAACAAACCGCACAGCGACAATCTCTCCTGATGTAAACGATCCAGGTTTCCGCAATGTCACTTTCGATCAGTTGGTAGTAGCTTATACAGAGTCTATCGACGGTCTTGTTGAGGGTGGCTCAGACATCATTTTGATTGAGACCATCTTCGATACCCTAAACGCCAAAGCAGCTGTATTTGCTTGTGAGCAGTACTTCGACGATCACGGTTTCCGTCTTCCTGTGATGATCAGCGGAACCATTACTGACGCCTCGGGCCGTACCCTTTCAGGCCAGACAACTGAAGCCTTCTACAACTCGTTACGCCACGCTAAACCACTCTCAATTGGCCTTAACTGTGCATTGGGGCCGAAAGAGCTTCGCCAGTACGTAGAGGAGCTTTCGCGTATCTCCGACACCTATGTATCGGTTCACCCTAACGCTGGTCTACCAAATGCCTTCGGTGAATATGATGAAACCGCACAGCAGATGCGCGATGAGATTGCCGACTGGGCTAAAGATGGTTT
Organism: Marinobacterium sp. LSUCC0821; assembly: GCF_012848475.1. Taxonomy (NCBI): domain Bacteria; kingdom Pseudomonadati; phylum Pseudomonadota; class Gammaproteobacteria; order Oceanospirillales; family Oceanospirillaceae; genus Marinobacterium; species Marinobacterium sp. LSUCC0821. The sequence goes on from NZ_CP051666.1 coordinate 1,060,445, forward strand.
TGTAAATATTGTGGGTGGCTGTTGTGGCACCACGCCTGAGCACATCCGCGTGATTCGTGAAGGTGTGATTAAACAATCACCTCGCAAGATTCCTGAAATCGCAATTGAGTGTCGTTTAGCCGGTCTTGAACCACTGACTATTGGCCCTGAAACGTTATTTGTGAACGTGGGTGAGCGTACTAACGTTACCGGTTCTGCAAAATTCCGTCGTCTCATTAAAGAGGGCGACTACGAGACCGCACTTGAAGTAGCGCGTCAGCAGGTTGAGAGCGGTGCCCAGATCATCGATATCAACATGGATGAGGGTATGCTCGATGCGGAAGCGGCAATGTGCCGTTTCTTAAACCTGATTGCTTCAGAGCCAGATATCTCTCGAGTGCCTATTATGATCGACTCTTCAAAATGGGAGATCATTGAAGAGGGTCTAAAACGAATTCAAGGTAAGGGCGTTGTTAACTCAATTAGCCTCAAAGAGGGCGAAGAGAAGTTTATCGCTCAGGCAAAACTGGTTAGACGTTACGGTGCTGCTGTTGTGGTTATGGCCTTCGATGAAGTGGGCCAGGCAGATACCTATGAACGAAAGATTGAGATCTGTGAACGCTCGTACCGCGTCCTGGTCGATAAAGTGGGCTTCCCTCCAGAAGATATTATTTTCGATCCAAACATCTTCGCTATCGCCACCGGCATCGAAGAGCACGACAACTACGCCGTCGACTTCATAGAAGCGACAGCATGGATCAAGCGCAATCTGCCACACGCCATGATCTCTGGCGGGGTTTCTAACGTCTCATTCTCTTTCCGTGGTAACGACAAAGTTCGTGAAGCAATCCACTGTGTATTCCTGTACCACGCCATTAAAAACGGTATGGATATGGGTATCGTCAACGCGGGTCAACTTGCTATCTATTATGACCTCCCAGAAGCACTTCGAAAGCACGTTGAAGATATCGTCTTGAACCGTCGTGAAGATGGTACAGAGCGCATGCTTGAACATGCAGAGCAGTACCGCGGCGATGCAGCAATGCAGGCAGCAGGTGCTGACCTTGCGTGGCGCGAACTCCCAGTTGAAGAGCGCCTTTCACATGCGTTAGTCAAAGGTATCACCGACTACATCGATGAAGATACGGAAGAGTGTCGTAAGCTCTACCCTCGCCCACTTCTAGTTATTGAAGGGCCGTTGATGAGCGGTATGGGAATTGTCGGCGACCTATTTGGCGCCGGTAAGATGTTCCTGCCACAGGTTGTTAAGTCTGCGCGTGTAATGAAGAAAGCGGTAGCCTACCTCATGCCATTTATCGAGGCTGAAAAAGAGGGTAGCGAGTCGAGCTCAGCCGGCAAAGTGATCATGGCAACCGTAAAGGGTGACGTGCACGATATCGGTAAAAACATCGTAGGCGTAGTACTGCAATGTAACAACTTCGAAATCGTCGATCTTGGCGTTATGGTGCCAGCTGAGACCATTCTTAGAACGGCGCGCGAACAGAACGCGGACATCATCGGTCTATCGGGCCTCATTACTCCATCACTTGATGAGATGGTACACGTTGCAAAAGAGATGCAGCGCCAAGGTTTCGATATCCCACTTATGATCGGTGGCGCAACCACATCTAAAGCGCACACTGCCGTGAAGATTGAGCCCTGCTACAAGAACAACCTAGTGGTGCATGTCACCAACGCCTCACGATCTGTAGGTGTAGCCTCTGCCCTACTCTCTAAAGAGCGCCACCAAGCCTTTGTGGATGAGACTCGTACAGAGTACGAAGCAGTGCGTGAGCGCCACCATGCACGTCAGAACGAGCAGCGCCGCGTCAATATCGATGCTGCACGCGCCAATTCTGAACCGGTTAATTGGGAAGGCTACGTTCCACCAGTCCCAAAAGAGCCTGGCGTGCATGTTCTAAAAGAGATCCCACTTGAGTCACTGGTTGATTACATCGACTGGACACCTTTCTTCCAATCTTGGGAGCTTGCTGGAAAATACCCACGCATTTTGACTGATGAGGTCGTAGGCGAACAGGCAACGAAACTCTTTGCCGATGCCAAGGTGATGCTTGCAGATATTATCGCCAACAAGCGACTTGAAGCGCGAGCTGTGGTGGGTCTATTCCCTGCTAACCGTGTAGGGGACGACGTTGAACTCTATACTGACGAGGCACGCCATACACCACTGATGACAGTTCACCACCTGCGCCAACAGACTCAGAAGATAGAGGGCAAATACAACCACTGTCTTTCTGATTATGTCGCTAACAAAGATAGCAATACCGCAGACTACCTAGGTGCCTTTGCCGTTACTGCAGGTATAGGTGTTGATGAGATGGTGGCTGAGTTTGAAAAGGACCACGACGACTACCAGTCAATTATGGTGAAAGCACTTGCAGACCGCTTAGCAGAAGCACTTGCTGAGAAGATGCACGCCGATGTGCGTCGCAACTACTGGGGTTACGCATCAGATGAGAGCCTCGATAACGAAGCACTTATTCGCGAAGAGTACGTCGGCATCCGCCCTGCACCTGGCTACCCTGCTTGCCCAGACCATACCGAGAAGGGCCTGTTATGGGAGCTATTGGATGTCGAGGCAAATATCGGCATGACCCTTACCGACAGCTACGCAATGCTGCCAACAGCAGCGGTTAGCGGTTGGTACTTTAGCCATCCAGAAGCTAAGTACTTTGGTGTCGCTAAAATCAGCGAAGATCAGGTCGAAGATTACGCCCACCGCAAAGGGATGTCGTTATCTGAAGCCGAGCGTTGGTTGGCGCCAAACCTTGGGTATGAGCCGGAGTCGCTCTGATCGCTTGATAAGCGGTTGACCAAAATGCGGGGGACAGGCTGAAGGCCTGTCATCGGTCTTTGAGTTAAAACTAGATAAGATGCGTTCTACTCGCCTAAAGGCGACCAGCCTTACTTTTCCCTTGTCGGAAAAGTAAGCAAAAGGACACCCCGCTCCTTCGGCCTTCGGCACACTGCGCGCGATACTCTTTTTCTGAAGCTTATCAGGACCGCACAAGGTCGGCATCCTGCCTCCGTTGTGCTCTTCGGCCGTCCATGGCCTCAGCCTGACAAGCCCTTAACCGAAAAAGAGCACCGTGCTCGTTCTCAGTCGGACGGGGAACCGGGGTGCCTAATTCGAATCTCGTGCCAGCCGTCCACGTCCGATCGAGAGTGAGTACGATGGTTTTTCACGATTATGAGTTCAATCGGCTGAGGCCCGGATGGCCGAAGTCTGCAACGGAGGCAGGAGCCGACTTTGCAGTGTCCTATTGGACTTCAGTGAAAAATCATTGAACGGAGCGTGCCGCAGGCCGAGTGAGCGTGGTCAGTTTTTGGGTACTTTTTGCTGACCAAAAAGTAGCAATGGCCAGCCTTTAGGCTGGGTATTCGCTTTTGATTTTGATCTGGCTTTTAACTAAACCTCAGGTGTCTGGCTTTAGCCTGAGATAGACTCTCTTCGCGTTCTACAGTTAACAGCGAATGAAAGGCTTAAGGCCTGTCACCGGAGCTTCTTGGTAGGAGCTAGCTCGAAGAGCGACGCGATTTAATTATTCGCTTCGCCCTGCGGGCTAGCTCCTACGCCAACATTTCGATAGAAGCGGATACCTTATAACCAACCCGACTTAACTTGTAGCAAATCGACATATTCTCCAATAGCAGTACAGACCCCTTGTACTATATAAAATAGCTCTAAGGAGACGTATAATGCGCGCTGCGAAAACCTACGCAGATTCCTATGGAGAGTAGAACGAGGTCACAAACTTCGTTCTCAATGGAATCCAATTTGATAACATTTCGGGGACTAGAATGGCTAAAAAACCAAGTACTATCGTCTACACCCTTACAGACGAAGCACCGGCGCTTGCGACCGCATCCTTCCTGCCAATTATTCGTAAATTTGCTAAATCAGCTGACATCAATGTTGAGCTATGTGATATCTCTCTTGCAGGGCGTATCCTTTCTTCGTTCCCAGAGTACCTGAACGATCAACAGAAAGTTGAAGACGGCCTTGCTCAGCTAGGCGATATGACAGCTGATCCAAACCTTAACCTGATCAAACTGCCAAACATCTCTGCATCTGTACCGCAGTTGAAAGCAGCGATTGCTGAACTTCAGGCTCAGGGTTACCACATTCCAGATTTCCCAGATGCTGCACGCAACGATAAAGAGCAAGAGATCCGTGATCGCTACTCTAAAATCCTTGGTTCTGCTGTTAACCCTGTTCTACGTCAGGGCAACTCAGACCGTCGCGCACCAGCAGCTGTAAAAGCTTTCGCTCGCAAACACCCACATAGCATGGGTCAGTGGAGCAAAGCGTCACGTACTCACGCTGACTACATGAACGGCGGCGACTTCTTCTCTAGTGAACAGGCTGTCACTATGGAGAAAGATACTAAAGTACGCATCGAATTCATCTGCGGCGATGGCAACATCACTGTTAAGAAAGAGCTAAGCCTTCTTAAAGGTGAAGTACTTGATGGCATGTTCATGAGTGCCAAAGCGCTTCGTAACTTCTTCGAAGAGACTCTTCAGGACTGTAAAGAGTCTGGCGTAATGTGGTCTCTACACGTTAAAGCGACGATGATGAAGGTTTCACACCCTATCGTTTTCGGTCACGCGGTAACCGTGTTCTACAAAGAGGTTTGGGACAAGTGGGGCGAGAAGTTCCAAGAGATCGGTGTTAACCCTAACAACGGTCTAAACAGCGTTTACGAAAAGATCGCTGAGCTACCAAACTCTGTGCGCGAAGAGATCCTTCACGACATCCACGAAGCAGCTATGCACCGTCCAGAGATGGCGATGGTTGATTCGGTTAAAGGCATCACTAACCTTCACATCCCATCTGACGTAATCGTTGACGCATCTATGCCTGCAATGATCCGTAACTCAGGCAAGATGTGGGGCCAGGATGGTAAAGCTAAAGATACTAAAGCAGTAATGCCAGAAAGTACTTACGCTCGCATCTACCAAGAGATGATCAACTTCTGTAAAACTCACGGCGCATTCGATCCAACTACTATGGGTACAGTACCTAACGTAGGTCTAATGGCGATGAAAGCTGAAGAGTACGGTTCGCACGATAAGACTTTCGAGATGACTGAAGATGGCATCATGCGCGTTGTTGCTGAAGACGGCACAGTGCTAATGGGTCACAAAGTCGAGAAAGGCGACATCTGGCGCGCATGTCAGACTAAAGATGCTGCGATCCGCGACTGGGTTAAACTAGCCGTGACACGTGCTCGTCAGTCTAACACTCCTGCTATCTTCTGGTTGGATGCAGAGCGTGCACACGATCGTGAACTTCGTAAGAAAGTTGAGCTTTATCTACAAGAGCATGACACTGAAGGTCTAGATCTTCGAATCATGTCTTACGTACGCGCTATGCGCTCTACTTGTGAGCGCCTAATCCGTGGCCTAGATACTATCTCTGTAACGGGTAACGTTCTACGTGACTACCTAACTGACCTATTCCCAATCATGGAACTGGGTACATCTGCGAAGATGCTATCTGTAGTACCAATGCTTGCGGGCGGTGGTATGTACGAAACAGGTGCAGGCGGTTCAGCACCTAAACACGTACAGCAGGTACTTGAAGAGAACCACCTACGTTGGGACTCTCTAGGTGAATTCCTAGCACTTGCAGTATCTCTAGAAGAGCTCGGCATCAAAGAGAACAAACCACGCGCTAAAGTGCTAGCTGAAACTCTAGATCGCGCTACTGGCCTACTACTTGATAAAGGTAAATCACCTTCACGTCGTACTGGCGAACTAGATAACCGTGGCAGCCACTTCTACTTGGCTCTTTACTGGGCTCAGCAGATTGTTGACCAGACTGAAGATGCTGAACTAGCTAAACTATTCGCACCAGTTGCTGAAGCGTTGACTAGCGGTGAAGCGAAGATCCTTGAAGAGCTTTCAGCAGTTCAAGGTTCACCTGCAGATATCCAGGGCTACTACCACGCACCGATGGAACTTGTTGAAAAAGTGATGCGCCCAAGTGCAACACTGAACGCAGTGATCGATGCTTAATCGGTAGACCAGCATTAAAAAACCCGCTTCGGCGGGTTTTTTGTTGTCTGTGTTAACTCTAGGCCTTAGCCCTAACCGTCAACACCCCACCAAAGACAATTAGCACCATGCCAAGAATGGTGATCCAATCTAGCGTCTCATCCCAGATCATCCAGCCCACTAGCGAGGCAATAATGACTGAGCTATAGGTGAAGGGGCCCAAGTAACCTGCAGGGGCACTGTGGTACGCACGAGTAATAGAGAGCTGTGCGATGGTGGATAAGCCAGCAATAATGGCGACCCCTGCAAGCTCAACCCATCCCATTGGCATCCAATCTTGGAAAGCCAGTGGCGCGCTAAATAGCGAAGAGAAAAAAGCAAAGTAGAAGACTACACGCCGTGAAGGTTCCGTATCCTTCATCATACGGATCACAACCTTCGCAAAACCACCCAATAGCGCACCAAGCAGACCCAACAGCAGGACCCACTGCATACTCTCCCTATCTGGGTTGAGCACTAGCGCTACACCTGTAAAACCAATGGGTAGTGACCAGATCAAAATCGGCGAGATCCGCTCTCTCAGAAACCAGAGCGCAAGCAGAGGCATAAAGAGTGGTGCTGTCTGCTTTAGAAGCGCAGCTGTACCCAAGGGTAGATGGGTCCAGGAGTAGTAGAGGCAGGCCATTGCCGACACACCCACAGCAGCACGTGTTACATGAAGGTGTATTCTTGAAGTACGTAACGACACGCCTTTACCCAGAAAGACGATCGGCAGCATTATTAGCAAACCCAGGGCATTGCGAAGAAAGACAAGCTGCGCCACCGGCAGTGAATCGGCAAGAAGACGAATCACAATACCCGTGACTACAAGCACTGCCTCCGCGAAAATAATCAGCAGAATACCCTTTAAGCGCTGATTATCGATCTCTAGCTGATCCAAGATGGCGTACTAACCTAGTTTATGAATTCAGGATTAAAATCTACAGGGTAAATTGTTGATAGTTTGCAGGCAGCTTTTCAGCTAACGAGCTATTGGTCACTATAGCTGTTAACCCTTTCGCTGGGTCAGCAAGATATAACTCTGTTACTCGCTTAACATCTTCCAGTGTTACCGCAAGAATGCGGGCACGAAACTCCATGCGCTGCTCTGGTGTACGACCAAACAGGCCATTCATAAAGGTCGCTTTAGCCTCGCCCGCCGGCGAACCCGGCTTATCCATTGAGCCGACCACACCGAGAATCGCCTCTTCTAACTGAGCCTCAGTCGCGCCCGTATTCAACAACCACTCGATTGAACGATCAAACTCTTGCACCGTCTCAACTGTGCGTGGGTCACGGTAGGAGAAGAATCTAAACAGGGCATCACCACTATCCTGACTCGCACCCGAGCCATACGCACCACCCTGCTCACGAACTGCACGGTGCAGATAGCCGTTTCTTAGCAGTTCGCCCACCACCGTAAGCGGTGCTGAATCCAAATGAGCAACTGGCACAGTTGGATAAACTTTTGAACAGAAACTCACCTGCGTATTCACTAGCCAAGCCTGTGCGCTAATAGTCTCTGTAGTTTCAACAACAAACGGTGTAGCAAGAGCGCTACTTTGAGTGAGACGTTTAAACTGCTCGGAAAACTGCTGAACAAACACCTGCTGATGCTCATCATCAGCCACCAACAACGCCTGCGGTTTCGACGCAACAACTAGTGCATGAATAGCCTGCAGTTCAGCTGCGAGTGTTTCCACTCCAGCCTTCTCTTTAACCTGCTCAGCTAACTCACGCGCCAATATAATTGATGGTAAACCACGTGAACGGTTAGATAGTGCGGCACCTGCAGCAAGACCTGCACTTGCAACCAACATCGCCAGCGAATGTCCCTGGCCCGACACTGATTGCTCTTTACGAGATGCATTTTGTGCAACTAACTCTGCAATGCGTGAGTACTCATTAAATGGCGCACTGGTCAGCATATCGACCATCAACTCAGATAGAGCGACCTGATTTACCGCCAATCCTTTACCAGAAAGCGTCAAGATTGCGCGCATATCTGCTGGCTGGTCAGTCGCACCTCTGGCATTGAGGTAGGCATGAATACCGCCACTAACAGCGCTCTCAAGGGCCTGATGCTCTTTATAGGTACGACCCGCACTACCAAGCTCAGTCAGACACTGTGTATAGAGAGGGAATAGCGCTTGCTGACGATCTGTCAGTGCAGGCACATCAAAGAAAATCTGCTGATAAACCAAACCATTGGTCCCGGCACTGTACCAATTGATACCAGGCATCACCTCCGCACCTGTTGGGAAGTGGATCTCTGAAGGGACATCATCAAGTGTCACCTTAGGTAGAACACCTGGGTCATCCTGTTGTGCCTGTCGTGCCTCAAGCGCTTGAGCTTGCTCATCAATCGCTTGTAGCTGCTCATTAGTAAGCGATGCTTTCAATTGCGCAAGGCGAGCAGCTTCAGCTTCATCCTTACGCTCGCTCAACTCAGTATCTGGACGCAGCGTTAATAGGAGACGGTGCGGATTATCTAACAACCACTCCTTCACTAGGTTAGGTATATAGGCTGGATCTTCAATTTCAATACGCATCTGATCCAGTACAGTATCGATATTGAGACTGGCTATAGGATCACCACGGTGTATCGCACTTGATAGAGAAGCCAAAATCAGCGACATCCCAAAGGGGTAGTGATCGCCAGTAATTTCACGCTGTTGCAGTTCTAATTGGTGCAATTGCGCGGCAACCATCGATTGGTCAACGCCCTTCTCTACCACCTCTGCAAGCGTGTCGAGCACCATCTGCTCGAAAGCACGCCCGTGCTCTGGATCACTCCCCTCAATGCCACACATGAAAGAGATCTCGCGATTGGAGTCCTCTACACCACAAAGCGGTGATGGAGCGGCGCCCAAATCAGTCGACTCTAACACAGCACGCAGAGGCGAACTTGAGTTATCCAATAGCACGCGCGATAGCAACTGCCCCTGCAGCTCAGCCTTCAGGTCAATCGATGGTTTAGTGAGCCATGCCAGTACATGGTGGGTTTTGCCTTCAACCTCACCTTGATCAAGTGCATAGGCCTCCTCCACACGAATCGGTGCAAAGTAGCGCTTCTCACTCGGTACCGAGAGCTCAATATCACTCTTCTCAAAACGAGCAAGCGCTTGCCGATCAAAACGCGCTTGCAACTCACCCACTTCGATATCACCAAAGGTCATGAAGGTCGCGTTGGATGGGTGGTAGTGAGTACGATGGAACTCGCGCAGCTGTTCGTAGCTTAGATCTGGAATATCTGCAGGTTCACCACCGGAGTTGAAGTGGTAAGTGGTGGTCGGGAATAGGTATTTAGACACTGCCTGCCATAAGGTCGAAGTGACAGAGCTCATCGCCCCTTTCATCTCATTGAAAACGACCCCTTTAAAGAGAAGATCAGATTCAAGATTTCCCGCCTCAGCAAATTCCACACGGTGACCCTCCTGGGCAAAATCAAGTGGATCTAGGCGTGGAAAGAAAACAGCATCAAGGTAGACATCTAGTAGGTTGAAGTAGTCTTTACGATTCTGGCTAGCAAATGGGTAGGCGGTCCAATCACTACTGGTAAAGGCGTTCATAAATGTATTCAGTGAACGGCGCGTCATCATAAAGAAGGGGTCGCGCACTGGGTATCGCTCACTACCACACAGGGCTGTGTGCTCTAGAATATGGGCAACACCGGTTGAATCTTCTGGCATGGTGCGAAACGCTACCAAAAAGACGTTTTCATCGTAGTCACTGGCTAGATGGTAATGACGCGCACCCGTAGCGATGTGCTCGAACTCTGACATCTCTACATTTAAAGAGTGGATCATCTCAGAGCGAATAAAACGAAAACTTGGGTGTGCCTTAACTACAGTCATTTAATATTTTGCCTACAAAAAAATTACCGGAAAGATTCTACAGAAATTACTTCCCAACCGCACGAACAGATCACCAAAACCCCAGTATTCATAAGGTTTTAACGGAATATTTATAAATTAAAACTTGAAAAAACCAGAAAAATACCCAAGATAGATGGTAGGAATTAAATGACCAACGTTCTAACAAATAATTAAGAGGACATTATGGCCACGTACGACTCGATTAACACTCAAGTGACAGGTGCTGTTCGCGATACCAATAAGATGATTCGCAACACTTACATGCTGCTTGCGATGACTATGGTATTCAGCACTGTAACTGCTGCTATCTCTATGGCAATGAACCCTCCGTTCATCGTCTACCTTGGAAGTGTGATTGCTAGCTTCATCCTGCTATTTGTTATTAACAAAAAGCAAAATACAGCTGCAGCACTACCGCTCACATTCCTTTTCACAGGTCTCATGGGCTTTGGATTGGGTCCAATCCTTAACCACTACCTAGCACTACCTAATGGTGGTCAGATCGTGACTACAGCGCTTGGTATGACTGCAGTGACCTTCTTCGGACTAACAGCGTATGTGATGAACACCCGTAAAGATTTCAGCTTTATGGGTGGCTTCCTAGCAGCAGGCTCAATTGTGCTTCTTGTCGCTATGCTTGCGATGTTTATCCTACCTATGTTCGGTGTGAACATCTCTGGCATGCAGCTAGCATTCTCTGCTGCGGTAGTATTCTTGATGGCTGGTTTCCTTCTTTACGACACTAGCAACATCATCAACGGTAACTACAACAACTACATCATGGCGACTGTGGGTCTATACCTAAACGTATACAACCTGTTTGTACACCTGCTTAGCCTAGTTGGCGCATTTAACGACGACTAATACTCGTATTGAACGTCCAAAAAAATCCCCGCTTAGTGCGGGGATTTTTTTGTTCTATTTGCAGGCTCCTAAAGCAACCAACTCTTTAAGCAACCCAATCAAGCAACCGCCTCGATATACTCAGGTAGCTCAACAGCCGCTTGTTCACCGAACCAAGCGAGCTTCTCTTGAAGCTTAACCACCTCACCGACAATCAGCAGCGCAGGGCCAGGCAACTGAGCTAGATTTTGTCGCTCAACAATATTGGCCAGCGTTCCCGTCAGCACCTGCTGATCTTTACAGGTTCCCTTAGATACAATCGCGATCGGTGTAGCGCTATCTTTGCCAGCGCCCACCAATCCAGACACTATATCTGGGAGAGTATGCAGACCCATGTAGAAAACCAGCGTCTGGTTCTCTACTGCTAATTCATTAAAGTCGAGTGCATTTTTACGACTCTTGAGCTGACCGGTAACAAAGCGCACCGACTGAGCATAGTCTCTATGGGTTAAGGGAATTCCAGCATAGCTACTACACGCGCTGGCAGCTGTAATACCTGGCACCACTTGAAAAGGCACGCCCTGCTCATGCAGCGTTTCTAACTCCTCACCACCACGTCCAAAGATAAAAGGATCACCCCCCTTCAGACGAACAACTCGCTTACCCTGCTTAGCAAGATCAACAAGAAGTTGATTAATATCCTCTTGTGCTAGGGCGTGATTAGAGCGGCGCTTACCAACAAATATTAGATCTGCATCACGACGACACAAATCCAACACCTCTGCAGAGACTAGTGCATCGTAGAGCACTACATCTGCCTGCTGCATGAGCCGCAGCGCTTTAAATGTAAGCAACTCAGGATCACCAGGTCCTGCACCAACCAGATAGACCTCACCTGTCGGCTGCTGGCCATCTGACTGCTCTATCTGCTGCGCTAAGAGACGCTCTGCTTCATCTAACTGTCCGGCATAGACCTTTTCAGCGACAGGTCCCTCAAAGACACTCTCCCAAAAAGCGCGACGGCCATTGATATGGGAAAATTTCGCTTGAACCTGCTTACGGAAACGCCCTACAAGAGTACCCAACTGGCTGTAACTCTGAGGAATTAATGTCTCCAATTTCGCACGAAGGTTCCTCGCCAAGACAGGCGCTTTGCCTGCAGATGATATACCAATCACTATGGGTGAACGGTCAACGATTGCTGGAAAGATAAAGGTACAAAGCTCTGGGCTATCAACCACGTTCACTTGAACGGAAGCATTTTTAGCATCCACAGAGATACGACGATTGAGCATATCGTTATCCGTTGCAGCTACAACAAGCACCTTGCCCTTTAGCTGAACTGGGTGGTACTCGCCCACTTCAACAGAGCCACCTGAGGCTACAACAAGTTCGGACAACTCGGGATCAACTGCAAGGGCTACTACCTCAACCTTTGCACCAGCACGCGTTAGCAAACGCGCTTTGCGCAGAGCAACTTCGCCACCGCCCACTAAAAGAATCGATCTATCTTTAAGATCAAAAAAGAGTGGTATGTATTCCATAATGCCTCCGGGTGTCCTTACCTTCAACGCGCATGCACTCGCTTAAAGCTGAGTGTGCAATCCGCATTCACGCGTCTCTAGCGCCTTGGTTGGATCAAAATAATCCAACTCATTTGGCAGGCTATGCTCTGCCAAATAGTCATCTAGATCCGCTTCACTTAGGTTGAATAGAGGTGCAACCTTAAGCACGCCATCTTTTGAATAGCTCAAAACATCGAGCGTTTGTCGAAACTCTGTCTGATCCTTGCGAATCGCGTTAAACCAAACATCCGGTTTCAACTCTGCCAAAGCTCGCTGAAACGGTTCAATTTTCACCTGGTAAGAGAAGGCCTCATGTAGCGGATCTGTTACATCTGGGATACCTCCCATCAGAACGTTGCGGCGCGCTGCTGTCATCTCAGGAATGTAGGTCACAACATTGAGATTCAGGTCTTTAATTAACTTCTCAGCAAAACGGTAAGTAGCCGAGGTGTTATAACCAGAGTCAACCCAAAGCACTTTGATATCCGGACGCTGCTGGGCAACCAGATGGAGGATAACCGACTCATAAGGACGAAAATTGGTGGTCAAAATTGGAGCACTACCCTGCGCCAACGCCCAAGTAACAATCTCTTGCGGGGTTTTACCGATGAGAGATTGGTTTGCTTGTGTCAGATCTAGTGACATTGTTATACCCCCTGTCTGTATATAGGTTCAGCGATATCTTGCGATGCCTGATAGCGCACCCCGATTTCGGTGTAAGCACGTTCTAGCGATGCGACATCTTCAGAAAGCGGCAACAACACTGAATCAAACCCACAACGCTCAAGGTAAGCTAAACGATCACGACTTACTTCACCCGAAGCACGAATTTCACCGGTGAAACCTGCACGTCGTAATAGACGCGCAAAACTGAAACCACGGCCATCACGCAGTGCTTCGAAGCGCACAACAACTAGGGTAACTTTATCTAGTTGCGCTAGCAGCGTATCGATAGACTCCTCAGATGAGATCACTACACCTATTTCTGCTTTCGAAACACTACTCTCAAGTTGCTCTAATCGAGCCAATGAAACGATTTGAGTTTGACCTGCAGTGAGCAACTGCTCATCAGAGATTTCACTCCAGCTATCATCATTTACAAACTGGCGGTTTTTAAGCAGTTGCATATGCACCCTCCTTGAATGGTTCTACACCAACGCGACGCACACAATCGATAAAGCGTTCATCTTCACGTCGAATATCAACATACACCTCTAGAAGGCGCTTTAAGGTATCTGCAACTTCATCTGCAGCTACAGCACGACCCAACACCTTACCTAGCTGAGCATCTTCACGGCTAGAGCCGCCAATCGTAATTTGATACCAATCCTCGCCCTTCTTATCGACACCTAAAATACCAATATGACCGACATGGTGATGGGCACAAGCGTTGATACAACCCGACATATTGAGTCGAATATCACCGATGTCATAGAGGTAATCGACATCATCAAATGCATCATTAATCTGCTGAGCTATGTTCAAAGTTTTAGCATTTGCCAACGAACAGAAATCAAAGCCGGGGCAGACGATCATATCGGTCAACTTACCAATATTGGCACGCGCTAAATTTGCCTCTACTAAGGAACGCCAGAGTGAATAGAGGTTAGCTTGCTGAACATCTGCCAACACCAGATTCTGCTCATGGGTCGAACGGATCTCACCAAAAGAGTAACGGTCAGCTAGATTGGCAACTATATCCATCTGCAGCTCACTGATATCTCCAGGAGCACCTAGTTGCGGTTTTAACGAAAGCGTTACTGCACGGTAGCCAGGTACCTTATGTGGATGGGTATTATGGCGGTACCAGTGTCGGAACGCCTCATCACTCTCCAAATAGCTATCCAAGCTTAGATCGGCCGCAGCGTCCTGTGCATAAGGATGTTTACCAAAAAAAGCTGTTACACGAGCAATCTCAGCTTCAGGTATCTGTAGCTCAGTTCCTTTAAGGTGCTGCCACTCTTGCTCGACGAGGTCACGGAATGCATCTTCACCCATCGCTTCAACAAGAATCTTAATACGTGCTTTGTACTTATTGTCCCTGCGGCCATGTAGGTTGTAGACACGCAAAATAGCCTCAAGGTAGGAGATCAACTCATTCGCAGGCAAAAACTCGCGAATCACCTTGCCAATTTTTGGCGTACGACCCAAACCACCTCCAACAAGAACCTTAAAGCCTAGCTCGCCTTGCTCACTTTGAATTAGATCCAAGCCGACATCATGAACCTGAGTAGCAGCTCTATCCTCTGGACCCGATGTTATCGCGATCTTAAATTTACGCGGCAGGTAGGCAAACTCCGGATGCAAGCTTGACCACTGGCGAATCAACTCACACCAAGGGCGCGGGTCAGAAACTTCCAGTGCGGAAACACCGGCAAAATGGCTAGTGGTTGTATTACGGATACAGTTACCCGAGGTCTGAATCGCGTGCAGTTGCACCCTGGCTAGATCAGCTAGAATATCTGGAACCTCTTCTAGTTTCGGCCAGTTAAACTGAATATTAGTGCGCGTTGTAAAGTGCCCATAACCACGGTCGAACTTACGCGAAATAGCAGCCAACGCGCGAAGCTGTTCAGAGGTAAAGGTGCCGTAAGGAATAGCAACGCGTAACATTGGCGCCTGACGCTGAACATAGAGCCCATTCATTAGGCGCAATGCCAAAAATTCATCATCACTCAACTCACCTCTCAAAAAGCGAGCGGTCTGATCACGAAACTGTTCAACACGTTCGTTTACGATCTGCTGGTCTACATCATTATAGATATACATCTTCCCTAACCTCTTTGAACAAGCCTTAACTTGCTAAAACAAACTTCAAGCCAATGGTCATCAGAAGTGACCCCATAATTGGCTGCATCAACTTAGGCGACAAAGTCGCACCTAGCCTACTTCCCAACCACACACCTGGCAGCGAACCGATAAGCAGTGAACCCAAAAGGGCAAAATCGACTGTACCTAGCTGGTAGTGCCCAAGCCCTGCGAATCCAGTGATCAAAACTGCGTGCAGAAGGTCGGTACCAACGATCTCTGCCATACTCCAACGCGGGTAGAGAAGAATAAGAATCGCTGTACCCAAAGCACCTGCACCTACAGAGGAGAGTGTCACCAACACCCCCAGCAAAAGACCGGCCAAGACAGTAAAAATTGGTCTTAACTCACGCAGTTTGTTAGCAAGCGCTGTACCCGATTTAGCAAGTGCAAACGCTCTAATATGACTGCGAAAAAAGACTGCCAGCGAGGTCAGAATAAGCGATATCCCCAAAGTTAAATTGATGATGACCTCAATACTTTCAGGGTTGCTTAGCTGTCCCAACCAGATAAGCGTCAACGATGAGGAAGGCACACTACCTAAGAGTAGAAGTGCTGCGACCTTGAACTTAACCAACCCTCTTTTGGCATATTCAAAAATGCCACCCGCTTTAGTTACAGAGGCGTAGAGTAGATCGGTACTAACAGCAACAGCCGCAGGAACGCCAAAGCCGACCATAAGAATAGGAGTCATTAAGGCACCACCTCCTATACCTGTTAGGCCGACAACGAAGCCAACAACTAATCCTGCTAAACTGTATAACCAATCCAAGGGACACCTTTGCATTAGATGCGCACCGCTTGCGCACTTGTTTATATTCGAAATGGAATATACATGATCGCTTTATATAACTAATAATAATATTTAGTCATCTGGTTAGCTCGAATCGTTATACCCTAAGGTAATATAAAAAGAGTTTTCTTATAACTTTTAGTATATAAGTAATTTCAATATATTCTTTTTATAAATATAAAATGGTAACCATAATAGCTCTCAGTTATTTGAGGGCCTATTATGGAACAGCTATCACAACACCGTTTGACTCACCTCCGCGAATTGGAAGCGGAGAGCATCCACATAATTCGTGAAGTCGCTGCAGAGTTTGGCAACCCAGTCATGCTTTACTCGATCGGGAAAGACTCGTCTGTGATGTTGCACCTTGCGCGCAAGGCCTTCTATCCAGGCAAACCGCCATTCCCATTGCTACATGTAGATACCACTTGGAAGTTCCGAGAGATGATTGAGTTCCGGGACAAGATGGCCAAAGAGGCGGGTATGGAACTGCTTGTTCATACCAACCAAGAGGGTGTTGATATGGGCATCAACCCCGCGATTCATGGCTCAGCTAAACATACTGACCTAATGAAGACGCAGGCGCTGAAACAGGCTCTAAACAAATATCAGTTCGATGCAGCCTTTGGTGGTGCGCGTCGTGATGAGGAGCGATCTCGCGCGAAAGAGCGAGTATTCAGTTTCCGAGATAAGAACCACCGCTGGGATCCCAAAAACCAGCGTCCTGAACTGTGGAACATCTACAACACCAAAGTAAATAAAGGTGAGAGCATTCGTGTCTTCCCTCTATCTAACTGGACCGAGCTAGATATCTGGCAATACATATACTTAGAGAACATTTCCATAGTCCCACTTTACTACTCAGCGCCACGACCTGTGGTTGATCGTGACGGCATGATTGTGATGGTAGACGACGATCGCCTCCCATTAGCTGAAGGTGAGGTGCCACAAGAGAAATCGATTCGCTTTAGAACGCTTGGCTGTTACCCGCTCACTGGAGCTGTCGAATCTACTGCAACTACCCTTCCAGAGATCATTCAGGAGATGTTGCTAGCAACGACGTCTGAGCGACAAGGGCGTGCGATTGACCATGATGGTGCAGGTTCCATGGAGCAGAAGAAAATTGAAGGGTACTTCTAACCTAACAGGTCAGTTTTAAGGTTTAGGTAGCGAGCGTTATAGGATTAATAGGAAGAGAATTATGAGCCACCAGTCAGAGCTAATTGCGAGCGACATCAACGCATATCTTCAACAACACGAGAACAAAGAGCTGCTTCGCTTCATCACCTGCGGCAGTGTCGATGATGGAAAATCAACTCTGATTGGTCGTCTTCTTCACGACTCAAAAATGATCTATGAAGATCAGTTAGCTGCGATCCACAACGACAGCAAACGTGTCGGTACAACCGGCGAAGCCCCTGACTTGGCACTTCTAGTAGATGGTTTGCAAGCAGAGCGTGAGCAAGGTATTACCATTGATGTGGCTTACCGCTACTTCTCAACGGCGAAACGCAAATTCATCATTGCCGATACACCGGGACATGAGCAGTACACTCGTAATATGGCAACGGGCGCATCCACTGCAGACCTAGCCATCATTTTGATTGATGCCCGTTATGGTGTGCAGACCCAGACACGTCGTCACAGTTTTATTGTTTCGCTACTGGGTATTAAGCATGTCGTTGTAGCGATCAATAAGATGGATCTTGTTGAATTCAGCCAAACGCGATTCAACAAAATTCAGGCAGAGTACACAATTTTGGCTCAGTCACTTGGTATCAAAAACGCACAGTTTGTCCCTATCTCCGCGCTTAAAGGGGATAACGTCGTCGATCGTTCACTTGAGACACCTTGGTATCAGGGGCCTACCCTCATGGAAGAGTTAGAGGTCGTTACGATTGAAAGCGCTGCTGATGAGAAGTTTTTCCGTTTTCCAGTCCAGTATGTAAACCGCCCTAATCTTGATTTCCGCGGCTTTGCAGGCACTGTAGCTTCAGGCTCAATTGAGCCAGGTGATCAGATCAAGGTACTACCTAGCGGTCAAACATCGACGGTTAAATCCATCGTTACGATGGACGGTGACCTAGCAGAGGCCTTTGCTCCTATGTCAGTTACCCTTACGCTTAATGATGAGATTGATATCTCTCGCGGTGACATGATCGTAAAGGCTGACTGCCCAGAACTACCTACCCAAGCTTTTTCAGCCAACCTAGTGTGGATGGATCAAAAGCCGCTACAACTTGGGCGTACCTATGATGTGAAATTTGTCGCGTCACGCTCAGCTGGACGCGTTAGTGCCATCCAATACAAAGTAGACGTCAATACACTTGAAAAACAGGCAACTGATCGCCTTGAACTCAATGAGATAGCGGAAGTTGAGCTACAACTTGAACGCCAACTTCTTATCGACCCTTACTCACACAGCCGCGCAACAGGCGCGTTCATTCTGATCGATCGCCTAACTAACTCCACAGTAGCAGCAGGCATGGTGAGCGCGCTCGCACAAGCTCAGACAGATAACGATATCTATCAACAGAGTGCAGTAAGTGTCGATCAACGTGCTAATCGCCTTGGACAGTGGCCAAGTATCATCGGGTTCAACAACGCGTCAGAAGCACTGCTATTCACCCTAGAGAAGCGACTATTCGATCGTGGTTACTTGCCTGTAGTAAGTGACCAGCGAGAAGCCTTCTCTTCATTGAAGCAGGCCGGTTTGATTGTATTGACCGATAAAATTGAGGCTGCAGAGGTGATTGTTGGCAACCACCCTGATGCGCAAATCTATATCGACCCAAGCCTATCTTTGGAATCTCAGCTAGAGTTGATCATCTCAAGTCTTGCCGATTTTAAATTGATCTAAAACAACCCCAAAGGTGGGCGAAAACCTCACCTTGGGGTACAATCTTGTGCCATATAAACCACGGTTTTTGTGTACCTTTTTCACAAAAACCTCATCCTAGATTGGTAGCGGAAGTGAGAGCGAATGAGTGAGTTCTTGATGATTCTGATCAGCACAGTGTTGGTGAACAACTTTGTGCTCGTTCAATTTCTCGGTCTCTGCCCGTTTATGGGGGTCTCTAACAAGCTTGAGACTGCAATGGGTATGTCGCTTGCGACCACCTTTGTACTCACCCTCTCATCAGTCTGCAGCTATCTGGTCTACACCTATCTGCTAGTACCGTTTGAGCTTAACTACCTGCAGACCGTCTCGTTTATTTTGGTGATTGCAGTGGTGGTTCAGTTCACTGAGATGGTGGTTCATAAAACCAGCCCAATGCTCTACAAACTGCTAGGGATTTTTCTTCCGCTCATTACAACCAACTGTGCAGTATTGGGCGTAGCGCTTTTAAACATCCGCAAACAGAACGACTTCATAGAATCGATCGGTTATGGCTTTGGTGCGGCTGTCGGATTCTCATTAGCACTGATTCTATTCTCTGCGATTCGTGAACGTATCGCGGTAGCTGATGTTCCAGTGGTATTCAAAGGGCCTGCAATCGGCATGATTACTGCAGGGTTAATGTCATTAGCATTCATGGGCTTTGCCGGCCTGGTTCAGTTCTAAGGACGTCCCGTGAGTACTGTTGCAATCGCAATCATCGTCTTTCTAATCCTGGCACTGATCTTTGGTGTACTGCTCGGCTATGCCGCGGTTAAGTTCAAAGTCGAGGGTAACCCGATCGTAGAACAGATCGACGCCCTACTTCCGCAAACTCAGTGTGGTCAGTGTGGTCATCCAGGCTGTCGCCCATATGCTGAAGCGATCGCGGGTGGCGAAGCGATCAACAAGTGTCCTCCAGGCGGCCAATCCACTATCGATCAACTCGCAGAACTGCTTGGCGTCGAATCGATGGAGCTTGATGCAGAACATGGCGCAGAAGATGTTCGTAAAGTGGCCTACATTCGTGAAGATGAGTGTATCGGCTGTACCAAGTGTATTCAGGCCTGCCCGGTCGATGCGATATTGGGCGCAGCAAAACTGATGCATACAGTGATTGTTGATGAGTGCACTGGCTGTGACCTCTGTGTAGAGCCCTGCCCGGTAGACTGTATTGATATGATTCCCGTTGCGACAACCACCGTAAACTGGAAGTGGCCAGCACCACCTAGCCCGATGCAATTAATTGCGACAGACCGACAAGTCATTCGTGAAGAGGGTGGCGTGCAGTGATCAAGATTCATAGCTTCCACGGTGGCATTCATCCACCTGAAAACAAGAAACAGTCGACTCGTGCTGATATCGATCGTTGCCCGCTGCCTAAGATTTTGGTTGTGCCAACCCAGCAGCATATCGGTATGCCTGCTGACCCTATCGTCAAAGTTGGGCAAAAGGTCCTTAAGGGCGAGCTGATAGCAGAGTCGGTCGGACGTATCAGTGCATCTATCCATGCACCGACCTCTGGAACTGTTATTGAGATATCGGAGCAACCTGTCCCTCACGCTTCTGGTCTCACCGCTGAATGTATTGTCATTGAGTCAGATGGTGCTGATCAATGGATTGAACACGAAGGTTTGAGTGACTACCGTGAAATTGAGCGCTCAGAACTTGTCAGCTACATCCATAACAAAGGGATTGCCGGCATGGGTGGTGCTGGATTTCCAACCGATGTGAAGCTCAATCTCAGCCACGACCATATCGTGAATACGCTCATTATCAACGCCGCAGAGTGTGAACCCTACATTACCGCTGATGACATGCTGATGCGTGAGCACGCGGATGAGGTTATCAAGGGCATCGAGATCATTGCCCATCTGCTCACCCCTAGCCATATCATCATTGGCATAGAGGACAATAAGCCCAATGCCATTCGGGCGCTAAACCTTGCACTGACTAAGACAGAACTTGCGATTGATTTAGCTGTTGTGCCTACTAAGTACCCGTCTGGTGGTGAGCGCCAGCTTATTCAGTTGCTTACAGGTGTTGAAGTACCTAGCGGCAAAATCCCTGCGGATGTTGGCATCGTTGTCCAAAACGTAGGGACCACACGAGCATTACACCGTGCTGTCGCGTTTGGTGAGCCACTTATCGAGCGTATCGTTACTGTAACCGGTAATGCCGTTGCCCATCCTCGAAACTTCCACACACTAATCGGCACCCCATTTGCAGATCTTCTGAAAGCAGCAGATCTCGATGAAGATGCCCTATTCCACCTTGTCATGGGTGGCCCGATGATGGGGGTTGGCGTTGATAACCAAGCGATACCAGTTATCAAAACGACTAACTGTATTATCGCAGCAAGCGAATCAGAGATGCCGGAATCGCCAGCAGCACAGGCTTGTATCCGATGCGGCATGTGTGAACAGGCCTGTCCTGCTCAGCTTTTACCACAACAGCTCTACTGGTTTGCGAAAGGGAATGAGTTTGAGAAAGCGAAGAATCATAACCTCTTCGACTGTATCGAATGTGGTGCCTGCGCCTATGTCTGCCCAAGTAGCATTCCACTGGTTCAGTTCTACCGCTACGCCAAATCTGAAATTCGCGCAGAACAAGTAGAGCAGCGTAAAGCCGATCATGCGCGTGCTCGCTTTGAAGCGCGTAATGAACGCCTAGAGCGTGAAGCGATCGAAAAAGCTGAACGTCGTAAAGCACGCGCTGCCGAAGCTGCAAAAACACAAGCTGCTCGCAAAGCCGCTGCTGAAAAAGGTGAAACAGCAACAGATGCCCCAGCAATCGATGCGAAAGCACTTAAGACTGCTGCAGCGGTTGCTCGAACCAAGTTGAAAAAGTCTGAAAAAGCACTCGCAACAGCTATTGAACAAAAGTTGAATGATTCTGAACTGCAACAACTTAGAACTGAGGTTGAGCAGGCGGCACAGAGAGCCGATGAAGCAGAAAAAGCGCTCGTTGCTGGAGAGAGCACTATTGCAGCACCCGATGATAAAGCACTTAAGATAGCCGCAGCCTCTGCTCGCACTAAACTTAAAAAAGCTGAAGATGCGTTGAAGAGTGCACGTGATAAAGGACTTGAAGGTTTAGAAAAACTGGAAGCGACTGTAGCTAAGCTTAAAGCTGCGGCTGATGAGGCGGAGTCCGCTTATGCAGCCGTGCAAGAAGCGCAAGCCAATAGCGCTAGTACTGCTGATACTTCGCAAACTTCAGCGTTATCGTTAAAAGATCTGAAACAACAGGTCTCTATCATGCGCACCAAACTGAAGAAGGCGGAGTCTAACGACCCAATCGATGAGGCTGAAGTAGAGACTCTTAAGACGCGCCTTAATGAAGCAACCTCCGCTTTTGAAACAGCCGACAACCAGTTAATTGAGTTGGCTGCCAAGGATGGAATAGACCTCAAGCAGCTTCGCATTGATGTGGCACTTGCTAAGGTAACAGTGACAAAACTTGATCGGGCAATCGCTAAATCTGAGGACGAAGCGGAGCAAACCCAATTAACAACGGAACTAGAATCAGCGAAGCAGAGCTTTGCTGAACTAGAGTCCACCCTAAACCGATACGAATAGAGTGATAACGCAACTATGTCATTAATTCGAATGAGCTCACCCCATGTAACCCGCAGCAACTCCAGCCGCGGCGTGATGCAGTTGGTGCTCTTTGCAATGATTCCAGGGTTAATTGCACTCACCGCATTTTTTGGTTGGGGGACGCTGATTCAACTTGCGATCTGTTTAGCTGCTGGCCTTCTATTTGAGGCGATTGCGCTGAAACTGCGCGGAATGCCTATAAGCTACTACCTAAATGACTACAGCGCTGTAGTGACTGCCGCACTCCTGGCCGTTTCAATACCACCTTCAGCTCCATATTGGGTCGGTATTGTTGGCATGTTTGTGGCCATTATGATCGGCAAACAGGTCTATGGTGGCTTGGGTAATAATCCATTTAACCCAGCGATGGTCGCCTACGCACTGTTGCTTGTCTCTTTCCCTGTTCAGATGAGTGGTTGGAACCTACCTTATGTTTTAGTGGACCAATCTAGCTGGGGCATTCCATCATTCAAAGAGACTTTAAGTGTCATCCTAGGCCAACCCTCGGCAATTATTGATAGCTACTCAGGGGCTACGCCGCTCGACATCTTGCGCAATCAGGGTGCTGCTACCACTGAAGAGCTGTGGCGCAACAATGTGACATTAAAAGATGGAGTCGCTGCTTACCATGCGGTTGCTGCGGCCTGGTTTATGGGCGGTATCTTCCTGCTCTATCGCAAAGTATTCACCTGGCACACCCCGTTTAGCCTGTTGATGACGCTGTTTGTAGTGAGCGCCCTCTTCTACGGCTACGACCCTAGCAACTATGTCGACCCATTCAACCAGATCACACTGGGGGCGGCGATGCTGGGTGCCTTCTTCATTGCAACCGATCCTGTATCTTCAGCAACGAGCAATCGGGGTCGCATAGTATTTGGGATTGGAATTGGCCTTTTGATCTTTATTATTCGCACCTGGGGCAACTACCCAGATGCAGTGGCCTTCTCTGTATTATTGATGAACCTTGCTGCACCGATGATCGACCACTACACCCAACCGCGTAGTTATGGCCATAAACGTGCACGTGTCGGACCTAAGGGTAAATAGACGATGAGCGAAGAGCAGCAGAACCAAGAGATAAGCTTTGGCGGTTCCATCGGCAAAAGCATGCTGGGTATCGGCATGTTCGCTATTCTAGCGGCGGGGATTATTGCCGTTACTCAGGTCTCAACCAAAGATCAGATTGCTGAGAATATTCGCGCAGCCCAATCACGTGCGTTATTTGAAATTTTTCCAGCAGATATCGATCCTCACTTGTTCGACCACACTGTCGAGTTAGCCGCTGATGAGCTTAATCTTGAAGAGGAAGCGGTAAACGGGTACCAAGTTATTGATGGCGAAACTGTAAAAGGCGTCATCCTCCCAGTTCGATCTGAAGAGGGTTACTCCGGCAACATCGATCTGATGGTGGGCATTAACGCCGATAGCTCTATCGCCGGCGTTCGTATTATTAGCCACAAAGAGACTCCAGGGCTTGGTGATAAGATTGATCGCGCAAAAAGTCTATGGGTCGACTCTTTCATCGGCAAGATTCGTCAAGGAAGTGATGATAGTCGCTGGGCGGTCAAAAAAGATGGTGGCCAGTTCGACCAGTTTACCGGTGCAACCATTACGCCACGTGCAGTCGTGGGTGCTATAGGTACGGCAATCACCTACTTTGAGAATCACCGAATCGAGCTTTTACAAGCGAAGGAGCAGAGCCAGTGAGTAGCAACACCTCAACGCTGATCCGTAATGGCTTATGGGACAACAACCCAGGCCTAGTGCAGCTGCTTGGTCTCTGTCCTATGCTGGCGGTAACCAACTCGGTTGTGAATGCTCTTGGCCTAAGCCTTGCGACACTCGTAGTACTAACAGGTAGCAACCTCACCGTTTCGCTGTTTCGAAAACTTACGCCAGAAACCGTGCGCCTTCCGATTTTTGTAATGATTATTGCGGCTTTTGTAACCGCAATAGAGCTCATGATGCAGGCATACACCTATGAGCTCTATACCATTCTCGGCATCTTTATCCCATTAATTGTGACCAACTGCGTGATCATGGGCCGTGCTGACGCGTTCGCCTCTCGCAACCCTATCTACGAATCCTTTGTCGACGGCTTCTTTATGTCGGTAGGCTTTATGGCGGTTCTTCTAGTACTGGGAGCGATGCGAGAGCTTTTAGGCACAGGTGCAATCTTTGCCAACATGGATCTGCTATTTGGTGAGTCGGCTAAGGGCTGGCAAATAGTGGTAGCGGACGACTACCCCAACTTCCTTTTTGCCATATTGCCACCCGGTGCATTCATTGGATTAGGTGTACTGATTGCTATTAAAAACTGGATAGACCTGCGTATCAAAGCGTCACAAAAACCAGTTGTTGTTGAAAAGTCAGAGCCTGTAGCGCCTGGGTCTAAGCGCGTTCGAGTAACAGGCTAACGGATGAACAAACAGAAGCGCACGGAGATCTTTGAAAGGCTCAAAAGGGATAATCCCAAGCCAACAACAGAGCTTGAGTACTCATCCCCGTTTGAACTCCTGGCCGCAGTACTGCTCTCCGCGCAAGCGACCGATGTAGGTGTAAACAAAGCGACCCGCAAACTATTTCCCATCGCCAATACTCCTCAAGGAATTATCGATCTAGGTATCGATGGCCTTAAAGAGAAGATCAAAACCATTGGGCTATTCAACACCAAAGCTGAAAACCTAATGAAGACCTGTCACATCTTGGTCGAAAAACACAATTCCGTTGTTCCGGATAACCGTGAAGATTTGGAAGAGCTTCCAGGCGTTGGCCGCAAGACAGCCAACGTCATTCTAAACACCGCGTTTGGCCAACCCACCATGGCCGTAGATACACACATCTTTCGTGTATCAAACCGAACCGGTATAGCGCCAGGTAAAAATGTACTAGAAGTTGAAAAGAGACTAATTCGCCTAGTACCAGAAGACTACCTGATCGATGCACACCACTGGCTCATATTGCATGGCCGCTATGTATGTGTCGCTCGCAAACCTCGCTGCGGAGCCTGTATCATTGAAGACCTCTGCGAGTTTAAAAAGAAATCTGAATACGCTTAAGTGAAAGCATAAAGACTATGAACGAAGAAGATAACAAACCCTACCAGGGCGAAACTAATCAGACCAAGAACGGTTTTCTAACACTGATGTCACGCTTAGTGATTGACGAGAAACTACCAGTTCGCTTCATGTACAAAACCGTACCCGAGCATCTGAACGATACGGGATGGCGCCTATTTACAGGCTATGAGACTGAAGAGTTTCTAGAGAACGAAGGGGTGAATATGATCCCAATGCCAATGGAGAAGGTTATCCAAATAGACCCTTCTCTAGAGCCGCTTCTCGAATACAACGCCGGTACTGTATGGGAACGTACTCCAGAGTCGGAAGGCTGGGAGCGCGTCTACGACTACAAAATCCCAAGCGCCAACGTCGAAGTAAGCATCACCAACGACGTCGATCAGTTCGCTAAGCATTAATCAAAACCACCCCTGTAGGAACCTCCCCGCAGGGGTGGTGACCCTATTATCATTACCAAGTTGTTAAAGTCGGGGCTGACCCTGGCACGCTGAAACTTCGCAAGTCCCGGTGTTCGACCTATGGTCTGACACCACTCTCTTCCACATTTCCCATCTCATCAGCGAATTAAATTTTCCTATACGGATAATTTTCACTAAACTTAAACAAATTTGTAAAAAAGCTGATGAGACAACCCTCTATGAGCCATGAAATAACCGGTCTATTTAACGTTTACCATCCAAATGCAAAAGTCGTGAAATACTTCGAAGAGATTCAGAAGTTTGAGGATGAGTTTGGTTGGATTCCTTCTCGCCCAATTCTTGGCAAAGAGGTGAACTTCGAAGTCAGTGTAAAAATCACATCTGAGTTGATTCGTGTAAATTTAAACGGTGAAGCAGATGCTGGCAGCAAAGTCCTTGCACGCATTCAAGAGCGCATCAATAAAGTTCAACACCCAATGGTTTACGATGAGTACATCAAGCCAAGCAATGGGTCAGAAGAGAAACTGACTCGCTGGGTGAATGGCCATATCTCTGATGAAGTTAAAGGCAGCAGTGACGTGAAGTCGTTCAGCGCAGCAAGTCTAGAAAAATCTAAAGAACTGCTTCCAGAACTTCGCCCAATCACACTCGACGAAGATGACGGCTTCGACGATTTCGATTGATACTATTTGCAACCTGCGGATATCTTAACGGTCGTCATTTGATCCGATTCGGCACCTCTGCGAGGAACCTCCTACAGCGCACTTTTTGCGAACTGTCCAAAATCACTCTTTACGAACCTCCCCGAAGGGGTGGTGACCCGCGATTCGGCACCTATTCTAGCGACCTACTGCGAAGTACTCTGTAGGAACCTCCCCGAAGGGGCGGTGACCAAATATTTCATAACCAAACAGCATTCCAAAATGGATAAGTGCGAACAGATTTAACAATCCCCGCTCGAACTGGATTCATCACGATATATCTAGCCACATCCTCAAGATCTTCCTCTTTTCTAATCGCTCTATCGTAAAAACCCTTCTGCCAACTCAGTTCTATATTTTCGTTATTAGAAAACCGGATAGTCGAAACTTTAAGAGACTTTATAAGATCACCCAACTGAGCAACGTTATCATCTATTTGCACAAGCCAATGAAAATGGTCCGGCATAACAACGAACGCTAGCGTTTGTTGCTCAGTGCGATAAAGCTTCTTAGATAAGAATTGTGCCAATTCAAAATTTGAAAAATAATTGACTCTATTCAGAGTTGATGCGGTCAAATGGTAAATCTGATTAGGTATAGATACTCTTCCCTTACGCAAAGAGCTGTATCCAGGCTTATTATTCATACCATCATCCTTGATGTTATTTTATTGATGTCGGCACCTCTTCGAGGAACCTCCTACAACACACTCTGTAGGAACCTCTTAAATACACTCTGTACGAACTTCCCCGCAGGGGTGGTGACCCGAGTCGGCACCTCTTCGAGGAACCTCCTACATCATACTCTGTACGAACCTCCCCGCAGGGGTGGTGACCAAATTATCATTATCAAGCACTTAGAGTAGTGTCATACCCTTGCACGCAGAAACTTCGCAAGTCTCGGTGTCCGACCTCTGGTCTGACACTACTCTCTGCCACCCTACCCAACTCACCAACAAATCCTTCAACCGGCTTCAAATACTCCTGCACCTTATTCTTAGGCTGATACTCACCTTTCTCAATTAGATGAAAGACACTGGGGTCCAGGACCTCACTCCCCTGCGGTAAGCTTCCTAAAATTCGATACTGTCGATCACGAAATAGATCGTAGATACCTGCTAGGAACTCATTAAACGAATCAAAGGGATTGAAGTGGCTAGATGCAAAGTGGCTGGGCTCAATTGAAAGCCCTAAGTTAGTGAGCTCTGAAACCATCCACTGGAAGCTAAGCGCAGATAGGCCGCTCTCAGCTCTACCTCCCCCGATATCAGAGTGAGAACCTGCAAACCAACGTTGTTCTATTCTTTGTTCACTTCTATTTGGAGACCAGAGGGTTGGTTTGAAATCGGGACGATGTTCATCTATCGCCAACGCATGAAAACCATTACGAACATTAGATGCGAGTTTGGTGTCGTGGAACTGCCATAAGTGCCGATTCAAACCTTGAAAGCTTTTGAGTGGGATACCAAGCGAACCAACCGTATCCCAAACAGCAATCGCTTCTATTTCGATGGTATCGCTGAAGCGCCGTTTAAACTCATTAGCCTCGCGACGCTGACTGCGGCGATAGATACTGTAAGCATCTTTTACCCTGTCGATATGGGCTGTTTTAAGGAGGCCAACTCGATCAATCAATCCAGATAGACTGCGCGCAGCATAGGCGCCTCGACTGTAACCTACCAAAAATACCTTATCGCCAAAGCGATAGTGTGTGCCTAGCCATTGATAGGCCTGAAGTATCTTCTCGGACAATCCCCACCCAAACACTCCTCCTCGAAATCGATCCCAGAAATGGGTACCTACACCTGGCTGATAGAAGTACATCTGTTCAACGCCATCTAGCGTCTGACTATTAAGATGGTTAACAAGACGACTGACATGGGTATTTTGATTGCCGTCACTGAAGTCGTTATCCGGCGCCTCCCAGGTGCCATCAAACGCTATAACTAGATGTCGCATTGGTGTTTCCTAATTGACCAAGCGACCTCTAATTTGGAAGAGTAATTAGGAAGAGCAGGTCAACATAATCCCTGCGGCCCAATCGGGCGGTGTTCCGGCATACTCAGCCATACTCTTAGAGAACTTGGTCGGTTCACGAACCAGCGCCAACAGATCATTCACTTTACGATAATCCCCATCTTGGGCATCACGAATGGCCTCTTGGCACATGTAATTACGTAAAGTGTAGACAGGGTTTTTCGATTTTGCCGTCTCAACACGACTATTGAGAGAACTTGGCTCTCTCTGTTTAGCTTCCTGATATCTAACTAGCCAATCAGAAAAAGCGTCAGCAGCGCCCTCTTGAATACCTATAGCATCACCTAACGGCTGCTCTTCAACCAGTAGCCGAATGGCTCGATTGAGATCACCACCCAATTCAGCAAGCAGATTCAAAAATTGATCGATGAGCTCACGATGCTCGAGTCCACTACCAGGCAACGCTAGACGTGCTCTCATCTGAGCATAGAAGGCATTGAAGTAGAGCTCTGCATACCCCTCTAATACCTTTTCCAACTCCTCTTTAGGAATCAGGGGTAAGAGAGACTGTGCTAGCGCTGCAAGATTCCACTGCATCATGGATGGCTGATTACTAAAGGCATAACGACCCTGATGGTCGTTCTTATTGGCGATATGATCGGGCTCGTATCTGTCCATAAAGGTAAATGGGCCGTAATCGAAAGACTCACCAATAATCGACATATTGTCGGTATTCATCACTCCGTGAACAAAGCCATAGCTCTGCCATAGGGCAACCAAATTAGCACTTCGCTTCACTACCTCTTGGTACATGGCTAAGTAAGGGTTTGTTGCTTGCTGGAATTCTGGGTAGTAACGTTCAATCACATAGTCAGCGAGCAACTGCAGGTCGTCATGTTGCCTGCTGTAGTAGAAGTATTCGAAGTGACCAAAGCGGATATGGCACGGCGTGACACGAAGTACCATAGCGCAGGGCTCTGCTCCGTTGCGCATGGTGTATTGTTCACTACCAAATATCGCAAGTGCACGTGTGGTAGGAATTCCTAAGCCATGCATCGCCTCACTCACAAGGAATTCACGAATACTTGAACGAAGCACTGCACGCCCGTCTGCAAATCGCGAGTAGCGCGTTTGGCCAGCCCCTTTTAAATGGAGATCCCAGCGCAGGCCATCAGGAGATAGGTGCTCTCCTAAGAGAAGACCGCGGCCATCGCCTAGGTCTGGGTTATATACTCCAAATTGGTGGCCGGTATATTTCATTGCCAGAGGATCTAACCCTTCCAGCAGTGTCTCAGAGGTAAATGCCGATACCAGCTTAGAGGGGGTCCAATCACAGGGATTTAAACCAAGTTGTTGGGCAAGCGGCGCGTTAAAGCTAATGAGATGGGTATCTTTTAACGGCGTTGGTTTGCTCTTTTCAAACCAATGTTCTGGAAGCGTTGCATAGCTGTTATCAAAGTTAAAACTCATAGACTAGTCGCTAAAACGGTGTGCTTCAGATTGAATATCTTCAAGGCGGTTACCCAGTAACGAGACCTGCCCGGAATAGCGTTCATCACCTGTGGTCGTAAATTCAAAGTTGTAGCGACGCCAAGCCTTCAAATGGCCCTTATCATCACGACGTAACCAGAAACGGCGCAAAGAGACATTCTGATCTAATAACTGTAGACCCAGCTTGTTACAGTAGTTCTCAACCGCGCGCAGTGCATGTTCGCGCACCTGCAAACCCTGATACCAAAAGAGGACAACAGCACCAACAATGAAAAGAAGAAATAGATCTGAAAGCTCGATATACACGATTTAATCCAATGAATTTTAATGGTTTATAGCCTAACTAAGTTAGCGATAGATGGCGATATAAACATTAATAAGAATAACGAGTCGGCACCTCTTCGAGGAACCTCCTACAAAAATCTTGTACGAACCTCCCCGCAGGGGTGGTGACCTTTACCAAACTTTACGCAAACTAAACCCTACTTAACATTTATCTGCGCAACAATAACTCCATCGAAACAACATACGTCGATTTACATATTGGAGTTCATTATGAAAAAGATCCTAACAGCCGTTTTCGCAGCAACCATCGCAACAGCATCAATCAACGCAGCAGTAGCGGATGAAGCTCTGCAGACGCAAACCCAGCAGAAATTGATGATCCACTCTGCGGATGGAACAGCGGCAGGTACTGGCACGATGACACAAACCAAAACGCAGACTAAAACCATGAAGAAGTCTGGCGATGGTTCAAGCAGCCAGCTTAAAAAGCAGTTCAAAAAAGGTAAGAAATAAATTCTTACCAGGGATCAGAGCTTTTAGACCTGATCCCTACATCTCTTTAAGCTTCTAAATGTAACACTCCCCTGCTACATTGCGTTCCATGAACGCTCAGATTAAAGCAATTATCGGCACTGCTAGACCCAACTTCCTTATCCTTACACCCGCTTGTCTATCCATAGGGATCGCAGCGGCTGCTCGTCATTCAACACTTGATATGGGTCTGGTTGCACTTGTTTTGATTGCAGGATTGCTAGCGCATATAAGCGTCAATATGCTCAATGAGTATCATGACTTCAGATCGGGACTGGATTTGAATACGCAACGCACCCCTTTTAGTGGCGGGAGTGGCTCTTTACCAGCAATACCTGGAGCGGCAAACAAGGTGCTTTATATAGCCCTTGGCACGCTGACGGTTACAACAGCAATTGGGTTATACCTAATATCACTTAGAGGCAGCGAGCTTATTTACCTAGGTTTGGCAGGAATATTAGTCGTACTTGCCTATACGCCAGTACTCAACAAATATCCATTTGCCTGTTTAGTTTCAGCAGGTTTCGGTTTCGGGCCTGTGATGATTCTGGGTACCGAGATTGCTTTATCGGGTGAGACTTCGGTACTGACATTGGTAGCTAGCCTAGTGCCCTTCTTCCTAGTCAACAACCTGCTGCTGCTCAACCAGTTCCCTGACATTGAGGCTGACAAAGCCGCCGGAAGGAATCATTTGCTGATCGCCTATGGACCAAAAACTGGGGCAATCGTTTACTTACTTTTCAACGTGGCAATGTTGATAGCCTTTGCCCTCACACTGTATTTCATCGAAGCGAGTTGGCAGTGGGTATTACTGTTACCTGTGACATTCGCATCTATAAAAATATCGAGGGATGTAGTGGCAAATCACTCAGATGTCGGTAAGCTTCTCGGCTCTATGGGGCCTAACGTTGGATTAACTCTTATTAGCCCCTTACTCGTTTCATTAGCAATAGTTACTGCATAAACATGGCCAAAACCAAAGCATCTATCCGCGAGAGCGCAGAAGCGTTCGCATCAGAGATCGAATCACAAATTGACAATGTAGTTCGCGAGCCTTCACGTCCGGGAGCTCTCTATATTCGCATCACAGCCGAGAAGTTCAAACTGACCATCTCGATAGATCTTGCCTCAGCGACACTGAGCTACAGCTCAGCAGTTGATTTAGAGCACGAAGCGCGATTAATCGCTAAATCAGCGGCAGCGAATAACATTAAACTTGAGCGAGTGATTCTATAATCTCCAAAACAAAGCGTATTTCGAGCACATAAGATAATAATTATGTTTATATGCTGTATCAGTTTAATCAAGTAAAGCTTATGGAACTCGATATAACTCCATTCTCAAACGTACTGAACAAATTAGTGGAAGGACTGACGAGATATCAATCTGATATCTCCGATGAACAAGTACGTGACGTACTCATTCAACGTTTTGAGTTTACTTATGAACTCTCACATAAAATGATCCGTCGTTACCTTTCTCAAAGTTCGGCAAACCCTGAGTCAATCAATGAACTTAGTTTCCAGGCTTTAATTCGTCTTGCCTCTGACAAGGGAATTATTAAAGGAGACTGGTCTGATTGGAGCACCTACCGTGAAATGAGAGGTAAAACCAGTCACACCTATGACGAGAACATAGCAATTCAAGTAGTTAACGGTATTCCAGCCTTCATAGAAGAAACAATCCATCTAAAAGAAGAACTTTTACAAAGATGCCAGAGCTAAGTATTGAGAGCTTAAGTCTTAGTGAAGCTGAGTTAAATACAGTTAAAAAGATATTAGCGGCTGAGGTACCTAATATTTCAGTTCTAGCTTTTGGCTCACGCGTAAAAGGCAATCCCCGAAAATACTCAGATCTGGATTTAGCTTTGCTTACTCACACACCTTTAAGCTTGTCTGAAACAGCACGACTTAAAGATGCATTTGATAGTTCAAATCTTGTATGGCCAGTCGACATTACTGATTGGGCGACGACATCAGAGAGATTTCGAGCGATCATCAACGAAAATTTCGTTCGAATACAGTAATAGGAGTGGTGGAGCATAGCGGGATCGAACCGCTGACCTCTTCGCTGCCAGCGAAGCGCTCTCCCAGCTGAGCTAATGCCCCACAGCAAGGAAATGCGATCATAGGTAAGAATCGCCTTAAATTCAACTTCTATTGACTAGCTGGTCGTACCAGCCAGCATCCCACAATATGAAATCCACTATCTGAAACCATTTCCACAATATGAATAGTTAGGCAGAATAAATGGACAATAAATGGAGTGCCTAATGAGCGATACCAGCGGTTCTAAAATTCAAGTTATTGATCGAGCAGTACAGATACTAGAAGCACTAGCGCGCTATTCAAAGCCTGTAAAACTTAAGATATTGAGTGCTGAAACGGGTCTTCACCCTTCGACTGTACACCGCATTCTGCACTCTCTGATTGATAACCATTTTGTCGAGAATAACGGTAACGGCGAATACCGACTCGGGCAGAAACTTATTCAGCTGACTAATGGTCTTCACTCTGAGATCGATATCCGAGCTGTTGCCCTTCCCCACATGGAAGCACTACGCGATAGAACAGGTGAAACAGTCAACCTAACCCTGCGAGAAGGCGATGTTGTCATCTATTTCGAGAAGGCTACTCCAAACCGCATGATGCATGTAAACCAGCTCATTGGCAGCCGCGCACCGCTTCACGTAACGGCAGTAGGTAAGCTGATGCTGGGTCTAGGCGGGGAGTCTGGGATTGAGGGGTATGCCAAACGTACCAACCTGCCTGCATACACACGAAACACACTTAGCAACCTCGACAAACTCAAAGAGGATTGCCTGATCAATGTTGAACAGGGCTATGCATTGGATAATGAAGAGGCAGAGATTGGCGTAGGTTGTATCGGAGTACTGTTATACGACCGTAACGGTAAGGTAGCTGCTGGGCTTTCAGTATCTGCGCCGATTGAACGCCGCAAACCCGAGTGGATTGAAGATATTAAACGCGTCGGCGCTCAAATTTCCGAACAGCTAGGATACCGAAGCTAAGCAGGGATTATGCTGGGGTCAGAGTCACATTCATGTGACTCTGACCCCGGTGCGTTTGAAGAAGTGAAAAACTAACTTTAAGCCTGTAGAGTCTGGAACTCTTTTTCCCAAACCTTAGTTTGTTTCTTAGATGGTCCACCCACGATATCCAGCGCATGACGCAAACGTGCACGGCTCATATCAGGTCCTAGAATCGACATCGAATCCACAACGGATACAGACTGTGATGTACCTGCAATCGCCACAAATAGCGGGAACAGGAAATCACGAATCTTAATATCCATCGCGTCACTCAAACCTTTGAGGCTATTAAAGAGTGAATCACGGTCCCAGGCGCGCTGTTGATCCAGATGCCATACTGCAAACTGCAGAATACGACGCACCGACTCTTCGTCGAGTGATTTGTGTGCAAAGCTCTCCAGCGAAATTGGCATCATTCCTGATAAGAAGAAGCTTGCTAAAGGTGCGACATCCGAGAACTTCTCAACACGCGGCTGAATCAGCGGAATAATCTGCATAAGGTACTCAGGGTTGAGTGCCCACTTCTGGAACTCAGCTGCAAAAGCGGCAGGATCTAGCTCTTCACGAATCCATAGACCGTTCAACCAGCTCAGCTTCTCCTGATCGAAAACGGGACCACCAAGCGATACACGCTGAATATCGAAATTATCGAACATCTGCTGACGCGTGAACTTTTCAGACTCATCTGGCATAGACCAACCCATACGACCGAGGTAGTTCAATAGTGCTTCAGGTAGGTAGCCCATACGCTTGTAGTACAAGATTGAGGTAGGGTTCTTACGCTTAGAGAGCTTCGATTTATCTGGGTTACGTAGCAGCGGCATATGACACAGCTTAGGCATATCCCAGCCAAAGTACTGGTATAGCAACTTATGCTTAGGCGCTGAGTTGATCCACTCTTCACCTCGGATAACGTGCGTAATCTCCATCAGGTGATCATCAACAACGTTCGCTAGGTGGTAAGTTGGCATACCATCAGACTTAAGAAGAATCTGTGCGTCGACTAGCGCCCAATCTAGTTCAATCGTGCCACGCAGCATATCGTCGATTTCACAGATACCTTCGACAGGCACCTTCATACGAACAACGAATGGCGCACCTGCAGCCTGACGTTTTTCAACTTCATCAGCAGGTAGTGCCAAGTCACACTCTTTAAGCGCACGGTTAATACCCTGCTCTTTTAGAGAGGCACGCAGCTCATCAAGCTCTTCACCGGTACGGTAACAGATGAACGCAGTACCCTCTTCAACAAGACGCATCGCAAAGTCTTTATAGGCATCTTTACGCTCAGACTGACGGTAAGGACCGTGCGGACCACCCACGTCTGGACCTTCGTCCCACTCCAAACCTAACCAACGCATAGAGTCTAGGATCGCCTGCTCCGACTCAGGTGTAGAACGCGTCTGATCGGTATCCTCGATACGCAGAATGAACTGACCGCCATGCTGGCGAGCAAAAGCAAGGTTAAACAATGCGATGTAGGCAGTACCTACGTGTGGATCGCCTGTTGGAGATGGAGCAACACGTGTACGAACAGTCATAAACTTAATAGATCCGAAAATTAATAATGGCGTGAATTATAAAGAAGTGTTGTCAGATCTTAAACCGACAAATCGATTGTAGGTACAGAGTTTATCGCGCCTACGTTAGACCTCTCCAACGGTGCGAACTTAACCTGTTGGAGCCTTATCGAAGATGAGGCGATTAGACTTAAATTAGAGCTTCGCGGCCTATTCTAGACCGCTCCAACGGTGATCAGACCGCCGCCACTTTACGAATTAGTGCTTTTCGCTCTCTTGAGCTTCCTCTTCAGATGCAGCTTGCTGAGCTTGCAGCGATTTCATACCTAGCTCTGCAGCCTGAGCGAACTGACTGACTACCATTCCGCGCAATGCATCAATCTGATTCAGTGCATATTCAAGATTAGGGAACACAGCTGGCAATGGGCGAACTTGCTCATCTTCACCAACAAACACCGTATTAATGACTACACCTGCAGGTGTAAGCTCAACGTTAAACGCACTGCGCCCACGGATCTGCTGTTGGTTTTCATCAGCAGTTACTTCAGTCTTGTTATCTTCAGCCATATTGTTCTCGATATAAGTTTTAATCAGTGGGGAGTTTCAGGGTAAAACAAAAGACTATTTGCGTTCAATGTCTGGCGCAACATCTTTGTCGGTATGTCGACGCCCTTGATTACCAGCATCATTGAACACGTCAATCTTAGAATCCAATGACTGCCTACGATCTATGTCTTGTCTTCTGTCATCAAGCCGCTGACGCCGCTCAACACCTTTATACTCAGAAAATTCATGCTTTACCCACCAAT
The DNA here is from genome assembly GCF_012848475.1 of Marinobacterium sp. LSUCC0821. Taxonomy (NCBI): domain Bacteria; kingdom Pseudomonadati; phylum Pseudomonadota; class Gammaproteobacteria; order Oceanospirillales; family Oceanospirillaceae; genus Marinobacterium; species Marinobacterium sp. LSUCC0821. The sequence continues at coordinate 1,096,718 of NZ_CP051666.1, forward strand.
ACTTTGCTTGGACTACATTGTCATATATAGGGCTAAGTACCTTACCTTCTAAACTCTCCCAATAATATTGAGGTTCGCCTGAACGAAGATCTTTAACCAAGTGGAGTCGTCGGTTGCTTTTCCAAACCACAACCAAGAGCACCAACACTATACCTAAAGCTAGAGAAACTAATGTAAATTCAATCATCACAATTACCTCTAACCTAAGTATAGACGTTGAATCACTTTAGACCATCATAAGCAGCACTAAAGCCCTGTAGGGAGAAACCTAAGCTGTTTTGTTGCTGGCTAATTGGGGTAAATGCTAGCGTACCGACACTGGCTTTCTTAAAGTTATCCAGCAACTCCTGGTCGTTCTCAGCAAGCACAAAGCATGCAACATTATTACAGAAGCGCACATCTCGCTTGAGCGTTGGGCCTCCCTCAAAAGATAGCGACACCCCTTTAGAGAGATCAACCATCAATGGAACTGCCAGCTCAAAGACAGTCACCTCTGCATTGGGACGGTACCAATTTAACACCGCTACAGTTTGGCGCTGTTGATTTCCAAGCGTCTGAGTAGCACGACACTGTGAAGCGTCGGCTCTTTCAACACAGATCGACTCCCAATCCTTGAAGCGTTGACTGGTTGTCTTCTCATCCGGACCTTCAGCAAATGCATTTAAAAATGTCACTGCTACAAAGAAAGACAAAAGTGAAGAGAGTATTAAACGCATCTTAAACCTCACACATAAAACCAAAACAGCGCCCTCTATAGGTAAAGAGCGCTGTAAGAAACACTAATTAGTATGCAGTGTCGTTTGGATTAGCGTAAAGTTCTTTGTTTAGAGCATCAATCTTAACTTGTGCACTTCGGCCGTATGGAGGAATTGCACTACCAAACCACTTACTAAATAGCTGCTCCATCTCGCCACTAGTTTGCAAATCGGCAATCGTACGATCTGCAATGGCTTTAAATTCCGCATCACCCTTAGGCAGCATACACGCATAACCTGAAGGGTTAGAACCCACTAGGTTAACCTGATAGCTAGTTGAGTCGTTTAGACGCAGCATTTCACGCATAACAAGACCTACGTTACTGAAGAAACCATCAGCATCGCCTTTATCGACAGCATCAATTGCACGAGGGTTGTTCGGAAGCTTTACAAGCTCAGCATTCAGTGGTTGGGCGTTGGCAACGTTTCGAGAATCTTCAACAACAGCAAGGCGCTTGCCTGCTGCACTCGCTGCATCAACTATGCCACTATCCTGTTTAGATGCAATTGCATCGCTTGAGATGAAGAAGGTATTGGAGAAATTTACAAACTGCTCACGGCTTTTTTGATGTGAGGTAGACGTACACTCGAGATCAATAACATTTGCAGAAACCAATGCTATACGAGTAGAGACTGTCATAGGGTTCCAACGAATTTCAAGCTTATCCAAGCCCAGTTCAATTCGAACCTGTTCAGCTATGCGTTGGCTTAGCTCTGCACCAAATCCCTGAACACCGTTATTATCTAAGTAGCTGAACGGCATACCCGTCTCGTAGTAGCCCAAAATAATCGTTTTGTGCTCTTTGATACGTTCCAGTCGGCTAGTCTCAGTATCGGCTGCGTATACAGCTGATGAACCTGCGATGCTTAAACCAAGAAGTAGTGAACTTAGCTTTTTCATGTTTATCTCCAGTTAGTAACTTTAAAAACTGATTTCTCTTACGATTACTGAGGCAACTGCGTTGAACAACCTTTCAATCAGTGAACGACTCTGTGTATTAATGACTGCAGAGCCAACACCAACTGTATTTTGTTCAGGCAGCTGTTCCAACTTAATTTTTACTCCATAGAGGGTTGATGCAGGCGTCAGACCTTCCTGATCAGCCTCCACTAATACCTCACCACCAAAGGCTGCACTTAGGGCAACACTTGGAAGATTTGTTGTGCGCTGGTGATTAATGCTGATCACTTTACCTTCTAGTGAGTCAGTTGGGTTGTTAGCTGAATAAAAAATAACAGCATTACCCTCTTCAATCAGCGCAATCTCATCCTGTTGGACAAAGGCTTCTACTATTGTTTGGTTAGAATCAATTAACGTTGCTAGCGGCGATTGATCATTAACAAACACACCCTTAGCAAGCATGGGATCAAGGTCAGTCACCCTACCAGCCATCGAAGCTACAACTGTAAGCTTGTCTATCTGTGCTAGAGCTTGTTTCTCTTGAGCATCGATCTTTTTCCACTGTTCCAAAAGACCGGCGCGCTCGCTCTCACCACCCCTAATGCCGATTAAACTCGTCAGTTGTTCTTCAATGGAAACTTTTTGTGATCTTGAAAGAGCGACAGACCAACTCAAACTAGAATCTTCAATCTCAAACAGTACATCACCCTGTTCATAATAGTGCCCCTCAAAGGGGATACTTCGCAACACACCTGAACCAGATGCGTACACCGAGCTAGCATTCTCTGCTTCTAAAAGGGCTGGTGCAGTAGTTGTGCTTTTCCATGGAATAACCATTAACGCGATGAGCCCAGCGAGAAGTGAAATCAATAACAGTTTTCGATTCAATTTTGTTCCGGCCCAACCCTCTTTCCATACACCAAACTCTTTAAATACAGGGCGCAAAACAAACCACCATATCTCGACAATACCTAAGAAGATCCCAAGTGCTTTAAAAAAGAAGTAGTAGACCGCTACTGCAATTCCAATGAATACAATGACGCGATAGAACCAAGTCGCTATTGCAAAACCTATGTAGAAGCGACGGCGACGAGAAGAGGTAACCTCAGGGTATTCGATATCCCAACCCAACAAAATACGGCGTAAGCAAGTTTTTGCGGCATCCCCTGCGCGTTGGTGCAAGTTTGGAATATTTAGGGAATCAGAAAGGATGTAGTAACCATCAAAACGTAAGAATGGACTCACATTGATCAGTAACGAAATTACCCAGGCTGTCGTAGCCAAAAAAAACAGACCATTACGCAGTGGTCCATCGGGTGTTAAATTCCATGCAAGCAGAGCAAAGACAGCGATAGACAACTCTGTCGCAACACCTGCTGACGCAATGCCCAAGCGATGTTTAGAGCGTTTTAAACGCCAGGTTTCGCCTGTATCGGTATAAAGCATGGGCCACATAACAACAAAGGCAACCCCCATATGAGAAACACGGGTCCCAAAATGGGTAGCAGTGTATGCATGGCCTAATTCATGCAAGCTTTTTGTGATAATTAACGCGACCATATAACCTGCAATACCCTCAAGGGTCAGAGTATCAACAAAGGTCGCAGCAAAAAGATCGAATTGCTGCACAGTGAAATAGAAAGCAGCAAAGGCAGAAATCATCAATACGATTAATGCAGTTTGACTAAACAGCCCCTTCACATAAGGGTAAGTAGCTGAAAGGAATCGATCCGGATGAAAAATCGGAACCCTGAAAAAAAGGTAGTTATGTAGTAACTGTTTCCAAATAGGTAATTTGCGTTTTTTAGACTCTTCGATCAAAGCCGAAGTCGCCTCGTAACCCCGCTGCACGACAAGTTTTGACTTAGTTAAAAACTCTAAAAGCCCCTCTAGCTCTTCTGATGAAGCATTAAGAGGTGTTTCTTTGTTTGTCTTTTCAAGAATTGACTCTTTTTTACCTAAGCGCCATCGTGAAAGGAGTTCAAACTCCAACCAACCGATCTGATAAAACTGATTAGTAATGGGGTCCTGAATAGTCCAACAGGGTGAACCATCGTCATGGGGTGCAGCAGTGTGCAAGCGCAAATCTTCACGCAAAGCAGGTACCGCGCCAATAAAAGCTTCTTGAGGAATCATAGACCCAACCACTGTCTAAGCCCCCCTATTGGTCGACGGAACATCCAGTAAGCTAAAGATCGCTCCTCACCATACACTTTGGCGACGCCACGTAAGCCGATTCGTGGTGATTGATTCTCTTGTAACTCACCACGCAAGTAGTAGGCTGCAATGCCATTTGGTGACTGGCTAACTCGATAACTTGTTTTAGATAGTGTTGCGGCAATTGGATTGAGAGGATCAATCTGCAGGAATATGCGCACATCCGCACCCTGCTCAAGGTTAATCGCATCATTTGCAGGCAACCAAAGCGCAACGCCTAACCGAGTTTCATCAGCCAGTTCTGCTACTCGCTCACCTGTTACAACCGGTTTACCTAACCAATCGTTTTTATCGCTATAGATAAATAGACCATCACGGTTCGCTTTTGCAACCATGCGATCCGACAAATCTTTTAACGAAGCGAGTGTTAACTCTTGTTCACGCAGTTTACCGCGTAAAGAGGCCAACTCAGCTTTACTCTGTGAGTCGTTAAAAGATTGCTGCTGGGCACGATGTAGGTCAGCCTTTGCTATCTCAATCGTCTGCTTGGCAACTGCAATTTCGTTTTGTAGCTCTCGCTGATCCAGCTCAAACAGTGGTACGCCTACTTTCACAGGGTTGTTTGGTTCTACAAAAAACCGCTCTATGACACCAGCAGCAGGTGAACTCACCACTTCAGAGTTTAAAGAGATGATTTCTGCTTCAGCCATAGCAGTAAGTCGAACGGGTATAAAACCTGACGCGATAAGCGCTGCTAAACAGACCCAGAGAATAGGCTTAGTCGATGTTAGGCGTGCAAAAAGGGAAGGTTTTTTACGATTGACCTGCGCCGCTATACAGTGCTGCCACTGTTCAGCTAAAAGATTGATAAGTTGCTGGTCTGTTTCACTCCATGCTTTTTCACGAACTAAAAAGACCACACCAATGCACTTTTTGGCCTCTAAAACAGGGACAACATAAGCAAACGCAGGCCACCACTCACCCCAACCATCAGCCAAGTCATTTGGAAGATCTTGCTGAGTGAAAGGCTGCGGGGACACTATCGAACCATTCTTGAGAAGGTATTTTTGAACACGATCTAGCCATAGCGTGAAAGGGGTCGCTTCTTTGGTCGGCGTTAACCCTGTTACAGAAGAGATTTTTAATCGACCAGTCTTCGTTGGAAGGTAAACCGAGGCCTGACGGAACTTTAAAACTTGCCAAGTATCATTAACTATAATGAAGCCGAGCTCTTGTAAATTTTCAGCTTTAATTAAACGTTGATTCAACGTTAAAAGGGCTGATAGTACAGACTCGGCCACAGAAAATAACCCTTAGCGAGAGAACTGAGCATTACCGCTCATTCCAGGAAGTAAGTTGCTTGGCGCTTTAGTAATTTCAGCTTCAACCTTAATAGTATGACTGACACTATCTACGGTAGAGTTGATTGCAGAAAGTTTTGCAGCGTAAGATTGACCCGTCTCAGAAATAGACAGGATCACCTCATCCTTCAGCTTAACCTCTTTTAACCAACTCGCCGGGATGTTCATAACGGCTTTTAGCCCATTGGTGCTGATGATATCAACCAGAGGTTCGCCCTGCGCAACTCCCTGATGAGGATTCACTCGAACGTTGGCAATCTTTCCAGAGAAAGGCGCACGAACATCACACTGGTCTGCCAAAGCTTCAAAGTAATCTAACTGAGCCTTAGTACGACTAGCTTCTGTCGCTGCTAGCGTCACTTCGATCTCACCCGCTTGTGACAGCCCTTGAAGCTTCAGCTTATTTTCATAAGCCACTTGGGCAGCAGCAAACTCAGCTTCACCCATACCCACCTGAGCATCACGGTCAGCACAGACAAATGAGATCAATAGATCACCCTTCTTAAACGACGAACCAAGTGAAACATTATGTTTAGCCACACGACCAAACATAGGGCTTGCAAGCGTGGTCTCAATAGGTGCGATCAACAAAGCAGGCACCTGGTTATCAGACGTTGGAGCAGCAAGCTGCTGCTCAATTTGACTGATAATCCTGGGTTTCTCTGATTCAGCTGCTGCTAGATCCCCACTTGTGGCAACTAGCGCTAGAGCAAGAGTAAGCAGAGCTTTATTAGCCATACTCAATCTCATTTAGTTGATGCGTTTGCCAACCAACCACGGATCTGGCCAACGTTTGCCAAAACCGCTGATTCTGCAAATGTTTGGATCACAAGATCACTAGGGTTAGCGACCAAAGTAGAGCTATAAGTAGCTGAATCAACAACAGTGCCGAAGGCATCGACCAGTTTTAGCTCCCAGCTAGCTGGACGAACACGGCGCTGAATAGGCTCAATGTTAAGAGACATATTCAACATGTAGAGTGCATCGTTGCTAGTTTCTAGCTGATTACGCTCAAGCAAAGCGTCGATCGCCGTCAAAAGACCCGCTTTTGAAGCGTCGCTAACACCGTTCATCATCAAATTAATAGAAGGTAGTTCAACCGGAATCACATCAGCGTGTGCAAAGAAGTTATCTTCAACTTCAGCAACGTAATTTGTAATAGCACCACCAACTTCAGCTAGAGCGCCATCTTGGTTTAGGCCTGTTGGAATAACCTCAAAGCCAACTGAGTTGTAGATTCGACCAAAAGCAGCCTGAGCCGCAGCATAGGCACCGTAGCGTTTGAATTCAGAGTTAAGCGCACGCGTCTTGGCACGAATCACTTCAAGTTCTGCGTTCAACTCAGAACCCTGTGCCGCTTCAGCAAATGCCGCCATACGCTGGTCAACTAGGAAAGACTCTTCGGCTGTATCGAGTTCTTTTAGAGTCAGTTTGTATCGTTCAATAGCTACTCGAACCTGAGTCAACACAGCGATCGACAGTGCCATACGGCGAGTATCGTCAACGGTCTTCTGATCTTCGAGCGTATCATCCAGTGTACGGTAGCTAAGAAGTTTAAATAGGTTCCAGTTAATGCTTGCACCCGTTTGGATCCAATCATCTTCGTACAGGTATTTATTAGAGTCGTACTGTAGTCCAAGCGAAAGTGCTGGATTAGGCAGCAATGAAACCAGTTGTTTCTTAGCTTCGTCTGCAGTAATACGAGCGTTGTAATCTTCTTGACGAAGTTCTGGACGCTGTTGCAAGGCTAGTTCTTCAAGTTCAGCAACGTTAAGTGGAGCAGGTTTTAGCAGTGGTTCATCAACTTCAGCAACTGTGAACTGAGCTCCTGGCGTCACGTTCATAAGCGCTGCAAGCTCACGCTTAGCCAGATCAAGTTCTGTACGACGGCTAGCTAGTAGATCAAATGCATCGATTAATAGACGCTGGTAGGTTAACGCTTGTTTCGGTGGTACTAGACCTTCTGCTTCAGCACGACGAGAACGCTCAAGCGCACTGTTAACCTCTTCAATCAGCTCATCCGCTTGTTTAACTAGACGCTGTGCACCAAGCGCACGCCAGTAGGCAGAACGAACATCCGCTAGAATGTTTTGAACAACACGACGTCGACGCTCTTCAGCAATTAGAACTTGGTTAGCCTTTTGTTTTGCGCTGTAGTAACCAATACCTAAATCCAAAGCGTTCCAAGTAAACTCTGCTGAACGAGTACGGTTATGTTCTGGTTGGCTACCAGAGTAAGAATCTGTAGATGTAGGCTCAATAATAGAACCATCAGTGTTACTAACTCGATAAGACTTCGAAGCGCTGACATTATTTCTATGAGTATAGCCTGCTGACACCAGTAGATTTGGCAACATGTCATACGAAGCTAATTCAGCTAAACCACGCCCCTGTGCACTTTCCATAAGTTTCAAGCGCAAATCCATGTTGTATTTCAATGAACGCGCTAGTGCTTCTTCGAAGGTGATTGGTGCAAATATAGGATCCTGAGCAGAAAATAATGTAAATTGGTCTGCTTGTACTCGCTTACGAACATCTGAAGTCGTAAGAGCCTCTGGAGAGATAGAACAGCCCGCAATTAGTGCCGCCAACGAAACGACACCTAATTTTTGAAAGTTTGCTCTTTTCTTTGAAATCATCATTCTGATTTTTCCTATTCGAAATCGATTAACTATTAGAATCTTTGAGGTTAGAGTTAACTGGTTCAACCGAATTCAGCACATGAGCTGAACTACGAGATATACCCGCCCCGTTATTAGTTTTAGCTGCAGCTAAAAGCTGTGCTGTAAATTCTTGATGCTCACTATCCACCTCTGTGACGTTTGCAACGAAAAACTCTTCAGTCTCATCATCAAGTGAATCAAAAAAGCTTGCTTCAGTAAGCTCCTCACCAAAGAAGCCTTGCTGTAGCTCTTCACCGTCATCAAATACAGGGGCAGAAAGCTCTGATATTGGAGCCAAAGAGTCCATTGCAAGACTTGATCGAACAACTGATGAGCCCATGTAAGCATTGCCGTCATCAGAGGCTAGACGACGGAACAGACTTACTGTATCAGAACGCGCCTCCGCCACAGCTGGCAGTACATAGAGTGCTATTTTGCCAGAGAGCTTATCGATCTGCGATTGAGCTTCTGTCGCAATTGCATCAGCAAGTCCATAGGCATCCAGGCTCTCTTTCACTTCTTTAAAAGCATCGCTGTAGTCGATTACTGTTTTCTGAACGACTACCTCTTTAAAATCTTCACCGCCCTCTTTAGGAAGTGGCTTGCCACCAGAATCAACGCCAGTTAAGTCGTTATCAAGTTCGTAAAGATTCAAAGAGTCAGCAAGATTTGGAACGTTAGCGTAGTCGTAACGCACACCCGTACCATCATCAACGATTAGGTTGTAACCCGTGTCTTGGATATTTGGATCGTCTGTGTAATAAGCTTTAAGGCCAAAGTTTTCTAAACCTTCATAGTTATTATCATCTTCATTAGCAATGGTTACACCTACATAAAACTTAGTACCATCTCCAGGAGCAATGAAGGAGACTGAAGCATCTTGAGAACCTTCAATGTTCACTAAAGTAGCGGTTTTATTGAAGACTTCGAACGTCAGGTCTTGGTAGTTACCACCAACAGCATCAATTTCAAAAACTGCGTAGGTTGAGTTTTCATTGATAGGACCAATACCCGATACCTGAACGGTACGGTCTTCGGGATCAAGAATAGTACCTACACCTGTTCCATCGCCTATGACAGCATTGGAACTTACGTTGCTTAGGTTAACGTTAAAGGTCTCTGTTCCTTCCCAAACACCTGCAACCTCACCCGTTTCATCATCAATGATGCTAACGGTAACGAACTTTTCAGTTTCATTGGCTGCAAATGTTAATTGAGTCGTAGAGATTGTAGTGTAGTCAGCAGGGTCAACAGCAGAGACATCAGCGGTGCTGTATGAAACTGTTGAAGTCTCTTCAGTATTACCTGTTTTAGTAATGGTGAATGTAGCTGTACCATCTGTTTCATTAACAGTAACGTCATTGATGCTGAAGCTTGGACGATCGTCATCACTGGCTGACGTAGTACCGTTAGAAGTACCATTGTCCCAAATCTCACCAATACCCTGGCTATCTGAAATAGTCGCCTGTGTAGCAGATGATAGATCAATGTAGAACTGCTCGTTACCTTCATAGATATTGTCGTTTGCGATATTTAACGTAACAGTTTGAGTTGCAACATTTGCCGCAAACTGCAGTGTTCCATTTAAGGTTCCAGACGCATCTGTACCAGATGCCGCTGTGCTACCGACTATCGCTGAATTACTGCTAATGGCGTAATTGACTGTTGATGTAACGGCGGTAGCACCTGTCTTAGTAACCGTAAAGGTGATAGTGCCCGCGCCTTCATTAACATCAACATCATTGACGCTAAAGCTTGGACGGTCATCGGCAGCAGATCCATCATTATCATCACCATCATTAGTACCGTCATCGTAGATAGAGCCAGTGCCGGTATCAGTAGCGGTGATTGCGGAGTCCGTAACGTCAGCTGAAAGGGTAAATGTTTCAACACCTTCAAATGTAGAGTCATCTACTGCGGTAACACTCACTTGAAGTTGAGTATTTCCAGCTGGAAGGATGTATTTACCATCTGTAGCTGTCAATGTGGTCAAGGTGCCACCGTTATTGTACTTAACAGTCATGCTGCCATAGTCAGCACTGCCCTCAGTTGTCACATCCGTTAAAGTGAATTCTACTTCAACATCAGCTTGAGTCGCATTAGACAAGGTTGCATCAAATGTGAGCGTACCACCTTCATCTTCAGTCGCATTACCAATGGTCAACGTTGGGCGATCATCATCACTACCAGCACCCGATCCACCATTGGATGCGTTACCAGTACCATCATCTTTAATAGTACCCACACCCGTAGCATCACTGATAACAGCACCTGAGGCGTTCGCAAGTACTACGTTAAATGTTTCACTACCTTCGTAAACAGCAGGCGAATCATTAGTGATTGTCACTGTAACCGTTTTCTCGGTTTCACCCGCAGCAAAATTCAGCTGAGTACTTGCTATTGCAGTGTAATCAGAGTTACTGGCTGATTCAGCTGTACCATCCGAAGTACTGTATTCAACAGATGAGGCTAGCTCGGTATTACCTGATTTAGTTACGGTAAAGGTTGCTGTACCTGAAGCTTCGTTAACCGTTACATCGTTAATACTAAAGCTTGGCTTGTCATTATCTGCAGTACCGTCATTATCGTCGCCGTCGTCAGTACCATCATCATAAATGGTGCCGGTACCGTAATCGGTATCGATAACAAATTCATTAGGGAAGTCTGCCACGAGCCTGAACGTTTCAGTTCCTTCGTAAGTAGAGTTTTCAACAGCATCAACAGTTACTCGCATCTCGTCGCCTCCTGCTGGTAATGTATATTTACCGGCAGTTGGTGTAAGAACAATCCATTCAGAACCATTGTTGTAGCTAACAACCATGTTGTTGATATCTGCTGAGCCTTCAGTAGTGATATCAACTAATGAAAACCCAACTTCAACATCCGATGCGATGTCACCGTCTAGTGTCACATCGAATGAGAGTGTGCCGCCCTCATCTTCTGCTGCATCAGAGATAGCAAGTGTGCGCCTAGCCGTTCCATCTGAAATGATACCTTCCCCAACAGCATCATCAATAAGACTGGTTCCACCAGAGTTATTAGATAGTGTGACTGTTAGAGACTCATTACCTTCATCAACAGTAGAGTCACTTACTGTTGAAACAGTAAATGTTTCGGAGTTGCTACCAGCAGCAAATGTTAAAGTACCACTAGCGGCAGTGAAATCCTCTGTTTCAGCTGTATCACCAGATTCTATAGAAGTAGCGTATTGAATAGTTTGCTCAACGGATGTGTCACCTGAACGTGAAACAGTAAAAGTAAAAGTATTACCTTCAGTTTCAATCTCATCCGAAATAGTGAAACGGGCTCTATCGTCGTCTGAACCACCATTACCGGTACCATCATCTTCAATGGTACCGATAGCTTGAGCATCGCTGATAGTAGCTGAACTGCTCACATTAGAGAGATCTAGCGTAAAAGTTTCAGTATCTTCAAATACCGTATCATTAGCTACGGTGAGGGTAATGTATTTAGTTGTCTCACCTGCGGCAAAAGATAGTGAGCCATTCGCAGTGCCAGTTATATCACCACCTGATCCAACAGTTGCAGCATCAACACCCGTACCGCTATTAGCTATCCAGTCAAGTGTAGTAACTTGGGTTGTAGCACCTGTTTTCACAACAGCAAAAGTAATAGTTCCTGCACCTTCGTTCACTGTTACATCATCAACACTGAAACTTGGTCGATCGTCATCGGTCGCTGAAGTAGAACCATCTGAAGTACCATTATCCCAAACAGCACCAACACCCTGGGCGTCTGATATTGTCGCTTGTGATGCAGACGAAAGATCAATATAGAATGTCTCTTCACCCTCGTAAACGCTGTCATCAGTGACATTAAGTACAACAGTTTGAGTAGAGACACCGGCGGCAAACGACAACGTGCCACTCAATGTACCATAAACATCTGTTCCGGTAGCCGCAGAACTACCTACCGCAGCACTGTTACTGCTGATCTGATAGTTAACGGAAGAAGCAACCGACGTAGTACCAGTTTTAGTCACTGTAAATGTGATTGTTCCGGCATCTTCATTAACGTCGACATCATCTACGCTAAAGCTAGGGCGGTCGTCATCCGCGGTTGTATCGGTATCAGAATCATCACCAACGTTACTACCATCGTCATAAATAGTACCGGTACCGGTATCTGTGTCAGTAATTGCTGAATCGGTTACAGCTGCAGACAAAGTGAAGGTTTCTACACCTTCAAATATTGAGTCGTTTTCTGCAGTTACGCTGACACGCATTTGTGTGTAACCAGCTGGCAACGTATATTTGCCAGAAGACGCTGTAAGTTCAATCCATGTCGAACTTTTGGAGTTGTAATACTCAACTGTCATGCTGCCATAATCGTCAACACCCTCTGTATTGACATCAGAAAGAGTAAACGCAACTTCAACATTTGATTTAGTTGCATTTGAAAGAGTGGCATCAAAAACTAATGTACCGCCTTCATCCTCAGTAGCATCCCCAATGGTGAAAGTTGGTCGGTCATCATCAGACCCACTACCATTGCCTCCGCTATTGGCACTACCTGTACCATCATCTTTAATAGTACCTACACCATTCGCATCGCTGATTGTTGCGCCGGAAGCATTTGATAATACAACACCAAAGGTTTCAGAGCCCTCATAAATTGCATCATCATTAATAGCTACACTAATAATTTTAGTGGTCTCGTTCTTAGCAAAATTTAAAGTGTCAGCTTTGGATACATAGTCTCCACTATCAGCTGTACCATTATTCGTAGTTGCATACTGAACCGAAGCTGATACAGCTGTGTTACCTGACTTAGTTACAGTAAAGATTGCGTATCCAGCTTCCTCATTGACAGTCACGTCACCAATACTGAACGATGGACGGTCATCATCACTCGCTGATGTAGTGCCATCAGAAGTCCCATCATCCCAAATGGTTGCAACGCCCTTCTCGTCGGAAATAATCGCGTTGGTAGGATTACTTAACTTAATAAAGAACTGCTCTGAACCTTCATAGATTGAATCATTCGAGAGCGTAACGGTCACTGTTTTAGTGAGATCTGATGCGGAGAAATCTAGCGTCCCAGATTTATGAACAAAGTCCTCACCTGCAGTGGCTGATGAACTTTCAAGGGTGTAATAAACCGTTGATCCCAAAAGGGTATCGTAGTGTTCAGTTTTACTAACAGTAAAAGTTAACGTTCCTGCCGATTCGTTAACTGACACATCATTCACAGAGAATGATGGACGGTCATCATCAACTCCGCCCGATCCAGAGCCATTGTCGAGAATTGTTCCTACAGCCTGAGTATCATCGAGTGTTAGGTTGACTGCGTTACTTAAATTTACATAGAAATTTTCAGAACCCTCAAAAACATTATCATTAGTAACGTTTAATGTAATAGTTTTTGTTGTATCCCCATCAGCAAAAATTACAGTTCCACTTAGATCATCGTCTGGAGTAATATCCTTACCACTGGTACCAACCGTCGCGGTATTACCTACAACCGAGTAATTAACAGAGGCAGTTCCAGAACCAGAATCACGAATCACAGTAAACGCAATTTTACCTGCGCCTTCATTCACTGTTGCATCAGAGATAGACAAACCATCTGGCTGAAGTATTGTTGCTGTAGCAGTTACTGCTTCAGTTGATGTAGAAGAGCCTGTATTGGTAAATGTACCAACTGGCGCCCCCATAGTTAGAGAGAAGAGTCGTTTACCACTAGTCTGCCCAGTAACACCTAAACGAACATCAACACTTGTACGTGCAACATCGAAAGTTGTCTGGTAGGAAGCAGTATCTTCAAATGTAATACCGCTCAAGTTCGAAGTAATACCACTAAAGCGTGTAAAGCCATCTCGGTAATCTTCAGTAATATCTAGCTTACTAGTTTTATCTACTTGGTAAGAGGAGAAGCCGCTTATTTCAGCATACTCTTGATAATTGCTACTACCATCTACGTCCACCCCACTCACATAGAAGTTCTCTAGGGCAACAGCAGTGTAGGAACTAGGCCCTGTATAGTCTTTAACAAAGGAGAACGTAAAATCAACTGCACTTCCACTACTACTGGTAGAGTTAATTTCAGGCTGGAATCGTGAAGAGTTACTACCATCATTATCAAGAGTAAAACTTGAAACATTCGACATACCAGTAATAGAAACAAGTACATCGATCGATTGAGAGTTAATGGTGACAGCATTTGCAGCTCGATACACTGCACCCTCACTATTAGCTGTACCTGATACTAAAGTTAATCCACTTATATCAATAGTTTTATATTCAGCGTCATAAACGCTTGTGCTAGCCATTGATGTAGCAACTTCATATACATTTAAATCAAAGGTTTCACCATCATCATCTACACTATCATTAACGATAGGAACCCTGACTAAAACAGCTGAAACACCACTACCTACTGAGAAGGGTGTAGTGTACGTAACCCAATTTGACCCACCATCTAGGCTATATTCAAATCCAGTACCGTAATCTGTACCACCACCTGTAGCAGTACCACCAGAAAGATCCATTGCAAGCGTTTTACTAGCAGTGCCGTTGACTTCAAACTGTGCGTACGTATCTGTTTCTTTGACAGTAATATCACTAATAGTAATGGGTACAGGTTCAGCGGCACCAGTGATTGTGATCGTTACAGTCTGAACTGATGAATTAACACCACTGCCATCAGTAGCTTTAACATTGTAGCTGAATGTCAGGGTATCACCCGCTCCGAGGAAGTTTAAATCTTCATTAGTGCTGTATGTCCAGGTACTACTCGAAGAGTTTGCACCTAAGACAAAACCATTAACAATAGCATCGACATTAGATTGACTTAGCTGCAATGTTTGGGTAGCACCACCTGACACCCAAACCATATCATTATTGTATGTTTCCGAAAGAGTTACTGAGTCACCACTATCTGGATCTGTAACTGTAATAGTACCGCTTGCACTTCCAGAGCTAGCTTCTTCAGCACCATTTCCTGTGCCCTCAACTTCAACTAAGGCACCTGTATAAGTAATCGCACTGATTGTTGGTGCATCATTAACTTCAGAGACGGTTATAGTCCCTAAGCCTGTACTGCTCCAATAACCTGAACCAACAGAAACCCTCCCAGTCCAAGAAAAGCTTCCTGAACCGTTCGCATTTGATGCTGGCTCGAAGGTTAAAACATTACTGCCTGTTAAATCATAAGCCGTATCAGCTGATACCGCAGCACCATTGTATTTAAAAATTCCGATCGACGAGTCTGGCAATGTGGCAAACTTAATTTCGCCTGCAGGGTCATTGCCTAGCTTAAAAATCGCATCAGAACCATCAACATCAATTGTGAGAGTAGTATCTTCAGTAACGTCAACTTGAAGATTTTCTACCGGATCACCTGCAGGTTCTGGGGCATTAGGATCTTCCGGAACTGGATCGAACGGAGTGCCGTTTTTAGTGGTGGTACCCGCTATATTATCTATATAAAGGTGTGGACTTAAAATTGTATCGCCCAGATTAAATACAGCTAGTGAAATAGTGTAGGTCCCACTTTCAGTTATCTGAATTGTTGATTCTTGCCAGCCAGTACTACCGTAAGAACCAGTAGTATAATTACCCGTTCCTGGATTCGTTGCCCCTAGAAGGGTTATTTCAGCTTTTACACCATCTAGAATAGCAAGTTTACTAGGATCACTTTTGTCAACAAGCGTAAGAATAGAACCGTCATTGTAGGGCTCGTAATCTGTAGAGATGTAGTTCCAAGCAACCGTATAAGTCTCCCCAGCTGTTGCACTGAATGTCTGAGTTACATAAGCCATGTTAGTTGGCGTCATGTAAGAACTGGAGTAAAAGGTATCATTTATGTAGGTCATGGTGTCATTAGACACACCTGATAGCGACTGAAAATCGTTACTTAACTCTGACCAACTACCAGATGGTTCCAGCTTAATCATTTTCGAGTCAGAACCAGTTACGACCCAAGTATTAGACCCTGCGTTTATAGTTTGCGACCCTGTTATGACCGCTGCATCATTTGATGACCAACTAGACAGATCAGTTTCGAAACCAGCATTACTTATAGCAAGATTGTCTTTATAACTAACAAGTGAAAATCCAACACTCTCTACAGAACCAGAAGCGACCTCTAGCTCCCAGTCTCCACCAGCACCTGTAACATCATCCGAAGCAGCCACATCAGCTTGAGTCAAAGTTGCGATCTCTTGGATAAAGGCTTCGCCATCACCTGAAGCAGCCACGTTACAACCGTATAGAAGAATATCCCCCTCAGCTGTCAGTGATTGCCCGATAGCAGCTAGTTGAGCTGAGTATGAATCTAGATTGGAATCAGACAGTGTTACCGATCCAAGTTGCGCTTCACCCACAGAACCGTGACCCAAAACATGAATAGCAGAGATACCACTTTCGTTAGCCAAGGTTTCGGCCATGAATGCAAAACCATCCACACCCGCTTCGACCATAAAGATTTCAGCATCAGTTGGTACAGCATTAATCAAGGTTTGAACATCTGCCAGCGAAGCATCTATGAAGTAAACTTCTCGAGCAGTAGGTGTTAGGCGAGAATCTACAAATTCACCTAGTTTTTCAGAAATCACTGCTTCTATGTCAGAATTTGAAGCACCACCATCTATCCAATCTTGGTTCAAATAGATAACAGGGTTGCCATCTGGCCCCTCAGCAGAGAAAAGACCTGTGTTACCCTCCATAGAGGAGTCACCTAGGAAACCAAGTGCAACGGAGACTTTCCCATCAGCCATGTCAGATTGAAGCTGATCTAAAGCACTATTCCACTCTGCTGTAATAACAGTTTGCCCACCGCTAAATGAAGCAAAAATATCGTCACGATTGGCACTCAGTAAATTTGACTCTACAGCACTGACTGCTGCTTCTGCCGATTGAATTACGTGACTTGAAACAGACTCACTAGCAACTACATCAGGCCCATCAACATTATCCAGATTCAGCGCCATATCAAATATAGCGGAACCATCAAAAAGTGTACGAGCTTCCAAAGCGAACGAACGATTGCGCTTTAGGTTTTGCTTAGTGTTCTCTGACATAAAAATACCTCTGGCTTAGGCCAATATGTGCACCGTCTCTTTAATTTCAAACGGAATAACAAAATTATCTCGCGAGTTTATTACAGGCCAATTTCAAAACCTTGCAAAAACTTACATTAAACTTAAAAAATAAACCTTACTTTTTCTGACATTCAAGAGCTACTAGACCTCGGATGTACTTGAAGCATCAGAAGTGATTGCCTTAAGAATAGAATTTTCTGAAGGCTTAAGTGGCATCTCATGCGCAACTAAATGGTTACGTAGAGACTGCCAGAAATCCCCACGAGCCTGTATTTTGGCTAGGAAGTTCTTCACTTTGAAGATCAACATGTACGACGCAACCCAGTTACCATTCACGTTTTCTATACCTGTAAAGATCAACTGATGTGCTGGTTTGCTACCGCCCTTACCGAGCACGTAATCTGCATCCTCAATGATCTCATTGACTACCTCTTCTACACGTGTAGGCTCAATATCAGGACTAAGATGGAAAGCAAGCTCCATACGCAATCCGCGAGGAACATCGTTATGGTTTTCGATCTTCGCTTCCGAGACCTTACCGTTGGTCAAACTCACTACCGGCCCATCCAAAGATTCGATACGCACCGTACGCCAAGTGATATCCGCAACACGACCAAACACGTTATCGACCTTGATAAAGTCACCCACCTGAAATGGACGCTCAAGGTTGAGCACGATACCTGAGAAAACGTTGGCGATGTTCGCTTGAATCGCTAAGCCGATAATCATCGCCAAGACACCAGACGTAGCTAATAACGATGTCAGCTGTTGGCCAAATACGAAAGCCGTTATGCCCAAGACTGCGAAGATGTAGATCACTGTTGCCCCAAATCCACGAATAACATTCGGGATCTTACGGCCAGTATGGGATTCTAGTGGAATCCAGACAAAGCGCTCCAAGGCAATAACAAGCAAGCGAGCAGGTATAAACCACCAAAGAGCACTGTATGTCAGTGCCACCATTTCTGTGGTGTAGACACTCAAGTTCTGTGCTGAGAAGTCTAGAATCAGACTACCCGCAGCAAGCAGAAGCAGTGGCCAAGAGATGACACGAAGAATCCATGAGTGGAAGTTCCAGAAACCACCTCGTTCTTTACGGTCCATACCCACGGCAAAAACGCCACCCAAGATACCGAAGATTGCTAGGTACACAAAGTAATCTGGATCGACAAACTTCTTAAGATTGAACTTACTCTTCTCAAGAATGATACCTGCTTCAATAGTTGAGAAGTCAGGCGAAGAGCTGGCATGGCCAACATACTTAGGATTACCCAATACACTGCGTGTTTTAATATCTTGACCAATCCAAGCGCGATCAATCTGCCAACCTAGATTTGGATTCAATGCACGAGTTTCATTGAGCGATGTTTCAAATGTTTTCCCTGAAGAAAGCCCCAAACCAAGGAAATCGACAACGTATTGAAGGTTATCTTTGTTCAACAATTCATGTGAGAACGAGACACCCGCCTGATACTGGCCGTAAGGTGGCGACTTTTCACCAAAGTTCATAAAGAACTTACCTTTAACGCGGTATAGACGGTAAGTCATATCACCCTGTTGTTCATTGAAAACAGGCTCACCAAGCGAGATATCCTCTGCGTTGTTTTTGAAGACAATATCTTGCGGATCGAAGTTTCCACGGAAGCGGAACCACATTCCAAAATCAAGCATCACAGTGCCATCATCAAGATTAATATCAGAGATCTCATCAATCTGAAGGCCTGTGTAGATTACGTTTGTTTTGTACATGAAACGGTCGTTAACAAATAGGACGCGACCTTCACGGAACTCTGCAATGTAGTTCTTGTTACCACCTTCAAGAATTGGCTGTAACTGAGTAAGCGCGGAAAC
The DNA here is from genome assembly GCF_012848475.1 of Marinobacterium sp. LSUCC0821. NCBI lineage: Bacteria > Pseudomonadati > Pseudomonadota > Gammaproteobacteria > Oceanospirillales > Oceanospirillaceae > Marinobacterium > Marinobacterium sp. LSUCC0821. The sequence goes on from NZ_CP051666.1 coordinate 1,115,470, forward strand.
TAGAGTTGTACCACTGTAGTTACCAATGTAGTTTGCACGGCGAGCTTGATGGTATACATCAAACATAGGATCCGATGTACTTTTAGCAGCATTCAACGGTTTAGTATTTAGCTTTTCAATAAGTGCAGCACGTAACTCTTTTACGCTAAGGCTGTTTAGTCCTTCGACACTTTTAACTTCACTTGCAACAAGCTCAACAGCTTCAAACGCATGGGCAGCAACCCAATCCGGTGAACGATTTTCAGCATCAATAAAGTTGTTTTTAAAGTTCTGAACATGCTCACCTGCAGTGTCGAACATCAACGGAGATGTAAGCACCACACTATCAATGTAATCACCAGCTGTGCGGTATGAAGGTGAGTCACCTGGCTTTTCAAAGATAAGGTCATTCAGTGTCGTTCTGAATGCATGTGTTGCCAGGCCTGACAAACCAATCAACGCGTTACGACCACCGACATCACGAAGCTCTTTTACAAACTTAGCAGCCTTAACAGGCTCCAATGCGATAAAGACAGTACCCGTATCAACCTTAGCTTTAATCTCTGCAGCGATTTCAGCTAGTTGCTGATCAGAATCACCGCTTAGATCTACCACCCATTCGTAGTTTGTCTTAGTTTTAAACTTCTCATAGGTATCAGAGAAAGTTTTAGAGAGTGTAGCGCCTTTATCACTGCTATCACGAACGATAGAGACAACCTTCTTACCCAATACGTTTAGAGCATAGTTAGCAAGGAATTGGGTTTGGGTTTCTGAGCTAGGGGTCAAATTAAAAAGCGTTTTTGAACTATTCTTAGTGAATAAAGAAGAGAGCGGATTGATAACAGGCACACCTGCTTGATCATAGACCGCTGATAACTCATCACTGACAGGAGTAAATCCATGACCCAAAACCGCTAGGACGCCTTCATCTGAGGATACTTTCTTAGCGACTTCCAGAGCACCTTCAACCGTCCCTTTGTCATCTAGGGCCTCTAACTGCAGCAAATGCCCGGCTAAACCACCCGTTTGGTTAATCTGATCAACGAACAATCTCGCTCCGCCAAGAAGTGAGTCACCCACTAATTGACTCTCCCCCGATAGAGGTGCAGCTAAGACAATGCGATACGGACGATCAGCATCGGGTTGCAACACAACTGTACGAGCAATTAAAGAGAAGATGACAGACAGCACCACAATGACCGAAATGATCAAAAGGAATAGCTGTTGTCGAGTTAGCTCTTTGAACTTTTCTCTCAAATTAACCATGGTTAACGTTCCTTAATGTTTTCAAACTATTTATTTGTATTAGATGCAAAGGTAGATACAAATTGCTCGATTTGTTCATCGGCTATACTACCACCCTTCGCAGCAGTTATTAAAAGCTGATCCGCACTATTTTTACTTAGGCGAACCGCTAAAACTTTATCCCGCATCTCAAGCGCTACTGCTTGTGCACTTTCAAGAGCGCCAGAGACACTGTCACCTGATTCCAAATGATCTAACATTGTGTTTTCAAAAGCTGTTTGGACAACTTTCTGCTCTTCTGGAGTGAGCTCAAAGATATCAACTGTTTCACGCAATAAACTGTCAAAATCGCCACCGGAAGTCATGAAGCGTTCTGGTGTATCAGGAATTTCGGGAGCAATTTCAGGGGCTACATACTCCGCACTTGTTACACGAGACAGCGCATCTTCCATCGATTCACCACTAGCAATTGCGTCAAGAATAGCCTGCTGCACATCAGGTTTATCCAACAAGCCAGATGAAGATGAATCACCCGCTAGAAGAGAAACCGCCTCTTCTCCAGCATCCTTAACTTCAACTAGGCGATCGAAGGTGTTTTGTACCTGCTCTGCATTTGCTTTAGCAGTCTCCAACGCTTCACCCATTGACCCGCCTTCAGTTAGGGCTGTTAGCATCGCACCCTCAAAGGAACTTACTACACTATCATCAGCCTTCTCTTCATCTACAGGCATTGCATTAGTCAGAATCTCATCGACATCCACGTTTTCAGCATTCAACGCAACGGCAGGATCACTCATTCGCTCAGCCTCAGCAGCTGCAAGTTCTGCTTCACGTGCTGCCTGGCCATTCGCTTGTGCCATTGCATCTTCCATTGAAAGACCTGTTGCCAGCGCTTCAGACAATGCAGAGTCAAAGGCCGTAGCAACTTCAGCAGCAGCGGCTGCCGGTACGTTTTCTGGCAGTTCAATCTTAGGCCCTAGATCCGTTGGGGCTGCAGTACCGCTTAGCGAGTTTGTGACTGCCTGTTCAGCTGTAACAGGTGCTGAAGATTGCGCCAATGAGTTAGATACCGCTGTAGATGCCGCATTGGCCATCGCTAATGCTTCCGCAGGTGAAGCACCGCTAGCCAATGCTTCTGCTAGCGCATTATCAAAGGCACTTTGAACTGCTGCAGCGTCACCTGAAGGCATATCTTTTGGTACTGGAGGAGCTAGTGCAGAGCCTGCCGAGTCACCCGATAGTGCACTCACAGCTGAGTCCCCTGCACTCTTCGGTGCAGCCAAAGCCTCTGCTTTAGCAGCCATCGCTTGTGAACTACCCGCAGCACCTGACATCGCATCTTCAAGAGATGCACCACTTGCCAATGCTTCAACCATGCTCTCACCGAATGCCTGCTCAGCTGCAGCCGCTTCTGCAGGCGATGCATTCTCTGGGGTCGATACAAGCTCATCGAGCGCACCTGCACCTTCACCGCCTGATGCAATGCCGCCCGTTGCTTCACCCATCGACTCAGCAATTTGCTCATCTGATTTAACACCGGCAGTTGCTGGCGGCTCTTCAGCAACAGGCTCTGCTGCAGCTTCAGGTGCAGCTGTTTCTGCTGGAGTTTCTGTGGGTGCTTCTGACGGTGTTTCCGCAGCAGGTTCGGCCGGCGCAGCTTCAGCCGCGGGCTCTGTTGATTCTGCAGCTGCAGGCTCAGAAGCAGGTTCTGCTTCAGCAACAGGTTCAGATGCCGTTTCTGCAGCAGGCTCCGGTTCTGGCTCTGCAGCTGGTTCTGCTTCAGCTGCTGTATCAGCTGCTGTATCAGCTTCTGGTTCAGCATCCGCTGAAGCCGTCTCTTCTGAGGCTGTAGTATCTTCTGCTGGAGCTTCTTCTGCTGGCGCCTCTTCAGATGGTGTTTCATCTGCAGGTGCTTCTTCCGCTGGAGCTTCTTCAGCAGGCGTATCTTCCGGAGGCGTATCATCAGCAGGCGCTTCGTCTGTAGCATCACCCTCAGTAGCGTCACCTTCACCCTCTGTATTGTCACCTTCTGTGTTGTCACCTTCCGAAGAGTCACCCTCAGCAGTATCAGACGTACTTTCCTCCGCAGGAGCATCAGACTCAGTCGTATCCACAGTGTCTGCACTTTCACTTGTACTATCAGTTGCAGGTGAATCGCCAGAATCAGTCGCGTCGCCACCCGTCGAATCGGCTGGGGTAGATTCAGCAGTAGAACCGTTATCCGCAGGCGTGCTCTCAGCTGCCGTTGATGTCGGCTCAGAAGTCGGTGTCGCTTCTGGTGCTGCAGTTGGCTCAGCCGTTGGTGCAGGCGCACTGGGTTCTGGCGCAGGCGCCGGAGCAGGTGCCGGAGTTGGCTCCGGAGCTGGTGCAGGCGGCGGTGGCGGCGGAGGTGGCGGCGGCACGACTGGCGGTGGAATAATGATCGGCAGTGCTCTAATAACAAGCGAACCATTCACATACGTAAAGCCATATCCCAGATCTGACGTTGCTGTCGCTGTAAGAACATGTGTGCCCACCGTATTCGTTGGCCGTGCAACAGTGACAACCGTATTATCGTAGGTCTCATCTGAGTTAACGTAACCCCTCACAGTGTACGTGAGTGCAGGAATCGTTGTGCCTACGGTAATCGCTGTCGGTGAATCCGTCGTCACGGTTAACGTTGGCTGCTCACGATAGATGGCATAACTACCCGTTGAGCCTAGAGCAGTCACAAAGTTCGACGTTGTTTTCGTTGAGTTGTAACGTGAATGACCTGCACCAACAAGTGTAGAGAGTCCCGTACTTCCCGAAACGGTACCGGTATAGAAGCGTGCATTAGCGGATGTCGCATTAATCGTTGGCGAACCGCTAACAACGATGTTGCCTGTTTTAGCGTACGCCACAATCGAGGTGCCCGTGATACCTTCAGTCAGCGTGATATCACCTGTTTCTGCTGTGATATCAACAGCACCGCTTGAGTTAATACCTGTTGGGTTGACACTACCCACTGTAAAGCCGGTGCTATTTACAAAGTTCAGTGCACCAATGGCTGTTGAGTCATCATTACCCGCAGCCAGTGTACCGATAGCATTGGAGGTTGAATCCAGCGTAAAGCTACCCGTACCTTTCAGCGCGAGCTTGCTCGCTGATACATAGCCACTCGTACCATCAGTCACGGTACCACTTGAAGTAATGACAAAAGCTGAACTACCGGAAACTGTCAGCGCAGCATTCAGAGCCAGATCACCTGACGTCAATGCAACAGGACCTGACAGAGTTGCTGCACTATTCAATGAGAGCTGATCTGTTCCAGCAGAGACAGTTAGTCCAGTCAGTGCTGTCGTTCCGCCAAGCACACCATTCAGGGTAACGGCTGCGTCAGACGAAACACCCTCGGTATCAATCGTTAGAACATGGGCACCATCGACATCGCCGCTTACGGTTAGAGCACCACCGTTGATGCTATTGATAGTGGCATCACCCGCTAGAGTCATAGTGCCCGACAACTCTACCGCAGTACTTGAACTATTGTAGATGGCTCCGCTTGATGAAACTCCGGTTCCTTCAAGAGCGATAGCATTCGATAAGGTATGACCAGCAAGATCTAAAGCTGCGCCAAAGTGGATCGTTACTGCATCAGTACCCAACGGACCATTCGTGACGCTACCAGTAGATGAAGCACCCAACTTAATCGTACCGCCCGTGATATCCGTACCGCCGCTGTATGTATTGGCTGCAGTAAGGGTCAGCGTACCTGCGCCCTGTTTATTGAGGGCACCGGCACCCGAGATCACACCGGAAATCGTGTCATCACCCGCATCGCCGGTAGTCAGGGTAAAGCCCGAGCCAATCACTACATTACCGGCACCCGATAGACTTTGGATCGTGTCACTTGAGGCAACCGTATATGTACCACCGTTGAGAACATCGACACTATCTGCTAAAGCACCCGATACAGCTAATCCACCTGCACTGATAGTCACATCACCCGAAAACGTATTAGTACCCGCGAGGCTCAAGGTACCTGTGCCCAACTTAGTGATGCCGTAACCATTACCTGCGTCTGAAATTACTCCACTGATACTTAACGTATCGCTTGAACCAACATCAAACGAACTATCTGCGGTAAGAAGTATGTTACCGCTCCAACTACTTGATAAATCTTTAACCGTACCGCCTGCAAGAGTAAGAGGCTCTGATAAAACATCGACGCCATAGAGATCTAATACAGCACCAGAGGAGATCAACACTCCGCCAGCAGCTGTACCTAGTGACAGATCATTGGTCACCTTCAGTGTTCCCGAAGAAACAGTTGTGAGGCCCGAATATGAATTCGCTGCAGTAATCGTTAATGAGCCATTGCCAGACTTAACTAGACTACTCGCACCAGCGATAGCCCCATCAAACGAGCTATCACTAGACTGTTCTACGGTTAGCGTATCGCTATCAGCAATTGTGACTGAACCTGCACCCGTTAACGTAGCTACTTTGAATAAAATGTCGCCTGAGCCACTCGTTGTGGTTCTAAATGCAGACATAAGATGTAGATTGCCTGCATAGATATTAGCCGCATTAGCCACTGTCCAAGTACCCGCATTCGAGAGCGCGACATCCGACGTAGAGCCAGAGCTACCTACCGTCAACGAAGAACCGATATTTACATCGAAAGAACCTGAGCTTGTCTTGACCTGTGCCGCATTAACAGTACCACCGATAGTAATCGACCCAGACTGGGCGCCAGCAGTAAAAGACATACCAGAGCCCGTAATAGTGGCATAACCATTACCGCTATTACCGGTCATAGTGCCACCCGAAGGATCGGGCATCGAAGCATTACCAGCTACTGTGGTGCCGTTAGTAACGCCCCCAATATAGCTGGAACCACCGCCACCGCCATGAAAACCTGAACCGCCGCCATAGTATCCACCGCCGCCTGCGGCACCGCCCCAACTCCAACCGTTGCTATTAGCACCAATACCTAATGAACCAGCCGAGTACAAAGACCCACCACCTGTACCAGCTGCACCTCCAGCACTTTGAGTACCACCAGCACCAGCACCGTGCGAATCGGTTATCGCATTACCGGCTCCACCAATAACTCCACCGCCATATCCTCCAGTCGGAATAACTGAATATTTATAGCCTGCGCCACCGCCACCGCCGGCAACGATAATCCTATCAATTAGAGTTGTACCGCCTACTCGAATATCAGTAGCACCACCGCCGCCACCGCCACCGGCACCCGAATGAACCGCACTACCGCCACCATTCCAGCCACCAGAAGCCGTAGTCGTAGTATCTCCATTTGGTGCACTATCTGCTCCAGCACCACCTACATATACATAAACTGTTTGGCCTGCTAATAGCGTGTAGTCACCAGAGGCATATCCTCCTAAACCACCCGAGGCATTAGCTTGAGCGGATGCACCACCTTGAGCACCCCAAGTAGAAAAGTTATAGGAGCCTGTTACTGACGCAGTAAAAGATTGCACAGCCCCAGTGTAACTGTATGTCTGATTAACATTTACAAGTGAGCCCGAGCCACCCAACGCCAATAGACCCAGGACAGTATTCGAACCAACACTTCCAACAACATTAACCGCACCAACACCACTTTGAATAAATAGGTTATTTGAGTTAGCAGTAGCACCATCGATATCACCGGAGAAAGTTATTGCGCCCCCAGTAGAACTATTACCAAGAGTTGATAAATTGACATTCGACCCTGTTATAACAACGTCAGAGTTGTAGGTTTGCGAACCTTTTGTTGTGATATTTGCTGCTAGGTTAATTCCCCCACCTGATGAAGTATTAAAAATAACGCCAGCAGTATTCAAGATAACATCTGAAGCAACTGTTATAGAGGTTGTATTGGAGTCACCGAATGTAAGATTGCCTGCAACATTTAACACATTCATTAGCGCAGAACTAACGACACGATCTGCACTACCGCCGATAGATAGGGTCCCCGTGGCTCCATAAATCATCGATCCGGCTGTGGAAATTGAATTACTTCCAGCGAAAGAGAACGCATCAAAATCAACCGTCAATGAATCTGTTGCGGTGGAATTTGTAGCAATCGTAGCAACAGAACTCATCGTCAACTGATGGCCACGCATGACAAGTTTTGCATCAAATAGATTTGTTGTATTAAGAGTAAGCGTACCGGCCCCGCTAGTATCTGAATCAGCAAGATAACTTACAGTACCAGAGCTAGTAATAGTTGTTCCCGACACATCGTAAATATCACCTGTAGCTGACAATGTAACATTCCCAGAACTACCAGCAGCCGATGTATCTATATTGGACTTAATACCAATAGAGTTGGCGTTGATTGATACAGACCCAGAACCTACTACTGGAGTTCTAAGTTCAACCGCTCCACCGTACACAGTGAGTGAATCGGCAAAACCTAATTGCGTATTGCCAACAGCAAAACCGCTTTCATCTACCGAATGGGTATCAACAACGACGTTGCTTGTACTACCGACTTTACCAACTGTCACATTCCCAATAGTCTGATTGTGTTGGTTCCAGTATATCCAGCTTGTGTATATTCCTTGCCCAAAGCTAGTTTCACCAGAGCTAGGTTCCCAAGTAAAATCACCAGAGGAAGCTATAGCTGGCTCATATCCATGCCAAGAGAAGGTATAACCTTGAAGTGTAATATCAGAAGTACTCGTAGATAGATCAACGCCATGGTCTGTCACACCAGCTTTAGAGCCAAGATTTAAGTTACCGCCAATCTCTAGCAAAGACTGGTTTGCAGTTAACAGATTGATCGCACCCGACTTTGCAAGTATCTCACCTTCCCAAATACGAATATTGTAGGTACTACTATCCTGTTCAATACTTTGAAGCGTTATACCACCCGTGCCAGTTGAGTATATTTTCTGATTGCCGAAAGCGATTCGAACGCCTTCATTACCAGAACTAGTACCGACGATTTTTATTGCATCATCGGCACCTACAGAAGAATCAGATGCTGAAGAGTGAATATATAGATTTGTCGTGGTGCCACCAGAATCCTCAAAGAAAACACCGCCGTTATATCCCACGCCAGATTGAGAAATACCTTCAATCAAAATACGACCGCTTCCGGCCTCAATCACAGAAGTACCGCCAGCACCATTCCAGGTACCTACCCCCCAAGCACCTGTAGCGGATCCACCAGCTGTTGTATGAGACTTACCACGCAGTGTTATATCACCGCCGGTATCGGTGCTATTCCCCGATGTATCAAGTGATAGACCATAATCAAAGCGAACACCCTCAACATACGTGCTATCAAAACCCTGTGCATACCCTGTACCAGATGTATTACCACCACCAAATGTAATATCACCACCATAGGTGTTAACCGTGGCACCACCCGACAAGCGTATCTGACCACCATTCACACCGTCGCTATCTGCGGCAAATACAACATTACCACCCGCATTAGTTGCATCACCGGTTGCGATAGTTATGGCTCTTGGGGCAATGATTGTCGTTTCTGAAATCAACGAGATATTACCAGTCGACTTAGTCTCTATCGGCACAATTCCATTTACAGCCGTTGCGTCATAACGCTGACCTAAATAAAGACCCGTTGATAAATAAAGTCCCTCTGCAGCAGAAGTACTACCAGTCGCCATAAGCGAGATATCTCCTGCTGCTGTCAAGATTTGTGTTTTAGAACCAGTCCCGTAAAAATCTAACGCAATACCATCGTGATTACTTGCAGTCGACCCGGTAATCACAATGTCACCAGTATTTGCTGTAGTCGATGTGGACTGTATCAATAAGTTTTTATTAACGGCGCTAGTGGTGTTAATAAAGCCGTAGTAGTTATCTGTAGTACCTGTAATGTCAATCGCGGTAGCTGCTGAACTATCAGACTGGATAACCATGTTATCTGAAATATAGAGTGCATATGTCGCAGAGGTAGTAGCATCAATATCGATTGCGCCAGGTCCGCTATCGATAATGTTATTACCTGTAGTGTAGATAGCATGACCGCTAGATGAGAGTCCTGTTAATGTCAGGTCACCATAAGAAATCAAAGAAGCATTTGTTAATTGAATACCGGTAGCACTAGCATCGGCTTTACCACCAGTTACAGTCAGAGAGCCGCCAGCTGTTGGATCTGTTAGATCATTTCCAGCAACAAGTGAACCACTTACATAAGCACCATAATTACCAACAGCTACTATATTAATATTTCCAGCAGTTGATTGGATTTTATGAATTGTTGATAGATTGGCTCCCCAGCCTGCAGACGAAGTACCATTAACATCAATACTCCCTGCAACCGATATTTGGTAATTCTCTTCAATCAATACACCGTTTGATGTCGAATGAGCACCGGTTGCTACGCCATTGAGTGAAAGATTACCAGTTGCGGTAATGCTACTAGTTCGGCTACTCCAACCCCATATTTCAACACCAACATTGTAATCTGAACTATCAGAGCCACCCACGCCATAAATAGATATATCATTACCGGTAAGGTCAGCAATATCTAAAACAACACCTTGAGCCGTAGTTGTGCTCTTACCTCTAATAAGAATATCGCCTGTCCCGGTGTTTACAGAGGTAAATTCATCAAGCTCAACACCGCGGTCACTATGTATTGAATAGTTATCAGGAATATTGTCCCCAGCTACTCCTCCATTGGCTCCATCATCAAGACCACCACCGATAACTAACTGGCCGCCATTTGTAGTAATAGAGTCCCAACCTGAAGGCGTAGTATTAACATTATCTTCATGACCTACACGAACATAGCCATCGGAATTGTTATCACTACCACTCCAATAGATCACATCTCCACCATTGGTGGTAATCGATGTACCTACTGAAGGGCTGTTATATTGATTTATATCGCCACTGGCTTTGACAAGAATATTTCCAGATATACCGCCAGAGCTGGTATTTAGATCCGCCTTAATCGCAATATCACCACCATAGATGGTTAACGGACCGGAAATATCAATACCATTTTCGATATGGACAATCCGAGTCATCCCATCTTTACCTAGCGTCAACCCACCGAGTGATTGATGGTTTTTGATAACGAGGTGATAGAAGTCATCAGTGCTGGTTGTAAAGCTATAATCAGACCCGTCTGACACACCATTCCAATCAAACGCGACTGCACCTGAACTACCATTTGCTCCGCCAATCATGTAATTGCCGAAGTCGGTACCGAAAGGCTTAAAGGTTAGGTGACCAGTGGTTGTAAGCGTTGTGAATGCACTTGTCCGATTCGAAGTCAGGGCACCATCGAATGCTAACTCATCAGAAATAAAGGTAATGTCACCTGAACCATTTGATATATCTATTGAGTCGCTATAGGCAGTTCGAATTGAAGTTGAACCAACTAATAAAATATCGCCGTTATTCGAAGTAATATCTGCGGATACTTTTACGATACCCCCATAGACATTCAAATCCCCAGCAATATCAATATCTGATCCCAGCGTAAGCTCTGAGCTATTGCCAGAGATTCCAATCGTTAAACCACTCAGTTTATTAGTGGTATCAAAGATCCAATTTGAGGTATCTACTGCACTAGTAAATGCTGCATCTTCTGGGCGGACAATCAGGATACCCGGGCCAACATAAGTGGTTTGGTTTGTTGGCGCGGTATTGTTTTGGAGAATCAGAGTACCACCCAGGATAGAGGTTGTACCTGTATGAGTGTTGTCGCCAGAAAGCGTTAGATCCCCAGTTCCAGAGGCCTTAACAACGTCACCGCTTCCACTAATATCGCCTGTGTAGGTGTAGGCATCACTGCGGTTGAAAATTACCAAACCGTTATTCGATAGATTACCAGCTAAAGCGCCCGTTGATGAACCATCACCTACTTCTAAGACAGCTTTGACCGTTTGTGTAAATACACCTTGCCCTGGACTTGCAGACGATGTGGTATCGATCGAAGTACTTGTAAGAGTCGTACCGCCGGAGTAATCAATCGAGCCCGTAAATTGAGTTTTAGAGGCTATGTAAAGCTGATCAATATTGTATCCGTCATTTCCAACCAACTCATCAGTTGCGATGCCTAAATATGGAGTTTCATTTGCTAGATCGACACCCAGCGCATTGGTATGACTAGCATAGGCTGTGCCTGTTGTATGAGGGCTAGATATATCAATTGCTGCTTCGACATCCGAACCAGATTGCTTAAGCTTTACAAAAACACCTTTAGTGTGCGTGCCGTCATATTGTTGAACTTGAAAGGTTGCTGTATTCGTAGAATCATCGTATTCAGTAAGATATATGCCTGCTTCAAGCGCTACTGAACCGATTCGTTTACCATCCATTCTTGAGCCAGCTAATCGATCTAATAACTCCTTAACGGTGATATTTGAAGCAATCGTTGTCCAATCAGTTGTTAGGAAACCTGTGTTATTTCCCGCAGTAGAAGTGTCAGGGTTCGGCGTCGAATCACCCCATAAAAGATAACGCGTACCAATGATTTCAACCGAACCAGCGCCTGTTATCGCATAATCAATCTCTTGATCTTTAGCTAGGTTGTAAACGAGTTTAAGGTTGTTGATAACTGAGCCAGAACCAAGTGAGCCGGTAGTACCGCCGTCACCCACTTGGAGAATACTATCACCACTGCTACCACCGGTACTTAGAGTGGTGTTTCTGTAGGTATTATCTGCAGCGAAAAGAAGCGTACCGCCACTGAACTTTGTAATGTCATTAGATCCCAAATTGATTGGATCCATGACGTTAATATCACCACGGGTATCAAATTTAAGATCAAAAGCACCTGAAATAGCATTACCAGATGCAACATCTAAAGTTAGTGTTCCTGCTGTAGCTTCAATCTGCGAGTTTGCAAGAAGAGTGATAGCGCCTGTAATTGTGTTATCACCAGAGATGTTACGAATAGCACCGTCTAAGCCACCTTCACCCGAGATTGAAATAGCATCAGCAAGCGTAATATCGCCAGATATCTCCAGGCGACCATTAGCTCCAACAGCCACCCCGCCAGCTGAGGTACCTAGAGCACTACTGTTTGATGCACCAAGTACACCGGCAGTAATAGTAGTAGTACCCGTGTAGGTGTTTACTCCACTGAGTAATAGCGATCCTAGACCCAGCTTTTCTACTGAACTTGCCGAAGAGATGATGCCCGATAATGTACTTGATCCAGTTGTATTGAACTTAACCGAGCCAGCCGCGATGTTAGCCGATGACTTCAGATCTAAATCATCACCATTAAAGGTTAACAAGCCTGCCGTTGTTACAGATGAGCCATCCCAACCAAAATAAGCTGTCTGTGCATCTGTATAGAAGCCCAAGCCTTTACTACCAGCTTGCCCACGATTACCCGTAATAGTTATCGCGCCGGTTTGCGAGTAGATCTTATTACTATCAACAGCTGTATCAAAGTTAATACCGAAGTCACTTGCAGACGAACCGCTAGCGTACGCATTACCGACAATATTGACGGCTCCACTATCAGTATAGATAGAGTTACCACGATGGATGTTGATACCCGCGGAGAATGTGCTATTCGAATAGGCACCACCCAGACCAGTAATCGCAACAGTACCAGCATGACTTGAGGTAATAGTGGTTCCTGTTAAGAGCTCTACACCCAAACTATGATGGGTAGCACCAGTTTGCTGGCCAGCACCCTTAATAACGATATTACCGCCCGCTGAAGTACCACCTGCGTTAAGAGTGGATAGATCTAGAAGAACACCACGAGCATAGAATCCAAATCCAGCACTGTTTGCATTTCCGTACGCGTAGCCATTGCCTGAAGTCCCGCCAGCTAGCGTGATATCACCGCCACTAGTTGTAATGTCTGAGCTGTAGACCTTAATTGCACCGGACTCATTACCGTCGTGATCAGAATTAAGCAGTACAGCACCACCTGACAGGGTTAAATCTGCCGCATTTATAAAGATGCTGTCTGAAGCATAAAAAGATAAATTTGAACTGGTCGTGATTGAAACATCTGCAAATGTATCAATGCTTGAACCATAAATAGTTATTGGTCCAGCAATAGTAATTGCCGAGGCAATATCCACATCAACATCAGTTGTACCGTCAGCACTTGATGCTGCTTTACCTACCGTTAGCCCCGATAAAGTAGAGCTAAAGTTAGAAGAACTAAGCGATACAGCCAAGGCAAAGTCTGAAGAGTGCGGCATGATCGATGCAGCACCAGATGTGTTGTACCGAACCGTCAATGTTGAAGGCAATACGTCAGTAACCAGAGACAGATTGCCTGTAGCGCTAGTTACGGCACTTCCTGATAGAGACCCTAAAACAATCTGATTACTTGCTGACCCTGCATCAATAATGCCTAGTGAACCGTTATTGAAGGCAATATTTCCACCACTACTCAGCAACCTGAGATCACCTACATAGCTACTGTAACCTATACGCGCATCACCGCTAGCCGCACCGTAGTTAGAAAGGGTTATACCGCCCCCATTCGAAGCGACAAAACTAACTACACCCATGTAATTAGCGCCCCAACTAGTACCCTGGGTCGAATCGAAATTAGCGTTTATTGCAGTTGAACTTGTATTAGTTGAAATAGCTGTAAAAGATGATTCAAAACCAGAATTTTGGCCGTGCATACCAAACACACCTGCTCGTGCACCACCAACAGCTTCACCTACAAGATTAATTTTACCTGAGCCTGCGTTGAGTGATACGGCTGCACCGGTGGTAATACCACCAAAGGTAGCGGCAGAAGAGCCATCTAATCCAGCACGACCGAAGATGGCAATATCACCTCCTGCCGTCGTGATACTTGTATCTTCTAGGTAAACACCGGTATCGAAGCTACCAACTCCACTGAGTGAGTAGCGATCGTCTGGATCTGTATCTGTTCCAGCTACTGCAAAACCATCACCGACCGTAATCGTATCACCTGCAGATGTTGTCCAGGTGGTAGCAGCACCACCACCTAACCAGACGCTACCACCGTTAGTAGTAATGCTAGAGTTTTTGTATAGGAAGATAGAACCAGTATGTGTAGAACTATCACTGTTCGACCAGAGAATGACGTTGCCACCATCTGTCGTTAAATCAGTGTCAACTCCGATTGTCAGATCAGATGTAGCTTTTAGAAGAATATCTCCTGCAGCACCCGCAGTTGAAGCAGATAAATCGGCTGAAAGTGTAATGTTATCGCCAAAAACTTTTACATTTCCTAGAGTAGTTATGTTGGATCCAATAACCTGATCCCCTGAACTGCTATCATTACCTACTGTTAGTGAACTAAGAGGCGTTACGGCCCCAACTACATCATTAAAATTAACGACTCCACCGTTATCAGAAATTGCAGATAAACTATAATCTCCATCGACTTTACCGTTAAATACAATTGAGCCAGCTCCACGTGTTTGAACCGTTATTGAAACCTGACCTGCTGTATTGCTTAATCCGTTGTCATTTATTGTAAGACCGAGAGTATTTAGAGATGTCCCACTACTTCCGAGGTAACCGCCTTGACCAGGAACTATATTCGAACCCAAGCTTTGGCCGGATATACCATCATCACCTCCGATAATACCGCCGCCGCCACCGCCGCCGCCTGAAACGCCCACGCCATTTATATTGTTTGAACTATCTCCAACAGTATCACCAGCCCCTGAAAAACTTGTATTCCCATCTACTCCAGAGGCTCGACCACCACCAGAGCCGCCAGAACCACCACCGGCAATTATTGTTGCAACAGTGCCACTGCTATTACTTATATTTAAAACAGAGGCCGCACCACCGCCCCCGCCTGAACCAAAATTACTGTGATTACTATCGTATGATGAATATGTCTGGGCCCTACCACCTGCACCACCATCGTATGCAGAGGTTCCATCAATGTTACTTAAGCCACCCACGCCCCCGCTTGCACTACCAGGCCAGACCGCGGTCGCGCCGTTACCACCTTGCCCACCAATTGCGAAAGCAATATCTGTAGCCACATTTGTAGTAAAACTGAAATCTAGTGACTGTCCATATGAACCAATACCACCTAAAGTCGTCGAGGATGTATCGCGATTCCATCCATTACCACCATCACCACCTTTACCACCAACAATGGAAATGGCAATTTCAGTATTTGCATCAAATGAAAGGGTAGTTAAAGCGGTACTGGTATAGGTAGTTGAACTACTTTGGAATAAACCTAAAGAATGAAGATTGATATTATTTACTAGCGTTACATCTCCATTATAAGTTTGGGAGCCTGCCGTAGTTATGTCAGATCCGAGACTAATAGTTCCAGTCGAACTCGTGATGCTTAAATTACCCTCAAGCGAGATATCTTCGTCTAGATCAACGCTGCGACTCGCATTCAACACCAAACTAAGCTTGCCATCGCCTACCGTATCAACCACGCCACCAACGTATGCGCCAGACTCAGGGTGGAGAATAATGTCTCTCCCAGAATCTAGTGTAAGTGTGCGATCCGATGAACCTGAGTAGGTTATTTTTCCGTCATTCTGGATGATGATGTCATAGCCAGAGACAGACTGAATTGTGACGTTGCTGCTGTTTAGCGCGCTTTCAAGAATTGAATGAGCAATGTAACTATTAGAGGTGTTATTAACACTGGATCCGTTACTTGTAATCAGATCCGGATCAGAAGATGTGTCGAGGATGTAGTCATTGCCCGATGCATTAATCACGACATGGTATGGATCAATAAGCCAATGACCGGATCCTCCAGTAGTCGATGACGTCGATACCTCTATACCATCAAGATTTATGGAATGCCCTGAAGTTTCAATCTGACCACCATTACCTTCTAAAGGACCACCTTTCGCAAACAGTGAACCGTATACACGCGTAACAGAATCAGATTTCGTTACATCCGACCAAACAACAATCTTACCGCCATCACCTGATTGAGTAGCACTCGCATCGAGCACAGCACCTGACTCAACGGTAACCTTGGATGCCTGCTGCAGTTCACCACTGCCCTGCCAATCACCACCAACGAGAATCTCGCCACCACCTGTTGCGCCCGTAGCATCTAGGTTAGCGGTAGATTCAATCTTGATGGCATCACCGGCAATCTCAATTGAACCGCCTTGTGCGGCATCCGAACTCACATCCACGATGCCCGATACAGTTACAGCACCTGAACCTGAATCTATTTCTACGTTCTTAGCTTTGATACTACCGCTGCTTGAAATTAGCTGAGGGACACCATCAACAAAAACCAGTTCATCAGCACTTTCATCAGGCGTATTAATGAGATCACGTAGTAGCTCTTGAGCAACATCCGCTTTAAGAATAACGGTGCCATTTTCAGCAACAATTGAGCCTGAGTTCTTAATAGCAGTTTTAACTTTGGCTGGATCAACCTCAATGGCGATAAGTTCAGAACCTGCAAAAGTAAGTCGTGCTGCATCGTCACCTGCAAGGACAACATCATCAAGACGCGCTGCGATATGGCCTTCGTTGATCACGCTTGGTGATAGCAGTGCAATTAGACCACCAGACAGTTCACCGCGGTTGATTATCTCACCGCTGTTACCTGTAAATTTGTAGTTACCAGATAGGTAATCTTCGTTAGCGATATCCAGTGTGGATGCTATCAGCGCGCCAACATCAACACGCGCTGTTTCACTGAATATCACACCGTTCGGGTTGATCAGAAGTACCTGGCCATTAGAGGTGATCTGACCAAAGATCTTAGATGCGTCGAGTGATTTAACACGGTTAAGAATCGACGATGCACTTGATGGCTGAGAAAAGTTAACGCTCGCCTGTGAACCGACGTTGAATGAGTTCCAATTAACAATCGCTTTATCGGTACTCTGAAGAACATTCATTGCATTGTCATTGGTGGTAATAGCAACTCCACCATGAACAACCTGCGCACCTTGCGGCAAAGTGGATGGATCTATCTCTTCGGCGTAACTAAAACTAGCAAACAGTGATGTACAAGCAGCCAGCAAACCTGCCAGTGTCATAGCGCCTGATTTTGAGGTGCGACGAACCCCACCGGTTTTCTTCTTGTGTTTGGCGAGTTCGCCACAAACTACAAGTCGACCCAGTGTTCGGCTCCAAACGATCTGAAATGTTCTGTTCAGACTATTCAAAACTCACCCGTCACCTAAACCTAAAGATGCCCCGTTTAGAACGGAATCATCACACTAATCCAGGCACGCACGTTTCGATGCGTACCGTCACTATCGTTACCGTCGTCCTGTGCAACAGGATTTCGACCAAGACGTGTTGCCACATCAGCATTCACCATAAAACCAGGCAGATTCCATGTACCACCGATGCCTACGCCACTTAATTGAACGTAGTTACCTGTAGCGGCCTCATCGTTCCAAGGGTTTTGGTTTTTCACTACAAAACCGTGATCGAAAAAAGTTCTACCAAGAAAGACCGGACCAAACTGACGCTGGTACTGAGCCGAGAAGAAATAACCATGATCACCTGTTGCCTCCCCACCTGGGTATGCGCGAACCGCTGGTAAACCTGCAATACCAAACTTCTCTCCTGAGTCTAGGTTGTTAAATGCAACCTGCCCCATCAAAGTTAGTGATAGTTGATCTGTATCATTAAGCGTTAGCGCTTGCTTCAGATTGAAACCAAATTTGTTGTAAAGACCATTTGTACTAGCCTCAGCGTTGGTTTTTGGATAGAAGAAGCCGGTAGTAGAAGTTAGGTTCACACTATTTACTGAATCGAATCCAAGAAATGTACTAGGCCAAGAGAAGACACCATTCAACGCAAGCACATCTGCTGTAACCTCGTCAGGCGTATCTTTGCGGGTCAATGAAGCAGTACCGGTAACATTCATATCGGTACTTTGCTTAAATGGCTTAGATAGATTTAGGAGATAGGTCCCAGAAATTGACTCAGGGCTACCCGAAATAGCAACGTTAACTTTGGTAATGTTAAGCCCAATTCGAGTGCCGTCCGAAAATAGTGGGTAACTTCCGCCTAGTGATTTAACAGTGAGCGCTTCAGACTTCATTAGCATGGCAGTCACTTGATCACCCACTCCAAATGGGCCGTCGATACTTAGCGAAGTCGTTGCCTGGTTGTAACCTGTTGCTCTGCCGCCGTTACCATCCAAAGACAAGCTACCACTTACCATTGGCGCATTAGCAGCATTGATTACAACGTCGGTTTCCCCCAGCTCTTCCCCTGCTCTTAGCACTGCAGATGCAGTAATGCCTGGAACAGCATTTAGGTTTTTAACCGAGTCCTCAAACTCAAGAATGCTGAAGGTGGAGCCAACCTTCTGACCATTCAGGATGAAGTCGCGAATACGATCATCTGGGAAACGAAGCTCTTCACCTTCCGCTACGCTCTTTTCAATTTCAACCTTACCCAAACGACCTTCAAAAATACGAATGATCAACTGCCCATTTTCAAGAGTCTGTTGCGGCAGAATCGCTTTGGCCCATAGACCTTGCTTCTGATAGAAAAAACCCACCTGATCGGCAAGGTTTTTCATTCGAGTAAAATCAAAATTTTGATTTAGCTGATTAGCAAATTCTAAATCCAACGCTAGCGTTGTTAGAGACTCGTTACCCTCAAAAACTATCTCTTTAATCAATACAGACTTGGATGGATCCAGAGGGGGGAGCTCAACTACCTTTTCAGGCTGCTTCGGAAAAGTTGGTAGCGCTAAGTCACGCATCTTCTGCTGCTCTAGGTCTCGCATAATGGAGCTAGCATCAGGAATGTTCATTGCAGAGGCTGACAAGGGAATGAGCACGGCAACTGCAGCAGCAACAAAAAACAGAATAAATCTTAAATTACCCAATAAAATCATAATCTTAAACGCCAATAAAATTATTCCACACGCTACAATCCATAGCCATGTCAATTTACTGGAGAATTTTATCAAAATGACATCTCAGGACCTTGCAAATACTTGCAATTAAACCTCAGGCATCTAACATCTGAACTGTAGACAGTTTTCGAGCAAACGCAGAAACCAATGCCCTTAATTTTCAAAGCAATAAATCACTATCTAATGTTCGTCTTTGGAGTAGTTTTATTATTCTCTAAACCGGTGTTAGCAGCAGAAAATCTAGAATTTGAGTGGCGTACAATTTCAAAAGAGAACGTTATATCTAAGTGGACTAATACTGATCGAGTTAACCTCGGGTTCACAGATTCAACACTAGAAGTAAAAATTGCGCTGAACCATGAAGACCCTCAAAACGAGGTATTAATACTCAATCCAACCTACCTAGATTTGATCGAAGTTACGGTAAACTTTGGCGATGAAAACTGGACTGAAAGCCATAAATTTGGGGATAAAAATACTCTTCCCAATGAGATTGATCAGGTAGCTGGCAGTTACTTCCTAAAGCTCCCACCCAACACAAACCAGATACTGATTAGAGTGTCATCGACAAGCTCAATCAATTTAAAACCCATAATTACAACGAATGCGAGATCAGAGCTTTTCAAACTAAAGAGCACAAGTTTACAGACTTTTGTCATTGCAATTATGCTTGGATCCGCATTAATTGGCCTGGTCACATTTTTCGCAACTCAATCAAAAATTTCACTATCGTTCGCTGCTTATCAATTCGTATGGGCTACGCTTTTAGGCGGAATACAAAGCCCACTTCCATTCATCTTATTTGAAAACATCCTCCCATTTAATGACAAAATAGTTAGCCTAGGTGCAATTGGTGCCGTCATTACTGGCTCCTTGTGCCATGCAACCATTTTCTGGCAACTTCTTAAAAGCAAAATACTCAGCTACACAATGATGGCGTCAGCTTCGATTGGGCTAGGTCTTTTAATAACTTATCTTTCCGGTCTAGAGCATTTAGCTCTTAAGCTTAATGTAACGCTGCTCTCAATTATTCCTATATTGATCATAGGATTCATATTGTTCCACAAGAGCGATGGATTAGAGCGAAGAGTCAAACATATATACCTTATTCTGATGATCTCCGTAATCGGCACTGGACTTTCGGGGATCGGGTTAGGGTCTATTTTTAATGTGACTTACATTCACGCTTTAATCACAACAGTATTGCTTGGATACATACTGAAAGTTGAACTTCAGCAAAATTTGGAGCAAGCCTTTGCGTTTGAACGTGACTTACTTATAGCTCAAAACAACGAAATCCAAACGCAAAAAAACCTGTCTGAAAGCAAAGCTTTTATCGCCATGCTTGCGCATGAAATCAAAACTCCACTCACAACATTGAGGTTCTTGATCAGTGGAAGTTCCAATGAAACAAGAGCAGAACAGCAGATTAACTCAATTGAAAATGTACTAAACCAAACACTCAGGGCATCAGATTTACCCAAATCTGATAATCCAGACGAGAGAATTTTGGTTGAGCCTTTAGCATTTAAATTATGGACGAAACTTAACAACGAACAGGCAAACAGAAGTCAAATAAATATTAAATTGAGTGACAATTTCGAAGTTTTCACCTCTCAATTTGTATTGGATATCATTCTTACCAACCTACTTTCAAATGCGATCAAATACAGCCACCCCGACAAAACAATTCGTCTTTTCGGTTGGAAAACTAAGGAGCAATCTATTATTTGCATCAGCAATTTTTCACCTACACTAGACAGTAATGAGCTGGATCAGATATTTGAAAAATATTGGCGATCGCCCGATGCAAAAAGATCACGCGGGACAGGGTTAGGATTGTGGATTGTCAAAGAGCTATGTGAGCGAAATAACATACAGATCGAACCGAAACTAACAGGAAAAAAATTTCGTATTTCACTCACGTTTTCCAATAAATCCAAGGAGTCATAATCTTGCATAAACGTAATATCGTCATTTGTGAAGATGATGCTTTTTTAGGACCTACGCTAAACAATTTTCTTAGCGATCTTGGATATAACGTAATCCTAACAACCTGTTCCGAAGAGCTTGATCAGGTCTGTAGTGCGATTTCGCCGGATGTTTTGATTTTAGATAGACAGCTTCCGGGAGAGTGGGGACCTGAAATTGCATTGCGTTACCATGCAAACTCTCCTGAAGTAGCCATCATTATGATGAGTATTGACGATTCTGTTGAGAGCCAAGTGGATGGTTATAACAAAGGCGCAATGATCTATCTTCCTAAACCCTTTCAACCTGTGGCTTTGGAAGCTGCTTTACGGGGTATTTTCTCGAATAAAAGCATCACCGAAAATTTCAAAAATATTCAAATCACAGAAGATAACGAGTTGATTCTTGAGGGCGGTGCACATGTAGCACTCAACAGAAAAGAGAGTGCAATCTTAAGACTAATGACTCTTAGGAAACCCAAACTCGTCGAAACTTATGAGCTACTCGAGCTATTAGCTGATTCAGATGGTGAACTACCCCCTAAATCAGCAGTAGAGGTTCTCATAAGCCGACTGCGTAAGAAACTGAAAGACAACAGCATTGACCGCGATATGTTGCAAATTAAATCCGAGCACGGATTGGGTTACAGCATTCAAGGACGTATCACTGTCAAGAAATGATTAGCCTTTTGCGGCCTCTTCAAACTGAGCAATCGCAGCTTCAGTCATTTGATCACTCATCAGATCATCTAGAAGAGCACCTGGTATGGTAAAGCAGCGATGACCAAGACCGACCAAATGTTCAAATTGCTCAATAGAGCGAAGGCTTGCAACAAGTACTTTGGTGTTCTGACAAGCCGTTCTTAAGCCTGCAAAAATAGCTTCAACATCTCTGTCAGATTCCGCCAACCGAGCATAGTAAGGAGCCGCATACGCAGCACCCAAACGCTCGGCCGCAGCACCTAAGTGAACTGAGTAGACCCCAGTGATCGTGGTACGTGAAGGGACACTTAATTGGGATGCTAGAGAGAAGCCCTTCTCATTGGCCGGAATCTTAACGATGGTGTTATCACTAATTGAAAGAATCTGCTCAGCCATACCCTGCCAATCATCGCCAAATACCTGCAGTTGCAGATGATCAAACCCTAAATCCATCGCCTGATCATGCAAGGATTTGTAGGTATCAATAGAGCATTTAAGACCGGCACGCTGGATCAACAACGGATTTGTTGTCACTGCCGAGAATAGACCTGTGGTCGATACTCTCTTCCAATCTTTTGTATTTGCACTATCAAGTAACCATTCCATCGGGGTAAAATTCCTTCAACTAAAGTCGGGTCTCATTATAGGCCCTAAGCAACGATTTCTTAAGGAGTTTTCATGTTTCTTTGCTGTGGCGATGCTCTATACGATGTTTTTCCAGGTGATTCTGCCTCAACTGGTCAGATCACGCTAAACGCTACCGTTGGGGGCTCACCACTAAACGTAGCCATAGGCCTTGCCCGCATGGGAAATCCAACTGGCTACCTAACAGCAAACTCGAACGACCCTTTGGGCCAGAAACTTGCTAACCACCTAGATGCAAATGGCGTAGAGACGAAATTCCTTGCAAGCAGCAACCTAAACACGTCGCTGGCGATGATAGCTCTAAATGAGAACGGCCACCCAGCCTACTCTTTTTACATTGACGGTTGTGCGGATGTATCACTCTGCAAAGAGCAGTGTCCTGACCCATCACTTTTCAAAGCAGTCTCACTCGGTTCCTACAGCACAGTGGTTGAACCAGGCGCTAGCACACTAGAGTGGTTTGCAGGTGAAGCACGCAGTGCCGGTGCGTTAATTGCATATGATCCAAACGTGCGACCAAGCATCCAGCCAGACCCATCAGTGTGGCAGGCAAAGGTTGATCGCCTAGGCAAAATCGCGCACGTAATGAAGATGTCTGATGAAGATATCGAGTTCCTATCTCCAGGCAGTTCAATCGAAGATTACGCTAGAACTTGTTTGGCACTAGGTCCTCGTTGGGTATTTGTTACCCAAGGGGGTGAAGGTGCGCATGCATTCGGTGCCAATGGCGAGTACTTCCATACCGCAGCTCCAAAGATTAAGGTGATGGATACTGTCGGTGCAGGCGATACCTTCCAAGCGGGCCTCATCCACGAGATTTTCCAGCAAGGCGGTGTTTCAAATTTGAATAACCTAGATGCGGCAAAACTTATCAAGTTTGCAGCTCATGCAGCAGCTGTGACCTGTGAGCGTAATGGTGGTGATTTGCCAACGCTTGCAGCTATATCAGAACGCTTTGGCGATTTATCATAATTAAACAACGGGGTCATAGTAGTCTATATAGACTACTATGACCCCTGCATACGATATTGATGAGTAAAAACAGCTTCTCCAGAAAATTTTCAGTAGCGCCAATGATGGATTGGACGACGCGTGATTGTCGCTTTTTCCATCGATTGATGTCACAGCACACGCTTCTCTATACTGAGATGGTGACGACTGGTGCTTTGATTCATAACGACCCTGCACGTTGGCTTGATTACAACACAGAAGAGCACCCTATCGCCCTGCAGCTTGGAGGCAGCAGTCCAGCCGATCTAGCTAAGTGCGCTAAGTTTGCCGAAGAGTGGGGCTACGATGAGGTCAACCTCAATGTGGGTTGCCCTTCGGATCGCGTTCAGAACAATATGATTGGCGCCTGTCTGATGGCGCACCCCAACCTTGTTAAAGAGTGTTTAGGGGAGATGCAGGCGGCGGTGTCCATTCCTGTCACTGTTAAGCATCGACTTGGCATTGATGATCTGGATAGTTATGAGTTGCTAGAGCAGTTTGTTGAGACCGTTGCTGAAAGTGGCATCACTAGCTTTACTATCCATGCTCGTAAAGCGATTCTCGATGGTTTAAGCCCTAAGCAGAACCGCGAAGTTCCGCCGCTCATTTATGACTATGTCTATAAGATCAAACAGCGCTTTCCTGAACTTGAGATAGTGATTAACGGCGGCATAAAAACGTTGGATGAGTGTGATGAGCACCTTCAGCATGTCGATGGTGTGATGATTGGGCGTGAGGCCTACCAGAACCCCTACCCACTTTTAAGCCAAGTCGATTCGCGTCTATTTGGTGAAACTGGCACACCGATTGCAAGGCTTGAGGTAGCGGAGCGCTTCATACCATACATTGAACAGACCATGGCTAAAGGTGGTTCGTTATACGGTGTTGTTAAACATCTTCTTGGGCTATTCCATGGCGAGCGCGGCGGCAAACAGTTCCGTCGCTATCTAAGTGAGAACGGCCACAAACGCGAAGCAGGTGTTGAGACCTTCCGCGAAGCACTAAAATTTGTAACCGATTAAATTTAATCTGATCTGATCAGTAGCAAGGATGATAGAGATGAATCAGCTAGAACAACTTAAAAAGATGACGACTGTTGTTGCCGATACAGGTGACATCGATGCTATTCGTCAATTCGCTCCTCAGGACGCAACCACTAACCCTTCTCTGCTTTTAAAAGCGGGCCAAGATCCTAAGTACGCACAGCTTCTTGAGCAGTCACGCGCATGGGCAACTGCACAGGGCGGCAGTGATGCAGAGATTCTAGCCAATATGACTGACTACCTAGCGGTTTTAATTGGCAGTGAGATTACCAAGATCGTACCGGGCTACATCTCTACCGAGGTGGATGCTCGCTTCTCTTTCGACACTCAGGCAACACTGAAAAAAGCCTACCGTTTGATCGACCTTTACGAAGCACAGGGTATCTCTAAAGATCGCGTACTAATTAAGATCGCATCGACTTGGGAAGGTATCCAAGCGGCACGTGAGCTAGAGAAGAACGGTATCCGTTGTAACCTGACACTTCTGTTTGGCTTTGCACAGGCACAGGCTTGTGCTGATGCGGGCGCTTTCCTGATTTCACCGTTTGTAGGTCGTATTCTCGACTGGTTTAAGAAACAGAATCCAGAAGCAGACTATGCCGGCGAGAACGACCCTGGTGTGCAGTCTGTGACACGTATCTACAACTACTACAAAGCGAATGGTTACAACACCGTTGTTATGGGCGCCAGCTTCCGAAACACTGGTGAGATCATCTCGCTTGCAGGCTGTGATCGTCTAACCATTGGCCCAAGCCTACTTGAAGAGTTAGCAGCTTCTACTGCACCTATTGAGCAGCGCCTGGTTGCCGCTTCGGCTTCAAGTTCAGATGCAAAATCTGCACCTTCTGAATCTGATTTCCGCTGGGCGATGAATGAAGATGCGATGGCGACCGAGAAACTTGCAGAAGGCATCCGTAACTTCGCAGTTGATCAGGTTAAGCTTGAGAAACTTTTGGCTGCTAAGGGCTAAAACTTTTTAGGTTCGGGGTCATCCCTTTGGGCTGATCCCTCCTACATCGAGATGCTCTTGAACATCGGGGGTCAGAGTCATCTATGGATGACTCTGACCCCGTTTTGTTTCTATAGATGACTCTGACCCCGGCTTTTTGACCCCGTTTTGTTTGCTGTTCTATGTCTCAATTAGTAATTAATTGATACTATCCTGCTTATGAAATACACCCTCGTCATTCATGCCGCGCCGATCGATCACCAAGGTAGTCATACTGCTTTGAGATTCGCGCATGCATTGCTGGCTGCTGGCCACTCAATTGAGCGAATCTTCTTCTACGGCGCAGGTGTTCATAACGCAACATCGCATTCTGTAGCGCCTCAAGATGAGCTCAACCTGGCTGATGCTTGGCAAGAGTTTATTGCTGAGAACACCTTAGATGCTGTTGTGTGCATCGCTGCTGGGGTTCGTCGCGGACTTATCAATGAGACCGAAAGTCGTCGTTATGGAAAGGCTGGTGAGAACCTGGCCAATGGCTTTGACCTTTCTGGTTTAGGGCAGCTTGTTGCCGCTAGTGTCGAGTCTGATCGCGTTGTTAGCTTTGGACATTAAGCGATGAAACAGTTTCTTATCATCACTCAATCCGCACCTTATGGTTCAAGTAGAGCAAAAGAGGCGACTGACTTAGCACTTGCCACAGCGCTCTTTGACCAACAGGTTGCAATGCTTTTTATGGGTGACGGTGTATACCAGTTAATAGCCAACCAGAACCCGCAAGCAATTGAGCAGAAGAACCTTGGCGCAATGCAACAGGCGCTGCCTCTTTATGATGTTGAAGCACTCTATGTATGTTCTGAGTCACTCAAAGCTCGAGGCCTCGCAGCAGACGATTTAGCCATTAACGTGACCCCCCTCTCAAACGGCGAGATAACTACGCTTTTTAACGCTCAGGATCACATTTTTAATGTCTAACGAAACACTACACATTTTGAGCAAAGGCCCTGGAAGTGCTGATCTTTTCAGCAAGTGCCTAATGACACTTAATGAAAATGACCACCTTTTGCTGATTGAAGATGGAGTCTACTGGGCAACTAAAGGTGTCGCTGAGGCGTTAGATTCGATTCCCTGTTCAGTAAGTCTACTCAAGGCGGATCTTGAAGCTCGCGGTGTTTCAAATACCCTTGGCAATGTTGTGGATGACAATGAGTTTGTCAATTTAACCGCTAACTACAAACGTTCAATCAGTTGGTTCTGATGAGTGGTACCGATACTTTGCTAGCAACTGTTCCTCTTGATGAGGAGGGCTATCTTGAGAATCTATCTGACTGGAGTGAAGAGCTAGCCCTAGCCTTCGCTCAGACAGTCGATATCGAAATGAGTGATGCGCACTGGGAGCTGGTGAAGGCGATGCGAGACTTCTACCATCAGTTTGATCTTTCCCCTGCAATGCGCCCTTTTGTGAAGTATGTCGGCCAGACTCTAGGAGCTGACAAGGGTAAGAGCATCTACCTTATGCAGCTTTTTCCTGGCCAAGGCAGTCCGGTGAAGCGGATTGCGTTGATTGCTGGTTTACCAAAGCCTGATAACTGTTTGTAAAAGCCTGATAACTGTTTGTAAAAGCGGTCGGCGCCTCTTCGAGTAGCCTCCTACACAGCGCGCTTGAATAGACGATGGAAGTTATCTGCAGATCGCTCTGCAACCTCCTCTAATGAGATTCCACGCAGTTCAGCAATACACTTAGCAACCTCAGCTACATGGCCTGGCTGGTTTGGCTTACCGCGGTATGGGATAGGAGCCAGGTATGGGGAATCGGTCTCTATCAGAAACATATCCAATGGAACCGCTTTCACCACTTCACGAAGATCAGCTGCATTTTTGAAGGTGATAATGCCTGAGAATGAGATCATAAAACCCATCTCAATCGAGCGCTGAGCCATCTCAAGCGTCTCTGTAAAACAGTGCATGACACCCGCTGTTTTTGGATCAGCATGGTCCGCCATCACTTTTAGCGTCTCTTCACGCGCATCACGCGTATGGATGATCACCGGTAGATCCAACTCTGACCCCAGCTTCAAATGATTCGCAAAACTCTGCTCTTGAATCTCTTGCGTGTCAGCAGTGTAGTAGAGATCCATTCCAGTCTCACCAAGTGCAACAACACGACTGTTCTCAGCCACGGCTGCACGCATCTGCTGCTCGTTCCAAGGACTCTCCACCACATGACAGGGGTGAATACCGACCGAAGCGTATACATCTTTTTGCCCCTCGATCGCATTGAGCATATTGGGATAGAGGTTCATATCGATACCCACACAGAGCATTTTCGATACTCCTCTAGCACGCGCATCATCAAGCAGTTCACTTAACGAATTGTTATGTTTAGAGAGATCTAGACGATCGAGATGGCAGTGTGAATCGATAAACATGTTAAAACCAAATTGAATGTAGGTGTGTATTTGAGTAGATATTAGAGAGTATAGGTGCGACGCCCTGACTCTTGAGAGCCGGCAAGATAGGTCTCAATTTTCTTTAGTAGCTCAGTCTCATCAGCCGCTAACTGAACGCCAATACCAGTCACCTTACCACCCTGTGCACCGGCAGGTGTTATCCAAACCACCTTGCCAGTCACTGGAATTTTATCAGGCTCACCCATGAGTGAGAGTACGAGAAAGACCTCCTCACCCAACTCATAGTGATCTGCAGTTGGGACGAAGAGACCGCCCTGCGCAATGAAAGGCATGTAGGAGCGATAGAGATCCTCCTTGGTATGGATAACCAAACCAAGAACACCATGATTTTCAGTCGCTGAGTCACTCATCTACTTACTCGCCTCTTTACTCTTCGATCCTAGCTTTTAGCTCTTAGCTCTTAGCTCTTTCCAGTCAAACAGCAGACGCTCTAACAGCAGCTGTTTATTTGGGTTCAGGTGGCGCTCAATCATTGATAGCTCTTTCTGAACTGATTCATAGAGAGCCATAACACGTGCTGGTGTCGCTTGTTGCGCAAGTGCGCTAACCATCTTAGCCATGTCACGATTAACCCTTGGAGCCTCATCCTGAGCAAGCTGTATTCTGACGATATCACCGATCAGTGATAGCCACCAGATTAAGGGTAGACGCAAATCTTCCTTTTGCATCGATTCGGCAAAGCTAATCGCAGATGTTCGGCCACGTAGAACATCCGCAAGGCCTGACATAAAACTCGCACGCTTATCGCGCATACCCTCTTTCTGCCATGTCAGTGCTGTCATGGGTGCGCCCTGCGCGAGGGAAAGCAGTCCTTCCGCCTCTTGAGGGGTTAACTCGGCTTCACGTGTTAACCAAGGAATGGCACTGTCATGAGGAGGTAGCGAAAACTCGATACGCTGACAGCGACTGCGAATGGTCGGCATGATCTTACCGAGCTGATCGACCACCAACAGAATCAAGGTATTCTTACCTGGCTCTTCCAGCGTTTTAAGGAGTGCGTTGGCAGCCGAGATATTCATCTCCTCCGCTGGAGATACGATTAATACTCGGTAACCACCCTGTTGAGCGGTACTGTGTAGCTTGTCTATGGTCTCGCGAACCTGATCAACCTTAATCACCTTACCCGCCTCTTCAGGCTGAAGATGGATTAGGTCCGGGTGAGTGCCATATTTAAGCAGCTCACAGGTTTTACAGCTGCCACAGGGCTGGTCACCTAACGGCTGATTACAGAGCAGGCGGTTCGCCAGATACTCTGCAAATTCACGTTTACCGACCCCTCTAGGTCCAGTTAGCAGCAGCGCATGAGGAAGACGCTCACGATCAATCAGTGAGGATATCTGACTCCAGCGCTCTGCATGCCAGGGAAGTAGGTTCATGCCCCAACACCCATTTGCGCAAGTGCTGCAGCTATTTGAGCCTGAACTTCAGGCAGTGCTGGTGCTGCATCAATAACCTGAATTCGTCCTTGTGAAGCTGCTGCGCGCTCCAGATAACGGGCACGTACACGCTCGAAGAACTCAACCTTCTCCTGCTCAAAACGGTCAAGCGCGGCTCGCGCACGGGCACGCGCCATGCCCACTTCCACTGGAAGATCTAACAGTAGTGTTAGGTCGCTTTGCAGTGAGCCAAGCACCATCGACTCAAGGGTATTAATGATCTGTTGATTCATCTGACGACCGCCGCCCTGATAAGCATGGGTCGCATCAATGAAACGATCGCAGAGTACCCATTTGCCAGCAGCTAATGCTGGTTTAATAAGTTGTTCTAAATGTTGTGCACGGGCTGCAAAAACTAAAAGCAGCTCACTCATTTCACACACCGTCTCATCGGAAGGTGTCAAAAGCAGTTCACGTATTTTTTCGGCGAACTCTGTACCGCCAGGCTCTCGGGTCACAACTAGCTCTATCCCAGCGGCTTCAATGCACTCTTGGATATAGCGAAGATTGGTGGTTTTACCAACCCCTTCTCCGCCCTCTAGTGTGATGAACTTACCTACCATTAATTTGCCTCTGGTGATGAACGATAATCGCTGCGGCGCTTTAACTGATACTGCCGCACTGCTTTGTTATGTTGTTGTAGTGTATCGGAAAACTGGTGGGAACCATCACCTTTTGCAACAAAATAGAGTTCACTTCCCTGCTCTGGATGCATCACCGCGCGAATAGCATCCGTGCCGACCAACGAAATAGGTGTAGGCGGCAAGCCTTTGATGACATAAGTGTTGTATGGGGTGGGCTGCTTTAGGTGCTTACGAGTTAGGTTACCCGCATACTGATCACCCAAACCGTAAATCACCGCAGGGTCTGTCTGCAGGCGCATATTGCGATCAAGCCTGCGCATAAACACCCCAGCAATCTTTGCTCGCTCAGCCACTAGACCTGTCTCTTTCTCTACGATAGAGGCCAGAATCAACGCCTGGTAGGGATTCTCTAACGGCAACTGAGTATCACGCTGCTGCCACTGTTCGTTAAGGCTTTGCTTGAGCGCTTCATGAGCACGCAACAGAAGTGTTCTGTCACTTTCGCCACGCATAAAGTGGTAGGTCTCAGCTAAGAAGAGGCCTTCGGCAGACTCAAAATCGAGATCTAACTCTTCTGCTAGTGATTCCGGACTAGTGGCACTCAGGGTATGTTCAATTAGATCATTCGCAGCCAGTGATTTGAGTAGCTCCTTAACGGTAGAACCCTCGATTAGTGTAAGAGGATAGAGAACAGATCGTCCCTCCCTCAGCTGTGATAACAGCTCACCAAGGGTTTCGCCTGGTTCAATTCGATATTCACCAGCACGAATCTCCGCAAGTTCAGGTTGAAGCTTAAACAGCAGTTTGAGAAGTGTTGGCTGATTTAGCCAAGCACGTTCTTGAAGGAACTGATTCAACTTTGCGCCGTTAAAACCTTTAGGAACTGTTATTAGGGTGGGCTCAGTTAAAGAGAGGGTCTGCTCAGGTAAAGAGACTACTCTGTCATAGAGGTATGCTGCGGTACCTAGAAGAAGTACAAAAAGAGTTAATAGAGTTAGCGCGAGACGAGATGTTAGTTTCATTGTGATGAATCCAACATTAGAGAAAGACTAGTTAATCGGGTCTCGCAAGAGTGCATAGGCCAACTTTTTGAGCGTTTATGAGGTAGCTAAGGAAGTCTTAGCCACCTCATAATGGGGTTAGATCTTGTTGAAAACCAACGAACCGTTGGTACCACCAAACCCAAATGAGTTTGAAATTGCTGCAAAGATCTCCGCTTCCTGAGCGTTATGAGCAACGTAGTTAAGATCACAACCCTCTGATGGGTTATCAAGGTTGATCGTAGGCGGCGCTACTTGGTCACGCAAAGCCAACACACAGAATGCAGCTTCAACTGCACCTGCAGCCCCTAGAAGGTGACCGATCATCGACTTAGTTGAGCTCATACGGACATTAGCTGCAGCGGAGCCCAGCACTTTCTTAGCGGCATTTGACTCAGCGATATCTCCTGCCGGTGTCGATGTGCCGTGAGCGTTAATGTAGTTGATTTGATCCTGGTTTAGACCAGAGTCTTTAACTGCATTGCTCATCGCTAGCGCAGCACCTGCACCATCTTCTGGTGGTGAGGTCATGTGGTACGCATCATCACTCATACCAAAGCCACTGATTTCACAGTAGATTTTGGCACCACGCGCTTTAGCGTGCTCGTAAGATTCAAGCACTAGCATGCCAGCGCCATCACCCAAAACGAAACCGTCACGATCACGATCCCAAGGACGGCTTGCCGCCTTTGGATCATCATTGCGAGTTGATAGAGCACGTGCAGCGGCAAAACCACCAAGACCTAGTGGAGTTGTTGCCATCTCAGCACCACCCGCAACCATTACATCTGCGTCGCCGTATTGAATCATACGCATTGCATGGCCGATGTTATGGGTACCTGTCGTACAGGCAGTGGTGATAGCGATATTTGGTCCACGAAAGCCGTACTTAATCGCAAGGTTACCCGCGATCATATTGATGATACTGCCAGGAACAAAGAAGGGAGAGATTCGACGTGGTCCCGATGCATTTAATACATCGTGAGTATTTTCGATCATTGGAAGACCGCCAATACCCGAGCCAATTGCACAACCAATGCGCGTTGCGTTCTCTTCAGTCACTTCAAGGCCAGAGTCTTCGACAGCTTGAATCGCTGCAACCATGCCGTATTGGATGAATAGATCCATCTTACGACCCTCTTTAGCATTCAAGTAGGGCTCTAACTCGAAGTTTTTAACCGACGATGAAAAACGCGTCGTAAAGTTAGATGCATCGAAATGTTCGATGGGGGCTGCACCACTCTTGCCTGCAAGAATGCTCTGCCAAGTTGACTCTACTGTGTTACCTACAGGAGTTAACAAACCTAGGCCAGTCACCACGACTCTTTTACGGGACATCAATATCTCTCCAGAAGACTAATAAAAGAAAAGCCGCAACTACTATTACGCAGGTGCGGCTTTTCTACCGAAGGCAGTTCCGATTACTGGTGAGCGTTCACGTAATCGATTGCTAGCTGAACGGTAGTGATCTTTTCAGCTTCTTCGTCAGGAATTTCAGTTTCGAATTCCTCTTCTAGAGCCATCACAAGTTCAACTGTGTCAAGTGAATCAGCGCCTAGATCTTCTACGAATGAAGCTTCGTTAGTTACTTCTTCTTCTTTTACACCAAGCTGTTCAGCGATAATTTTCTTAACGCGATCTTCAATATTGCTCATATCGATTCCTATTATGTTCTACATCCCTTTGTACCGAAGGAGTCGGTACATCAAGAGATTCTATATAATTCACTACCCAAGATACAAGCTCAAATAGCGATAAGTTAATCTGCCAGCAATTATCCGGAAATACGGACAAATTACAAGTTTTATAGGGCTTTTTAGCCCATATACATGCCACCATTTACGTGAATAGTTTCACCTGTCACATATCCACCAGATTCACCACATAGGAATCCGACAACGGCAGCGATCTCTTCAGGCTGACCTAGACGTGACAATGAGATCTGAGACTGCAACATCTCTTTATGAGCTTCAGGCAGATCCGCTGTCATATCTGTATCGATAAAGCCTGGAGCAACACAGTTTACGGTTACATTACGGCTACCTAGCTCACGCGCAAGGGCACGAGAAAAACCTTCCATACCCGCTTTTGCTGCAGCATAGTTAGCTTGACCTGCGTTACCCATAGAACCAACTACCGAGCTCACGCTTACGATACGACCCCAGCGTGCTTTAGTCATGCCACGCAGAACACCTTTAACCATGCGGTAAACAGAGGTGAGGTTAGTGTTAATCACTGAGTCCCACTCATCATCTTTCATGCGCATCATCAGGTTGTCTTTGGTAATACCCGCATTGTTAACAAGGATAGTGACAGCACCAAACTCTGCTTGGATTTGAGCAATAACTGCATCAACTGATTCAGGATCAGCAACGTTTAACACTACGCCTTTACCGGCATTACCTAAAGCTGACAGGTAGTCAGAGATCGCTTTAGCGCCACCTTCACTTGTAGCTGTACCAATAACAGTCACACCCTGACCAGAGAGGTTTTCAGCGATCGCTTTACCGATACCACGTGTTGCACCAGTTACCAGCGCGACTTTATTTTCAATACTCATTTGAACTCCTTAGGCTTCAGGCTGCTCAAGCGATTTTTGCAACCCAGCCAAATCGCCAATATTTAAAACAGTTAATGCACGGTCAACTTTCTTGTTCAAACCAGAAAGCACTTTACCAGGACCACACTCAACAGTTGTAACAACACCTAGCGCAAGCATCGCCTGGACACTCTCAGTCCAACGCACTGGGCTATATAGTTGCTTCACAAGTAGGTCACGTAGTTCAGCCACATCAGATGAGGTGCCTGCGTTTACATTATGAATAAGTTTGATTGATGGAAGTGTCACTTCAATCTCTGAAAGCGCTACGGCAAGCTGCTCTGCTGCAGGCTTCATTAATGAACAGTGAGAAGGGACCGAAACTGGCAGCTCAACAGCGCGTTTAGCACCCGCCTCTTTACAGGCTTCAATACCGCGAGCAACAGCCGCTTTTTCACCTGCAATTACAACCTGACCTGGGCAGTTGAAGTTAACCGCAGAAACCACTTCACCGGCAGCTGCTTTTTCACAAGCCGCCACTACATCTGCATCTTCAAGACCAAGGATTGCAGCCATTGCACCAGTACCTGCTGGTACAGCCTGCTGCATCAACTGTCCACGCAATCTAACCAGGCGAACACCATCAGCCAAGGAGATAGAACCGGCACATACTAGCGCTGAATATTCACCCAAACTGTGACCAGCGATAACCGATGGAGTAGCACCGCCCTGCTGTAGCCAGAGGCGCCAAAGCGCAACGCTTGAGGTAAGCAGTGCAGGTTGAGTATTTTCAGTGCTATTTAGATCCGCTTCAGGACCCTCTTGAACAAGCTTCCAAAGATCATAACCAAGCGCATCAGACGCTTCAGCAAAAGTCTCTTGGATGATTGGGTAATCAGCCGCTAAATCAGCCAACATACCAAGTGTTTGAGATCCCTGACCTGGGAATACAAGAGCAAGTGTTTGAGACATACCGTCCTCTATGACAAGACACCCCTAAGGGTTTATTAAAACATTCGAAGCAGTTTACATGATCCAGCCTGAATCGACACCCTCACGAACGTGAAGCGAGATATTGGCTAACATCATTTTTAATTTGGGAGATTAGATCTTTCTGGAGGGCATCAAGGGTTCGGTCAATCGCAGCACCAAACTGTTTCGAATGCACCCCGCCATGACTCTTAACAACTAATCCGTTTAAACCTAAGAATAGCGCGCCATTTCGAGAACCTACGCTGAGCTGACCAGACAACTCTTTCAAGACTGGCTTAGCCAGCCAGGCGATGACTCGACGGTAAAGCGAAGAGCTAAAACCTTGATGTATACGTTGGCGTATCAATCTAGCTACACCTTCACTGCTTTTTAGAGCGACATTACCCGCCATACCATCACAAACGATGAGATCAGCTTCACCTGAGTAGAGATCTGAACCCTCTACAAAACCTACGTATTTAACATCAGAAAGCTCGGCAATAGCAGCAGAAGCATCGCGCAGCGTCTCATTGCCTTTGCTCTCTTCAGAGCCTACATTCAATAGACCTACTCTAGGCTCAACACCCTGCTCTACACGCACCAATGCACGACCTAGCACCGCATACTGTACAAGCATCTCTGAAGTGGAATCGATATTCGCACCAAGATCTAACACCTGGCATTGGCCATTATGAGTTGGCACGGCAGCTGTTATTGCAGGACGCTCGATACCTTCAATCATACCTAGAGTGCGTCGTGATAAAGCCATTAAAGCACCAGTGTTACCTGCGCTCAATGCAGCACCACATTCGCCCTCAGAAACGAGATTAAGGGCAATTTGCATTGAGCTATCAGCACCATCTCGCAGGGCAGATTTAACCCGAGAATCAGACGCAATAACGGATGAAGCGTGTTTGAGTGAAAGTCTTGAATGAGTGCGACCTGAGAGAATCTCAGTGAGAGTTTGCAGATCACCTACAAGAACCAACTCAAGGTTGGGATGGCGATCTAAAGCTTCGAGTGAAGCCTGAATAGTAGTGCGGGGACCGAAGTCCCCGCCCATTGCATCGATGGCGATGCAATATGTTTGTTGCACGGCTAGATCTTACTCGTCGCCTTTTGCTACTACCTGACGACCGCGGTAGAAGCCATCTGCACTCACGTGGTGACGACGGTGAGTTTCACCTGTAGTCTGGTCCACTGAAAGAGTTGGGTTACCAAGTGCATCGTGTGAACGACGCATATCGCGACGTGAACGTGACTTTTTGTTCTGCTGAACTGCCATGGTTTTTACTCCTGGATCTAATCTTTGCTAGCGATTACTTTTTAAGCGCCGCTAGCACACTAAATGGGTTCGGTTTTTCCTGCTCTACTACTGGCATCTCATCTTCACCGAAAGAAGTCTGAACTGAACAATCGTCGTGGTAACAAACCACTGGAAGACTCAGTATCAACTCCTCTTCAACGAGGGTTGAGAGCTCTACTTCCTCATCCAAAAGAAGAGGGTCGTAGTAGCGCGGTAAATTCTTGGCCTGCTCTTCGTTTAGCACTACTGCTAAATTAAATTCCGCGTCCAAGTTCAATGTCACTGGCTCCAAGCAACGCTGACAAAGCTGTTTTACTTCAGCGTGCGCCTGACCACTTACTGTTCTGAGCTTCTGCTCATCTACAGCAAACTGCAGCTCGACACTGACTTCTCCGTTGGCATCGACCAGCAAAGAGGCTAGCTCGGGCATATTTCCTAGGGAAATAGAGCCTTCGAGTGTCACTTCCCGCTCGGCTAATTTCCGGGGGTCGACTTTTTTCGGAAGAGGGCCGTACGACATAAGCGCGCAATTCTAGGGATCTAGCGTCCAACTGTAAAGAAATAACTGCGATATTTTACCCTTTTTTAGAGGGTTTTGCTGAAGCAATAGGCTATTATTTAGCGATTACTGATAAACATCTTCAATTTTAGATTTTGATTGATCATGAAAAATGAACAGCAGACTATCGTTTTAGCCTCTAGTTCCCGCTATCGCAGGGAGTTGCTGGCAAAAATCCTGAGCAACTTTGCGACTTCAAATCCAAATATTGACGAATCGGCTAAAGATTTAGAAAAACCCTCAGAGCTAGCACTTAGGCTCGCTATTGAAAAAGCTGAAGCCCTAGCTAATGAGTTTCCAAACGCTTTGATTATTGGCTCAGACCAGGTTGCACAACTTGGTAACCAAGCCCTAGGCAAACCAGGCACCCACGAGCGAGCAATAGAACAACTTCGACTCTGCAGCGGACAGACTGTCTACTTCTACACAGGCCTTGCTCTGCATAACAGTGCACTAGGCGTGACTGAGTCTTTTCTAGATTGTGTTGAAGTGAAATTCCGAGAACTCTCTGAAACCGAGATATCCAACTATATCGAACGAGAATCACCACTCGACTGCGCAGGTAGTTTTAAGTGTGAGGGTTTAGGCATCACGCTGTTTGAGAAGATACATTCGAATGACCCTAACAGCCTCGTCGGTTTACCTCTGATCGAGTTAAACCGAATCCTGATAAAAGCAGGGGTTAACCCCCTGCTTCTATAATTCGGCTATTCTGATAGAGATCAGTGAAGTCTTGGTGAGCTACTAACACCCAGAGTCTGTAAAAACTCTGCAGCTACACCAACACCTAAACGTTCTGCCAGACGCTCAATAGCATTTGGACGGTAGGTGTAGTCGACTAGGCGCTCGGTTGCGAACGATTCTCTCGCGACCGAACTTGCGCTACCGAGTGAATCTATCAGACCCAATTGCAGAGCCTGTTCACCTGTCCAAATTAGACCACTGAACAATTTAGGGTCATCTGACAGTCTATCACCCCTACCGACTTTGACAGCGTCGATAAACTGTTTGTGGGTTGTATCCAGAATAGATTGCCAGAACTTCTTCTGCTCTTGGCCTAAAGGCTGAAATGGATCAAGTAGCGCTTTGCTCTCGCCAGCCGTCAATGCCCGACGCTCCACCCCAAGCTTCTCCATCAGATCTACAAATCCAAACCCTGATGAGATGACACCAATCGATCCCACTAAGCTGGCTTTATCAGCAACGATAGAATCGGCCGCACTAGCGATGTAGTAACCGCCACTGGCACCTATGTCACTTATAACCGCAACAATCTGTTTTTCTGGGTAGATTGCCCTTAGACGACGAATCTCATCATAGACATATCCAGCCTGAACAGGGCTTCCGCCAGGGCTATTGATTCGAAGCACAACCCCAATGGATGCATCCGACTTAAAAGCATCTCGCAGAGCGCCAACAATAGTATCGGCACTCGCCTCAGCGTCATCTGCAATGACCCCTTTAACCTCAACTAGGGCAACATGCGGCTCGCTTTGCACATCCATCGCATCGACACCACTCTCCCAAAGCAGAGTACCGAGCAGTGCAAATAGGTAAATTAGCGTGAGCGATTTGAAAAGAATCCCCCAACGACGAGTTAGCTTCTGCTCACGATTAACGTTATCGATAAGACGCTCAAGAAGTCTCCAACTTTTACTATCAATATCTACCCTATTCTCACCCGTTTCTTTAGCGGGCTGGGTAACAGCGGAGGTGTTTACTTGTAACTGCTCTTGTTTAGTATCAGAACCCGAAGTTCCCCATGGATCGTTTTCGCTCATCTACCTCTTCTCCGTTAGCCAAGAGACTACTTCGTTAAATGTGTCGGCCATTAAAACAGGTTTATGGTTATCTAACCGCTCTTTTGAATGGACACCATAACTCACCGCTATACGATCCATCCCAATGTTTTGTGCCATCTCTAAATCATAGACGGTATCCCCAATCATTACCGCCTCCTCAACGCTCAATTGAGTCTCTTCAAGGATCTGATTGAGCATTAACGGATCTGGCTTAGAGAGGGTCTCATCCGCACATCGTGTGGTCTCAAAAAGGCTTTGAAAGCCTGAATCACCTAGCGCCCTATTCAAACCGCGACGGCTCTTACCGGTCGCCACTGCCAAACGAAAGCCATGCTCAGCTAACTTGTGCAGCCCGTGCGATACACCATCAAACTGATTTACAGGAGTGCTATTTAACTCTAAAAACTGGCGACTATAGGCTTCACGAAATGGATCGACCTCCGAGTCGCTAATCCCTTGCATCACCTTTTTAATCGCTTCAGGCAGACCAAGACCTATAATGTCTCTAACGGCATCATCGGAAGGCTTAGCGTAGCCAAGCTCTTGAGCTGCCAACTGAAAACTGGATACGATACGGGCAGCAGAATCGATAAGCGTGCCATCCCAATCAAAAATAAGAAGCTTGTATTGCAAGTGAACCTCTTGCTGGAGGAGATCTATTTGAAAATTAACTGCGCTCTACTCATAAGCTTTGCGCTGCTCTTGGAAACCATACTTAATAGCAACTCAGCTGTTGCGGAGACAGTGTATAACACCCCTTCCAAAAATGAGAGCGGAGACCTAATTTTCAAGTTTAGAAATAGTGACGGGGTCCTATCCTTCAGTGACAGACAACCCAGGGGCACAACGCGCTACGAACTTTTAAAGTTCGACTGCTACGCATGCCAACAAAACAATCGAACCAATTTCAGCACAACACCTCTTGAGTTGGTTAAGTACCGAACTGAAACCAAACAGGCGGCCAAACAGAACAATCTTCCCGAAGCACTTATCCGTGCTGTAATTCACGCTGAGTCAAACTTCAAAGCCACTGCACTATCCAGCAAAGGAGCCCAAGGGCTAATGCAGTTGATGCCGACAACTGCACAAGAACTTGGCGTTACCAACCCAAATAACACATCAGAAAATATCGCCGGTGGCAGCCAATATCTCGCTCAACAACTCGCCCGCTTCAATAACAACGAACGCCTCGCACTCGCCGCCTACAACGCCGGACCCACAACCGTAGAACGCCACAAAGGCGTCCCACCCTACCCCGAAACCCAACGCTACATCGAACGCGTCCTAACCCTAAAATCCCGCTACGAAAAAGCTCTTTGAATTAAGTTCTTGATATTGAATCGACCTGTGACTTTTAAGCTAATAAGCAGAAGCTTCGTCCTGAGAATTCCAACACTTCTAAATATTTCCGCAAGACTGTTTAACACACCGGGCGCTCAGAAACGATTTCAACGCATCTCAACAAAGTCTAAAACAACTCAGTGCGCGAAAGAGAACGCAGGGAATAGCCCAGCTCTTGCCAAGCTCTCTGACAAAGCAATGTGTTGTTTTAGACGAGCCCGAAGGGAAATTGAGAGGTGATGAAAACGTTGAGGAGCAACCAAAACCCAATAAAAAACCGCAGACCGAATAAAGGGGGAGGATCGATCTGCGGCTAGCGGTAGGTACCACTTATATTGGAGGCTTCAAGCTGGTGATTACCAAAAGGGACAAGTAAATTAATTTATCCCGCTTGTGAGAATGTAGACACTCTGTGATGTCTTTTAGTTCCCGAATTTTTTAAATTTTTTCGAAAAATTTTAGAAATCGTTAAATAACAACAACTTAAGGGATGAAAAAATTTGGTCTTGAAGTGGGTAACTTCAAGACCTGAGATGCTAACTATTTGCTGATTAAAAATCAATCAACACTCAGCTCTTTTGCACTTACCAATAGCCCGTTATTGTCTGCGTAAAGGTACTCACCAGGGATGAAATCTACCCCGCCAAATCGCACTGTTACGTTCAATTCACCGATCCCTTTTTTCTCGGTCTTGAGCGGGTGACAACCTAGCGCCTGAACCCCTAGGTCTAAATCACCGATCGCATTTACATCACGAATACAGCCGTAGATTACAATGCCTGACCAGCCGTTTGTAACTGCCTTCTCTGCCAACATGTCGCCCAACATAGCGCGTCGCATTGAACCGCCACCGTCAACCACTAGGACACGTCCCTCACCTGGCTGAGCAACCTGTTCGCGCACTAGAGAGTTATCTTCAAAGGCTTTAATCGTCACGATTCGACCACTGAAACGCTCTTTACCACCGAAGTTACCCAACATCGGCTCTAGGATACGCACATCCGCTTCATAACGGTCACAGAGTTCTGGGAGTAGATCTTCCATATATGTCTCCAGTATCGACTTACTCTTAAAAGGTAAGTTTCTATTTCAGTAGTTTCAAAATTGCTTGCGCTGGATGCTGCAAATGCACTTCATCAAAGCGCTTAACCTGTGAACGGCACGAGTAACCGGTTGCAAGTAGCTCTTCACGATCTTCTGCACCTTGGACAATTGGCTGCCAGCTCTGAGCATAGATCTTCTCTGAGGTATCACGATTATCGGTTTCGTGGCCGTAGGTACCTGCCATGCCACAACAGCCTGTAGCAACCACCTGAAGTTTGAGTCCCAAGGCTTCGTAGATCTGTTTCCAGTTTGCAATCGAAGGTGCTGCATTGGTCTTCTCAGTACAGTGCGCCATCAACTTAAAGGCTTTATCAGAGGCGAGTTGAATATCGTTAAACTGTTCGATATTAGATGCCAACCACTCCTGCAACAGCGCCACTTTCGGTAAATCACCCTCAACAACCTGTGCATACTCTTGTCGATAGGTCAGTGTCATTGATGGCTCTACACCAATCAAGCTGACACCCTGGGCTTCGAATTGACGCAACATCGCAACATTTTCATTAGCAATTTTAGCAAAGCGCTTCATAAAGCCATGAACGTGCAACGGCTTACCATTAGCAGCAAATGGCGCGATCAATACATTGAAGCCTAGTCGCTCAATCATCTCGGCAATATCGATGACTAGCTGTGATTCAAAGTAGCTGGTAAAGGCATCTTGCACGATAACAACCGTATTCGCTTTTTGATCCGCAGGAATAGCGGCAAGCGCCTCGACCGAAGCGAGTTGAATGCCCTGCTGATCCATCAACTTCTTCAACGTTAGGGTACAGATTGATGGGGAGTCGACCATCCCCATAAAGCGCGCGGTGAGTTTCTGCAGTAGTGGATTATTCATCGCCCAGTTGTACGGTGCAGGAAATTTCGCCAACCATGGCAGCATCGACTCAAGGCCTGCCACCATGTAATCCTTCATAGGACGCATGTATCGGGTGTAGTAGAGCTCTAAGAAACGCGCACGGAAGTCAGGCACATTGACCTTGATTGGGCACTGGCCAACACAGGACTTACAAGCCAAACAGCCTGACATGGCATCGTACACTTCGTTAGAGAAGTCATACTGCCCCTGCGAGCGTTTAAAAGTATTTAGAAGACGCTTCGGTAAACCAAGCAGTGATGGAGTTCTGCGTGACGCTTCAGCGTAACCAGCAGCATCGACACCGCGTTCAGCCAATAGGCGCAGCCATTCACGTACAAGTGAAGCACGCCCTTTAGGCGAGTGAATTCGCTCACGTGTGCCCTTCCACGATGGACACATCGCATCGTTGGGATCGTAGTTGTAGCAGGCACCATTACCGTTACAGTGCATGGCTGAATCGTAGGCTTCACGAGCAGTTTCAGGCACCTGACGATCCTGTTGGCCACGCGTAGGCACGGCATCAACTTTAAGCAGTGCTGCACCCTCAATTGCAGGAGTTGCAATCTTGCCTGGGTTCATCTGATTGCGCGGATCGAATGCCGCTTTAATCTGTTGTAGTACTGGGTAGAGCGGGCCGAAAAACTCTGGAGCGTATTCAGAGCGAACACCCTTACCATGCTCACCCCACAATAACCCTTTATATTTTTGAGTCAGAGCTACCACTTCGTCGGTCACTTCACGAATAAGGGTCTCTTGCTCTGGATCTTTCATATCGATAGCAGGACGCACATGCAGTACACCTGCATCAACATGTCCGAACATACCGTAGGTCAAGCCGCGTTTATCAAGGGCAGCACGGAAATCCATGATGTAATCTGCAAGATTCTCAGGTGGAACTGCAGTGTCCTCGACAAATGGAATAGGACGTTTAGAGCCCTGCGCATTTCCAAGCAGACCTACCGCACGCTTACGCATACCCCAGATCTTATTGATCTCTGCTGCGCCCTTGGCAACAGTAAAACCAAAGCTCTTGCCAGGCTGGCCACTCACTTCCGTCAGATGTGCGCAGAGCTTTTCGATCTTCGCGTCGATCTCAGCCTGATCATCACCTACGTACTCAACGAGGTTAATACCTTGAATAGCTGGCTCACCTTCATTTGCTGGGAAGTAGTTAGCCACCGTATCCCAAGTGATATCCTGCATCGCAAGGTTCAGAACCTTAGAGTCGACTGTTTCGATTGAAGCGGGCTGCCACTCCATAAGCGCATTCGC
Source organism: Marinobacterium sp. LSUCC0821 (assembly GCF_012848475.1). Classification (NCBI taxonomy): domain Bacteria; kingdom Pseudomonadati; phylum Pseudomonadota; class Gammaproteobacteria; order Oceanospirillales; family Oceanospirillaceae; genus Marinobacterium; species Marinobacterium sp. LSUCC0821. The sequence continues at coordinate 1,158,045 of NZ_CP051666.1, forward strand.
ATCACGCATTGACGCTTCAAAACTGTCATATTTGATATTTACTAGTGCCGACACTTTCGGAATCGGCAGCACGTTCAATTTCGCTTCTGTGATGAAGGCTAAAGAGCCCTCGGCACCACAGAGGATTGAGTTGAGGTTGAAACGGCCCGATTCATCACGAATGTGCGCTAAATCGTAACCAGTCAAACAGCGGTTCAGTTTAGGGAAGCAGCGCTCAATCTCATCTGCATGGTCACGACTTATGGCATCCAGCATTCGGTGTATCTCACCGATTTGGTCGTCACGTGCCGATATCTCTGCAAGCTCTTCATCGGAGATAGGGCCTGAAGTCCAACGCTCACCACCTAACCAGATAGAGCTCAGTTCAAGCACGTGGTCTCGGGTTTTTCCGTAGAGCACAGACCCCTGTCCAGAGGCATCAGTGTTTATCATACCGCCCACAGTGGCGCGGTTGGAGGTTGATAACTCTGGCGCAAAGAAGAGTCCGTAAGGTTTTAGAGCGGCGTTCAACTGATCTTTAACCACACCAGTTTGAATACGCACCCAACGCTCTTCAGCATTGATCTCTAAAATTTGATTCATGTGCTTGGAGATATCAACGATAAGACCATCAGTCAGCGATTGACCGTTGGTTCCAGTACCACCGCCACGCGCACTTAAGACCAGATCCGCGTACTCAGCTTCAGCAGCCAAACGTGCAATAAGGGCCAAATCATCAGCATGACGAGGATAGACAACGCCTTGTGGCAACACCTGATAGATAGAGTTATCAGTCGCCAAAACCACTCGGTTTGCATAGTCAGGGTTGAGATCCCCGGCAAACCCTTCTCTCTTGAGTCGCTCAATAAACGACAGGTAGAGCTGTTGTGTGGTGTTGATTTTATCTAAGCGTGGAATCATCTCTAATCTCAAAAATCAAAATGGGTTTGAAATATGCATCTATCCTGAAGAGGTAGCCGCATTGAATCAAACGAAAAAAATTAACTCTCAATTGAACCTAATTGATAGTTCAAAGCAGGCGAATACCGCGATCATCCTGGGCTAACTTACCCTCTTTAAGGAGCTGACCAATCGCCATTTTGAACGCCTTCTTACTACATCCAAAACGATCATTGATAGCAACTGGATCACTCTTATCACCCAAGCTGCAGACACCACCATGTGCTTCTAGATCGGCTACGATCTGTTCCGCCAAGGAGCCTACACGTTTGTAACCCGGCGCTTGCAGCATGAGACCAACACGACCATCGTCACGGACCTGCTTGATATAACCAGGAATACGCTTACCCAAACTCAGATGCTGAGTTAGATCCTGACGGTGGATAAGCCCCTCAAAACGGTCATTGATAATGCAGAGCATCCCTATGTCAGTCATACGCCATGGCAGAACTTCAACTACCATATCTTTGGCAAGCTCAGATGTATCCACCTCTAGGTAACGATCCGTTTTAGTGGTAGCTGCCAGGCGCCCGGTATTATCGATATAGATAAATACGTTAACCCATAACCCTTCAGTCACAGGCTTCTGCTGTTCGCCAAAGGGAAGAAACAGATCTTTCTGCAGCCCCCAATCAAGGAAGGCACCCACTTGAGTTACCGAGGTGACTTTTAAACGGGCGAACTGACCAAGCTCTGCCTTGGGGTGACGCAGCGTTGCGATCTCTTGATCTTCAGTATCTAAGTAGATGAACACACATAGCTTATCACCCGGTTTAGTACCCTCTGGTACCTCCCCTTTAGGCAATAAAATACCGCCACCATCACCGGTATCTAAATAGACACCGTAGGGACTTTCACGAAGTACTTTAAGCTCGTTGCGCTTACCTAACTCAAACACAGGCATCTCCGCCAAAATTTCAAAAGACAATCATACCGCTTTCGATCATTTTTTTCTGCGCAAAAAAGAAGGCCGCACTCAATTGAATTGAGCACGGCCAGAGTGTGAATCGATTCAGTTACTTGCTGTCGTTAGCAAGGTAGAACCAGGTATCCATCACTGAGTCTGGGTTTAGAGAGACAGAGTTAATACCCTGCTCCATCAACCAGCGCGCAAGATCTGGGTGATCTGACGGGCCCTGGCCACAGATGCCGACATATTTACCCTGCGCCTTACAAGCTGTAATAGCCATCTCAAGCAAACGTTTCACGGCTTCGTTACGCTCATCAAATAGGTGTGCGATCAAACCCGAATCACGGTCTAGACCCAGCGTTAGCTGAGTCAAATCATTAGAGCCGATTGAGAAGCCATCGAAGTACTCGAGGAACTGATCTGCTAGAAGTGCGTTAGATGGGATCTCACACATCATGATGAGGCGCAGACCATTCTTACCGCGCTCCAAGCCATTCTCTGATAGCAGCTCGACAACCTGCTTCGCTTCACCCGGTGTACGAACAAACGGCACCATGATCTCAACGTTAGTAAGACGCATCTCATCACGAACACGTTTAAGCGCACGACACTCAAGCTCGAAACAATCACGGAAATCTTCAGAGATGTAACGCGCAGCACCGCGGAAGCCCAGCATTGGGTTCTCTTCATGCGGCTCAAATGACTGCCCACCGATAAGGTGACCATACTCATTCGATTTAAAGTCAGACATGCGAACAATGACCTTCTTAGGGTAGAAGGCTGCTGCTAGCGTAGAGATACCCTCTGCGAGTTTATCTACATAAAAATCTACTGGTGATGCGTAGCCAGAGATGCGACGCTCAATCACCTGGCGCACATCACGCGGCTGCTCTTCTAGATTCAGAAGCGCTTTAGGGTGCACACCGATCATGCGGTTAATGATGAACTCAAGACGCGCTAGACCAACACCTGCGTTAGGCAGCGACTGGAAGTCGAAGGCGCGATCTGGGTTGCCGACGTTCATCATCACATCAAACGGAAGTGTTGGCATCTGCTCAACATTGTTAGTTTGATGTTCGAACTGCAGCTTACCTTCGTAAGCACGGCCAGTATCACCCTCTGCACAAGAGACAGTGACATCCTGACCATCGGTCAATTTCTCAGTTGCGTCGCCACAACCGACAATCGCCGGAATGCCCAATTCACGTGCAATGATTGCGGCGTGACAGGTACGACCACCACGGTTAGTGACAATTGCTGCAGCACGCTTCATAACAGGTTCCCAATCTGGGTCTGTCATATCAGTTACTAGTACATCGCCCTCTTTAACGTTGTGCATCTCATCTAGTGACTTAACAAGACGAACAGTTCCGGCACCGATGCGGTGACCGATTGAGCGGCCTTCAACAAGAACCTTACCCTTCTCTTTCATTAGGTAACGTTCAATAACCGTTTTCTGGGTCTGGCTGCGCACAGTTTCAGGACGAGCCTGGACAATGTAGAGCTGACCATCATCTCCATCACGCGCCCACTCAACATCCATTGGACGGCCGTAGTGGTTCTCGATGATCACAGCGATGCGCGCCAGCTCTTCAACTTCATGATCTTCGATACAGAAACGATTTCGATCTGCGTAAGGGACATCGATAGTCTCAACTGCTTTACCAGCACTATGCTCGTCTGTGTAGATCATCTTGATCGCTTTCGAACCTAGGGTACGGCGAAGGATCGCCGGAGCATTCTGTTTAAGCGTTGGTTTGTAAACGTAGAACTCGTCTGGGTTTACTGCGCCCTGAACGACTGTTTCGCCCAAACCATAAGCCGCAGTGATAAACACAACGTGCTGGAAACCAGATTCGGTATCCAACGAGAAGAGCACACCAGATGCACCAGTTTCAGAACGCACCATGCGCTGAATACCTGCAGAAAGTGCAACCTCAGCATGAGTAAAACCTTTATGCACGCGGTAGGAGATAGCGCGGTCGTTGTAGAGGGATGCAAACACCTCTTTGATTGCGTGTTTGATGTTGTCCAAACCACGAATATTCAGGAAGGTCTCCTGTTGACCTGCAAAGGATGCATCTGGAAGGTCTTCTGCAGTTGCTGATGAACGAACAGCGACACTGATCTCTTCCTGCCCTGCCAACATCTCTGCGTAGCCAGCATCGATCGCTGCTTCAAGCTCTGGCTGGAACTGCGCATCCATAATCCACTGGCGAATCTCTTTACCTGTCTCTGCAAGAGCACGTGTATCATCTGCATCCAGCACATCAAGACGGGCATTAATACGATCAGCAAGACCACCATAAGCCAAGAACTCACGATACGCTTCAGCCGTTGTTGCGAAGCCACCTGGGACTCGAACGCCCGCTTCACTTAATTGGCTGATCATCTCACCTAGAGATGCGTTTTTACCACCAACCTTATCTACGTCGGTCATGCGTGCCTGATCGAGGCGAATTACATAGTCTGTCAAAGCCCTGTCTCCAAAAAGTCGTGTGCTTGATACAACGATTCAAATGAACCATTGAGCCACATAGTAGTGAAGCGCAACTAAAATAAAACCCCTTTTAAAAATGTAATTTCGCTACAAAAATCTCTAATATGAGTCTAAAAAATAGCGTTATAAGAGCTTAAATAATGAAACGAACAGCCTTTTTCATCTCCGACGGCACCGGTATTACTGCAGAAGTTCTCGGAAACAGTCTCCTCAGTCAGTTTGAAGATGTTGAGTTTGAGGAGGTCACGCTCCCTTACATCGACACCGAAGAGAAAGTTAAAGCAACCGTAGATCGCATCAACACAGCGGGCGCACAAGATGGTGTGCAACCTATCGTCTTTGACACCTTCGTGAACGCCGAGTTTCGTCAGATGATTGCCGAGGCTAACTCTTTCAATATCGATATCTTCTCAACCTTCTTGAAGCCGCTTGAACAAGAGCTAGAGACCAAATCGACGTACACCATCGGTAAATCACACGCCATCAATCAGATTGATCGATACAAGGCGCGTATCGATTCAGTCAACTTCGCGCTCGACAATGATGACGGTGCACGTACTCAACAGTATCAAATGGCTGACATTATCTTGGTCGGCGTATCACGATGCGGCAAAACCCCAACCTGCCTCTACATGGCGCTGCAATATGGTATTCGCGCCGCTAACTACCCGCTAACAGAAGAGGATATGGAGGCTAACGATCTTCCAGAGGTCCTTAAACAGCACCGCAGCAAACTCTACGGATTAACAATTGATCCATTCCAACTTGCTGCAATTCGCAATGAACGCCGCCCCAATAGCCGCTACTCGTCACTGGACCAGTGTGATTTCGAAACTCGCACCGTAGAGCGCTTCTTTAAGCAGAACGGGATGTCATCGATTAATACGACAAACTTCTCAATAGAAGAGATCGCGACTCGAATCATGGCGGATGCTGACATAGCACGCCGCATTGTTTAGGACTTTTTAAGGAGCTTTTTAGGAGAGAGCAATGACCCTTGATACGCACAGAACCACGCTACTTGTCATAGATATTCAGGCCAAATTGGCACCTGCGATTGCTGAGTCAGAGATTGTTATCAAAGAGTGTGAAGATATCGTCCAAGTGGCGCAGTTGCTTGAAGTAGAGACCATCTATACCGAGCAGTATCCTAAGGGGTTAGGAGCTACCGTACCTGAACTTAAATCTCTACTTGAGACGAGTGCAATTCGACTCGAGAAGCTCAGCTTTTCATGCATGAGCGAGCGACGTTGCCATGCAAAAATTAGAGATCTACTAAAACCTCAGGTTGTTGTTTGTGGCATGGAGACTCATGTCTGTGTGCTGCAAACTGTGTTAGAGCTGATTGACGAAGGTTACGAGGTCTTCGTAATTGAAGAGGCTGTTAGCTCACGCACACTCAAAAACAAGCAGCTCGCCCTAGCGAGAATGGAAGCCGCTGGCGCTCAAATCATCTCCAAAGAGATGGCGATCTTTGAGTGGCTAGGTTCGGCTGAACACCCTAGGTTCAAGGAGATCAGCAAAAACTTCGTTCGTTAATTGCTAAACAGCTCACTTAACTTCACTGCAAAAATCTCTTCGCGTGCAAGTTTAAGACGACTAAAGCGCTGCTCAATATCCGCCTGCCAAGCTGTTTGGCTGCAGTGATCTAATGCGGGCAGCGGGTCTAACTCATAGATATCTGCGAGTGTCAGCGAGTGCAGATCTCGTTTCAAAATTAGAGTCCCCTGAGCAGTCTCCGTGAACAAGCTTAAAGCACGGCAGCGCTGAATCACCTCATGCAGCACTTCCGCTTTGAGGCCAGACAGTTTCGACAAGATCGCTTTTTCAGATAGTTCACCACCGCGCTGCTGCACTTCATATAAAAGCTCAATTATACGAAGCGCTTCGATGAACCAACGTTTACTGGATCGCGGCTCTGACGCACCGTAAGTCAGGATTCGACTGAGCACCGCGCCTAAAAGCACAACACACCAAGAGAGATAGATCCAAACAAGGAATAGTGGCACCGCTGCAAAGGCACCATAGATCAGTTGGTAAGAGGGAGAGTAGGCAACAAAAAGTGCAAAGCCACGTTTCGCCAACTCAAAGAGAAGCGCAGCGACCAAACCGCTAATAATCGCGGCTTGCGCAGGAACATGGGCGTTTGGAATCACGGCATAGATAAGTGCAAAAGCGCCTGCAGTCATCAACCACGGCAACAGATTGAGAAGCTTAAATCCTGAGATTGGTTCGAAGCTATCTAACTGTGTGACACCAACGAGATAGCTACTTAAGACTATTCCAGCACCGACAAGAATAGGACCAAGAGTCAGTACTGCCCAGTAGGTTAAAAATGAGCGCACACCTGAACGCGTCGTTTTAACCTTCCAGATTCGGTTAAAGGCTGACTCGATATTTTTCATCATCAGCAGCGCCGTGATAAATAGAAACAGCGCACCCACCACCGTTAGGGATTTAGCTTGGTTGGCAAACCCGGCAAGATGCTCCTGAATTTGAATTCCAGTATTAGGCAGAAAATTCTCAAATACCCAACCCTCTATCTGTGCCCCCACCTCTTGCGAACTGGGAATAGCCGCCAACATCGCATAGCTCACGGTCATCAACGGGACAATTGAGAAGAGCGTGGTGTAGGTCAGCGCTGCGGCATTGATAACCCCCTGATCTCTGAAAAATGTACGTATGACAGTGAGCAAAAATTGACTGAAGGTTACACAACGTTGTGCCAAATGACTCAAGGCGATCTCCAAACTGGTTAGACGCGGGATGCTCTTATACAATAGCCCAATTATTCGACATAACAACTAGGATTCAGCATGCCAATCACGATTCTTCACAACCCTCGCTGTTCAAAATCTCGACAGACGCTGGCACTTCTTGAGGAGCAGGGCATCACCCCAGTTGTTCGTGAGTATCTTAACGATCCACTGACCAGCGAAGAGCTAGAAACCCTTATTTCAAAGCTCGACCTTACAGCAGCAGCCTTGGTTCGCAATAAAGAGGATGAGTTCAAAGAGGCGGGATTAGACCTTAAGAGCAGTAGTGATGCTGAATTCATCGCTGCAATGGTTAAATACCCCCGTTTGATGGAGCGCCCAGTCGTCATTAACGGCGATAAAGCAAGAATTGGACGCCCACCTGAGCAAGTACTGGAGATCATCTAGTGTCCCCTTTTGTTCTGGTTCTATTTACCAGCCGTCACGGCTCAACTCGCGCGCTTGCTGAGCACATTGCGGCCGGAATTGAGTCGACTGGTATAGAAGCAAAACTGAGAACAGTGCGGGCTCCGGGCGTTTCGGAAGAGGCTTTAGCACATGTCGACGGCACACTCTATGTTGAAGCGCAGGACCTGAAAGAGTGCTCAGGGTTAGCACTTGGCAGCCCTACCCGCTTTGGTCAAATGGATAGCAATCTCAGTGCTTTCATTCAAAACACCACAACGGAGTGGCTATCGGGTGAATTAATTGACAAACCGGCGACGGTATTCACCTCAAGCAGTTCGATGCACGGAGGCCAGGAGAGCACTCTACTCTCGATGATGCTACCGCTGCTCCATCACGGCATGTTAATTAGCGGCATCCCATACAGCTCAGAAAAACTTCATTCAACGACCAGTGGCGGTAGCCCATACGGCGCCAGCCATGTTAGCGGTGAAGCTGGCAATGCAACAATGACTCAGGATGAGAAAACTCTCGCGTTTCAACAGGGTGTTCGTCTTGGAAAATTGGCATCAACACTTGCGTCACAGAGAGGGTAAGGAGTACCCATGACTATTGCTGTTAAAGCTAAATTCAGCGGAGTGATCACCAAGATCACCTTCGCTGCGCTCATCATATTTTACGCCATACGCTTTCTTTGGCTTGCACCTAGCGCATCCGACCATCCTTGGGTGATTTGGCTAATCTACACCCTACCCCTGATTGGCTTTGCGCCTGCAGTTTTCCGCGGCACTCCTCGGCCACACGCTTGGTTATGTTTTGTGTTGCTACTTTATTTTCTAGGCGCTGTTGTGACCGCTATCCAACCTCACTTAGCGATCTTCGGCTGGATAGAGTCTCTACTTCTTATGACACTCTTCACCTCGGCCATGTTATTTGCTCGTTGGCAGAGTCGTTTCCTGAGAGAACAGGGTTAAATGGATAGCCAATCACTGCGCAAACTGCGTGCTGATTTTCCAATTCTAAGCACACGTTTTGATGGGCAACCCCTTGTCTATTTTGATAATGCAGCAACGACACAGAAGCCTCGTCAGGTAATTGATGCGATAACCCAGTTCTATCGCAAAGAGAACGCTAACGTTCACCGTGCTGCTCACCGTTTATCCAGCAGGGCAACCGAACATTTTGAACAGGCGCGTGATGCAGTTGCACGGTTTTTAAACTGCTCTTCTGAAGAGGTTATCTGGACACGTGGCACCACAGAGAGCCTCAATCTAGTTGCTCAAAGCTACTTAAGGCCGCTGCTTAAAGCGGGTGAGACAGTCCTGGTTATGCAGAGCTCACACCATGCAAACATTGTTCCTTGGCAACAGGTGACCCAGAGCTGTGGTGCAAATCTGCAAGTCATACCCCTAGACGAGGCAGGAGATGTTGACCTCACTGCCTATCAACAATTTCTAGAGACAAACCCAAAACTGGTCGCTTTGACCCATGTTTCCAATGCGCTGGGTACGATCTACCCTATCGCGGAGATGGTTCGCATGGCCAAAGAGGCAGGCGCAACGGTTGTTGTTGATGGCGCGCAAGCAGTTCCACACCTGCAAATAGATTTAACCCAGCTAGGTGCCGATTTCTATGCCTTTTCCGGCCATAAGCTTTTTGGACCTACAGGCATCGGCGTGCTCTATGGCGTAAGTCATCTACTTGATTTAATGCCTCCCTGGCAGACCGGTGGCGAGATGATTGAAAAGGTCTCCTTTGATGGCACGACCTTTACCTCGGCACCACTGAGATTTGAAGCAGGCACACCCGATATCGCAGGTGCTGTAGGTTTGAAAGCGGCGGTCGAATATCTCGAGAAACAAGATAGTGATGCCCTGTTCGCTCACGAAGCCGAACTTGCCAAGTTTGCTCGCCAACAGTTATCGCTACTACCTGGAATTAAACTTCTACCGGCTGGGAGTGAACAGGTTTCGGTCATCACCTTTACCCATATGGATCTTCACGCTTCAGATATTGCAGCCCTACTTGATGAATCAGGTATCGCGGTGCGAGCTGGAACACACTGTGCACAACCCCTACTTACTGCCCTCAACATTGAGTCAGCAGTTCGCGTTTCCCTCGCCTTTTACAACAGTTTGGAAGAGGTTGAACACCTCATTTCAATACTGGAAACAATAGTATCTAACACTGCCAACAGCGCTGAAACTATTGAAGAGTCCAATACCTTTTTCATCGAGAAAAGAGACGACTTAATCAGGGCATTAAGCGAGACAGGTAGCTGGCCAGAGCGCCTCAATCTGCTGATGAAGCTAGGTACATTAAAGGGTAAATATAGCCAAACGGTCCGCATCGCAGCGAATGAGGTCGTTGGCTGTGCCAGCCGTACTTGGATCGAGTTGAGTGCAAACGACGGTCAGATTTCAATCAAGGGAGACTCTGACAGCCGTCAGATTAATGCGCTGATACATCTCATTAGCGAAGGGCTTGAGCGATCGTTGAGCGTGGATCAGATTAGGGCAGAATTGGATGCGCTGGGTCTAGAGCGTCAACTCAGTCGAACTCGAGGCAACGCAATTCAGACCCTTTTAAAACGAGTAGCGGCGCTTAGCCTAAAACTATAGGTTGCGCCACACAGCTCCGTCTGACTTTTTATCGAGCAGATCGAGAAAAGTCTCATGCGCGGCTAACTCTTCGTCAGATGCTTTAATGACTTGAAGACCTTCAACAAGATCTGCTGCAACACGACGAATCTTTTCACCACCCTCTCCGTCATCCTGACCATCGACAGAGAGAATTAACGAAGTTTGGCCGCCGGTAAGGGCGAGATATACGTCTGCTAGGATCTCTGAGTCGAGAAGTGCGCCGTGCAGCTCACGGTGACTGTTATCGATAAAGTAACGGCGACAGAGTGCATCTAGGCTGTTTTTTTGGCCTGGGTGTTTCTTACGAGCCAACGCCAAACTGTCGGTGATGGTACAGATATCTTCAATCTTCTCATCGATACCATTGCGCTGAAACTCTTTGTTGATGAAGCCAACGTCGAACGCTGCGTTATGAATGATCAGCTCTGCGCCACGAACAAACTCAACAAACTCAGCAACAACCTCACTAAATTTCGGCTTATCTTCCAAGAACTGATTGGTGATACCGTGAACCTCAATCGCTTCAGCGTCCACTTCTCGATCGGGCTTAATGTATTGATGATAGTTGTTGCCTGTAATGCGTCGAGCGACCATCTCAACACAACCAATCTCAATAATGTTGTGACCCTCATCGGGTTCAAGACCTGTAGTCTCGGTATCAAGTACGATTTGACGACTCATGCTGCTTGCTCCTCACAACCTCTGTTAGCCAACTGATCGGCACGTTCATTACCGGGATCGCCGCTATGTCCTTTGACCCAACGCCACTCAATTTTGTGAGGTTCTGCCGCTTTATCTAAACGCTGCCACAACTCAACATTCTTAACAGGTTTACCTGTTGAGCTGCGCCAGTTTTTCTTTTTCCAACCGAATATCCACTCAGTAATTCCCTGACGCAGGTACTGTGAATCGGTATAGAGAACTACATCAGAGCCGCGTTTTAAACACTCAAGCGCTGCTATAGCTGCCATAAGTTCCATGCGATTGTTGGTCGTCTCAGGTTCTCCGCCCCACAACTCTTTCTCAGCATCACCATATTTGAGGATTGCTCCCCAACCGCCCGCTCCGGGGTTACCTTTACAGGCCCCGTCTGTATAAATCGTTACTACTTTCAACTTCTATTTCGCCTAACGCCTGTCGATGTAGCTTTGGATTCTATCACTCTCAACGGCTCAAGTAGACGACGATTCCACACTGGACGCAGTGGCGTCATGCCAGCCACATCTTTACGCGCAGTCATAAGAATTAAATTACCTGTCGATAGAGGGATAGGTTTAATCAGTGTCTTCAAAAAATTGAAACGGCCACGCCAGCGACTGTTTTCGATAGGATAGATGTAGCTATCAGAGTGGATATTCATTGATGTTAATTGCAGCAGTTTGAACCAGTCAGTCAAACGACTGGCGCCCAAAAGACGCCCAGACCAAGGAGCTGCAATCGCTCGCTTAAACTTACTATGCAAACCAAACAGACTGACTGGATTGAAACCCAGAAGAATTAAGTGGCCACCCGGTCTTAATACTCGAGCAGCCTCACGCAGTACCTGATGCGGATCCTCTGAAAACTCTAACGCGTGATGCAGCACCAGTATATCGATAACAGCAGATTGCACAGGTAGCTCTTCTGGCGTTGCTATCAGCGAATTCTCCTCCATTCCCAACTCTAATTTGGGCGCGACCATCACCCCATGACGAGCGCGGGCAGAATCACAGAACCATTGGCGACCATCCAGGGTCACCTGAAGAAGACGATTCCCCTGTACATTAAGCAAGGCGCGCTCAATCATCCTGCGTTCGGTAGCTAGAAGAGATTGGCCCAGCTCAGTGTCGTACCAAGCCTGAAGTGCACTCGCTGGGTCTTTAGATTCAATGGAGTCGAATACCATTCTGCATCCTTAGATGTTCAACTTACTGATCATTCTATTGTAACCTTAGGTGATAAATCAGCCCCAGGAGCCAGAAATGTTCACAACCTCACCCCTTGCCGCTTTTGATGATAACTATATCTGGATTCTTGAGGATCAAGAGAGTGACAAGGTTGCGGTGGTGGATCCGGGCGATGCAAAGGTCGTGCAGGCTTACCTCGCCAGAGAGAACAAAACGCTGGCGGCTATTTTGATTACACACCACCATGCCGACCATACAGGTGGTGTGAATGAATTGGTCGCACAATTTTCAGCCCCCGCTTATGGCCCCGACCACTCTCGTTTTAATGGTGTCACGCATCCACTGCACGGGGGCGACAACATTCATCTTTTCGGGACTGAACTTAAAGTACACGAGGTGCCGGCACACACACTCGACCATATCGCTTACAGCTTCGAAGGCGAAAACCCTGGGCTATTCTGCGGCGATACCCTCTTTTTAGCTGGCTGCGGTCGACTTTTTGAAGGCGATGCTAAACAGATGCAACGAGCGATGGACATCTTCTCCAACCTGCCTGATGAGACTGCTGTGTTCTGTACACATGAATACTCACTTGCCAATTTAAAGTTTGCGCTAGCGGTAGAACCCGACAATGCGGATATCCATGAGGCTGTGCGACGTTGCACTGAACTTCGAGAGAAGAACCTTCCGACCCTGCCAAGCAGGATTAAAACTGAGAAGTTGATAAACCCCTATATGCGCACCGATATACCTACCGTGATTGCAGCAGCCAATGGCTGGAGCTCTAAAGAGAATCGCGATCGGGTCGAAGTTTTAGCGGCACTTAGAGAGTGGAAAAATAGTTTCTAATCGTCGCCAAGATATTCCTTAACAGAATATGAATAAAATTGACCCATGCCCCCCAAATCGGTAGACTTCTGCCATCTTAAAATAGAGATGGCACAACTGTCACAAAGTACCCAATGGCAAACTTCAAATCGACAATTCTGGTAGGCGTTGCAGCACTCGTGCTAGCTGGCTGTCAAACCGCCCCACAAAACCAGAACGCAAGTCGTGCAGTAAATGTTGAAGAGTCTGAGCCGGTACTTGTAAAGCGCTCGATTCCAAAGGTCGAAACCAAATGGGAAGAGGCGCCTCTTAAATCGGTTTTATTGGAGCTCGAAAAAGATCCTAAACGTGCCGACCTATGGGAGATGACTCGTGAGCACATGAGTTTCGACCCACACCTAGATAACACTCTCGTTAAGAACCACATTGAGTGGTACGCCTCTCACGACAAATACTTAAACCGCCTTACCGGTCGCGCATCTCGATACTACTACTACGTTTTGCATGAGGTGATTAAGCGCGGCATGCCTTCAGAGATCGCCCTGATTCCTGCGATTGAAAGTTCATACGATCCATTTGCAAAGTCGCCAGCTAAAGCTTCAGGTGCTTGGCAGTTTATGCCTGCGACGGGTGATCATTTCGGTCTAAAGCGCAACTGGTGGTACGACGGTCGTCGCGACATCATCGCCTCTACCGATGCAGCACTCAATTACCTGCAGTACCTGCATGACTATTTTGATGGCGATTGGCTACTTGCCGTTGCGGCCTACAATGCTGGTGAGGGCACTGTTGGACGGGCCGTTAAGCGCAATAAGAAGGCAGGTAAACCTACCGACTTCTGGAATTTAAAACTTCCACGCGAAACTCGTCACTATGTTCCGAAATTGCTGGCGATCTCTGAGATTTTCCGCAATCCAAACAGTTACGGATTAGAGTTTGCACCACTGGCAGATAAACCCTACTTTGAGATTGTAGATATTGAGAGCCAAATTGATCTGTCGCGTGCAGCTGAGCTTAGTGGCGTTGATATTGATGAGATCTACAAACTTAATGCCGGATTCTCGCAGTGGGCGACAGATCCAGAAGGTCCTCACCAACTGCTAGTCCCAGTTGAAAGTGCAGCAAAATTCAAAGTAGAACTTGCAGCACTAGAACCAAGTGAACGTATTAGCTGGGCTCGTTACGAAGTTAAATCGGGTGATAGCCTATCGGTGATTGCTAAGCGCTTTAACACCAATATCAACACCATTCAGACATCAAACAATTTGAAGGGCTCGTTCATTAAGATCGGCCAATCTCTGCTAATCCCTTCTGCTCTGGTTGATGCATCGCAGTACACATTAAGCTCAGTGCAACGTCGTGATAAACGTCTGACGGCTGCTGCACCATCTGGCAAACAGAAAGTTATTCACACCATCGCAGCTGGCGATTCCCTTTGGGCACTTTCTAAGCGTTACGATGTTTCAACCAAGTCGATTGCGCGCTGGAACAACATGGGTACCAAGAGCACGCTGAAAATTGGTGACAAGTTGGCTATTTTCATTGAGTCGCAGACACCAACTTCAGCCAGCGAGTACCTAGTTCGAAAAGGTGACAACCTCAGTCTGATAGCACAGCGATTAAACGTCAGTGTCGAAGAGCTGCTGAAGTGGAATGATCTGACCGTTGATTCACTGCTAATGCCAGGCCAGCAACTTAAAATTGCGCCTAAACCAGAGCAGGGTTAATGGACACTCTCGGCATCGCCATAATTGTAATATCTGTTCTTTTAGCAGTTATCTTTAAGGTGGTGATTCTGAATCGTATACATCAGTGGATGGATAACGATCTCATTAATAGCCTTTCTGAAGGCGACTCTGCGCTTAAAGCTAAGCTAACCTCCCTAAACAACGCTCTAGCCTCACAAAAAGTTAAACGCAACGCGCGTCATCAGCAGCTCGAACAAGCAGCTAAAGAGCACAACTAATTCAATACGTTGCTGCAAAAGTGGTTGAAATTTTTAGCCCACTCCCCCATCTTTCTTTATTAAAGAACTATGTCTCGACGTCAGAGACTGAATGGGAGATTGATGTGATTCGCAAAACCCTTACGTTAGTTGTTACCACAGCCCTTCTATTCTCGAACACGCTGCTTGCACAAGAGATTCCAGCGAGTCATGGCATTGCAATGCATGTTGACCTAAAGTACCCAGCGACCTTCAGTCACTTTGAATACGTCAATCCCGATGCACCCAAAGGTGGAACGCTTCGCCAAGCGGTAGTTGGAACCTTTGATAGCTTCAACCCTTTTATCATTAAAGGAAGCTCTGCAGATGGTATCGGCTTAACCTTTGACACATTAATGACTCGCTCACTCGACGAGCCATTTACTCAGTATGGGCTTATCGCACAATCCGTTCGTATGCCAGAGTCACGACGCTGGGTAGAGTTTGATCTGCGCCCTGAAGCGAAATTTTCAGATGGCTCGTCTATCACCGCTACCGATGTCGTGGAGACATTTAGACTCTTGCGTGAGGAGGGCTCTCCCTTCTACAAAGCGTATTACCAAGATATCTCAAAGATTGAAGCACTATCAGAGACCAGCGTTCGTTTCGAGTTTGGTGAAACCGAGAATCGCGAGCTCCCCTTGATTATTGGCGAAGTCCCTATTCTCTCGGCAAGTTATTGGCGCGATAAGGAGTTCTCTAAACCCTCTTTAGAGCCAATGCTTGGATCTGGACCCTACACTGTAGGCAGCTTCGAAGCGGGCCGTTCTATCACTTATGTTCGAAATGATTCTTATTGGGGCCGTGATCTTGCAGTGAATCGTGGTCGTTTTAATTTCGACCAGATGCAGTTCGATTACTACCGTGACGGTACTGTAGCACTTGAGGCGTTCAAGGCGGGTCAATTTGATTTTCGCGAGGAGAACTCCTCAAAAAATTGGGCAACTGCTTATACAGGACCAGCTCTAGAAGATGGCCGCATCAAGCGTGAGTTGGTTAAAGATGCAAACCCTGCGGGGATGCAGGCTTTTGTGATGAACTCGCGCCGCGCTCAATTCAGTGACAAAACCGTGCGTGAAGCGATCGCCTATGGATTTGATTTTGAGTGGACCAATGCCAACCTCTTCTATGATGCTTACACTCGCAGTCATAGCTACTTCTCTAACTCAGAGATGGCAGCCACTGGGCTACCATCCGAGAAAGAGCTTGCGATACTTGAGCCCCTTAGAGGCCAGATACCTGATGAGGTATTTACAAAGGTCTATAAAGCACCAACAACCAAGGGTGACGGTCGTAACCGTAACGAGCTTCGCACAGCACTTAAACTTCTTAACAGTGCCGGCTGGAACCTAAAAGATGGAAAGCTAATCAACAATGCAGGTGAGCAGTTCAAATTTGAAATCCTGCTAGTACAGAAGGATTTTGAGCGCGTAGTCGCGCCGTTTATCAAGAACCTTGAGAAGCTGGGTATGAGTGTCAGCATTCGAATCGTCGACGTTTCACAGTACATCAACCGTCTTCGCAGCTATGATTTCGATATGGTTGTCGGTAGTTTTGGTCAAAGCAGCTCACCCGGCAACGAACAGAGAGAGTTTTGGGGAAGTGAAGCCGCTCAGCAGGAGGGGAGCCGAAATATCATCGGTATTCAGGACCCTGCTATCGACAAACTCATTGAAGCCCTGATTCAGGCGCCCAACAGAGAGCAACTAGTGCTGCATGCTAGAGCGTTGGATCGCGTGCTGCAGTGGAATCACTTTGTTGTACCACAATTCCACATCGGTTCACACCGCATCGCCTATTGGGATAAGTTTGGTTTCCCCGAAGTGCGACCAACTTACTCACTGGGTATCGATACCTGGTGGTCAAAGAAGTAGTAACTAGCGCATGGCTGCCTATATTTTCAGACGCCTGCTGTTGATGATTCCGACGCTGTTCGGAATCCTGCTGCTCAACTTTTTAATCATTCAGCTCGCTCCTGGCGGACCTGTCGAGCAAGCACTTGCCCACATGCAGGGCTTTGCCGTTGATGCGACCAGCCGTATCGGCTCGGGTGAGCGCAGTGATATCAGTGCCGACAGCAGCAGTGGTGACTCAAAATATCGTGGTGGTCAGGGCATGGATCCTGCACTTGTTGCGGAAATTGAACAGCTCTATGGTTTTGACAAACCACCTCACGAGCGCTTCTTCAAAATGGTAGGGGACTATCTTCGTTTCGATTTTGGGCGCAGTTTTTTTAGTGACAAACCAGTGGTCGACCTAATTATTGAGAAGATGCCAGTCTCAATCTCCCTAGGCTTATGGACCACGCTGATCACCTATCTTGTCTCTATACCTCTAGGGATACGAAAAGCGGTTAATGATGGCTCCTCCTTCGATATCTGGAGTTCCAGCATCATCATTATTGGCTATGCGATTCCCAACTTTCTATTCGCTATTCTTCTGATCGTACTCTTTGCCGGCGGCACCTACTTTGAGTGGTTTCCACTGCGTGGCCTCACCTCTTCCAACTTTGAAGAGCTGACCCTGCTTGAAAAGATTGGAGACTACTTCTGGCATCTAGCTCTACCGATTGTTGCTTCGGTCATCTCGAGTTTTGCAACGCTCACCATGCTGACTAAAAACGCTTTTCTCGATGAGATTCACAAGCAGTATGTCCTGACTGCACGAGCTAAAGGGCTAACTGAGAAGAAGGTACTCTATGGGCATGTCTTTCGAAATGCGATGCTGCTCATCATTGCCGGCATGCCTGCAGCGTTGATTGGCATTTTCTTTACCGGTTCGATGCTTATAGAGGTGATATTTTCACTCGATGGACTGGGGCTACTCGGCTATGAAGCGGTCATTAATCGCGACTACCCAGTCATCTTTGGTACCCTCTATATTTTTACCTTAGTGGGTTTGGTACTGAAACTTGTTTCAGATGTCACCTACACCCTGGTCGACCCGCGTATCGATTTTGAGAGTCGGGAGGGGTAGATGAGTTCAGTCGTCACGCAGCGACGTATAGCCCGTTTCAAATCAAACAAGCGCGCTTACCTATCACTATGGATATTTGGCGTTCTGTTTATCCTTTCACTTTTTGCTGAACTCATAGCGAATGACAAACCTCTGATCATTAAGAGCGATCAGGGCATCTTCTGGCCAACTTTTTTTGAGTATACCGAAACCGATTTCGGGGGTGATTTTGATGCGCCAGCTGATTATCGAGATCCCTACTTTCAAGAGCTAATCAGCGAGCATAACGGCTGGGCAGTTTGGCCCATCATCCGATTTAGTTATGACACCATTAATTACGATTTAGAGCAGCCCGCCCCCTCCCCACCAACAATGACAAATTGGCTGGGCACCGATGATCAAGGACGTGATGTCACTGCGAGGCTGATATATGGATTTAGACTCTCGGTTCTTTTCGCCACTATCTTGACCCTTGCAAGCTCAGTTATCGGTGTTGCAGCGGGTGCTCTGCAGGGCTATTACGGCGGCAAGCTTGATCTTATTTTCCAACGATTTATTGAGATCTGGTCTGGCCTGCCGGTGCTATTTCTACTGATCATTCTGGCCAGTTTAGTTGAGCCAAACTTCTGGTGGTTGCTCGTCATCATGCTGCTCTTCTCATGGATGAATCTCGTAGATGTGGTACGTGCAGAGTTTCTTCGAGCTCGCAATCTTGAGTATGTGCGTGCTGCTAGGGCTCTAGGCCAACCCAATCTTGTAATCATGTACCGCCATGTTCTGCCTAACGCTATGGTAGCGACACTGACCTTTATGCCGTTCATCTTCAACGGCTCCTTAGTGACATTAACAGCACTCGATTTTCTTGGATTTGGCCTACCGCCTGGCTCGTCCTCCTTAGGTGAGTTGGTCGCCCAAGGTAAAGAGAATCTCCACGCTCCCTGGCTGGGAATGACTGCCTTCTTCTCACTATCGATCATGCTGACACTTCTCATTTTCATTGGCGAGGGTGTGCGTGATGCCTTCGACCCGAGGAGAGTGTGATGAACAAACCTCTACTCAAAGTTGAAGATCTAACAATACAGTTTGAACAGCAGAGTCCGGCAGCCGTTAATAAGATCAGTTTTGAGATCAACCGCGGCGAGTGTGTCGCTTTAGTAGGTGAGTCAGGATCCGGTAAATCTATTAGTGCGCTTTCGCTACTGGGGCTTCTTCCAAAATCTGCTGCAATCAAGAGCAGTTCTATTCAGTTCGACGGCACTGAACTAGCAAACGCCGACGAAAGAACATTGCGGGGGCTAAGAGGTAGCCGAGTGGGATATATCTTCCAAGAGCCCATGACCTCGCTTAACCCTCTTCACACGATCGAGAAGCAGATTGCAGAAACCTTGCTGTTGCACCGAGGCATAACAGGAAAAGCGGCTCAAAATCGCACCCTGGAGCTTTTAGAGCTTGTTGGGTTACGTGATGCAGCTTCACGGCTTAAATCCTATCCGCATGAGCTATCTGGCGGCCAACGCCAGCGTGTCATGATCGCAATGGCTCTTGCTAATGAACCTGAGTTACTGATTGCTGATGAGCCAACCACTGCGCTTGATGTCACCATTCAACAGCAGATTCTTGAGCTGTTGGCAGATCTGCAAAAACGTTTAGGCATGGCGGTACTGATGATTACTCACGATCTCAATATCGTGCGCCGCTTTGCAGATCGCGTCTACGTCATGAGGTCGGGCGAAATTGTTGAAAGCAACGAAACTCTCCAGCTCTTTGATCATGCCACCCACCCCTACACTCAGGAGCTTATCGATGCTGAACCTCAGGGTTCACCGGAGCCTATTAAAACTAACGCAAACCAATTACTAGAAGCATCTAAAATTCGTGTCTGGTTTCCAAAAACAGGCGGACTTTTTAAAACTGTTTATGACCACATCCGTGCGGTGACTGACGTTGATGTCGAGCTCAAGTGTGGGGAGACACTGGGAATTGTCGGCGAATCGGGTTCTGGCAAATCGACGCTTGCACTGGCCCTGTTGCGACTCATAAAGAGCGAAGGCGCGATAAAACTCAATGGCGCAGATATCCACCATTTCAACCAACAACAAATGCGTCCTCTTAGAAAGGATATTCAGATCGTATTCCAGGATCCATTTGGCAGTTTAAGTCCACGTATGACCATCGAGGAGATTGTCGCTGAGGGGCTGGAAGTCCAGAGTATGACAAATGCTGCAGAAAGGGAGCAGCGGGTTATTGAGGCTCTAGAAGACGTACAGATAGATCCAAGTTTCAGGGGCCGCTACCCCCATGAGTTTTCAGGTGGCCAACGGCAGCGTATCGCCATCGCACGAGCATTAGTACTTCGCCCTCAACTCATTGTGTTGGATGAACCAACATCTGCATTGGATCGCACGATTCAGAAGCAGGTCATTGATCTATTACGCGGTTTACAGAGTAAGTATGGTCTAAGCTATCTCTTTATCAGCCACGATTTGGCTGTCATAAAAGCGATAAGCCACCGTGTTATGGTGATGCGACAAGGTGAAGTGATAGAGAGCGGTTCAACCGAGCAAATTTTCAATTCGCCAATTTCAGCCTATACGAAAGAGTTGATTGCAGCCTCAGGGCTTGAAAAAGGGTCACTAGAACCATAAATAAGAAAAACCTATTAGGTTAGTAGAAACAATTAATTTCTACTTTCAAAATAAGCTAACTATTATGAGACTCATCTCATTAACTAACAGACGGAGATCAAACAATGTCTAGCTACATCAACCAAGAAGTTAAACCTTTTAACGCTACAGCTTTCCACGCTGGCCAGTTCGTTGACGTTTCAGAAGCAGATCTGAAAGGTAAATGGTCAGTAGTTTTCTTCTACCCAGCAGACTTCACTTTCATCTGTCCAACAGAACTTGGTGACCTAGCTGACAGCTACGCTGAATTCCAGAAGATCGGTGTTGAGATCTACGCTGTATCAACTGATACTCACTTCACTCACAAAGCATGGCACGACTCTTCTGAGACTATCGGTAAGATCAACTACCCAATGGTAGGCGACCCAACTGGTCAGATCTCTCGCAACTTCGACGTAATGATCGAAGAAGCTGGTCTTGCTGAGCGCGGTACTTTCGTAATCGATCCAGAAGGTAAAATCCAGATCGTTGAGATCAACTCTGGTTCTGTCGGCCGTGACGCTTCTGAGCTTCTTCGTAAGATCAAAGCTGCTCAGTACGTAGCTGCTCACCCAGGTGAAGTATGTCCTGCTAAATGGAAAGAGGGTGCTGCAACTCTAGCTCCTTCACTAGATCTAGTTGGTAAAATCTAACCACTAGCTCTTCGCTCGAGGCTGCAATCGCAGCCTCGACACCCCTCTTTTCTCTTAAATATCCTTAGTTAAATTTTTTGCGTGAGGTCCATCATGTTAGATGCTTCTATTGTTAAACAACTCGATCAATACCTCGGCTTCATGAAACAGCCAATAGAGATCAAGTTAGCTTCAGATGATTCAGCTAAAGGTATTGAACTACGAGAACTGGCAACGACGCTTGCAGAGCGTAGCGACAAGATCACACTCAGCGAATGGAGCCATAAACGTGTGCCATCGATGGGTATCTGTGCGCAGGGCGAATCTGAGCCACGCGTAATCTTCTCTGGTATCCCTATGGGCCATGAGTTTACATCACTTATTCTCGCCCTTTTGAATGCTGGCGGTCACCCAAGCCGCGAACCTGAAGAGGTTCAAGAGCAGATTAAAACACTTGAAGGCGAGATGCACTTTGAGACCTACATCTCGCTCTCTTGCCAGAACTGCCCCGATCTAGTTCAAGCGCTCAACCTGATGGCGCGACTCAATCCCAACATCACCAGCACAATGATTGATGGTGCCATCTATCAGGATGAGGTTGAAGAGCGCCAGGTGATGGCTGTTCCTGCCGTTTACCTAAACGGTGAACTCTTCACCCAGGGCCGTACAGAGCTTAAAGAGATGCTCGCTAGACTTGATACTGCCGGAGCGGCAAAACAGGCTGAAGCGCTCTCTGAGCGCGAACCATACGATGTTTTGGTTGTTGGCGGCGGTCCAGCAGGTGCAGCGGCAGCAATCTATGCTGCTCGCAAAGGCATTCGTACAGGTTTAGTGGCAGAGCGCTTTGGTGGTCAGGTACAGGATACTGTAGGGATTGAAAACCTAATCTCTGTACCTTATACCGAGGGTCCAAAACTAGTCTCTAGCATGGAGCAACATGTCAAAGAGTACGATGTCGATATTATTACATCGCAGCGTGCCAACAAACTTAGTGAGTTAAATGGATTACATGCGATCACTACAGAGAGCGGCGCCACCCTAAAGGCCAAGACATTAATCTTGGCGACAGGGGCTCGCTGGCGTGAACTGAACGTTCCCGGTGAAGCTGAGTATCGCGGCAAAGGGGTAGCCTACTGCCCACACTGTGACGGCCCGCTCTTCAAAGGTAAGCGTGTAGCAGTGATCGGTGGTGGTAACTCAGGCATTGAAGCAGCAATTGACCTTGCAGGAATCGTAGCTGAAGTTACTGTTCTTGAATTTGGCGATACCCTGCGTGCAGATCAGGTACTGCAGAACAAAGCGAACTCAATGCCAAATATCACTATCATCAAGAATGCGCAGACGACTGAAGTGACCGGTGATGGTAATAAGGTCAACGGCATTACCTATAATGATCGCGTGTCAGGCGAATCTCACCACATTGAACTTGAGGGTATCTTTGTTCAGATAGGTCTTGTGCCAAACACTGAGTGGCTAAAAGAGAGCGCGCTGGAACTGACTAAGTTTGGTGAAATCCAAATTGACGCCAAGGGCGCAACAAACCTAGCAGGTGTGTTTGGTGCTGGCGATGCTACAACGGTTCCTTACAAACAGATTATTATCTCGATGGGCGCCGGCGCAACCGCTGCTCTGAGTGCATTCGATCATCTAATTAGAAACTAACTAAACTAATTAGTAAGTCCAAAAAGAAGGCCAGCATGATGCTGGCCTTTTTAGTGGGTCTGTTGAAGTTTAGTTGATCTTAATCTCAGCTTTAGACTTCAACTGATTGAAACGCGCTTGGAAGGCTGCACTACCCTCTGCAGTCGCTAGCATTCGAGCAATTTGCGAGCGCAGTTCTGGCTGAATAGCATCCGCAGACTGGCCAACCGCATCCACAGTTACCACTACTGCACCACCGTCTGCTGTCGCAACAGTCGCGTAGAAGCGAGAATCACCCTCTGGGCGCGCAAGAGCAAAGGCTGCATCAATTACAGCAGGCTCTAGGCCGTTTTGCGCACCACGCACAACAGCAGAATAGGTAGTCCAATTCAACTTCTCACCCGCTTTTGCTTTCTCAACAGTTTGCTGGGCAAGGGTCATAGCCTGTTCTGCAGCGCGTTGCTGTTTAAGTTCAGCAACTAGGTTCTCTTTAACCTCGTCTAGAGCAAGTGTGCGAGCAGGAATAAGCTCCTTCAGATGCATAACCAGAGTTCGGCCAGAGTTTACCTCGATTGGATCAGAGTTTAGCTTCTCTTTAAGTACCATATCAGCAAAAGCAGCTCGAATCACCTTCTGCTCAGCAAAGTCTCCTTCACCACCCGCACGAGAGAATGGCGCTGAAGTTTCGATTTTCAGACCGAGCTCATCAGCTAGGGCAAATAGATCTCCCGAAGAGAAAGCTAGATCGGCTAAACGCTCCATTGATGTTACGTAGAGCTGTTCTGCATTCTGCTCAGCTACTTGCTGACGTAACTCCTCTAGCATCTCTGCTTTAGAGGGAACTTCAGCTTTACGAAGGTCATTTAATTTAATGAGGTGGATACCAAACTCCGTCTCTACCGGTGCAGATACCTGACCCACCTGAAGCGAGAATAGTGCATCATCAAATGGACCTTCGAATAACCCCTTGGTTAGGTAACCCAATTCACCACCTGAACTTGCAGAGAGCATATCCTGAGAGTTTGCTTTCGCCATCTCAGCAAAGTCAGCACCTGCATTGATTTTCGCCAATAGCTCTTCAGCTTTAGCTTTAGCCGTTGCAGCATCCTGCTGGTCATTCACTTCAAATAAAATGTGAGAAGCTAGTCGCTCTTCTTTAGCATCAAATGTTGATGTGAATTGCGAGTAGGCACTATTAATTTCTGCATCAGTGACAGAGGCAGTATCAACGAACTGATCACGCGTTAGTGCTACATACTGAACAATAACCTGCTCATCTGTTGCCAATGAACCTTTGCGGGACTCATAGAGAGCTTGAACATCTGAGTCAGCAATATCGACTTTTTGATCAGCAGCTAGCGTAATTACTCGTAGATCACGCGTTTGGGTATTAAGCGCAAGCAGACGATCTAGCTCAGCATCCGTCATAAACGATGATTCACTGTATGCGCCACGCACCTGGTTAACCATCGTTTCACTGCGCAGCAGTTCACGGTAGCTTAGTGGCGTAAAACCTGCACTACGAAGAGCCAATTCGAACTGATCGCGATCAAAACGGCCGTCGCGCTGAAAATCTTTTGTAGTCACAATAATCTGATCTAACAACTGAT
The DNA here is from genome assembly GCF_012848475.1 of Marinobacterium sp. LSUCC0821. Lineage (NCBI taxonomy): Bacteria > Pseudomonadati > Pseudomonadota > Gammaproteobacteria > Oceanospirillales > Oceanospirillaceae > Marinobacterium > Marinobacterium sp. LSUCC0821. The sequence continues at coordinate 1,182,396 of NZ_CP051666.1, forward strand.
CAGAGACAAATAGCCCCTTCTCTTCAGCATCAGCGACCTGCAATGTGCGATCGATTAGATTTTCAAGAACAACTTTACGTAGAAGCACATCATCAAGCAGTGCTGGATCAGCTTTATCACCCATCTGTGATAGAACCTGACGACGTTGAAGTTCAACAGCACGGAAAAGCTCACCCTTCTCAACAGCCTTACCATTTACTTCGGCTGGAGGCGGTTCAGCGGTTGCTAAACCTACAAGTGAGTCGACACCCCATAGGGCAAATACAACAATAATTAAACCGACAAGAATCTTCGCGATGATACCCTGCGAATTGTCGCGCATAGATTGCAACATGAGTGGTTGTCCTTTGAATTAAAAAAAGCGCATTCGGTGAATGCGCTTTTTTTGTAAGGCTATCTCAGTGGATGTACGAGAACGTACGCGCCTTACTGAGTAAAACGTATTACTTATTTACTGCGTCTTTCAGAGCTTTACCTGGCTTGAAAGTTGGCAGAGTAGCCGCAGCGATCTGGATTGGTGCACCAGTCTGTGGGTTACGGCCAGTGCGTGCTGCACGTGATTTCACAGTGAAAGTACCGAAGCCAACTAAAGCAACTGAGTCGCCTTTAGCTAGTGCTGCAGTTACTGCTTCTAGTGCTGCATCAAGAGCACGACCAGCTGCTGCTTTTGGAAGATCTGCTGATGCTGCGATTGAATCGATTAGTTCAGATTTGTTCACGTTGTTCCCCTTTGGAAATATGTAGTGATATTTGTTCTTTTACTGGTTAAGCACCTGTGGAGTATTTATACCAACTGTATTTCCTAGGTGTCAACAACTGAAACCTAGAAAATACGCGGTTTCGACTAATGTGTACTGATTGACTCCCCAGTCAATTTCTCTTTTGTTGTTTCAGACGCAAGCTCTTTAACCTCACTTTCAGTTAAAGGCTTAGGTTGTTCAACTAGAGCTACACTCAAAACCTCATCAATCCATTTAACTGGAATTATGCTGAGATCTGCTTTGATATTGTCAGGAATCTCTTTTAAGTCGCGACGATTCTCTTCAGGAATCAATACAGTTTTAATGCCGCCACGGTGCGCTGCCAAGAGCTTCTCTTTCAAGCCTCCAATAGGTAAAACCTGGCCACGAAGAGTTATTTCGCCTGTCATTGCCACATCAGCTTTAACTGGAATTCCTGTAAGGGCAGAGACAAGAGCAGTACACATACCGATACCCGCACTTGGGCCATCTTTAGGGGTAGCCCCTTCAGGTACGTGAATGTGAATGTCACGCTTCTCATGGAAATCACTAGCAACCCCTAGGCTAGAAGCACGATTTCGTACCACTGTCAGAGCAGCCTGGATAGACTCTTTCATAACATCGCCCAGCGAACCAGTCAGAACCTGACGTCCTTTACCTGGCACAACTGCACTTTCAATCGTCAGGATGTCACCGCCAACTTGAGTCCAAGCAAGGCCTGTAACCTGGCCCACCTGGTTATGCTCTTCAGCACGACCGAAGTTAAATTTATGAACACCTAGGTAGTTCTCGAGGTTTTCTGAAGCAACCGAAACAGTTTTAGCTGCGATCTCTCCAAGAGAGATCTCTTTTACCACCTTACGGCAGATTTTAGAGATCTCACGTTCCAAGCCACGCACACCAGCTTCGCGAGTGTAATAGCGGATCATGTAGGTGATCGCGCTATCTTCGATCGTCAACTCACGCTCTTTCAAGCCATTCTGTTTGATCTGCTTAGGCACCAGGTAACGACGCGCAATATTATGCTTCTCGTCCTCGGTGTAGCCAGGAATACGGATAATCTCCATACGATCAAGAAGTGGGCCAGGAATATTCATCGAGTTAGAGGTACAGATAAAGAGTACTTCAGAGAGATCGTAATCAACCTCTAGGTAGTGGTCGTTAAAGGTACTGTTCTGCTCTGGGTCAAGCACTTCAAGTAGCGCTGAAGATGGATCACCACGGTGGTCCATACCCATCTTGTCGATCTCATCGAGCAAGAAGAGTGGGTTTTTCACCCCAACTTTAGCCATCTTTTGAACTAGCTTACCCGGCATAGATCCAATGTAGGTGCGGCGATGACCACGAATCTCTGACTCATCACGCACACCACCCAAGGCCATACGGATATATTCGCGATTCGTCGCTTTGGCGATTGAACGCCCTAGCGAGGTTTTACCCACACCTGGAGGCCCTACAAGACAAAGAATTGGCCCACGTAACTGGCGTACACGCTTCTGAACCGCTAAGTATTCGAGGATACGCTCTTTTACCTCTTCAAGACCGTAGTGGTCCTGATCAAGAATCGTGCGTGCACGCTTCATATCAAGACGCACTTTAGAGCGTTTATTCCAAGGTACCTGCAACATCCAATCGATGTAGCCACGAACAACGGTCGCCTCAGCGCTCATCGGTGACATCATCTTAAGTTTATTAAACTCTGCGCGCGTCTTATCAAGCGCATCAGCAGGCATACCAGCCTCTTCAATGCGACGAGAGAGCTCATCAAGATCGCTACCGCCAGACTCATCAAGATCACCTAGCTCTTTCTGAATCGCCTTCATCTGCTCATTCAGATAGTACTCACGCTGACTCTTCTCCATCTGCTTTTTGACACGAGAGCGAATCCGTTTTTCTACTTCAACAAGATCGATCTCAGACTCCATCAGTGACATCAGATGTTCGAGACGCACTTTAGCATCAAGCATCTCAAGAAGGGTCTGCTTCTGATCAAGTTTTAGGGACATGTGAGCGGCGATTGTGTCAGCCAAACGACCAGGCTCATCAATATTATTTAGAGAGGTCATCACCTCTTGAGGAATCTTCTTATTGACCTGGATGTAGCGCTCAAACTGCTCAAGCGCCGAGCGTTTGTAGACATCTGACTCTGCATTGTTAACCTCTTCGACATCCAGCACTCGAAGGTGAGCCGCGTAGTGCTCTGACTCTTCAAAAAAGCTATCTATCTGTGCACGGTACTCACCTTCGACAAGCACTTTTACGGTACCGTCAGGGAGTTTAAGCATCTGCAGTATTGTCGCCACTGTGCCTGTAGAGAAGAGATGATCGAGTTTAGGCTCATCTTCTGAAGCACTGCGCTGAGCCACTAACAGAATCTGCTTATCTCTTAGCATCGCTTCTTCAAGCGCTTGAATAGATTTTTGACGACCAACAAAGAGTGGGATAACCATATGTGGGTATACCACTACATCACGCAGCGGCAATACCGGTAAATCTATCACTCTGTTATCTGTGTTCTGATCTTGATTATGATCCATACAAGGCCCCTCAAAACTCTAAATAGGCTAATGCTTTAACTATGGGGTTAATTTGATTTATTACAAGCTTATTAATGACAATTTTTTGATCCCAAAAACAGATAACGCCTCATGTGAGGCGTTACTGACTATTTAAAGTAAGCGTTGTCTGTATGCGAATGGTCGGTAACATCTCGGACACCCACCAAGCCTGGCACTCGCTCTATTAGGGTCTTTTCAACACCATCTTTAAGTGTCATATCAACTGCACTACAACCCTGACAACCACCGCCAAATCGAAGAATTGCGATGTAGCCGTCATCAGTCTCAACCAGCTCCTCCAATTTCACCTCGCCACCATGTGATGCTAGACCAGGATTGATATCCGAGTAGAGAATGTAGTTAATCTGCTCATTCATTGGGCTGTCAGCAGAAACCTTAGGGACCTTTGCATTAGGTGCTTTAATCGTCAGCTGCCCCCCCATGCGATCAGTTGCATAGTCGATGAACGCTTCGTCTAAGTAAGGGATGCTATTTCGCTCGATGTAGAATTTGATCTGTTCAAAATCCATAATCTCATCTTCACCATTCACCTCTTCAGGTCGGCAGTAAGCAAGACAGGTTTCTGCGTAGCTTGTGCCTGGCTGAGTCACAAAAAGACGAACCGCCATGCCCTCAACATTCTGCTTAGCTAGTAACTCGGCAAGATAACCCTGCGCGCCCTCTGTCACATCGATATTTAACATTCTCAGATAACTCCAAAAAACACTTTTGACCTATGGAAGCTAGGATACCCTGTTCCTATTTCCGAGTAAAACACTCAATTATTAATATTGGTTCTATTTTTGCTACAATAGAGCCTTCTAAACCGAGGCATTTTTAATGTTTGAGCACAGCCTGTTTACCTCTTTCTTTTTGATCTTCTCTGGCGCGGCTGTACTTGCCTCTATCGCTCTATTTACGCGACAACCTCTACTTGTGGCATATATAGTCCTAGGTGCCCTATTTGGCCCTTATGGCCTTGAATTGGTCACCGATACCAACCTACTTTCGGATATCGCCCATATCGGCATCATCTTTCTGCTTTTCCTACTTGGCCTGGATATGCAACCTAGCCATCTCATTCATATGCTCAAGAAAGCGACACTTGTAGCAGTTGGCAGTTCAATAATCTTTCTAGGTCTTGGATTCGGCGTTGGCATAGGCTTTGGATTCACACAGTCTGAGTCGGTCATGATTGGCGCAGCAGTCATGTTTTCAAGCACCATCATAGGCATCAAGTTACTTCCAACGACTGTGTTACACCATCGGCACACAGGTGAACTAGTGGTAGGACTATTACTGCTTCAGGATGTCATCGCGATACTGGTGCTATTAATGCTCAACAGTGGCAGTGGCGGTGACCCTCTGATTAGCTTCGCGAAATCGGCTATTGCGCTTCCTGCTATGGTGATTCTTGCTTGGCTAGGTGTTCGTTACGTGATTCTGCCACTACTAATGAAGTTCGACCGTTTCCACGAGTATATCTTTCTAGTAGCTATCGGCTGGTGCTTGGGTATGGCCGAAGCGGCTCAACTAGGGGGACTATCAGCAGAGATGGGAGCATTTATTGCAGGTGTAACTCTCGCTACCAGCCCGATATCTCAATATATCGCCACTAGCTTAAAGCCCTTGCGCGACTTCTTCCTGATACTATTTTTCTTCTCAGTTGGCGCAAGTTTTAACTTAGAATTGATACCTCTTATTGCGATACCTGCCGTCGTTCTTACTTTGGCTATTCTAGGTGTTAAGCCAGTCGTCTTCTGGGGATTGCTACGTAAGATTAGTGAATCAAAAAATACCGGTTGGGAGATCGGTTTCAGACTTGGTCAGATATCAGAGTTCTCGCTACTCATCGCCTACCTCGCTTTTGACTCAAAGATGATTGGCATCGAAGCGTCCCACCTCATTCAAGCTACGGCTATTTTGAGCTTTTTGCTATCCACTTATATTGTGATTTTTAACTACCCTACCCCGATTGCCATCAAAGACGCTTTGAGACGCGATTAAGGACTCTTCATGAATCAAAGACGTATCCGTTATGGCGGCCTAAAAGCTAAGAGAACATCTTCTGTCACAAGCAACCTACCAGATCAGATAGAAATCAGTGGGCTCTCCATAGAGGGTCGTGGTACGGCACGAATCGATGGCAAGCTCATTTTTGTCAGTGGTGCCCTCCCTAACGAGACCGTTTCAGCAAGGCTTGAGAAATCAGACAAGCGCTTTGATGAGGCAGAGGTTGATGAGATTTTTACCGCATCAGACAATCGAGTAACGCCGATATGCAAACACTACGAGAACTGCGGCGGCTGTGACCTACAACATCTCGAGACACTAAAAGCGGTTGAGCTGAAACAGGAGCAGATTCTTTCAATCCTTGAACGCCAAGCGAACCTCACTCCTAAAACAGTTGATGCGCCGCTTCTCAGTACTAAAACATCTGGCTATCGCAGAAGCGCACGAGTAGGAATCAATCAACGTGAAACTGGCGAGTTACTGATAGGTTTTAGACGCGCTGCGAGTAACAAACTGGTCAACATCGACCAGTGTCCAGTTTTAACCGAGCGGATGAACGAATTTCTCTCTGCACTGCGAGAAACGCTTACCCCTTTCGACAAACTGAAGATGCTGACCCATATCGAGCTGGTCGATGGCGACACCGGGTTAAATGTTGAGATTAGAGCCACCAAAGGACTTAGCGATGAACTTCGCCTTGCACTCACAGAACTCGCCAAGTCAGCCCAAACCAACCTACGTATAGCGCTAGATAGCCAGACCGTCGAATTGAACCGTTGCTTCGAGCCTAGCTATCAACTGAATGAGCAGTCACTTAACCTTGAGTTTGATACCACTGACTTCCTGCAGGTGAATGCAGAGGTCAACCAACAGATGATCAATCGTGCATTGGAGTGGCTGAAACCAATAGACACTGACCAGGTGCTCGATCTCTTTTCAGGGTTAGGGAATTTCAGCCTGCCCTTAGCTCAGATCTGTGCTGGGGTTACGGCAGTAGAAGGTAGTGCCAAGATGGTAGAGCGATCTCTAAGCAATGCTCGCCTCAATGGCATCGATAACATTGAAGCCTACAAAGCAGACCTGAGTCAGGTTACACCTAGCGTGCATTGGTTAAAGAGGTCATATGACTTGATTGTTATAGACCCGCCAAGAACTGGCGCTGCAGCCATCATACCGGCGCTTGAACAGCAAAAACCGAGAGCGCTTCTATATGTTGCTTGTGACCCGATGTCATTAGTAAGAGACTCGCAGTTGCTTGTAGCACAAGGATACAAACTAAGTCGTTTAGCTGTTGCAGATATGTTCCCGAATACCCACCATATAGAGACTCTGGCGCTTTTTGAGGCGAACCGATGATCAAGGCGCACTTTGTCGATGAGTCGATGCTGATTCTAGAGAAGCCGGAGGGTATGCTATCTGTTCCAGGGCGAGGTGAAGATAAACAGGAGTGTCTCTGGAGTCATGCGTTAGAGCAGTGGCCAGATGCTCTGATTGTACATCGCCTAGATTGTGCCACCTCCGGCTTGATGGTTTTGGCACGCTCTAAAGAGGCACATAGAAACCTCAGCATACAGTTTCAAAACAGAGTCCCTTTTAAACGCTACGCGGCACTGTTAGATGGGGATTTAGGCAGAGAAGATGGCTGGGTAAATCAACCTATGCGCTGCGATTGGGAGCGTCGTCCTATTCAGATCATCGACCATGAACAGGGTAAAAACGCACTCACCTTCTATACAAATCAGGGGCTTGAGAACTATAAGGGTCGCACTGTGACCCGTGTATCACTCTACCCCATTACTGGTCGATCACACCAACTGCGTGTTCATGCACAATTTTTGGGGCATGCGATTATTGGGGATCACTTCTATGCACTAGAGGATGCAAAGCAGATCGCAAACCGACTCATGCTGCATGCTGATTTACTTGAACTAGAACATCCAGTCACTGGCGAGCGTTTAAGCTTCACCTCACCCGCCCCCTTTTAAACGCTAACTTTTAAAAACAAAACGGCGCTCAAGAGCGCCGTTTAGATGATTTTTAGCTATGGTCAGTAGCTACAAGTGGGTACTAAATCTTAGAACTGAATACCAAGACGACGACCCACCTCTTCGTAGGCTTCGATAACACCGCCTAAGCCTTGACGGAAACGGTCTTTATCCATCTTTTCACGAGTCTCTTTGTCCCATACACGGCAGCCATCCGGAGAGAACTCATCGCCAAGAACCACTTCGCCATTGAAGATACCAAACTCTAGTTTGTAGTCGACTAGCAACATTCCTGCATCAGCAAACATCTTCTTAAGGACTTCGTTCACCTTAAAGGTCAGCTCTTTAGCACGCGCCAACTGGTCTGGTTTAGCCCAACCAAAGGTCTCAACAAGAGACTCATTAACCATAGGATCGCCCAACGCATCATTCTTCAGGAAAAGCTCAAAGGTTGGTGGAGTTAACTCCATACCCTCTTCAACACCCAAACGACGCACAAGTGAGCCCGCTGCAATGTTACGAACAACACACTCAACCGGCATCATTTCAAGGCGCTTAACAACAGACTCATTATCAGAAACGAGCTTCACAAAGTGAGTTGGTATACCAGCATCTGCCAACTTCTGCATAATGAATGCGTTAAATTTGTTGTTGACCATACCTTTACGGTCCAACTGCTCCATCTTCTTGCCATCGAATGCCGAGGTATCATCTCGGAACTCCAATACCATTAGATCTGGATCGTCAGTTGTGAATACCGACTTCGCTTTCCCTGCGTATAGCTCTTGACGCTTTTCCATTTAAATCTCCAATCCGCCCATACTCTATAGGCTGAAATAACTATTTAAGGTGATCTTTGATCGCCCAAAGTAACTCTTCTGCACCCTGCGCATTTGCCGCTTCACCCTTTTCATCTTTAACAGACAAGAGAACCCCTGAGCGGGCGCGGTTGAAGTGCAACTGATAACGTTTGTAAGTATAGGTATCGCCATCGGCATTAGTGCGCTGCTGATTGTCTTGACCGAAGACATAGACAACTCGACCACCCATCCAAACTTTAAAGCCTTCCATATTCTGTAGCTCTTCTTGAGTTGGCTCAGCGCCCACAACTATAGCATCAGGATCGGAGCTATAAACTACATTCTCTTTAACCGCTTTTGGCTCTTCGCTACCAGGGAATTTAATCGTAATTGGGCCAGTCTCTCTCGCACGCAACCACTCTAGGAAACCCTTAGGCTCCTCTTTAATCACTGAGTGTTTGTAAGTGAGGTAGATAACACCACTCTCCTGATCACGAGTACCCACATCGATACCTGCAGTATCAAGTGAAGCATTAACAAGATCCCAAGCCTCATCACCCGATGCACGAACGTTCAACAGCGGCTGATTGCGTGAATCCATACCCATCTGAGCAGTTGGACCCTCACCCTTCTCGAACTTAGAGAGAGTAGGCGCAGTCGCACTAATATCGCCACGGCTAAGGTAGTTAAGCATCGCGAACATAATCTCGTTTGAGTAATCGAGTTCAGTTGCGTCCTTACTCCAGTTCACTTGATCTTTATCGCCACTCAATGGAATCTGCGCTTGTTGCAAACTGATTGCGGTTCTTGCGGTGTTTTCAGGATCAGGGCGCAAACGAACACGCAGTTTATTCAATGAGGGTTCATTAGCTTCAGAGTTGAACTTAAGATTATTGAGCAAACGTTGAAGGTAACTAAGATCTTCACCCTCTACGCGAATCCATTCAGACTCCATCACACCTTCACGTGGGTCTGAGGTCTCAAGTTTGATCTCTGCATCACTCCAGAATGGCTGTAGTTCACGCCAAACAAGATCAATAGGCTCATCAACGATGATGACACGATCACCCTCTAGCGGACGAATTGAAGCGCGATCATTACCTTCCGCTGCGAAGAAGAACTCTGGACGCGGAGCCTCTGGTACAAGTTCTGCAGAGGCAACAAGGGATTCATTGATCTGAGGTACAGTCAGGACATCCTGAGTAGACTTAGCATCTAACTCTGCTGGAATCTCAAGACGCTTACCAGCTTGCGCATACGCATACTCCTGACCACGGTCACGAATGACCCCATTCTCACCGTAGATTGGGTTATCTTTGACAGCACAACCTGTGGTAACAAGAATGGCAGTTGCCAGAATCGGAAACTTAAGTTTCATGGGCTCTCCCTATTAGAGTAGACCGGTAGCCTTTAGTGCTTCGATCACCACAGGGCGATTAGCTTCAGAAAGTGGCGTCAGTGGTAGACGGATGCCAGGACCAATTAGACCCATCTCATGCATCGCCCACTTCACTGGAATCGGATTCGACTCAACAAAGAATTTGGTGTGTAGTGGCATCAATTTTGCCTGCAGTGCACGTGCTTCATCGAAGTTCTTATCAAGACCTAGCTGACAAAGTTTGCTCATCTCTCCTGGAGCCGCGTTAGCAGTCACAGAGATATTACCGTGACCACCCAGAAGAATTAGCTCGATCGCAGTTGCATCGTCGCCAGAGTAGATAGCGAAGTCAGCAGGTGCGTTATCGATCAAGAATTTAGCGCGATCTAAATCACCCGTCGCCTCTTTGATGCCGACGATGTTTTTCACTTCAGCAAGACGCAGAGTCGTTTCAGGCAGCATGTCGCAGGCAGTACGGCCTGGCACGTTGTAGAGAATCTGCGGAATATCGACAGCTTCAGCAACCGCTTTGTAGTGAAGGTAGAGACCCTCTTGAGTCGGCTTGTTGTAGTAAGGCGTCACTAATAGACAAGCATCTGCTCCCGCCTCTTTTGCACCACGAGTCATCTCGATCGCTTCACGCGTTGAGTTAGCGCCAGTACCAGCAATAACAGGAATACGACCTGCACAACGTTTTACAACATGGCTTACCACTTCAAGGTGTTCATCGTAATCGAGTGTTGCTGATTCGCCAGAGGTACCCACCGCAACGATTGATGCAGTGCCCTGTTCAATGTGCATATCGACAATTCGGTCAAGTGCAGCCCAATCAACATCACCGTTGTCATGCATAGGTGTAACCAGTGCTACTAGACTTCCAAGAATCATTAAATCACCTTTTTAGGTAGAGCCAGCTAAGCGTCGTAATCGCGACATACCACTTGTTAGCTGATAATTAAAATTTCAAGCGAAACATTTTAAACGAATTAGGGTTAATATTCGTAGTAGTGAAGAGACTTTTTATCGATCTTTTAGGAGAAATTATGCTCGAGATAGGAAAACCCGCTCCAGATTTTGTTGCCAAGGATCAAAATGGTGAGCAGATCACACTGAGTCAGTTCAAAGGCAAAAAGGTGATTCTCTACTTCTACCCGCGTGACAACACACCTGGATGTACGGCACAAGCCTGTGATCTTAGGGATCACCAGACTGAATTAAATGCCAGCAACTATGTAGTTATTGGTGTGAGTACTGATTCAGAATCTAAGCATCGCAACTTTATCGAGAAGTACGATCTCCCTTTTCCACTGATTGCGGATACTGAAAATGCTGTTCATGAGCTCTATGGCACTTGGCAGCTGAAAAAGAACTATGGCAAAGAGTATATGGGAACGGTAAGAACCACCTTCGTCATTGATGAAGATGGCAACCTTGAGAGCATCATTGAGAAGGTTAAGACCAAAGAGCACAGCGCTCAGATTTTAGGGGCGTAAAGCCTCTCCCTCCAACCGCCTCTTATGCAAGAGGCGGTATATCCTCAGACTTAGGCCAAGCATTCACAATAGACTTAACAAGCGTCGCCAATGGAATAGCGAAGAAGACGCCCCAGAATCCCCAAAGACTGCCAAATACCAGTACAGAGACAATGATTGAAACTGGGTGCAAGTTAACCGCTTCCGAAAAGAGCAGTGGCACTATGACGTTGCCATCAATCGCCTGAATAATGGTGTAGGCCACCATCAGGTAGATAAATTGATCGCTCCATCCCCACTGAAAGAAGGCAATCAGTGCAACTGGCAAGGTAACTATCGCGGCGCCGATGTAAGGTATTAACACTGAAAGCCCTACAGCCAAAGCTAAAAGCGCTGCATAGTTAATATCTAGAATGACGAACGCGATGTAGGTTGCAACACCGACGATAACAATCTCTATCGCCTTGCCTCGGATATAGTTAGCCAACTGCATATCCATTTCCGCCCAGACTTGACGAATAACTGGACGATGATCAGGAAGGAAGGCTGTCCACCCTTTGATCAACTTGTCACCATCAAGCAGGAAGAAGAGAACCAACATGGGTACCAACACAAAGTAGATAAGAACAGTTAATACACCTGTTAAGGAGTTCAGTGAGAAGTTAAATACCCACTGACCAAGCTTACTCGCTTCACTAGCCGCACCACCGATGATGCTTCTAATCTGCTCTGCCGTAATAAATTGCGGATAGGCGTCAGGCAGTAACATCAATGTCTTTTGAAGCTGGCCAGCCATACGCGGCAACTCATTAAAGAGGTTGACCAACTGAGTCCATACAAGTGGCAGAATAATTAAAAACAGAGCAGCAACGACCCCTGTAAACAGAGCGAACACTATGAAAGCCGAGGTTTTATGGCCGACACCCAAGTCGCGCAACTTCTCCAAACCGCCCTGCATCATAAAGGCGAGAATTAGACTGGCAAATACTGGGATCAGCGCACTGCCGAGGTACCAAATCGTTAAGGCCGCAGTGAAAAGCAGAACAAATAGCAGGATAGCCTCTTCATTAGAGAAGTAGCGCTGTACCCACTTACTAAAAATTTTCTGCATCGATTAATCGCCTCTTCGCAGTAGGTGAATATAGACCTGATCGATCTCAACCGTAGAGATCAGTTCATGTGATGATAGATCAGCGTACGCCTTGAAGTCTCTGACAGAACCAGCGTCTGTTGCCCTAACTTCAAGAACTTGCCCAGGCTGTAGCGCATGAAGCGCCTGCTTTGCCTTCAACAATGGAAGAGGACAACTTAAACCCGTTGCATCTAGGCTTTTATCAATCTGAATCTCTGTCATACTTAGTTCAGGTATAAATCGTTAAATACTCGCCGCAATGTAACCGATTCAATCGATAAAGGCTAATTCAGCTAATATGCAGATTCTCCGAACATTTCTAAGCTGCAAGCAAATAGGTAGCGCACTATTCAATAGCACTCTATTAAGCAGAGCACTTTTGACTACAGTTCTAATTGCTGCGCCATCTAGCCAAGCACTAGACCTGCAACTCCCTGAGATCGGCAGCGCAAATAGTTCAGATATTCAATTTGAACAGGAGTATGAGCTTGGCCAAGCCTGGGTACGATTAATGCGAGCACAGGCTGACCTGCTCAATGAGCCGATCATCGAGAGTTACCTCCGCGATCAAGTGTGGAGCTTGGTTCCCTACTCAGAGTTACAAGATAAGCGCCTAGAACTGTTGGTAATTGATAACTCAGAGATCAACGCCTTCGCTGCCCCTGGAGGGATAGTAGGTATCAACGGCGGACTTCTATTGGCTGCACAACATGAAGCGCAACTGATGTCGGTGATTGCCCATGAGTTCGCCCACCTTAGCCAACGCCACTTTGCTCAACAACAGAGTGCTGCAGAAAAACGCCAACCTCTGGTTCTTGCTGGAATCGTTGGCAGCATCTTGCTATCAGGAATTAGTGCTGATGCCGGTGCGGCAATGTTGCATGGCACTGTTGGAGCTACCCAAAGCCTTGCTCTAGCCTACAGCCGACAGCACGAGACCGATGCGGATCAAACAGGCATGCGAACTCTGGCTAACGCTGGTTACGATCCACAGGCGATGCCACAAATGTTTGCTCTACTAGCGAGTGCGAATCGTTTTAGTAGCGATAACCTACCCGAATTTCTTCGTACCCACCCAGTGACACAAGCTCGCATAGCGGACTCAACCAACCGAGCACTTGCCTACCCTATTGCCAACTACAAACAGGAAGATAGTGATCGTTTTCTTATAGCAAGAGCACTCACCGCGATCTATTACCAGAGTGAAGAGCAACTCGTACTAGAGCAGGATAAGGGCGAGGATCCGAATAACTTTCAAGGGCTGATTCGTTTCTTTAAAGCGGTCAAAACTGGAGATAGTGAAGCTGCAGACCAACTATGGCAAAAGCTCGCGTCACAATGGAGTAGTCATCCCTGGGTAAAAATTGTTCGTATTGAACAGCTTTCAAACGAGAAGCGTTGGCAAGAAGCAGCGGTGATTAGTGAAGAGCTATTAGCACTCTATCCTGGTGACTATGCTGTGCGACGAGCTGCAGCGAAACTCGCATCAGATAACGGAGATCTTAGCCGTGCCACTCAGATTTACAGAGACCTGATTCGAGACGACCCAACTAATACACAGCTGTGGTACAACCTAGCCGAGCTATATGGGTTGCAGCAAAATCTGGTACAACTACACCGTGCGCGTATAGAGTTTTTTGCTCTGCGCGGCGAGTATGATTTAGCGCTTAGACAGATCGAGTTTGCCCGCCGTGACGCTCGACGCAACGAAGGACAACTCGGTTATCTGCAACAGCGCGAAGGTGAAATCAAAGAGCTACAGAAGCAGATGGATAAGCTGCTCAACTAACTCAACCTATATAACTAGCCAGCCTGAAAACTAAGCATGCGCTGCAGAGGACGCAGTGCATCGATACGTAACTGCTCGTCTACATGCACTTCATCCTTACCTTCACGAAGTGCAGAGAGAATATTCTCTAGTCCATTCATCGCCATCCACGGACAGTGTGCACAACTACGACAGGTTGCACCTGAACCACCCGTAGGCGCCTCAATAAACTGCTTACCCGGAGCTGCTTGCTGCATTTTATAGAAAATACCGCGATCAGTCGCAACGATGAAGGTAGAGTTTGGCAGAGTCTGCGCAGCTTTAATCAACTGACTTGTCGAGCCAACAGCGTCCGCAAGCGCCACGACCGATTCTGGAGACTCAGGGTGGACAAGAATTGCTGCATCAGGGTAGACCTGCTTAAGGTCCAACAAGCCTTTCGCTTTGAACTCTTCGTGGACAATACATGCGCCATCCCAAATCAGCATATCAGCGCCAGTCTCTTTTTGAACATAACCACCTAGGTGCTTGTCTGGTGCCCAGATAATCTTCTTATCTTGGTCTGCAAGATGCTCAACTACCTGCAGGGCAATACTCGAAGTCACTACCCAGTCAGCCCGCGCTTTAACGGCTGCAGATGTATTTGCGTAGACCACAACCTCATGATCCGGGTGAGCATCACAAAAAGCACTAAACTCTTCTACAGGACAACCAATATCCAGAGAACAAGTCGCCTCTAGGGTCGGCATAAGAATACGTTTCTCTGGACTCAATATTTTTGCAGTCTCGCCCATAAAACGAACACCCGCCACTACTAAAGTGGACGCAGAGTGGTTTGCACCAAAGCGCGCCATCTCAAGCGAGTCTGATACACACCCACCGGTCTTTTCAGCTAGCGCTTGAACCAGTGGATCTGTGTAGTAGTGGGCAACCAGACAGGCATCACGATCTTTAAGCTCTTGCGTAATCTGCTCTTCAAGATCAGCTATCTGGGCAGCACTTAAGTCAGTCGGCAAATGCTCCTGAGCAAAGTGTTCCTGAATCATAATTCGCTGTTCTAGATCGGCTTTAGTACGCATAACAACCTCAAAAATATTGAAGGCGCGATAATAGCACACCCTAAATTCATGAAAACAAAAAAGCGCCTTTCGGCGCCTTAAACTTAGTTCTGATAACGAGTTGGATCAGGCACGCCTGAATCAGCAAAGCCCTTAGCCCTTAGGCGACAACTGTCACATCGACCGCAAGCACGACCCTCTTCATCGGACTGATAGCAAGATACTGTTAGAGAGTAGTCCATACCCAATTTGTGGCCTGCTTCAATAATTTCAGCTTTGGTCAGATCGATAAGTGGCGTGACAATTTTGAATGGTTCACCCGTCACGCCATTGCGCGTTGCAAGATTAGCCATCTGCTCGTAGGCTGCAATGAATTCTGGGCGACAATCTGGGTAACCAGAGTAATCAACCGCATTGACACCAATAAAGATCGCATCAGCATGCAAAACCTCAGCCCAGGCCAACGCCATAGAGAGAAAGATCGTATTGCGGGCTGGTACATAGGTGATTGGCACACCCTCAGTTTCACCTTCTGGCACTTCAAGTGAGGCGTCTGTAAGAGCAGAACCACCAAATTGAGCCAGATCGAGATTAAAGACCCGGTGCTCTTTAACACCGATCGATTCACAAACTGCTTTAGCAGCATTCAATTCAGTTACGGCACGTTGGCCATAGTCGAAACTGAGTGCATAGCACTCGTAACCTTGAGATGCAGCAATCGCAACGACAGTTGCCGAATCAAGACCGCCCGAAAGCAGTACTACCGCTCGTTTGGTAGATGTACTCATATCAAAAAAGTTCGCTTGGGTTTAACGAGGTTTGTAGTTACGTGCCAGACCAGCTGCTGAGCTAGTTGGATACTCATCAAGCAACATCTGGAAAGCGAGCGCTTGACCAGTAGCATCACCACGACGATCCTTTACAACACCCAACTTGTAGAGTGCATCGGGACGTTTACGATGAGCGGGAAACTGGCTAACAACCGATTCAAAAGCGAGCTGAGCAGCTTCTAGCTCCTGCTGTGCCAATTTAACTTCACCAATCCAGTAATAGGCATTGGCTAGATTGTCACTCTCAGGGTAGAAACGAATAAACTCTTGAAAGGCAGCAATAGCTTCATCGAACTTGCGTTCACGCACCAAACCAAAAGCGTTCTGATATGCCGTCTTATCATCAACAGTAGGAACTGGCACAGGCTCAGGTTGCACAGGCTGTTGAGCAACAACCGGCTGATCAACCACCGCTTGGCCAATCTGCTGATCGGTAATTGGCTGTTCCGTGACTGATGTATCAGTTACACCTGTTACCGAAGACGGAGAGTCACTAGCGACTGCATCAGAAGGTGCCGAAATAGGCGAATCACCCTGCTGCAAAATCAACGCACTAAGACGACGATCAACATCACGGTAACGGTCCAACTGGTCTTTTTCCAAGTTTTGCAAACGATACTGCTGAGTTTCAATTTCGCCGCGTAACTGGCGAACTTCAGCCTGAAGCTGCTGAATTAACAGAACCAATTCACTGTTAGCTGACGCGCTGTGGTTAGCCGCAGAAACAGGACTGCTGGCAAAGCCAGCAGTCATTAGAGCGATTACAAGTGCTTTTTTCATTAGCGGCTTGTGTAGCTCAACTCAACGCGACGGTTAAGCGCCCACTCAGATTCAGTGTGACCAAGCATTGCTGGCTTCTCTTCACCGTAAGAGATAGTTTCGATCTGGCTGCTGCTAGCACCGTTAACCATCAGTAGACGAGCTACTGCATTAGCACGCGCTTCACCTAGAGCGATGTTGTACTCACGAGTACCGCGCTCATCAGCGTGACCTTCAAGACGAACAGTCGCACTTGGGTTATTAGCTAGGTATTTAGCGTGACCTTCAAGATCTGCGAAACCTTCCTGTTTAACAACAGACTGATCAAAGTCGAAGTAGAAAACAGTACGTAGCTTAGCAACATCAGACCATGCAGCGCCTGCAGCCACAGCTGAAGTGCCAGCGCCCTGTGCATTAGCACCATTTGCAGCGCCATCAGCACCACCGCCTGTTGTTGTGCTGGTAGAACTACAACCAGCAAGCGCTACTGCTGCAGCTAGAGCTGCTACTCGAGTCAATTCGATTGCGCGCATTTTCATACTCCTGAATTCGAAATTATTAGGTAAAAGTTACTTTAGAACTTAGTACGCTTAACCTATATGTAGTTGCGTGTAAATTCAAGGTAACGAATAAAAAAGTTATACATTTCAGTGATTTTAAGGATTAGTACTGCTCTATTCCGACAATAAACCAGTCCCCACCTACACTCTCCTTAGCTCGACATAGATGCCAAACCTCAGAAAATTCAGTCGCGTCTGATTTACCATCTTCACGAATCCAACCGTGAAACAGCATACTCACAACAAACTGATCTAAATCCTCTTGGAAGTTACCCAACTCCGCAATCACCGAAACGACCTCAGTATTCTGAACATCCGGCAACATTTCACGATTCTTTTTAAGTGAAACCAGCAGTTCTGGCGAAGTGTAACTTCCTATTTCACTCCAGTCCTGACGATCCCAAGCTGACTGTAGTGTTTTAAAGTGAGCCTCAGCACCAGCAACAAATGCTTTTGCGTCGAACCAATCTGGCGTCTCGATATCAACTTGCTGAAGACCTGCTGAAAGCCCACCCCAGCCATCTGAGGATAGAACTGCCTCACTGTTACGTGCCATCGGTATCTCTGGTGGTGCCTGATGTGCACCATATCCGCCCGCCATAGCAGGAGCTCTTCGCCCGCCAAAAATGCGAACTAGCATAAAGATCACGAGAGCAATTAATAGGATATCCATTAACTGGATCCCCTCAAAAGCGCCACCAAACAGCATTGCACCCAAAAGACCACCCGCTAGCATGCCACCCAGCAAGCCACCCATTGAAGGCTTAGCACCCTGCGTAGGTTTTGAGCTAGCTGTTGTTGCACTCTTAGATGGAGTTGGAGCTGGCGCCACTTTTTTCGGCATAGAGTAGCTTTTACCCAGACTAAAACCGCCTCCGAAGCGTTTTGCCTCTGCAAAGTTGGGTGCTGAAATGAGTGTGATCGCCATCAAGAGGCTGAGCAGATACTTCATCTGTTCTCCGTAGATAATTTTAGGTTTTGCTTGTTTGAGCTCTGGCAGCAAGTACGCGCGGTACTATAGCAAGCCAGATACCCAATATGATCATTGAAATTCCGACCAGATGGTACCCGTGAATCGACTCGTTTAAAACGATCACTGAGAGAATTGCACCAAATACCGGCATCAAGTAAATAAATAGCCCAGAGGTTGCCGCGCCTAGCTGCGCAACACCGCGATTCCAAAAGCTGAACGAGAGAATCGAAGGGAAGATTGCAATGTATACCATCAATCCCCAGATCGATGAGGTTAACTGTGGGATATGCAGCCCACCTTGCTCGACCAGCATGAAGGGGGCAATTGAGAGTGTACCTATCAAGACAGAGAGGCCAAAGAAGGTGAAAGGCTCCAACCCTTTCGGCATGTAGCGCAGGGTCACTGAGTAGATTGCCCAATCAGCGACAGCCACTAAAACCCACAGATCTCCGGGGTTTAGATGCAAAGTCATCAAACGTGCAGGCTCACCCTGAGTTATAAGTGCAACCACCCCTATAACCGATGAGATAATGCCTAGCCACTGCAGTGTAGAGACGCGCTCTTTAAAGAAGATACGGCTCAACAATAGAATCAACACTGGGATAAACGCATGAAGAAGCGTCACGTTAGTTGCCGTGGTTGTCTCAACAGCAAGGTAAATAAGCGTGTTAAAGGCGCCCACACCCGTGATCGATAGCCACAGAAGTATCGGAACATTTGACCGAATTATTGACCATTGACGCTTAGCTACCGGCAACCAAAAGGGCATCACGATCAAAAAGGCAAAACCCCAGCGCAAAAATGCGGTCATGAACGGGTCTGTCACATCAGCAACACCTCGCACCAGAACAGAGTTTGTCGCCCAAAAAAACGTTGTTAAAACCAATAATAGATAGGGCATCTGTCGCCTTAATTAACCTTTTAAAAGATTGAGTAGGAATCCCCTACTCGGTTCTGTGCCGTCAACTAGGTACTGCAACGAACGGCCGTTCTCGAATGCCCAACGCTGGTCTCGAATGGCATCCAGAGTTCCACAAAAAAGAATCTGATCTCCAGCACTAAGCTCAAGCAACTCGCCAGGTTCAAAGAAGAGCTCTTCACCACGTTTCACTAGCAGCGGTAAGAGACTTAACATCTTACTTCTATCCTCAGGCGATTTAGTGAGCGATCTAAGGTTCAAAGTACCACCCGTTTCCAAATACTTAATCACCGCTGGCGTCGACTCAACATCAAGGGTGACAGCCCGGCTTTCAACAACCTCATCGCCAACACAGTTAGCGATACGCTGAATTAATTCACGTGCATCCACCTCATCGAGCAGCATCGCCTGCTCAATAAACTCTGCAAGCATTGGGGTTCTCAGGTGCGCCAAAATACGTGTCGCAATAATACGCGCAGGCTGCATAACGAAATCACTTTTTGAGCGCTCGAATATAAGCTCATTGCTCGCAAGATTCTGCCTAACCACAGTCATCAGTTTTGGATTGAGCTCACGGGCAGTCATGATGATTGAGAGGTTATCCGCATCATTTCCGGTACCGGCGATAATACCCACGGCACTCTCAATACCTGCCGCTCGCAGTGTATCAGCCTCAGTCCCAACTCCGACAACACCCTTTGATTCCATATTGTGGTGTTCACCGATATGTGGGTCGACAATCGTTATTTCGGTCTCATTGCTGCGCATCGCATCAACAAGCGCACGCCTAAACCGACCATAGCCGCACAACACCCAACGGCCCTGCTGATGACGGTAAGCACTGGCTAGAGAGCGGTGTTCGGGATAGATCAACCAATCAACAATAAGATGTTTTTGTGGACTATGTGCTGCTAATCCAAGGTACTCTGCAAACTGTCTAAAGGGGTCGACTATAAGATCTGTACCAAAGGATGCGAGGTTAGCAGTCG
The DNA here is from genome assembly GCF_012848475.1 of Marinobacterium sp. LSUCC0821. Classification (NCBI taxonomy): domain Bacteria; kingdom Pseudomonadati; phylum Pseudomonadota; class Gammaproteobacteria; order Oceanospirillales; family Oceanospirillaceae; genus Marinobacterium; species Marinobacterium sp. LSUCC0821. Next base: position 1,202,330 of record NZ_CP051666.1, read on the forward strand.
TCGTATCATTTTCACTGCGACTTACCATCATACGGTTCGGGTGCAGCAACTTACTTGATATAGAGATTGCTAAGTTAACGTTATCATCATTCGTTAACGCTAATACCCCCTGACACTGGGGATGCTGTAATCCTGCCAGATCCAACGTATCGGGCAGAGAAGCATCTGCACAAAGACCCAATGCTGGCGTCACTAACTCCTCAAGCTCCAGACTGTCGATTCGCTCCTGATCTATATCAAGCACCACTGTTCTATAGCCTTGAGCCTCTAAACCTGCGACTACATCACGCCCGGTGACTCCATAACCACAGATGAGATAAAAGGGTTCTCTGATAGAGCGAACCTGGTGTGCAAAACGTCGCGCTCTGAGCAGGCGAATAAAACCCTGATCCTGCAAAACACTCAACATAGAGCCTATGGCATAGAGCCAAGCGATCACCGTGGCGTAGATACAGAACATCGTCCAAATACGCTGGGCATCAGTGAACGGATATGGAATCTCACCAAAGCCGATGGTAGAGCCCATGAATGAGACAAAGTAGAAGGCGTGGAAGAAGTCCATCTGCCAGGGGTTACCCTGATCATCCATACCTGGAATCAGCACAAATCCCAATACAGAGATAGCGTAAACCGCAATCAACACCAACAGCGGCATGCGCAGCCGCCTTAGCAGAATGTAGACTAGGGTATTCATCTCTTAGCGACGAACCGAAGCTGTCTCAACAACCAAGAGCACCACTGAAACCAAATTTGCGACCAGAGCTCCAGCTGCCAGAGAAACTACACTCGCCATCGTGTCACCAGTTAAACCCAAGGCAGATATTTGGCCAGCGTACCCCCACACAAGCGCTGCACCAATAAGCTGAAGATCCGCCACTAAACTTGTAGCCAACATTAGAGCACCCACATGACTGCGATCACCAAACTTCAAAACAGTACAGATTAGGCTAACTACAATCGCCAAAAACAGCTCAATCACCTCATGGTGATTTGGGTTATCGATATCCCCCATGACAAAGCCAACATTGAGAGTCAGCGCCAGCACTATAAAAAACCCAAAAATCACCTTATCGCGGTTCATTGATCTCTCCTAGGGGTCAATAAAATCTAAACTCTTGCCGGAAAATCCGGTTCTTGCTTAAGCTATTCGTCAGCTAACTAATAGAAGCTACCTTTACCAAGCTGCATATGCCAAGCTAACTACACTCAAGAGTATATTTCCAGAGGAATAGTCCCAAGTGATTAATAAATCGATTCAATCTTTGCTGTTTGTCATCGGTTTGCTGATTACCCCAAGCTTACTAGCCGATGTTATTAAAAGCGAAAATGACACACGCGAATACCGCGTAATTACACTAGATAACTCGCTACAAGCGCTCCTTATTTCAGACCTAGAGAGCGATAGAGGCGCCGCCTCGATGAACATTCAAGTAGGCAGTAATGCAAACCCTAAAGATCGTGAAGGGTTAGCCCACTTTCTAGAACATATGCTCTTTTTAGGGACAGAGAAGTACCCAGAGGCTGACAGTTACCCGAAGTTTATTGATGGCAATGGCGGAAGCCACAACGCCTTTACCGCCTATGAAAACACCAACTACTTTTTTGATGTCAAAGCGGATGTACTTCCTGAAGCTTTGGATCGTTTTTCACAATTTTTTATCGCCCCTCTTTTTACTCCCGATTATGCCGATCGCGAACGCAATGCCGTCCACTCTGAGTTTGAATCTAAGCGTCTTGAGGATGGCAGACGAATCTATGTAGCGAATAAGTTAGCGATGAATCCAGAGCACAACTGGACACAGTTCGCAGTCGGCAATTTAGAGACATTGCGTAACGACCCAAAAGACCCAATTGAATCTGACCTTATCGACTTCTTCGATCGGTACTACTCAGCCAACCTTATGACACTGGCTGTTTCAGCCCCAATGCCTCTGGATGAGATTGAAGCACTGGTGGTGAATAAATTTAGTGCTATTAAAAACAGCAACGCAACACCATTCCAAGATGGTGTGCCTCTCTACACAGCTAAACAACTCGGCAAACAGCTCGATGTCAAAACACTGAAAGAGCTGAACCAGTTACAACTGACCTTTGCTATCGATCCGCGCAAGAGTCAATGGCGAACCAAACCACTCTACTTCATCGCTAATCAATTGGGTTACGAGGGTAGTGGCTCTCTGCTTTCCTACCTTAAAGATCAAGGATGGGCGGAGTCACTGGGTGCCTATGTTGGTATGGATCAACCAGAGCAAGCCACTTTTGATATCAACCTAGCACTCACTCCAAAGGGGATGGCTGAGTATCAAACGGTGATCTCTTCTGTTTTTTCAGCGATTGAGCTAATTCGTCAGCAGGGCTTAAAACCTGAACTCTACTTAGAACAACAGAAGCTGGCAGAGATCGACTTTAGGTTTCAACAGGGGGGCGAACCTATCCACCAAGTGATGCGTCTATCACAGATGTTGGCAGAGTACCCCGAAGAGGAGTTGCTACGTGCACCCTACCTGTTTGAAAGGTTCGAAGCCGATCGTATTAACCACTATCTAAACCAACTCATTCCGGAAAATCTGCTTATTGGCCGTTACAGTAACTCGCTTGAGACTGACTCAATCGAGCCTCGCTACCAGATCGAGTATCAGATCAAAGATATTACAGATGAACAGAAAGCGTTATGGGGAAGTGCTGGACTGATTGATGAGTTGAGCATTAAACCTCTGAACCCCTATGTCGCGACCAACTTTGAGCTACTACCAGCTCAAGTCAGTGACAGTGAAATACCAGAGCTGATTATTGAAAATTCACTGATTAGCAGTTGGTACCTTCAAGATAATCAGTTTAAGCAGCCTCGAGGGGGCATCAACCTAGCCATTCTGTCACCAAATCCGATCAATTCAGCTAAAGCATCTGTCTCTAATAAACTTTTGACTGCAATGCTGAATGAGCAGTTGAATGAACCGCTTTACGATGCTGCCCTAGCGGGACTGGGTGCAGAGCTCTATAGCCATATGCGCGGATTGTCCGTCAAAGTTTCTGGGTACTCCGACAAACTGGATACTTTAATGGAAACAGTGGTTGATGCACTCAATTCACCGCTCAATGATGTGGCACTTTTTGATCGTCTAAAACGCGCAACCAAAGAGGAGCTCAGCAACTCTCTTAAAGATAAACCTTACAACCGAACCTTTGCTGCCCTATACCAAGAGCTGCTGCCCGGTTGGAGTGTTGAGGATCAACTCAGTGCGCTTGAAAAACTGACATTAAACGATGTGCTTGTTCAACGAGATAGTTTATTGAATGAAGGTGAGCTGCGCCTTCTCACTCACGGAAATTTAACGAAAGAGCAGGCTAACAGTTTAACCAAAAAGGTAATCAATGCCTTTACTTCAATGGAGTCGGTAAAGGTTGCGAGGTTAAGTGCAAAAACAGTTCCTGAAGGAGACCTATTCACACAAGTTGCGGTGAAGCACACAGACAGCGCTCTTTTGCTCTATTTGCAGAGCGACGACGACTCTTCGCGTGCAGACGCAGAGGTCATTCTCTTAAATGAGATTCTAAGCACACCCTTCTACACTCAGCTAAGAACAGAACAACAACTCGGCTACATTGTATTTAGCAATTATCTGCCTATCGCGGATCGCCCGGGAATAGCTTTGGTTGTTCAATCACCTACAGCCAATAGCGAAGAGCTACAAACAGCCTATAAGCAATTTATTGCAGAATGGCGCCAGCAACTACCCAGCAAACTTGAAGCTGAGATAGAGGATTTTAAAGCGAGTGTCAGAGCACGTATCGCGTCGCCTTCGAAGCGTTTAAGTGAAGAGACCGCCCGACTATGGCGTGAAATTGATCGGGACAACAGCCAGTTTGATAGCAAAGAGAAACTTCTTAAAGCAGTCAATCAGGTAAATAGTGAAGATTTGATCAAACGAATAGATCAGTTGCTCAACCACAAACTGTGGATAACGACGGTGTCATCTTAATATTTGAGCAGAATAGGTGTCTGGCATTAGCCTGACACCTAAAGAAGAGTTACATCTCCATCGGGTAGATAGATTCGGCATAGAGGGCGACCTCCTCTAGTAACAGCCTCTGATCATCAGTCGTCTCTGGCGACATACCGATACGGTTAAGCTCATCGTAGAGCGCCTCCATTGTTAGATGCCCGCCCTCACCTTTTATCAACTTAGCAAAGCGATACTCCTCCCAAGCAAGTTGCTCATCATCATTGAGCGTTTCAGGAAAGTTTCGAGCTTTGTAGCGAAGCAACATCTCCTCTAAACGAGGGTCTTGAAATGGCAACTGCAGATCGACAAGCTGTTCGCTTGAGGCTGTGCGCACACGCTCTATCAGCTTACGGTCCTCTGGAGAGAAGAAACCACCAGAGTAGATCTGTAAATCTGGGTCCGATTGCGATGGTGGATTATCGGTGTAGATCTCCATCAACTTGGCAACCAAGCCCGGTTCATTGCGCAATAGGGCTAAATGAGCTCGGCATAAGTCACCATCTATCTGGAATCGCTGCGGCTCATCACCGCGTAACATATTGGCAGGCGCGACAATGGGACAACGGTTAGCATGAATCAACTTCATACCTAATATAGGCGTGTTCTCATCTCGCTGATCACGTGGTAGATAGAGAAGCTCTTTAATCTGATCTGCAGAGAGATTAAAAAGCGGAGCCGGATCAACACGAAGATCCCAAACAATGGTCGCGTTCTTGTTGGTTGGGTGGGGAGCCAAAGGTGCAACAACCGCCATATTGCCCAATTCCACAGGATACTTAGAGGAGATATGTAAAACCGGCTTCATCGAGATTGTATCTAGCATCGCCTGTACAGACTGCTTAGAGCGGTTTTTCATCACATACTCAAAGAGTTTCGGTTGAGCCTCTTTTACCAGCTTCGCCATAGCAAGCGTTGCATAGACATCGGAGAGAGCATCATGAGCGTGGCCATGAGCGATCCCATTAGCTGCGGTAAGATCTTCCAAACGAAGGCTCGGCGTTCCATCCTCATACTCAGGCCAAACAATCCCCTCAGGACGCAAAGCACGCGTTAGACGCAACATATCGATAATATCCCAACGCGAACAGCCGTTTTGCCATTCGCGAGCATAGGGGTCATAAAAGTTGCGATAGAGAGTGTTACGCGTCACCTCATCATCAAATCGGATGGAGTTATAACCGACCCCACAGGTGCCAGGTCGTGAAAGTTCTGCGTGAATACGCGCAATAAATTCCGCTTCACTCACCCCCTCTTGAAGCGCTTTCTGCGGTGTAATTCCGGTAATCATGACAGCCATCGGATGCGGTATGACATCATCACTAAGGCGTGCGTAAAACATCACAGGCTCTTCAATAATATTGAAATCAGCATCTGTACGAACACCCGCAAACTGCAGAGGCCGATCTCGCTGAGGATCGGTTCCACTGGTTTCATAGTCGTGCCAAAAAAAAGTCTCTGCCTGCGCAGCCATGTTTCGCATCCTGAGCTTAAAAAAGGGATAATTCCTAAGATTAGCAGGCCAACTCAAGTATGGCTAAGTAAGTTATTAGGAATTTTCAAATGATCCACGACAATGTCGACACTCTCTGCCCATGCGGAAGCCAATCCAGCTACGCAACTTGCTGCCAGCCCTATCATGCTGGCATCGCTATTGCCCCTACCGCTGAAGCACTCATGCGCTCACGCTACAGCGCCTTTGCTGTAGGCGCAGTTGATTACCTAATCGACTCCCTAGCACCCGAACGTCGCTCACCCGGTGAGGCAAAAATGCTTGCCGCAGAGCTACGTTCAACTAACTGGGTGAAACTTGAGATCGTTGATACGGCTGATGGCAAGGAACAGGACCAGAGCGGTCAAGTGGAGTTCAACGCCCACTTCGAAACCTCCGATGGCCAAAAAGGGTGCATACACGAACGATCAAACTTCCGCCGTAATGATGGGAAATGGGTATATGTGGATGGGGATGTTGAGATCGTTTGATCTTCTCAAACTGATAAGATTTTTTGATCAAGAGAGAACATCCCGCATTAGCGGGACATTGTTACTTTTCGCTTGCCCGAAAAGTAACCAAAAGGGGCACCCCCGCTACTTCGGCCTTCGGCACGTTGCGCGCGAAGCGCTTTTCCTGAAGCCAATTCCATACTTCACAGAGTCGACATCCTGTCTCCGCTGCTCATCGCTGACTTCCTGTCAGCGCTGGAATTAACTTTTAACCGGAAAAGCACTCCGTGCTCACTCTCATCCGAAGGGGGATATTGGGACTCTGTAGATTCAATGTGCCGATTTTTGATTTTGTAGGAGGCTACCCGTAGGGTCGCCGACACTCTTGATCACCATCCCTTTGAGAAGGTTCCTAAAGGTAATAAATCGAATTACGCTGCAGATGTCCACGTCCGACTGAGAGCGAGCACGGTGCTATTTTTCGGTTAAGAGTTCATCAGGCTGAGGCCATGGACGGCCGAAGAGCACAACGGAGGCAGGATGCCGACTTTGTGCGATCCTGATGGGCTTCAGAAAAATAGTATCGAGCGCAGTATGCCGTAGGCCGAAGGAGCGTGGTCAGTTTTTGGGTACTTTTTGCTGACCAAAAAGTACCAATGGCCAGCTTTCAGCTGAGTATTCGCTCTTAAGCTCTTTGGCTCCTTGGCTCCTTGGCTCTTTGGCCTTTTAGCTTTCAATGCAAAAGAAACATAAACAAAAAAACGCACCAAAAGGTGCGTTCTTTAGAAAAGGCGAAAGCCTTAGTACATGTGTAGACCACCGTTTACAGAGAAGTCCGCACCGGTCATGTAACCAGACTCTTCATCTGCGATGAACGCTACTGTACGACCGATCTCATCCGGGGTACCGAAACGACCAACAGGGATAGTCGATGTAATCTTATCCTGAATAGCCTGATCGATTTTAGCAACCATCGGCGTGAAGATGTAACCAGGAGACACCGTGTTAACAGTAATACCCTTAGATGCTACTTCCTGCGCTAGCGCTTTAGTGAAACCGTGGATACCGGCTTTAGCAGCTGAGTAGTTAGCCTGACCAAACTGACCTTTCTGAGCGTTTACAGAAGAGATGTTGATGATACGACCGAAGCCTTTCTCAAGCATTGGGTTGATCACTAGACGAGTCATATGGAACATTGAGTCCAGGTTGGCAGAGAGTACTTCATCCCACTGTTCCCAAGACATTCGCTTGAATTGACCGTCGCGAGTAATACCTGCGTTGTTAACGAGTACGTCAACAGTACCACCAGTTAGACGTTCAACAGTATCGATACACTCTTTACACGACTCCGCATTCGTTACATCGCCGTAAGCCACTTCGAAGTTGTAACCATCTGCGCGCTGTTCTTCCTGCCAAGCTTTCGCTTTTTCATGGTTACCGCCTGAGTTGTAGCCTGCGACTACTTTAAAACCAGCATCCGCCAATTTACGACAGATACTTACACCCAAACCACCGGTACCACCTGTAACCAATGCGATCTTCTGTGTCATCTTTACCACCCTTGTAGTTGTATGCGGCCATCATGGCCTTCCCTTTCTTATAAAGCATTTAGCTTTGGCTATTTTGGATTTCTGCCAATTTAGATAAACACTTTTCTCGAGTTTCAACTCGGATAACCTTGTTTTACGCGCCTTTCCGACTTGTAACAATAGTCCAGAGGTCTAATAAGTACAGCAAAATAGGTCAAACCTCCTTAAAAGAGTGTTTAAACTTTAGAGAGTGTAGATGAAGATTTAGTGAAATCAGAGGCGTTTAAGCGTGCGAAGCACCCAAAACCACGCCAGCGCAGCGGTTAGCGCATTCGCAACAACGAGACCTACAAACATACCCTTCAACTCAAACATCTGACTGCCTAACCAGCCCAGCGGTACATAGAGAATGAATAGACGAACAATACTTATCCGCATCGCCCGATAGGGTTTATGAAGTGCATTGAAGGTTGAAGAGCTTAAGAAGGTGGTCGCCTGAAAACCGAAACCTAAGGGGACAATCAATAACCACAATACTAACCAGCGCCCTACTTCAGGATCTTCGGTAAAGAAGATCACAAGAGAACCTGCCGCCAAAGCTAAAACCAAATAGATCACGAACTGCCAGATCAACGCAAAGAGCACCGCATCGCCATAAGCACTGGTAACACGCTCGAATCTCTTTGCTCCAAAGTTTTGACTCACAAAAGGTGGCAAGGTCATGGATAGCGCTAAACAGACTAGCAGGGCTAGTGATTCTATTCGAGCACCAACCCCATAGGCTGCAACTGCTGCAGGACCATGTGTAGCAACAACAGAAGTCAGCACAGCATTTGCGACCGGTGTCATCATATTAGAGAGCGCCGCTGGGAGGCTTATGGTCAGCACTGATCGCCAGTTATTGATCAGCTCAGCAGGGTCTAACCAAGTCAGCAACAATAAACCTTTTTTGGATTTCAGTATCCAGAGTGATAAAGCGGCCGTGGCAGCCCAAGCCAAAAGACTCGCAACTGCAGCACCTTGGACTCCAAGCGCAGGGATCACTCCCCAACCAAAGATAAACAGTGGATCCAAGACGAAGTTGAGAATTGATGAACCCAGCATAATTGCAGCAGAGGTGCGGGTATCACCCAAGGCACGATAAGTACTGTTGCACACCATGTTGAGGACCATAAAGATCGAGGCAAAAAACCAGACCGCCATGTAGGAATCAATGAATGGCAGTAGGTACTCAGGCGCCCCCATCAGCGTCACGATGGGGATTAATAAAAACTGTCCGATTAATCCAACTATTGCAGTGATTAACACAGCCATTAGTAGGTTATCAGTCGCTAAACGTGGGACCCTCGCCTGTGCACCACTACCAATCAATCTAGCCAAAGTAGCGGAGGTACCCACACCCAAGCCGATTGCTAAGCTGGTAATGGCAAAGCTTATTGGGAAGGTAAAAGAGAGTGCTGCCAGCGGCCAGGTCCCAAGACGTGCCACAAACCAAGCATCCGCCAAGTTGAATAGCATCAAGCTAATCATGCCAAACATCATCGGTAGCGTCATACGTACCAAGGTTGGGCGAATAGGGTCGTTAATAAGATCGGCTGCTCGAGACATGGCCGAACTATACCCTAAAGTTAGGAATATGCCTGCTTGCCAACTCAATTATTGATAAACTTCACCGCAAATCGAGCATGAGCAGACACCTTGAACCTACTTCTGATAGAAGCAACCGACTACATCGATACCCATCAAGTTCGGATAACCGGGCGCAGACTTGCGCATATCCGAGATGTGCACCAAATTGAAGTTGGTCAGTCCTTGCGTGCCGGTGAGTTAAACGGTTTGATCGGAACTGCCCAGCTACAGAACATCGGTGAGCATGAGGCGATATTTAATCTAACCCTCACTGAACAGGCGCCTAAGGTGCTACCAGCGACGGTCATTTTAGCGATGCCAAGACCTAAGATGTTTAAACGAACGTTACAAACGATGGCTGCGATGGGAGTAAAAGAGATCTACCTGATTAACGCCTACCGTGTTGATAAGAGTTACTGGTCGACACCGCTCTTAAGCGAAAGTGCCATCCATGAACAGCTAACATTGGGCCTTGAGCAAGCGGGTGACACCCTACTTCCCAAGGTGCATATTCGTAAACGTTTCAAGCCGTTTGTAGAGGATGAACTACCTCAACTCATTAGCGGCAAGCGCGCATTAATAGCACACCCTTATAATGCAAAAGAGTGTCCAGAGCCATCATTGGAAGAGAGTGTTATAGCTATAGGGCCCGAGGGTGGCTTCATCCCCTACGAGGTCGATATGATGCAGCAGCAAGGGATGGAGCCTATTCACATTGGCCAACGGATCCTTAGAGTGGAGACCGCAGTGCCTGTTTTACTGAGCCGACTCTTTCCGATTCAGTAGCGGGGAACCTGCGAACATAGATCTCAAATAACCCCAATCAAAGAGTGGGCCAGGATCTGTCTTACGCCCTGGTGCAATGTCAGAATGGCCGGTAATGCGACTCGATGTGATCTCAGGATAACTGCGCATCAACGCCCGAACGATTGAAGCCAGCTGTTGATACTGAACCTCAGTGAATGGCTGACAATCGGTTCCTTCAAGCTCAATACCAATCGAGAAGTCGTTACAGTTCGCACGGCCATCAAAGGCAGAAACACCTGCGTGCCAAGCGCGCTTATCAAAAGGGACAAATTGCACTACCCGCCCGGTGCGTTCGATAAGCAGATGCGAAGAGACCTCAAGACTCTTAATCTCCTCAAAATAAGGGTGCTGGCTAGGGTCGAGCTGATTACAGAAAAATTGTTCGACACAACGACTATCAAACTCTCCCGGCGGCAAGCTGATGTTATGAATCACCAACAGAGAGATCTCTTGGGATGGCCGTTCATTAAAGTTTGGCGAATCTATCTGCTCAGCACCATTTAAACGGTGAGTAGATAGGTCGACTGAAAAAATGTTGTCGTTTGTGATCGCCATTTAACTTATCTGCATTTTTCGCTGTAGAATACACGCCACACAAATACTACCTGAGACCCTGCCACCATGCTAACGCTAGAGAGTTTAACTCCAATCATCGAAGCGAATGTCCGTAACGCACTTCTGGAAGATGTCGGCACGGGTGATGTAACAGCAGAGCTAATTCCGGCAACGAACCAAGCTAAAGCGCAGATCATTTCTCGCGATGAAGCAGTCATTGCAGGCATTGCATGGGTAAATGAGGTATTTGCTCAGGTCGATCCGTCGGTGGTTGTTACCTGGAAGGTGACCGATGGAGAAAGTGTAAAACCCAACACGGTCCTATTTACACTAGAGGGTCCTGCGCGCAGCCTTCTCACAGGAGAGCGCGCAGCGCTTAACTTCCTTCAAACACTCTCAGGCACTGCAACCATCGCAAAGAGCTATGCCGATAGGGTTGCAGACACCAACGTCCGCCTGCTAGATACACGCAAAACCATACCAGGCCTTCGCCTAGCGCAAAAGTACGCCGTAACCTGCGGCGGTTGCTATAACCACCGGATCGGCCTCTTTGATGCCTTTCTAATCAAAGAGAACCATATCCTTGCAGCAGGCGGCATCAACAACGCCATCTCTCAAGCGCGCTCCAACCACCCAGGCAAACCGGTCGAGGTTGAGGTAGAGAGCTTTGATGAACTGAACCAAGCACTAGAAGCAGGCGCGGATATCATCATGCTCGATAACTTCACACCCGAGTCGATGGTTGAGGCGGTGAAACACGTCAATGGACGAGCTAAGTTGGAAGCGTCAGGCAATATTACTGATGAGACGTTGCTGATGTATGCAGAGACAGGGGTTGATTACATTTCGATTGGTGCTCTGACTAAACATTGTCGGGCTATAGATCTATCAATGCGACTACTTTGAGTTACCCCCTAATGGGGGGCTGACCTGCGGTCTGACCCCACTTTATCTGCGTCTTCCAACATTTCTTTTTTACTCCTTCAAGATCAAAAGCGAATACCCCGCTTTTACGGGATATTGGTACTTTTTGGTCAGCAAAAAGTACCCAAAAACTGACCACGCTCCTTCGGCCTACGGCACACTGCGCTCGATACTATTTTTCTGAAGCCCATCAGGACCGCACAAAGTCGGCTTCCTGCCTCCGTTGTGCTCTTCGGCCGTCCATGGCCTCAACCTGATGAGCTCTTAACCGAAAAATAGCACCGTGCTCGTTCTCAGTCGGACGTGGACATCTGGCGCGTAATTCGAAATCGACACTCGTAACGATATATCTACAGAGTGCCAACATCCCCCTTCGGATGAGAGTGAGCACGGAGTGGTTTTCCGGTTAAAAGCTAATTCCAGCGCTGACAGGACGTCAGCGATGAACAGCGGAGACAGGATGTCGACTTAATGCCATGGATGGCATGTATTCCGTTAATGCAGGAGCAATTAACGGTCTATGAAGAATGGAATTGGCTTCAGGAAAAGCATTTCGCGCGCAACGTGCCGCAGGCCGAAGGAGCGTGGTCAGTTTTTATAACCATGGATGGTTGGTATACCGAAAATGCAGGACGCAATTTTCGGTGAGGTTACTTTTCGGGCAAGCGAAAAGTAACAATGGTCAGCCTTTGGCTGAGTATTCGCTTTTGATCTTAAAAAAGAATCTGGAACACGCTGGGAAACTTACAAATCACCTAAGTGATTTGATCGCGGCTTACCGCTACGCGTTAATTCGCTCCTACAGTCGAGCTACGTAGCCAGCTAATTGAGCAGTCATCAGTGGCTACAGATCGCACCACCGATTTGCACCCACTCATCATCATTCTGAATCTGCAGCACATCGAAGACTTGCACCTCAGCAGGAACGATATTGAAGCTATTGAGGATCTCACAAACCTTCATCGCATCGGCACCACGGTTCTCACCATTTGGTAAAACACCCACTGCAAGAATATGCCCCTTCTCCCACCAAACGGGTTTTACAGGAAAGGTTGGATCTTTGGCTAATTCAGCTTCAACTTGGGCACGAGTTTCAGGTGTCACTTCACTCTTTTTCGACTCAAGGTAGTAAGTCACGACAACAGAAAGGACAACAAGGATAAGAAAGGTTAAACGCTTAGAGAACTTCACAGAGATACCTCAAATCAAATTGAGGTGTGTTTGTAGCATTTGAGCGAGAAGTCGTAAAGACGACAAAAGAAAAAGGCCGCTTTCACGGCCTTTAAAAAAGAGGGGACTATCACTCATCCCACTTGGTAAGGGTACATGTACCTGAATCACCACAACTTACATTACCACCATCAGCAGTTGATACCGAGAAACTAGCTGTTGCAGATGAAACAGTGTCAGCTGCACAAGAACCCAAAGAAACAATCGCTGCTGATTCACCTTGTGAAACTTGTACCACTCGCACGTTAGCAGCTCCCTTAGACTCTGCCAAACATGCTGAATCATTACTATCTTTAACGTAATCCTGATAAGCCGGCAACGCGATTGCAGCCAAAATACCGATGATCGCAACAACAATCATCAACTCGATTAGGGTAAAGCCCTTTTGCATTTTCTTACTCATGTGTATATCTCCTGAGTGTGAAATTTTATCAGCGTCGATTCAGTCCCAATGCTTTAGCAACGCCTCTGCCCCCTAATCGGGAAACAGAACTCCTTTTCTTCGTATTAAGAATAGACGCAAATTTGGGTTTAGCAAGAAACAAATTAAAAAATGTGTAAAAGTTTAAGAAAACATTCAGAAACACCGGCTTAGCTCAATTTTTTGGTCTATAAATAGATGTAACAGAGTCAAAAATTTGCCATAGTGCAGATTATTATGTTTATCAATTTAGGAGATGGGCTTGCAAGCATCTCAGCCACTACTGAATGGACTCGCAAAAAGACTGGTGAATACCGGTGTTATTGATAGTGAAGCAACTAAACGTGCACTCAGTGAATCCCGTGCCGCGCAGAAGTCCTTTATATCCTATCTGATTGAGAAACGTCTTATCAGTGCCCGTCGAGCTGCTGTTGCGGCATCTGATGAGTTTGGCCTGCCGATTCTAGATCTAGACTCGTTTATGCTCGACGCCATTCCTAAAGAGTTGATCGACGCCAAACTTATCGCTAAGCATCAGGTTATTCCGCTCATTAAACGCGAAAACCGTCTCTATGTTGGCATCTCTGACCCAAGTAACATTCGCGCCCTCGATGAGCTTCGATTCAGTACTGGCATTCCAACTGAAGCCGTGATTGTTGAAGAGGATAAACTGACTCGAAAAATCGAGCTGTTGATCGACTCTCAGGATGATGGCACAGCAGCGCTTGGAGACCTTGCTGATAGCGATCTGGATAACCTCGAGCTGGGTGATACCGAGCGCCGCACTGAAGAGGATAGCGTTGCAGATGCTACCTCTGATGCGCCAATCGTTCGATTTGTTAATAAGGTGCTACTCGATGCAATCAAGAATGGGGCATCCGATATTCACTTTGAACCCTATGAGAAGAGCTATCGCGTACGTTGTCGTATCGATGGCATTCTGCAGGAGGTGAGTAACCCTCCTATCAATCTTGCTGCCCGCCTCTCTGCTCGTTTAAAGGTGATGTCGAACATGGACATTGCGGAGCGCCGTGTGCCGCAAGATGGACGTATCAAACTCAAAGTTTCCGCTAAACGCTCTATCGATTTTCGTGTGAATACACTTCCTACTCTATGGGGTGAGAAGATCGTACTTCGTATTCTTGATCCAACCAGTGCCACCATCGGGGTTGATGCGCTTGGCTTTGAGCCTGAGCAGCGCGAACTCTTTATGAGTGTACTGCGCCGCCCGCAGGGGATGGTGTTGGTTACGGGGCCTACCGGTTCAGGTAAAACGGTTACTCTCTATACTGGCCTAAATATCCTCAACGAAGAGGAGCGCAACATCTCCACCGCTGAGGATCCAGTAGAGATTAACATGGAGGGGGTAAACCAGGTCCATGTTAATCCAAAGGTTGGACTGACATTTGCTGAGGCCCTACGCGCCTTCTTGCGACAGGACCCTGACGTAGTCATGGTCGGAGAGATTCGTGACTTAGAGACCGCCGAGATTGCCATTAAAGCAGCGCAGACGGGCCACATGGTGTTATCTACTCTGCATACCAACAGCGCACCAGAGACACTGACGCGCCTTCGTAACATGGGTGTTGCCTCGTTTAACATCGCCACTTCCGTTACGCTGATCATTGCTCAGCGTCTGGCACGCCGTCTCTGTAGTAGCTGTAAAACTCAGGTTGACCTACCTCGCGCAACACTGCTTGAAGAGGGTTTCACAGAGGAGCAGCTAGAGAAACTGACGATCTTTGAACACAACCCTGAGGGGTGTCCTCGATGTAACCGCGGTTACCGAGGACGTGTCGGTATTTATGAGATGTTGAAGGTATCGCCAGAGATAGCCGAGTGCATCATGAACAACGGTAATGCTATCGAGATTTTAAAAGTCGCAAAATCTGAAGGCTTTGCTACTTTAAGAAGTGCAGGTCTTCGCAAGGTGGCAGCAGGTGTCACAAGCCTTGAAGAGATGAATCGAGTTATTAAAACCTAAGGTCTAAGCAGTTGGTATCAACTAAAGCGAAACGTAAAGAGCAGATCTATACCTTTAATTGGACCGGTAAAGACAAGGCCGGCAACCAGAGCAAAGGCAAGGTGGATGCTCGGGACATCTCAAGCGCAAAGGTCATTCTGCGCCAGCAAGGGATATTGCCCCAGAAGATCAGCAAAGAGAGTACATCGCTATTTTCTGCCAAAACCAAGCCTATAAAAGCTGTAGATATCGCCTTCTTTACACGCCAGATGGCTACTATGATGCGCTCTGGGGTACCGCTTCTTCAGGGGTTAGATATCGTCGCCCAAGGGAGCGAAAAAGATAAGCTTAAGAAGATGATTTACGATATACGCTCCGAGGTAAACGGCGGTATCGACCTATCTTCAGCGCTAGCCAAATATCCAGAGCACTTTGATGACCTCTATGTTTCATTAGTCGCGGCGGGTGAGCAGTCTGGTTCTTTGGAGGCTATGTTAGACCGACTCGCAACATACAAAGAGAAGACCGAAGCACTTAAAGCAAAAATTAAGAAAGCGCTCACCTACCCTACAGCAGTCGTTATCGTTGGCCTACTAGTTACAGCTATTCTTCTGGTGAAAGTCGTACCAGTATTTGAAAATGTCTTTGGTAGCTTTGGCGCAGAGTTACCTGCATTTACACTATTTGTCGTCAATCTCTCAGAAATTGCACAAACCTATTGGTTCTATGCTCTAGTGGCGATTATTGGTGGTGGGTTCCTATTTAAACGGCAAATGGTGAAGTCACAGAGTTTTAGAGAGTCTGTTGAGCGCATGAGCCTAAAGATCCCAGTGATCGGTGGCATCTTACACAATGCAGCAATCGCCCGCTTTACCAGGACACTCTCCACCACCTTTGCGGCAGGTGTACCACTGGTCCAGGCCCTTGAGTCCTGTGCCGGAGCATCAGGCAATGTGGTCTATCGCCAATCGATTATGCAGATTCGTAATGGTGTATCAGCGGGCCAATCACTTAAGAACGCAATCACCATGACAGGCGTCTATCCGATGATGGTAGTGCAGATGGTATCTATAGGTGAAGAAGCTGGCTCACTTGATCAGATGTTGGATAAGGTGGCTGAGTTCTATGAAGCGGCGGTAGATAACGCCGTGGACAATCTATCCAGCCTCCTAGAGCCCCTTATCATGGTGGTACTGGGAACCTTGGTTGGTGGACTCGTTATTGCGATGTATCTTCCTATCTTCCAACTAGGCAATGTAGTTGGCTAGCGGATCCGGGGTCAGAGTAGTCTAATACCTTCGGTATTAGACTACTCTGACCCCATATATTTATTTAATGCCGAGTCGGCGTATGCTCAAACTCATTAGGATCCATGCCTGAACTGTAGTCATCCAGTGTAGGTTCAACAGGCACCTTATACCCTTCAGATGCCCACTCACCGAGATCAATCAGCTTACAGCGTTCAGAACAAAATGGACGATAGGGATTATCTGTTGAGTAGGTTACTGACTTTTCACAAGTCGGACAGTTCACTTTCATCTTAAATCCTAGTCTGTAATTGTGTGTATAGATCACTGATCTTCTGCTGTAGATCCTCTAACGAACCACTGTTTTCAATGACATAATCGGCCTGAGCAAGTCGTGAGCTGCGCTCCATTTGGGCCGCTAAAATAGCTTCAACCTGTGCCGCACTCACCCCATCTCGGGCAAGCGTACGAGCACGCTGAACTTCCACAGGCACATCGATCACAAGGGTCGAATCGACGTTTTGGTATTGGCCAGATTCAAAAAGCAGGGGTACCACCAAGATAGCAATCTCATTTGGTGCCTTTTTAGCACGCGCTATGGCTGTCTCTCGGATAGCAGGGTGAAGTAACGACTCCAACCAGCGTCGCTCTTCTACATCAGCAAATACAAGTTCACGAAGTGCACTTCTATTGAGTGTATGGTCTGAATTGATAACATCTGGGCCAAAGTGCTTCTCGATTTCATCTAAAGCAGGGGTACCTGGCTCGACGACTTCACGGGAGATCTGATCGGTATCGATTACCGCCGCACCCAAGAGTGCAAAGGTATCAGCAGCGGCACTTTTTCCACTCGCTATACCGCCAGTTAAACCTAGAATAAACTTAGCCAAGGTTTTCACCTATGTAGTTTTTGAAGGCCTCAATAATTGGCAAATTTGCGGCAGGAAAGGTGTATGAGTCGATATCGGAGTGCACAATCCAACGTACCTCTTGACCCTCTCTACCCTCGGCTTTGCCACTAAATTCCGTGACTACCCAAACATCTAATACAACCGATTTATCTAAGTAATCGTGACTCACTTTAATCAGAGGTTTTGCCGCTAGAGTTTTAATACCAAGCTCTTCGAAAAGTTCTCTATCGAGCGCAGTAAGAATCTCTTCACCAGCTTCCACTTTGCCACCAGGAAACTCCCACAATCCGCCCTGATGTTTATCATCTGGACGCTTAGCGATGAGGAGTTCACCTTTGGAATTTAAAATAGCAGCAGCGGTAACGAGAACTTGTTTCAAACCCTAGCCTTGAATTAGATGGCGATTAAGAGCGGTAATCGGCGTTTATAGCGACATACTCTTTAGAGAGGTCTGTCGTCCATACCGTTTCAGAGACTGCACCACGATTCAGCACAACATGAATGAGGATATCCTCCTTATTCATCACAGCCTGCCCCTGCTCTTCAGTGTAGCTCTTAGCACGACCACCGTTCTCGACTATACATGTCTGATCTAAGTAGATTTTGAGTGCATTAAGATCAAGATTTTCGACCCCAGCACGGCCAACACAAGCAAGAATACGACCCCAGTTAGGGTCACTCGCAAAGAGTGCCGTTTTAACGAGCGGTGAATGTGCGATGGTGTAAGCAACATCCAGCGCTTCTTGCTGAGATGCAGCGCTGTCGACACGGATTTCGACAAACTTAGTCGCACCCTCACCATCACGGACAATCAGTTGAGCAAGCTGCAACATGATGCGATTTAGAGCAGCCTCAAACGCAACTGCTGCCTCTGATCCTTCAAGGATATCCACACCTGATGCTCCGGTTGCAACAAGTGTACAGCTATCATTGGTTGAAGTATCACCATCAACAGTAATACGGTTGAATGATTTTTCAGTCACCTCTGACATCCACTTCTGAAGAAGCGGCTGCGCAACTTTGGCATCTGTAGCAACATAACCCAACATAGTCGCCATGTTAGGTTTGATCATACCTGCACCTTTAGAGATACCGGTAATTGTGATGGTTTTACCGTCGATCTCAAGCTGCTCACAAGCCGCCTTAGCACGTGTATCAGTCGTCATGATGCCCCAGGCAGCGTCCATCCAGCTATCTTCTTTAAGGTCAGCTAGGGCGGCGTCAAGTGCACCAACAATCTTAGCCACCGGAAGTGGTTCTCCAATTACGCCGGTAGAGTAGGGCATTATCTGTTCTGCACTCACACCTGCGCGCTTTGCAAGCTCTTGCGTAGTTTCGATAGCATCAGCCATCCCCTGCTCACCAGTACCTGCATTGGCATT
This sequence comes from Marinobacterium sp. LSUCC0821, assembly GCF_012848475.1. Lineage (NCBI taxonomy): Bacteria > Pseudomonadati > Pseudomonadota > Gammaproteobacteria > Oceanospirillales > Oceanospirillaceae > Marinobacterium > Marinobacterium sp. LSUCC0821. Next base: position 1,220,873 of record NZ_CP051666.1, read on the forward strand.
ACCGGTATTGGTCAAAAGGTAACGGACGCCTCCTTTAGCCATATTCGCTTTAGCCAAATGGACAGGCGCTGCGCAGAACTGGTTCTTGGTGAATACACCCGCAACAGATGCCCCTTCAGGAATCTCCATAACAACAATATCACGACGCCCAGGACGCTTAATGCCCGCACTAGCGATACCAATTTTAAAACCAGCAACAGGATGAAGAGTAGGCAGAGTATCTGGACCGACAGCCATGGGAGAATCCTTAAAGATATGAAGTAATCTCGATATTTTAAGGGGTTTATGATGTTTTTCACAGAGCTATATCAGTCTAGATTTTGCGTTAATCTACGAATGCTTTTAGATGCGGAATTCTGATGAATTTTAAAAAGCGAATACCCAGCTAAAAGCTGGCAATTGGTACTTTTTGGTCAGCAAAAAGTACCCTCACCGAAAATTGCGTCCTGCATTTTCGGTATACCAACCATCCATGGTTATAAAAACTGACCACGCTCCTTCGGCCTGCTGCACACTGTGCTCTCTCTCAGTCGGACGTGGACATCTGGCGCGTAATTCGAAATCGACACTCGTAACGATATATCAACAGAGTGCCTATATCCCCCTTCGGATGAGAGTGAGCACGGAGTGGTTTTCCGGTTTAAAGTTAATTTCAGCGCTGACAGGACGTCAGCGATGAACAGCGGAGACAGGATGTCGACTTAATGCCATGGATGGCATGTATTCCGTTAATGCAGGAGCAATTAACGGTCTGTGAAGTATGGAATTGGCTTCAGGAAAAGCGCTTCGCGCGCAACGTGCCGAAGGCCGAAGGCCGAAGTAGCGGGGGTGCCACGCTGATGGCCATGGATGGCCGGAATACCGAAAATGCAGGACGCATTTTTCGGTGAGGTTACTTTTCGGGCAAGCGAAAAGTGACAATGTCCCGCTTTAGCGGGATATTCGCTCTAAAGCTCTAAAGCAATTATAAAAAGAGACAAAAAAGGCCGCAAAAATGCAGCCCTTTAGATCGTGTCAAAAACTTAACTTAGCTTCCCGTGACACGCTTTATACTTCTTACCTGAACCACAAGGACAAGGTTCGTTACGGCCTACTTTGTCGCCTTCACGAACGAAGGTCGCTGGCTGCTCTTCACCTTCAAGGCCTGAAGCATCCGACTCACCGCCCATTCCAGAGGCATCATCGTGTTTGAAGTCCATCGTCTGACTCGCAGCTGCTTGCTGGCGTTGACGCTCCATCTCTTCAACCTCTTCTGGCGAACGAACTTTAACGTGACTGATAATACGTACAACGTCGGTTTTGATGCTCTCAAGAAGATTCTGGAAGAGTTCAAACGATTCACGCTTGTACTCCTGTTTCGGGTTCTTCTGTGCGTAGCCACGTAGGTGAATACCACGACGAAGTAGATCCATTGTCTGTAGGTGCTCTTTCCAAAGCGAGTCTAGGACTTGAAGCATCACCTGCTTCTCGAATAGACGGAAAGATTCAGTGCCGACCATCGCCTCTTTCTCACGATAGAGGGCAACGATGTTCTCAAGAATTCGCTCACGAAGAGTCTCTTCGTATAGGCTCTGATCATCATCTAGCCACTTCTGAATCGGCATCTCAATCGCAAATTCACCCTGGATAGCCTCTTCAAGACCTGCAATATCCCACTGCTCGATCAGCGACTGTGGAGGGATGAAGGTACTGATGATGTTATCAACCACTTCAGCTCGAATTGCGTCAATCGTCTCTGATACATCATCAGAGGACATCAGTTCATTACGCTGATCATAGATCACGGTACGTTGATCGTTTGCGACATCATCGTACTCAAGGAGCTGTTTACGGATATCAAAGTTACGACCTTCAACCTTACGCTGCGCTTTCTCAATAGCGTTACTTACCATCTTATGCTCGATCGCTTCACCCTTCTCCATACCAAGCGCTTTCATCATGTTGCGAACACGATCCGACGCGAAGATACGCATAAGGTCATCTTCAAGCGATAGGAAAAAACGTGATGAACCTGGGTCACCCTGACGACCTGAACGACCACGAAGCTGGTTATCAATACGACGTGATTCATGACGCTCTGTACCGATAATGTGAAGACCACCCGCTTCGAGTACCGCTTCATGGCGCTGCTGCCAATCAGCTTTAGCTTCCGCAATCTGCGCTTCAGTTGCATCAGCGCCTAGAGCTTCAAGTTCAACCTCTAGTTTGCCGCCCAACATAATATCGGTACCACGACCTGCCATGTTGGTAGCAATAGTTACAGCACCTGGACGACCCGCTTCTGCGATAACACCCGCTTCGCGCTCATGCTGTTTAGCGTTCAATACGTTGTGCTTGATACCTGACTTCTCAAGCATCTGAGAGAGCATTTCAGAAGAGTTAACAGAGGCGGTACCCACAAGAATTGGGCGACCTGTCTCTTGGCAATGTTTCACCTCTTTCACAATCGCTTCGAACTTATCTTCGATTGAAAGGTATACAAGATCGTTGTAATCAATACGCTGAATTGGACGGTTAGTTGGAATAACCACAACATCTAGACCATAGATCTGACGAAGCTCGAACGCTTCAGTGTCAGCCGTACCGGTCATACCCGAAAGTTTATTATAGAGACGGAAGTAGTTCTGGAAGGTTGTAGATGCGAGCGTCTGGCTCTCCATCTGAATCTGAACGCCCTCTTTAGCCTCAACCGCTTGGTGAAGACCTTCTGACCAACGACGGCCAGGCATGATACGACCTGTGTGCTCATCGACAATTACGATTTGACCACCCTGAACGATATAATCGCGGTCACGAACAAATAGGTTGTGGGCACGCAGTGCAGCTAGGACATGATGCAGTAGTGTTAGGTTTGCTGCAGAGTAGAGGCTATCACCCTCAGTCAGAAGACCCGCTTCGATAAGCATCTCCTCTACTTTTTCGTGACCAGCTTCAGTCAATTCAACAGTACGGTTCTTCTCATCGACATGGAAGTGCTCTTCAATAACCTGTGACTCATCTTTGACATCAATCTCACCTTCAAACTGAGTCAGGTGTGGAATCAATGTATTGATAGCGAGATAGGTTTCAGAGCTGTCTTCAGCTGGACCTGAAATAATTAGCGGGGTACGTGCTTCATCGATAAGGATTGAGTCAACCTCATCGACTACAGCGAAGTTAAATTCACGCTGTACTTTGTCAGCCAAACTAAAGGCCATGTTGTCACGTAGATAGTCAAAGCCAAACTCGTTGTTAGTACCGTAGGTGATGTCACAGGCATAGGCTGCACGTTTCTCTTCACCGTTTTGGTTTGATACCACCACACCTACTGAAAGACCTAGTGCTTCATAGAGGGGACGCATCCACTCGGCGTCACGACTTGCCAGGTAATCGTTGACGGTAACGACGTGAACACCCTCACCCGGGATTGCATTGAGGTATACCGCAAGAGTTGCTACCAGTGTTTTACCCTCACCGGTGCGCATCTCGGCTACCTTGCCGTCATGCAGCGTCATACCACCGATCATCTGCACATCGAAGTGGCGCATTCCCATGACACGTTTAGATGCTTCACGACAGGTTGCAAAGGCTTCAGGAAGAAGCTGCTCCAACGACTCACCATTCTCATGGCGCTCACGGTACTCAAGCGTCTTTGCTTTGAGTTCGTCATCACTTAAAGCTTCTAACTGAGCTTCAAGTTCATTGATCTGTTTAACGACCCGCCCCATGCGTTTCAGTTCACGATCGTTTTTGCTTCCGAAGAGTTTTTTAAATATTGAGGTCAGCATGGTTTGGTCATCTACAGTAAAACGGTTCTATTCTTTATGGGGACGTTGAGGCATAAATCAACGGACAGCGTCCACTTTTTGTTTTTAAATTGATTGCCATTTTGTCGGTACATTCTAAATACAAACAGGTATAGCAGATCTAAATTCACACTAAAAAAAAGGGCCGATTCAAATCGGCCCTATCTTATACCACAGATCTTAAGATCAAACAGCCGCTGCAGGGCGTTGGTATGAAATTGGTGCTTTGTGCTCGTCAGTTTCAAAGGTCACGATCTCCCATGCGCTTTGATCTTCAAGCAGCGTACGTAGCAGGCGATTGTTCAGGAAGTGGCCTGATTTATCACCATAAAATTCACCGATGAGGCTTTTACCTAACAGATAAAGATCGCCAACAGCATCTAGAATCTTGTGTTTAACAAACTCATCTTCGTAGCGAAGACCATCTTCGTTAAGAATACGGTAGTCATCCACGACAATGGCGTTATCAAAGCTGCCACCTAGAGCCAGGTTTTGAGAGCGAAGGTATTCGATATCACGCATGAAGCCGAAAGTACGGGCACGCGCCACCTCTTTAACAAAAGAGGTACTAGAGAAATCAAGTGCTGCGTGCTGATTACGATCTTCAAATACTGGGTGGTTGAACTCGATCTGAAAGCCAACTTTAAAGCCATCAAAAGGTAAGAATTTTGCAGTTTTACCGTCGTGCTCAACCATCACCTCTTTAAGAATACGGATGAACTGTTTAGGCGCATCCTGTTCTTCAATACCTGCAGACTGCACGAGGAAGACAAAAGGAGCAGCACTACCATCCATGATAGGCACCTCTTCTGCGCTAAGCTCTACGTATGCATTATCGATACCTAAACCTGCAAGTGCAGATAGAAGGTGTTCTACGGTTGCAACACGAGCACCATCTTTAGAGATATTGGTAGAAAGAGTGGTATCCGAAACGTTATGCGCTAGAGCTTGGATCTCAACCACAGGATCTAAATCTACTCGGCGAAAAACAACACCCGTATTGATCGGGGCAGGACGCAAGGTTAGATATACCTTTTGACCTGAGTGAAGACCAATACCTGTAGCTTTAATACTGTTTTTGAGAGTGCGCTGCTTAATCATCCGCTGTGGTATTCCACTTATCATGGTTATTAACAGCACACTATAAAGCAAAAGCTAGGTTGTTCCTAGCTAATGCCTGAAAAAATATTCAGCTAGCGTTCAGCGTCTCGCATAGGTTGGGATATCAAGGTAATCAAGGTCCATATACGGATCTTCCTTAACCGGTTTATGCAGAAGAGCTTCAACACAACGCGGTTTTAGAATCTCTGGCAACTCAAGATTATCCAGGTTCAATTTAGGCTTAGCCTGTACATTGTCAACGACGACTGTCGGCTGTACCTGAATAGTTTCACGAGCACTCAAACCTGTCGCAACAACAGTCACTTTAACTCGATCTTCGAGGCTAGGATCTATCACCGTACCCACAACCACCGTGGCGTCATCGGCTGCATATTCAGCGATCAAATCCCCCACTTCGGCAAACTCTCCCAAACTTAGATCATCATTGGCTGCAATATTTACCAATACACCGCGTGCACCTTTAAGATCCACACCTTCTAAGAGAGGACTATTAATCGCTTGCTCGGTTGCAAGAGCCGCGCGGTTATCGCCTTTAGCAATTCCAGTACCCATCATCGATAGGCCCGACTCTGACATCACCGTGCGCACATCAGCGAAGTCGACGTTAATCATACCTGGACGAGTAATTAGGTCAGATATACCTGATACTGCACCGTTTAAAACTTCATTGGCAGCTGCAAAAGCTTTCAAAAGACTTGTTTTAGCACCAAGAACATCGAGCAATTTTGCGTTTGGCACGACAATCAACGAATCAACCACTTCACGCAATTCAGCAATACCCTGCTCCGCGATGGCCATTCGTTTCTTACCTTCAAATGGGAAAGGTTTGGTTACCACAGCCACAGCCAGTGCTCCCACCTCTTTTGCAACTTCAGCTACAATAGGTGCGGCACCCGTTCCAGTTCCACCACCCATACCAGCGGTGATGAAGACCATATCTGCTCCGTCAAGGGCTTCACGAATCGCTTCACGACTCTCCAGTGCTGCTTCACGGCCTACATCTGGATTAGCTCCAGCACCCAGACCATTGGTCGTATCACGTCCAATATGAAGTGGCGCACTTAAACCGGTTTTGGTTAGGGCCTGTGCATCGGTATTGGCACAGATAAACTCCACACCTTCCATAAAGCTCGTACGCATGTGCGCAACAGCGTTACCGCCACCGCCACCAACGCCGATCACTTTAATGCGAGCACCTTCTGCCGCTTGATCAATTAATTGAAACATCTTCTCTCCCCCTTCGGCTCGCCTCCCCAGGCAATCCGATTGAATATTTGCAATACACTCCCAGATTCTTATGACTGGGTCGTGCGAATTAACTTAGGATTTACGAAGCTTTAGCCCCGTTTCCCGAACTCTTTTTCCATTTAACTGCCACACCATTGGTGTAACGAATATCGACTTCATCTATCTCTTCAGCTCGGCTCATTAATTGCGCTTCATAGACCTGGATAAAGCGACGCAATCTCGGCATTAGATCATCACGACCCGCTACCACTTTGACACCGTTATTTAGCTTGAGTGTCCATGCACCACGAGGTTCTAACTCGAGTCCTGCTAACTGAATTCCTGATCGAATAAATAGCGAATTTAGATCTCTAAACTGTTGCATTACGCGAACCGTTTCGTGTGATGGCCCTGTCAGTACAGGTAGCGTTTGATACTCCTGCAAACGCTCTGGCCAGAAAATATCACCCTGATGGTTAAGCAATCCCCGCGTTCCCCAACGAGCAACCGGAACCTCTTCAACTAGATCGATTCGTAGTGCTGGCGGCCAAGTTCTAGTTACATGTGCATCGTTAATCCAAGGCTCCTCTAAAAGTCGCTCTTGAATCTGCTGTAGATCAAGATCTAGAAGTCTTGCATCAATATTTCCAGCCACCTGTGCAGCCACTGCATGCTTACTAATGTGTCGTGTTGCACCCTCTACAGCGACAGTTTGTATCGGCTGATTGATCCAACCGCGGTACTCACGCAATGCACTTAGCATCAGTGCCAAAATGACGCCACATACTGTAACAACCAACAATGGACGCCAGATCCACTCGCTCTCTAGAGCTACGTTAGCTTCTACAAAAATGTCAGCGCCTTCGAAGAGAATAGGCTCATTGGTTTTAACGCTTCTCTTGGACACGCGAGACTCGTCAACAGCAACTTCAGTTGCAGGTGCAGGCTCTTTTTTCCAAGGAAAGTTAAATTTCATCTATCAACTCTTACAAAAGCGCACTTATCAACATTCAGAGCTCTTTGAGCCCAACAAAATCTCGACACAGAGCTCGCTAAAACTTAGTCCTGTCGCTTTAGCAGCCATGGGTACCAAACTGTGGTCGGTCATACCAGGAGCTGTGTTCACCTCTAGCAACTGGAACTGACCTGCTTCATCCATCATAAGATCGATTCGACCCCAACCTTGGCAGCCAATTACTGCAAATGCCTCTTCAACTAGGCGCTGCATCGCCTCTACTTGCTCGGCAGTTAAGCCTGTATCAAAAAGGTATTGAGTATCATTCGCCTGATACTTGGCATCAAAATCGTAAAAGGCATGTGAGGTCACAAGGCGAATCACTGGCAGTGCACGCCCATTCAACATTGCCACTGTAAATTCAGGGCCATTCACCCACTGCTCGGCTATAACGCGGCTGTCGTAACGAGATGCCTCTTGAAAGGCCTTTTCTAACTGCTCAGCAGATGTCACACGGCTCATACCAATACTAGAGCCTTCATTAGCAGGCTTAACCATGAGTGGCAGCCCTAGATCCTCTGCGATCTGGGCAAAGTCGCTATCGGGGCAGAGTGATGCATAACCCGGTGTTGGAAGGCCTGCACCAATCCACAACTGTTTAGTACGCATCTTATCCATGCCCACGGCGGAGGCAGCCACACCACTTCCTGTGTAGGGTTTGTTTATAAGTTCGAGTGCTCCCTGTAACTGGCCATCTTCACCGCCAGGTCCATGCACAATCAAAAAGGCACGATCAAACTCTGTCTCAATAAGCTGTGACAAGGGGTTAGCACCCTCACCGGTCAGATCCAGTGCAAAGGCATCTACACCTGCCTCTAAAAGCCCTTTCAAAACTTCAGCACCGCTTCGAAGAGAGACCTCACGCTCAGCTGAGTTGCCGCCCATGATCACGGCCACTCGACCGAGGGATTTAATTTCGTTCAATTGGTAACGCATCATTCAGCTCCTTCTGAAATCCACTGTTCACGCAGTTGATGAGCAAGGGTGGTAATGTTACCTGCCCCCTGTGTCAGCAGTAGATCACCCGGCTTAAGAAGCGCTTTAAGCTCTGAGCCGATCATCTCGGTATTTTCCACAAAAATTGGCTCTTTACCTCGTTGGCGAAGACTGCGGCACAAAGAGCGCGTATCAGCACCAGGAATGGGATCTTCACCGGCTGCATACACATCCAGCAACAACAGCTGTTCTGGGCGCTGTAACACCTGTACAAAATCTTCGTAGAGATCACGTGTGCGTGTGTATCGATGTGGCTGATAGACCATCACCAATCGACGTCCAGGCCAACCCTCTTCAATCGCGCTTATAACCGCTTGCACCTCTCGAGGGTGATGTCCATAGTCATCAACAAGAGTCACTGAGCCACCCTCAACTGGCAGTTCACCCAACACCTGGAAGCGACGTCCTACACCTTCGAATTTTTCAAGGGCACGACAGATTGCACCATCATCAATCTCTTCGTCAGTAGCAACGGCAATAGCCGCTAAAGCATTAAGAACGTTATGACGGCCAGGCATATTCAGGCAGACATTTAATTCACTCAAACCATTAGGGCGACGCACTTTAAAACAACTCTGCAGGCCATTCTGTTTCAAATCGTAGGCAACAAAATCTGCATCCTCACTGAAACCATAAGTCAGCATCGGACGACCAATATCAGGCATTAACTCACGAACAACTGGGTCATCCGCACAGAGGACAGCCAATCCGTAAAATGGGAGGTTCTGGAGGAATCGTATAAATGTCTGCTTAAGCTTGCCGAAGTCACCTTCGTAGGTCTCCATATGATCGGCATCGATATTGGTGACAATTGCAACCATCGGCTGCAAGTGAAGGAATGAAGCATCAGACTCATCTGCTTCAGCCACCAGATAGCGACTACGGCCAAGCTGTGCATTGGTTCCGGCACTCGTCAAACGTCCGCCTATAACAAAAGTTGGGTCCTGGTTAGCTTCAGCCAAAATCGATGCAACCAGACTTGTCGTGGTCGTTTTACCGTGGGTACCAGCAACCGCGATACCATGACGGTAGCGCATCAACTCTGCCAACATCTCGGCACGGCGTACAATCGGAATCAGTAACTCTTTTGCACGTGCCACTTCTGGGTTGGTCTTATCCACTGCAGTTGATGTGACTAGTACATCGATTCCTTCAATATTCTCTTCAGCATGACCGATAAAGATTTTCGCACCGAGAGATTTGAGGCGATTCGTCACTGCTGATTCACGAATATCAGAACCAGAGATTGTATACCCTTGGTTTAAAAGTACCTCTGCGATACCGCACATACCGACACCGCCAATACCCACAAAGTGAATACTGCGAATGCGACGCATCTCTGGAACTTCGTACTCTGTACGGTGACCTGCTTTAGGGCTCATTTCGCCACCTCCACACAAATTCGAGCAACCTTTGCTGTTGCACTAGGCTTACCCTGCTCTCTAGCTCGCTCAGCCATAACAGCTAGATGCTCGCGAGAGCTATGTTTATCAATCCACTGAGCTAGACGCTCAGCGCTCAAATCTTTCTGTTGAATCAAATCTGCAGCACCCGCATCAACTAGGTACTGAGCATTAGCCGTTTGATGATCATCAACGGCATGTGGAAACGGAATAAACAGTGCTGGCACACCTGCAATCGCAATCTCTGAAACGGTCAAAGCTCCCGCTCTACAGATAACAAGGTCTGCCCAAGCGTAAGCCTCATCCATCTTCTCGATATAGGGAACAACACGCCCAGTTAAGCCAAGTCCCTCATATCTTTTAGCTGTCGCATCAAAATGGTTAGGGCCCGTTTGATGCCAAACCTCAGGACGTACTGACTGTTCAATTTGTGCAAGAGCTTGTGGCATCACTTCGTTAATTGCTTGGGCGCCCAGACTTCCACCAACCACAAGCACTTTAATTGCGCCAACATGCTGACTAAAACGCTCTTGAGGACTCTGCATCTGCAAAATAGGACCGCGTATTGGATTACCAACAATCTCCCCCTGAACCCCATCTTTAAAAGCATTCGGAAAAGCTTGCAGAATGCGTGACGCAAAGCGGCGCGACAGAGAGTTTGTCATTCCAGCAACAGCGTTTTGCTCATGTATGACGAGAGGGGTTTTTGTCAGCCAAGCTGCAAATGCGCCAGGCCCAGAGGCAAAGCCACCCATACCTAACACAACATCTGGCTTAACCTTACGAACAACTTTGAAAGCCTGCCAAATCGCTCGGGTCAAATTGATAGGAGCCATCAGAAGACTGAGCTTACCCTTACCTCGGAGCCCCTGAACTGCAATTGCGTGAAGTTTGATACCAGCTTCAGGAACGACACGATTCTCGATACCGCGAACGCTGCCGAGCCACTCCACAGCATGTTGTTGATCACTAAGTAGATCCGCTACTGCCAACGCAGGATATACATGGCCTCCAGTACCGCCGGCCATTATGAGAATACGCTTAATGTTAGACATTCAACGCTCCTCCACTCCAACGTGCCCAAAAGCGAGACCAACGAGTCACCTTAGGTTGCACACCTAGGCGTTCGCGCTTCAATTCAAGATCTACGCGTTGCACGATTGCAATCATGGCAGCGCAGATAACAAGTGAGGAGCCGCCGTAACTCATAAGCGGCAGTGTCAGACCCTTGGTTGGCAAAGCACCCACGTTCACACCGATATTAATCATCGCCTGGCCCGCCAAAATAAATGCAAAACCGTAAGAGATGTAACCCATGAAAAAGCGCTGTTGTTTCTCTGCCTGACGGCCGATCAAGAACATCCGTGCGATAAGAACCACGTAGAGCAGTACAACAATCATTGCACCAAACAACCCCAACTCCTCAGCCAATACTGAGTAGACGAAGTCCGTGTGTGCTTCAGGCAGATAGAATAGTTTTTGGATACTGTTACCTAACCCAGCACCAAACCACTCTCCACGACCGAAAGCGATTTGTGCTTGTGATAGCTGATATCCTGCCCCATAAGGGTCGGCCCAAGGGTCTAGGAAGTTTTGTAGACGCTTCAATCGATACTCTTGTGTAACCGCGAGCGCGCCTACTAGGGTAGTTACGATACTGACTACCGTTACAAGCTGGAGTAGACGCATACCGCCCAAGAAGATCATCCCCATCACAGTGGCTGTGATGACGACAATTGAACCGTAGTCAGGCTCTAGATAGAGAACAAACAGATAGAACGCCAAAGGAATAGCTGGTTTCACCACACCCGCCCAGGTAGAGCGCACTTCATGCAGACGGCGAACCAAGTACCCTGAAATGAACATCACCATACATACTTTGGCAACTTCCGATGCCTGCAGGTTAAAGCCACCTAGACCAATCCAGCGACGGCTACCATTTACCTCACGACCGATGCCAGGAATCAAAACCACAACCAAGAGCAGAAAACCGATCACAAGCAGCCAAACAGAGAATCGCTCCCAAATATGAATAGGAATACGAACAACGAACACGGCAACCGCGATAGCCAATAGAACGAAGAAGCCATGTCGGAAGATAAAGAAGAATGCACCACCAAAGTTCTCAGCGGCAACATCCATAGAAGCTGAAGAGATCATCACCAATCCAGTCAGCATAAGCGCCAACGTACTGATCAACAGCAATGGATCAAATGGCAGAGTTCCTTGCGGTACACGTAGTTCAGTTGGAAGCTCAAACTGCGGAAGTTTTGGGAGCGATAGCTTCATTTAGCCACCTCCGAGACAGCAGCAACATACTGTCGGCCGCGATCTTCAAAACCCTTGAACATGTCAAAACTTGCACAAGCTGGAGAGAGCAATACTAGATCTCCGGCACACGCTTGCTCGTTAGCAACTCTGACAGCATCTGTGATCGACTCTGCAAATAGAGTGTTTTCAAAAGCGAGGTCATTAGCAAGCAGGTTTGCATCTTCGCCAATTAAGATAAGTGATTTTAGGTAGCGATCTGTTGCCGCTTTGAGTTCTCCAAACTGCTGACCTTTCGCCTGCCCGCCTGCAATTAAAATCAACTTAGCGTCATCTACTAGAGTTTCACCCAAGCCTTGTACAGCGGCCAGAGTAGCTCCCAAGTTTGTCCCTTTAGAGTCGTTAAACCAGGCGACACCATCGGTTTCAGCTACCCACTGACAGCGATGTTCGAGACCAGCAAAATTGCGCAGCGTCGACAACATGGAGTCCAGATTGAAACCTTGCGAAGCACCTAAAGCCAAAGCGGCAAGCGCGTTGGCTTCATTGTGTGTACCACGCATCTTCATCTCAGATACCGCCATCAGAGGCTTTGCACCTAGCGCTAGATAACGCTCACCATCTCTCTCTAAAATTCCATATTGTTTAAGATCGGGCGCGCTCAAGCCGAAAGTGACAACTGTGGTAGTTGAAGGAACTAGCGGACGTGTCAAAGGATCATCACGATTAACTACCGCAGTGCTGCAGTGACGGTAGACACGCTGCTTAGCTTGGTGATAGTCAGCCATACCCTGATATCGATCCATATGATCTGCCGATAGATTCAATACCGTTGCAGCTGACGGTCGAAGATCGTGTGTCGTCTCAAGCTGGAAGCTCGAAAGTTCTAAAACGTAAAGTTGCGCTTCAGGTTTTGCCAACAGATCCAAAACTGGGATACCGATATTGCCGCCAATTTCACACTGAATACCTGCATCATTGGCCATCTGACCAACGAGAGTTGTCACTGTGCTTTTCCCGTTAGATCCCGTAATGGCAACGATTGGTGCTTTCACTTCACGCGCAAAGAGATCGATATCTCCAATCAAACGGGCGCCAGCATCCTGTGCACCTCGTATCGCAGGCTGATCTTTTGCAACACCGGGACTAATCACCAACTCGGTTGCCTGAGATAACCATGCGTTATCAAGCGGGCCAGTTTTGAGCTCAACCTCTGGGAACTCTGATCGGAATAGATCGAGTGCAGCACCCTCGAGACGCGTATCACAGGCAGCAAAAGACAAACCGCGCGATGTAAGATAGCGCGCAATGCTTTGGCCCGTTTGTCCAACACCAATAATGATGCGGAACTGATCGCTCGTAATGAGTGACACTCTCTCTATCTCCTATCGAATCTTCAACGACGCAAGGCCGATCAGAACAAGTACAAAAGTGATGATCCAGAAGCGGACAATGACACGCGGTTCCGGCCAACCTTTCAATTCAAAGTGGTGGTGAATAGGAGCCATTCTGAAGATACGACGACCCGTCAGTTTAAAAGATGCAACCTGCAAAATAACTGAGACGGTTTCCAACACGAAAATACCGCCCATGATGAATAGGATCAGCTCTTGGCGAACAATGACAGCCACCACACCCAGCGCTGCACCGAGAGCCAACGCACCTACATCCCCCATGAAAACCATCGCTGGGTAGGTATTGAACCAAAGGAAGCCAAGACCAGCACCGATGATTGCCCCTAGGAAGATAATCAGTTCACCGGAACCTGCGATGTAAGGGATATTTAGGTACTCAGCAAATTTCACGTGACCGGTTAGGTATGCAAAAATTGCCAGAGCACCAGCCACCATAACCGTTGGCAGAATAGCTAGCCCATCCAATCCATCCGTTAAGTTGACTGCGTTTGAGCTACCTACAATGACAAAGTAAACGAAAGGTATGAACAGAATACCTAGTGTAATGGCAGTATCTTTTACGAATGGAATAAGAAGCGCCGTCTCCTCTGGGGTATCAGCAACCCAATAGAGAGCAACTGCAGCCGCTGCACCACCCACTGATTGCCATAGATATTTCCAGCGAGCAGGTAGACCACGAGAGTCTTTTTCAACGACCTTGCGCCAATCATCAACCCAGCCCACAGCACCAAAGACCAGTAGCACAAAAAGAGTGATCCAAACATACGGGTTTGCAAGATCCGACCACAACAGTGTACTGGTTAGAATCGCAAGGATAATTAAACCACCACCCATGGTTGGAGTTCCAGCCTTACTGAGGTGCGATTCAGGACCATCATTGCGAACCGCTTGGCCAATCTGTTTTATCTGTAATTTTCTAATCAGATAAGGTCCCATCAGCAGAGCCATCGCCAAGGCCGTTAAGACTCCCATGATGCCGCGCAGTGTGATGTAACGGAAAACGTTAAAGCCACTGAAGTACTGAGACAGGTAGTCAGCTAAATAGATCAACATGCTGTTTCTTCCATATTAAGCAGAGCTGTAACGACACGATCCATCGCTGCGCTCCTTGAACCTTTTACTAGAATTGCGCTGTTCGGCGGAATATCAGCCAACAGCGCTCGAATTAACTCTTCCTGAGAGTCGTAGTGATTAGCACCAATACCAAAGGCATCAACGGCGTAGGCCATCAACCTGCCCACTGCGTAGAGCGATGAAACACCATGAGCTGCAGCGTATGCTCCGATCTGAGCATGTAGCGCTTTCTCTTTAGCGCCTAGCTCTGCCATATCCCCTAACACCAGCAAGGTGGCACCCTTTAGATTCTTAAGTGCATCAATTGCGGCACGCATGGATGAAGGGTTAGCGTTATAAGAATCATCAATCAGGCGCACACCATTCGAGAGCTGATGCACTTGCAAGCGACCCTTGAATCCACGATAGGTTTCAACCGCGGCGATACCCTTTTCAATCGGAAGCTCGAGTGCGTACCAAGCGGCAAGGGCGGCAAGGGCATTAGCGACCATGTGACGTCCCATCACGTTTAATGAGATTGGGTAGATTTGACCATCAACAGCAAGATCAAAACCAAAGCAGCCAGCAGCATTTGCCGATAGAATGCTCGCCTTCAAATCAGCATCTGCATCGATCGCAAACGTCACAGCGTCACGATTTAACTCTGATAACTTCTTGAGCCAAATTTCAGCAAAAGGCGAATCAGCATTAACAACTCCAGTACCACCTTCAACTAAGCCCTCAAAAATCTCGGACTTAGCTTGGACAATGTTCTCAAGTGAACCGAAGCCATCAAGATGCGCTTCAAGTGCATTATTAAGAATCGCAACCTGCGGCTGGGTAGCCGAAACAGTATGAGCGATCTCTCCGACAGCGCTCGCGCCTAACTCAATCACTGCATACTGATGAGCTGGAGTAATATCTAAAAGGGTTAATGGCGCACCAATATCGTTATTCAAGTTGCCTTGGGTAGCGAGTGTCTCCCCCAAGCCACCAAACATAACAGCAAGCATCTCTTTAACGCTGGTCTTGCCAGCACTTCCGGTCACTGCAACAACATTTCCAGCGAAGAGTGAACGATTAAACTGGCCTAATTTTGCTAGCGCTGCACGGGTATCAGTAACAACCAATTGCGATGCGCTTGTCGAAGATCGCGCTGACACAACTACTGCTTTGACACCAGATGAGACTACTTGGTCAACAAACTGATGCGCATCGAAACGCTCGCCCTTCAGAGCAACAAAAAGATCACCCTCTTTAGCGATGCGACTATCAGTGATAACACGATCAACTTGCTGATCCGAACCAACAAGTTCTGCACCAATGAAATCAGCTAACTCATTTAGAGAGAAGGTTCTAATCACAACCAACCTCCCGCCGCCAATGCACGTCTAGCTTGAGCCTGGTCAGAAAAAGGCAGGCGTTCGCCATTAATCTCTTGATACTCCTCATGCCCCTTACCAGCCAGCAGGACGATGTCACCCTCATTCGCTGCCGCAATTGCCAGGTCTATCGCATCGGCACGGCCGAGCACTTGCTTAACCGATTCCTGCGAAGCAAAACCAGTCATGATCTGATCGACGATAGCCTGCGGGTTTTCAGTACGTGGGTTATCACTGGTCACCCAGACTGAATCAGCATAAGAAGCGGCTACTTGTGCCATGAGGGGACGTTTACCCTGATCCCTATCGCCACCACAACCAAACAGCACACTAACAGCGCCATCTTTAAGATGCTCGCGACAGGCAAGCAAAGCCTTTTCAAGAGCATCTGGGGTGTGTGCGTAATCAACAATTACAATTGGTCCCTGCTTAACCTCTATCAACTCCATACGACCTGGAACCGATTTCAATTGAGTTGCAGCACGCTCAATATCACTGATTTCGAATCCAAGAAGTTTCAATGAGGCAACTGCCAACAGAAGATTGGCGACGTTAAAACTGCCCATGAGTGGAACATCCAAGCGTGCGATTTCACCCGCCAAATTGAACTCAAGAGATAGACCATCTGGACGAAAGGCATGGCTAGCCAGATGCGCCCAGGCGCTCTGATTCGTGGTTGAAAAACCCACTCGCTGCTGTTCAGTCGATTCATCTAACAGTGCCTGCGTAACCAGATCATCGGCATTTACTATTTGTAGTGGCACTGCATAGTCACGGAACAGCCTAGCTTTTGCTGCCGCGTACGCATCCATAGTGCCGTGGTAATCAAGGTGATCACGGGTAAGATTTGTGTAACCAACGAGATCAAACGCGACCTGATCGATACGCCCTTGTTCAATCGCGTGGCTAGAGACCTCCATCACCACATGAGTTGCACCTTCAGACCGAAGCGTTGCCAAGGTTCTCTGAAGGAGAACAGGCTCCAAGGTGGTATGTGAAGAGCTCTCTAGCTGACCTAAAAAGCCAATACCTATAGTGCCAAGCAATGCTGCTTTTTCACCCATAGCAGTCAGTAGTTGCACCATAAAATGAGCGGTAGACGTTTTACCATTGGTGCCTGTAACACCAACAACAACCATAGTTTGGGAGGGTGAGTGATAGAAACGATCAGCCAAAGCAGAGAGTGAAAGCGCTTCGTTATCCCATGCTATAACAGGGGTAAGGTAACCCTGCTCTTTTAACTCAGCCTCAAGCAGATTTGCACTCTCTTCATTACCCTCAAGCAGGATCGCCTTCGCGCCCTTGCTTGCAGCTTGCATCGCAAACTCTGAACCTGAGTATTTAGCACCCTGACGCGCAATAAACAGCGAGCCATCTTGTGATTCACGTGAGTCTTGTGAAAGCGCATTTACTTCAACGTCAAAACTCCTTAGGCCGAAAGGCGCAAGGAGCTCATTGATATTCCAGGTTAGATTCAAGTGACTCATTTTGCCGCCACCTGAAGATCTGTCTGTTGCCAATTATCTGGCGGTACGTTCATCAACCGCAACACACCACCCATTACCCTCGAGAACACTGGGGCCGCTACTGCACCACCGTAATACTCCTGTCCTTTAGGGTTATCGACCATTACTACCATAACAATACGTGGATCGCTGATCGGTGCGACTCCCGCAAAAACAGAGATATAGGCGTCATCATCATAACCACCTGCAACAGCCTTATGCGCAGTACCCGTTTTACCACCAACGCGATAACCTTCAACCGCCGCTTTTTGTGCAGTACCTATAGGACTAACAACGGTTTCCATCATCGCTAGCACATCATTAGCAACAGTTTCTGGCATTACGCGCTCACCACGCGGCGCCTCTTTTAACTTAAATAGGGAGACAGGGTATTTGATGCCACTATTGGCAAACGGAATGTAGGCCTGAGCCAACTGCAATGGAGTAACAGATAGACCATACCCATAAGATATAGTTGCACGCTCTACCATCTGCTTTTCACTAAGGTAAGGCAGCACACCCGAACGCTCACCTGGAAAGCTCGTATTAGTAGGCTGTCCAAGACCGAAGTTATACATAAGATTACGTACCGCATCAGGCTCCATTGAGAGAGCCAATTTGGTAACACCTACGTTGCTCGACTTGGTAATAATACCGGTCATATCTAGCTCACCGTAGTTTCGGTGGTCGCGAATAGAGGCACCCTTAACACGTATATAACCTGGTGATGTATCAAGCACATCATCAAGCTTGTACTGACCGCTCATGAGAGCCGCAGCAACGGTGATAGGCTTCATTGTTGAGCCAGGTTCAAAAATATCAGTCACTGCACGATTACGCAGGCCGTTCGGATCAAGATTGGCACGATCATTAGGGTTGTAAGATGGCTGATTAACCAGAGCCAAAACTTCACCCGTGCGGGCATCTAAAACAACCGCCGATGCCGCATCCGCTTTATGGGTTTGTACCGCATCTTTCAGCTCACGGTATGCAAGATACTGCAATCGCAAATCGATGCTTAGCTGCACTTCATCGCCAGGTGCTGCATCCTGCAATGACTGAAGGTGTTTAATCGTTCTACCCTTGCGATCCTGCAGTACTAGAGCACGACCTGGCTCACCATGCAGCGATTCATTCAACGCAAGCTCCAGCCCCTCTTGCCCCTCACCATCGACGTTCGTAAAACCCACAAGATGCGTAGTCACTTCACCTGCTGGGTAGAAGCGATGGAAGGTTTGATCAACATGAATACCGCGAATATTGAGTTCATCCACACGCTCTGCCAATTCAGGGGTCACCTTACGTTTTAAATACATAAAGCGACGCGTTGCGTTGTCACGCAAAGAGGCGTTCAAAGAGGCCGGGTTTATACTGAGGATTCTTGCTAATTGCTGAAGGTTTGCATCCTGTAGATCTGTCTCTTTAGGATCTGCCCAGATGGTGGCTACAGGCGCGCTTACCGCTAGCGGCTCACCGTTACGATCACTAATCAGACCACGATGTGCTGGAGTAAGGCGTGTACGAATCGAACGCGCATCACCCTGTTTCTGAAGGAATGCCTGTTCTGCTGTGTAGAGAGAGACCATTTTCGAGACAATCGCGCCAGAGACCAAAACCAAAGCCCCAAATACGATCCAGAGGCGCCAACCTTTTGCCGCCTGTGTCTGCACGATGGCCTCTTCACTCATGAATAGCCAACCTTATCTCTTTAGGCTGCGGTATCTTCATATCAAGCTTTTGGGCTGCCAAAACTTCGACACGGTTATTTGCACCCCACGCAGACTGCTCAAGGAGCAACTGCCCCCACTCAATTCGCATCTCATCACTTTGCCGCAGCAGTACTTGATACTGGTTGAATAGGCGTCGGTAGTCGTAGGCCGTATAAATAACAGCCATAGATGAGCTCAAAATAAATAGCGTTAGAAGAAACCCTGAAACCAGCGGTGCGAAGAGCTGCCCCATCTCAACCATGGGTAGATCAGCCTCAACTGACTTCTCAGCCGAGAACTTAGGAAGAGAAACACCCAATTTCATTTGAGCTTCTCCGCTACACGCATCACCGCAGAACGAGAACGCGGATTATCACCCACCTCCTCTTTACCTGCTTTAATTGCCTTACCAATCGCTTTCAAGCGCTGATTGAGCATATCTTGGGTAACAGGAATTCCTGGCGGAAGATGTTCATCCCCCTTAACGTAGGTACGGATGAATCGTTTAACAATGCGATCTTCTAGGGAGTGGAAGCTGATCACAGCTAAACGACCACCAACCGCAAGCACCTCAAGGCTTTGATCAAGCACCCGCTCGACATCCTCAAGCTCACGATTGATATGAATACGAATCCCTTGAAAGGCACGAGTGGCGGGGTTTTTGCCTTTCTCCCACTTAGGGTTCGCTTCAGCGATAATTGATGAGAGACGAGCTGTTGTGGTAATTGGGGTTTGCTCTCTCTCACGCACAATTGCAGCCGCCATGCGACGACCAAAACGCTCTTCACCATAGGTAAAAAGCACATCTGCAATCTCTTTCTCAGTAGCACTATTCACCCACTCAGCAGCACTCTGCCCCTGAGCAGTATTCATGCGCATATCTAGCGGGCCATCGTGCTGAAAACTAAAACCACGCTTAGGATCATCGATCTGGGGCGAACTCACACCCAAATCCATCAACACACCATCAATTTGACCAACTAGACCGCGCGCTTCAATAAACTGCTCTAGCTCCGCAAAAGATCCATGCTCAATTGAGAAACGCGGCTCATCTGCAAAGCGCTGATGAGCGAAGGCGATCGCCTCGGGATCTTTATCAATGGCAATCAAGCGTCCTTGCGGGCCGAGACGATCAAGAATAAGCGCACTATGGCCGCCGCGACCAAAGGTACAGTCAACATAGATTCCATTAGGATTTTGTACTAGAGAATCGACCGCCTCATTTAGGAGGACAGTGATGTGTTTGAACTGATCACTCACCGTACCGCTCCTATAGCGACAGGGTTAGCAGATCTTCCGGCAAAGCAACCGCTTCATCGTTCTCTGCAAGATAGAGATCACGAGCACTATTCCACTGCTCTTCACCCCAGATCTCAAACTTACGCCCCTGCCCAAGAAGCACCAACTTCTTGTCCATCTGAGCGTATTCACGAAGAGGTTGTGGTAACAATAGGCGGCCGCTCGAATCCAGATCAATATCAGTCGCATGACCAATCAAAAGACGCTGAATTCGGCGAGCCGCCGGGTTAAAGCTAGGTAAGGCATCAATCTTCTTCTCAATCGCTTCCCATTCAGGAAGAGGATAGAGAAGCAGACAACGAGTCTCTGTATCGATAGTAGCTACTAATTGATTCTCGCAGCAGTCTGCAATCTGATCGCGATAGCGTGCCGGCAAAGCCATGCGCCCTTTCGCATCCAGATTGATTTTATTGACTCCACGGAACATTCACTACCACTCCTGTCAGTGACGCCTCGGAGGGTGATCTATGCCACCACTCCCGTGAAGAACTTGCTCCCCCAGCTCATTCTCCACATTGACCCACTTTAACCCACTTTTTACCACTCATCGCCACTATAGCTCCACAAACAACAGTTTGCAACTATCGTTTTGTGGACTGAGCGCAGGTAGAAAGACGAATCAATCGCGGCTTAGCGATAACGCCAATGAGCTCATACCTTGGGACTACGGAACAAATTTAAAACGAAGCTCGACTGTAGGAGTGCATTACCCAAAGGGTAAGCCGCGACTAACTAGCCAAGGCGAGTTGCCTGTCTTGCAGCTTTTCCAGAGAATGATGTGACATATAAAGAAGATGGCAGACTTAAAGCCTGCCATCTTCTTCTACAAATTTGATATTAGAATCAGAGATCAACAAACCAAATTGCTTGGCTCACCTTTATTGAAGTTGTTGATATGAGAAATCACCTGATCCCAAAGCGTCTGCATAGCCTCTTCACTAGCCCAAGCAACATGAGGTGTCACTATGACATTTGGACGAGTCAGTATTTTATGGAACGGGTGATCATCACTAATCGGCTCACTGGTTAAACAGTCGAATCCAGCCGCTGCTATTTGATCGCTCTCAATCGCATCAACCAGCGCTTGCTCATTAACCAAACCGCCACGACCTGCATTTATAAGAATCGGCTTACGATCCATCTTAGCAAACTCGGTAGCTCCAATAAGATCACGAGTTTCCGGTGTTAATGGACAGTTGAGGGTAATGACATCACTCTCTTTTAAGAACTGTTCAAAAGCCACATACCCAGCAGGCGGGGTATCCATCCCTTTACGACCAGCATAGATGACACGCATACCCAACGCCTCACCCAAACGACCGATCGAACTACCAATAGCACCTCGCCCAACCACACCCAGAGTAGAACCGGACAAATCTTTAATTGGGTGATTAAAAAAACAGAATTGCGCAGCTTTTTGCCACTCGCCCGCGATCACATCTTCTCGATAGGGAACAATCGAACGACGCAGTGCAAACATCAACGCCAGCACATGCTCGGGAACTGTATTTACCGCGTAACCACGAACATTGGATACCACAACACCCAGCTCACGACAGGCCTCAACATCAATCACATCGTAACCAGTTGCAGCTACAGCTATCATTTTAAGATTTGGCAACCGCTCTAACGCTTCGCGCCTAACAGGCACCTTATTAGTGATCGCAATCGTAGCGCCAGCAAGGCGCTCTACCACCTGATCTTGCTGAGTACGATCATATTCAATCCAGTCATGATCAAATTCTGGACGAGTGATATTGACCGTTGGGCCCAGCGTCGATCGATCCAAAAAGACAACTCTAAAACTCATATCACCCCCTGACTCAAAAAATCTCAGTTCAACCTAAATCAACAATAGGATCCTGAAGCAGACGGGCTGTTCCAGTCGCCTGTAAGACCTCGATT
This sequence comes from Marinobacterium sp. LSUCC0821, assembly GCF_012848475.1. Taxonomy (NCBI): domain Bacteria; kingdom Pseudomonadati; phylum Pseudomonadota; class Gammaproteobacteria; order Oceanospirillales; family Oceanospirillaceae; genus Marinobacterium; species Marinobacterium sp. LSUCC0821. Next base: position 1,242,957 of record NZ_CP051666.1, read on the forward strand.
TCAGAAATACCCTTAGAGACCGACTCTGAATCAACCAACATTTCAAAACGCAAAGAGAAGCGTTTAGTTTCGCCAGCAGCAATCGTTGGCACCAATCCTAACTCACGCTGCAAAGAACGGTTGTAAGCAAAACTTGTACCCGGCTCCAAACCAACTACATACCCCTCTTTTAAGGTATCGGTATTCTTCCAAAGGGTCATCACAGGAAGGGTTTCAGTATCAAAACCCACCTTAATAGCCTTATCCTTGGATGCACCGTGCAACATAGCCCAGCCCCACCCATCCTTATCAGAGAGAGGCTTGATATTGAAAACTTGCTCGCCAAAATCCAAGGTCGGCGCAGGCATATCACTCCAAGAATCCAAGCCCTCAGCCGCATCACGATTAAATGGTGACAGCTCCTCATGAGCAACAAGGACCTTAGCCCCCTCTTCCAGCAGAGGTGTACCAAAGTTGTTGTGATAGATAACCTGATATTCAGAGCTGTAATCACTGCGGTTCGTTAATTCATCAACAAGTTCTATGCAATTAGAGCCAGGCGTGATGTGCAGATGCATCCAAACTTCAAAATCAGTGCGCTTAAAACAACGCTCATCAACACGGCCTGACAAGGTCACCCGGTAAGGCGGAGTATCTTCCACATGCAACCTTACTATTGAGGCGGGAGTATTTTGAATGCGACCATGCAGAGTTAACATCTCACCCTGATCTGAACCACTGTGCCCGGCCCACTGGTAACCACAACGAGTTACCATCTCATTGAAACCTTCCAACCAACCAGTACCGTTAAATGCCTCAAGATTGATGAAAGCTGGGTTAACAATCTCTTTAACAGGGGAATCCCAACCGAAGCGAACCCCAGCATGACAAGCATCAATTACACCCATGCCCCGCGTTGGCGATACGCGCAACGAAGTTTGGCCAACTTGAATCAGAAGAAGCTCACTACCCTCCTGCTTTCCACCAACGAGAGCCAACTGATGAAAACTAAAGCGACCTGGAAAACCCGAAGGCAGATCCTTCTCTGTTAGCGTTAAATCTGTAAGTGCAAAATTCTCTTCAGAATTTCGAATCAGCCATTCCATTGCTTAAATGTTCCTAAAGACTATTGGGGCATTCATTACCCCCAAAAACAGCCTGAATATTAGACGCGCTTATTGATGCAATATTATGCAACGCCTCTTGAGTTAAAAATGCCTGATGGCCTGTAATAATCACATTGGGGAAGGTGGTCAGCCTCATCAGTTGATCATCGGTGATGATCTGGTCTGAAAAGTCCTCAAAGAAGAGATCGGCCTCCTCTTCGTAGACATCGATAGCCAAGCCCCCTAGACGTCCATCCTTTAGTGCACCGATGACAGCAGATGTATCTACAAGCCCACCTCGACTGGTATTGATAAGCATCGCTCCACCCTTGATATTGGCAAGAGCACTATGATCAATAATGTGATGCGTTTGCGGACTAAGCGGGCAGTGAAGTGAGATAAAATCAGACTCACTTATCAACACCGAGAGATCAACATACTCAACCCCAATATCCAGACACTCTGATGAAGGGACTGGATCATACGCGAGCACCCTACATCCAAACCCACTTAGTAGACGACAGAAGACAGTACCGATCTGCCCCGTTCCAATAACACCTACCGTTTTTCCATGTACGTCACGCCCAACTAATCCATCAAGTAGAAAATTACCTTCTCGGACACGGTTATAGGCTTTATGAAGGTGGCGATTTAGAGAGAGCATTAATGTTAGTGCGTGCTCAGCTACAGCGTAAGGTGAGTAGGCAGGCACGCGCACAATAGCAATACCTAGCTGATGCGCTACTTCCAGATCTACATTATTGAAGCCTGCACATCGAAGCGCCACAACCTTCACATCAAGAGCGACCAGCCGCTCTAAACATGCGCTATCGAGCGAATCATTTACAAAGGCTAAAACTGCAGCACTGCCTTTAGCTAGCTCAGCAGTTTTAACGTTTAGATGAACCTCTTCAAACGCCAGATCAATACCCGCATTAGTGAAAGCTTGCTCTAAATAGAGCCTCTCATCTTTACGGGTACTAAACACTGTCGCTTTCATTTTTATTCCTTAATGACTCTGCAAAGCTTAAGCGCAACCGAGACATTTCGCTACTAAAGATTCGTTGCGAATTGCAAAACCAAGGAGTAGCGTAACTCCACACAGAAAATAGGTAGTTAGAGCAATCAACATGCGCCTTAATTTCAACAACCTTCAATCAGACCTCTTCGGCGGTATCACTGCTGCTGTGGTAGCACTTCCGCTCGCACTCGCATTCGGCGTCTCATCAGGTGCAGGTCCACTTGCAGGTCTGTATGGCGCAATCTGTGTTGGTTTCTTTGCCGCACTCTTTGGTGGCACAGCGACGCAAGTATCAGGCCCAACCGGTCCAATGACTGTGGTTATGGCAGCCACGTTCACCCAATTTGCAGCATTGGATCCAGAGAATGGTATCAGTATGGCCTTCTCTGTCGTAATGCTTGGCGGCCTATTCCAGATACTTTTCGGCTACTTACGACTTGGCAACTATATAACGCTCGTGCCTTTCCCTGTGATCTCAGGATTTATGACCGGCATTGGCGCGATCATTATTTTGATTGAGCTTGGCCCCCTGCTCGGACATGAGAGCGCATCGAGCGTTAAAAGTGCGATCACTCACCTCCCGGAACAGATCGCATCACTAAATGGTTGGGCGTTACTTCTTGGCCTGGGGTCACTACTCATAATTTTTGGCTGCCCGAAATCGATTGGTAAACGCATACCACCAGCACTCCTAGCACTGATTTTGGGTTCAGTCGCATCAATACTTATGCCGGCTGACGCCCAACTCGCCGTCATCGGTGCAATCCCAACTGGGTTACCAGAGTTTCACTTACCTACCTGGCAGTTTGAACACCTTCAGGCAATGGTCTCAGCCGCAATTGTTCTGGCAGCACTGGGCTCTGTCGATTCACTTTTGACATCACTTGTAGCCGACAGCATGACCAAAACCCAACACAACTCTGACAAAGAGCTCATTGGTCAGGGGATAGGTAATCTAGTATCTGGTTTTGTTGGCGGGCTGCCTGGGGCTGGCGCCACTATGCGAACAGTAGTAAATATTCGCGCTGGCGGTAAAACCCCTATCTCAGGAGCGACTCACGCAGTCGTTCTACTGTTAATCGTCATGGGACTTGGCTCGCTTGCAGAGTCGATTCCTCACGCTGTATTGGCAGGCATATTACTCAAAGTCGGCATAGATATTATCGACTGGCCATTTATCGCTCGTCTGCATCGAGTACCACTACTGGTATCGTCACTGACACTTTTGGTGTTCGGTCTAACGGTATTCGTAGATCTCATTACCGCGGTACTGGTGGGGATGTTCATCGCCAATGTCATCACTGTAAAACGCTTAACAGAGATTCAAGTTGCCGGCATTCAAGATCTTTCAGAGCCCGAATTTGAACATACGCTTGGTCCTGTAGAACGCTATCTACTTAAACGCGAGCAAGGTCGCGTTGCACTTTATGCTTTCCACGGCCCTTTCAGCTACGCATCAAGCAAAGGGATTCGCATTCGCCTATCACGCAGGACAGATGCAGAGATCGTCATGCTCGACCTTACTGAAGTGCCGATGGTGGACGTTTCGACAGCGCTTGCAATTGAAGAGATCGTTACCGAACAACTTGGTCAGGGTCGTCAGGTTGTAATCATTGGAGCGAACAGCAGTGTTCGTAATGTCTTTGATCGACTCGACCTTCCAAAACGCCTAGGTGAAAATAGCATCTTTTCAACACGCCAAGATGCTCTTCGCGCTTACAGCGAAAAAGTAGACATTAGAAAGTAAAAAACCGCAGCTCGCAAAAGCTGCGGTTTTTTTTATTAATTAGATGAGCTCACCGGTAAGCCGGGTTCTGTCGTGGACAGTCATTCATCTAGGACTAGGATCACTCCTAGCCTCAAGCGACCTACCCGGACCTAGCGTGGGCCACGCCTAACAGGTCCCTATTTGGTCTTGCTCCGAGTGGGGTTTACCATCGCCGTGGAGTGTTGCCACCCACGCGGTGCGCTCTTACCGCACCATTTCAACCTTACCGGCAATCTTACGACTACTTAGGCGGTATACTTTCTGTTGCACTTTCCGTCGGCTCTCACCGCCCAGACGTTATCTGGCACTTTGCCCTATGGAGCCCGGACTTTCCTCCCCTTCACAAGTGAAGCGGCGACTGTCTAGTGAACTCGGCGAGAAGCATAGCACAGAGCAAATATCTCTACCTATGGTTAGTTACAGAAAGTTTTAGCCGATAAGATGTTGATAGAGCTCTTTTTTATTAGCGCCAGTAATATCAGCTGCCAACGCTGCCGCTTTTTTTGGCGGCAACTCCGCAGCTAACAACTCAAGAACACGGATTGCATCTTGCGTGAGAAGAGTCTCAACAGGTGCAGCACCCTCAACAATAACAACAAACTCACCTCGCTGCTGGTTAGCATCAGCCAACATCCACTCAATAACCGCACCAAGGGTATCGGTATGAATGGTCTCAAAGGTTTTAGTAAGCTCACGCGCTACACAGACACGACGCTGATCACCTAAAGCCTGCGCCATATCTTTTAGAGAGTCGACAATTCGGTGAGTAGACTCATAAAAAATAAGCGTCTCCTGACGATCTGCCAACGCCTCTAGCGCTTTAACCCTAGCGCCACTTTTTGCGGGCAAAAAACCGATGAATGAGAATCGATCAGAGGGCATCCCTGACGCACTTAGAGCTGCAACAAAGGCACAGCAGCCAGGAACTGGAGAAACCTCAAACCCAGCCTCTTTAACTGCGCGAACCAAAACAAATCCGGGGTCCGAAATAATTGGGGTGCCGGCATCAGAAACTAGCGCAACACTCTCACCTGCCGCCAGACGATCTATAATTAGCGAAGCACGTTGACGTTCATTGTGATCATGTACTGAAATCAGATTTGCTTTAATGTTAAAGTGCTGTAAGAGTTTACCTGAATGGCGAGTATCTTCAGCTGCGATTAAATCTACCTCTGCGAGTATCTGTTGTGCTCGCGGCGAGAGATCACCAAGATTTCCGATTGGTGTCGCTACTACATAAAGCCTAGGCGAAGACATATTGATATCCATCTGAAAAGTGTTAATTGCGTGAACTATAACATGAGCAAAGGGATCAAGCTGGTATCTGGTGTTGCGTTGCTATCTTTGGCAATTGCAGGTTGTACAGTCCAACCTAACAACACTACGAGCAACAGCACAAAAGAGGCATCGGTTACCCAACCAAAAAGTGCCGCAGATTATCTACTTCTCGCGATCCAAGAGAGAGGCAACAAAGCGGTAGAACTACGCCTAAAAGCTGCTGACATACTTATTCGCGAGAAACGTTTCACTGAAGCCGCAAACTCCTTAGCGGTTATCAATATTGCCGGCATTACACCAACACTCGCCTTCAACGTTGTGGCAACCCAAGCTAATTCACTACTCGAAAAAGGTGATGTGGTTGCAGCACTCAATCGCATGACAGACCCAGATCTACCCAAGCTATCAAATGCACAGAGTGCAGAGTTAGCGCTATTAAAAGCCAAAGCGTTTGAGCTACAAAAGAACCCACTTAGCGCAGCACTAGTATTAAGCGATACTGACAAGAATCTAGCCCTTGATCGGCAACATGATATCCACAATCGAATCTGGTCACTTTTAACCCAGGTCGACACAGAGACGCTGGTCGCCTCAAGTTTTGCAAACTATGGTTTCAACGCCCAAGGCTGGATAGAGCTAGCCTTAGCTATGCAACAAAATCACGACCTTGCCAGCCAGCAAGCGGCAATTGAAAAGTGGTTAACACTCTGGGCGACCCACCCGGCCAAGCTTAACCCACCCGATCTTTTAGCTGCTTTAATTAGTGCAGACTTAGTTACGGCAGAACGCATCTTGGTCGCACTCCCTTTCAGCGGCGCACTTAAAGAGCCAGCTCGCATCATAAGCGAAGGCATTATTGCCGAGTTGAAGTTACGCGAGAGCAAAGGGTTAACTGCTCCAGAGTTGCAGATGATTGATACGGAGCAGTTAAGCTCCGCAGATGATTTGGTCAAGCACGCCGAGGCGATGAAAGCAGATTTAGTCATTGGCCCCTTAAGGGGTAAATTGATCGATCAGCTCGCAAAACGAAATGATCTGGCAATCCCATTTATCAGTTTTAACCAAACTGATCTCACCACTGACAACCTTTTTGAGTTAGACCTAGGCTCCGACCAAGATATAAACGAGGTTGTTGCTCGCGCCTCGATCGAGGGACACAAACAGTTTGCGCTAATCACCCCTGCAGCAACCTGGGGCGCACGACTCGCCGATGATTACAAAGCAGCTATCGAAGCCTCTGGAGGAGAGATCATTACGGCCCTGAGTTACGAAGTTAACCCTGAACTCTCTAATCAGGTTTCAGCACTTCTAAATACCGATAAGAGTGCTGGACGACATAAAGCCATACGCGATGCGCTCGGTGAAAAAGTTGAATTTGATGAGCGCCCGCGCCGCGATATAGATGCGATACTCATCACAGCGCTACCTAGTGATGCACGCCAAATTGCACCAATGATCGCCTTTCACTTTGCCGGCGACTACCCGATCTACGCAAGCTCACATCTGTTTCAGGGTGATTTTAATCCAAGTCGTGATGTCGACCTAAACAATGTCCAATTTGCAGACATTCCTTGGTTAGTCAATCCAACCGGTGAACTGAATCGTTCACTAACACTGGAACGCCCAGACACAGCATCTCGTTTAGGACGCCTTTATGCGTTGGGATCTGACGCAGTTAGAGTCTACCCCTACCTAACGCAGCTTAAGAGCTCTCCATTAGTGACCATTCAAGGTGAAACAGGCGCATTGAGCTTAACTTCAACTAACCGTTTCAAACGTACACTCACCTGGGCAAAATTTGAGCAAGGCACTCCCCTATTACTAGGCGCCCCTAAAATACCCGTTGAGCCCCTTAGTCTTCAATCTGAGCAAACGAGTCAAACTGAACTAAACTGATATCCATAGCATTCAAGGAGGAGTGCATGGATAGAGCAAAAATTGGCAGCGAAGCCGAACATCAGGCTGAACACTTTCTTAAGGCACAAGGGCTTAAATTGATAGCTCGAAATAGCCGATCACGATTCGGTGAAATCGATCTGATTATGCAAGCCAACTCAACCCTAGTGTTCATCGAAGTTCGCAAGCGCACACACCGTAAATATGGCGGTGCAGCTGCATCGGTAGATTTTAGAAAACAGCGGAAATTGATCCAAACAGCAAGGTTTTGGTTAGCTAATAATTACCGATATCAAAACCACAACTGTCGCTTTGATGTGATTGCTATTGAATCTAATGGCGAGATCCCTCGCTGTATATGGTATAAAGACGCCTTCAGACCAGAATAGTCGATCAGTATGGAATTGGAAGAGCGCATCATTAACCAGTTGCACACCTCACTTGGTGTCAGCGCACAAACTATAGAGCACTATGCACCGATCATTGCCGATGCATCAGAGCTACTTATGCAGTGCTTAATGGCTGAAGGCAAAGTCCTTACAGCCGGCAATGGTGCTGGCCAGTCCCTAGCAAGCTACTTAACAACGCTTCTAATGCAGCGATTTCGCCATGAGCGCCCCGGCCTACCGGCCCTTACCCTAGGCTCAGACATGGGCCTTACTAGCGGTACTGCAGAGGAATCTGGTTTTGTAGCTTCCTACGCTCGACAGATACAGGCATTAGGCCAGCCGGGTGACCTACTGGTATTAATATCCTCTTCAGGTAAAGACCGTAACCTTGTTCAAGCTATTCAAGCTGCGCATGAACGTGAAATGTCTGTGATTGCGATTACAGCTCGAGATGGTGGCGACGTCACTTCCCTGCTTGTACCTCAAGAGATTGAGATATGCATACCCGCCGATGATGAACCAGCTATCCATCTAGCGCAGATGCTAACGATTCACTGTTTAATTGATCTTGTTGAATTCCAACTTTTCGGAGCCTAACCAGCATGAAAAAACTGTTTATTCCACTACTTGTTACCTCTACTCTTCTTACAGGCTGTTCACAAATTGTCAGCTCGGCACGCGAAGAGCCAATTCGTGAAGACTTAGGCAATCGCACCCTGGGTAATGTCATCGAAGATGAGGCGATTGAGCTTAAGGTCATGGTTAACATCAGCAAAGGCTCTGCACCACTTGCTCAATCACATATCAATGTAGATAGCTTCAATGGACAGGTACTGCTGACAGGCCAGGTTCCAAATGAGAACGTGCGCCAAGAAGCTGAACAGGTTGTAAGTCAGACCCGCGAAGTAAAACGCATTCATAACGAACTTGAAGTTGCAGGCCCTACATCAACCATCGTACGTAGCAACGATATCTATCTAACAAGCCGCGTTAAGCTAAAGCTACTCGCTGATAAGAGCGTAGAGGGCATTCGCATTAAAGTGACAACAGAGAACGGCGTTGTGTACTTGATGGGCTTAGTGGGCCAAGAAGAGGCAGATCGTGCAATTGAGTTGATTCGTGAAGTACCTGGCGTGCAGCGCATTGTTAAAGTGTTCGAATACGTACCACTTTAAATTCAACTCACTAAAAAAGGGCCTGACGGGCCCTTTCTTTATTTAAGTCAGAGTACTACTTCACTACTCGCAAACCCGGACGATTAAATGCTTTAGGCTTAGACTCAGTTTTAGAGTCAGAATTAGCCACAGTAGTTACACCTTCATCCCCATCACCGCCATTATGCGCGCGCTCAAGAGCTAAGTTTAATGGCTCAGCACCTGGCTCCATGCCGAATCCCATACCAACACCACTCTCTCTTGCGAATATTGCAAGGATGGAGGCCATCGGAAGATAGACTGCGGTTGGCTGACCCGCAAAGCGAGCATTAAAACTGATTGCTTCGTTATCAATGTGCAGATCACGAACAGCACCAGGGGCAATATTCAGGGTAATCTGACCATCGTTAACAAACTGCTGCGGCACATCGGTATCTTTAACCAACGAATCAACAGCAACATGAGGTGTGAGGTCATTATCCAAGAGCCACTCATAGAGGGCTCTTAGAAGGTATGCACGACTTGGCGTGATGTCTGACACGTCTTACTCGCGGATTTCGCGCTCAGCTTCAGAGAGCGACTCTTGGAATGCTTCACGATCAAATAGGCGATCCATGTAAGCCAGAAGGTGCTTACACTGCGCTTCTGGAAGCTCGATCCCCATCGCTGGCAAACGCCATAGAATTGGAGCAATGCAACAATCAACAAGAGAGAACTCTTCACTCATAAAGTAAGGCTTCTCTGCGAAGATTGGCGATACAGCTACAAGACTGTCACGAAGCTCTTTGCGAGATGTCTCAATCTCATCTTCAGATGCTTCGCCACGCAGAATAATATCTGCATGCTTAGACCAATCACGCTGAATACGGTAGATGTATAGACGGCTCTCCGCACGTGCTACAGGATAAACCGGTAGAAGTGGCGGATGAGGAAAACGCTCATCTAGGTACTCCATCATGACGCTAGGCTCAAAAAGCACAAGCTCACGATCAAGGAGGGTTGGAAGGCTGTTGTATGGATTCAGTGCAGCGACATCCTCTGGCAACTCTTCATCCTGACACTCTACGATATCAACCGCTACGCCCTTCTCAGCAAGAACGATGCGAACGCGATGACTGTATTGATCGCTACCATCAGAGAAAAAGGTCATTGAAGAACGTTTAGCAACCACGCCCATCTAGTACTCCCAAAATTTACTTATCTATAAACGAAAAAAATCTACGCGCCTCAACTGAAGCGCGTAGAAGTTGTAATGTAGCAGAAACGGTGCTTTTAGTGTACGTCTTTCCAATATTCTTTCTTCAGCGCGAATGCTACGAAGAAGAATAGGAATAGGAAAATAAGTACTTTAGTACCAAGACTTTCAGATTCAGCACGAGATGGCTCAGCCACGTAAGCCATGTAGTTCACGAGATCGTATACAACCTTATCGAACTCAGCTGGGTCAAGTGCGCCCGTACCCTTATCAACCGAAAGACAACCCGCTTTCTGTAAACCTGTCAGAGGATCGATGTCACCCGCTGTTCCCTTATGAAGAAGCTCTTCATGCGAACAACGAAGTGAAACCTTACCCTGAAGGTCTTCAAGAACGTTTGGCATACCAACGTCTTTGAACACAGCGTTGTTTACACCCCATGGACGCGAAGAGTCTTTGTAGAAACTGCGTAGGTACGTGTAAACCCAGTCTGCGCCACGAAGACGAGTTTCAAGAGTTAGATCTGGTGGTGGGTTACCGAAGAAAACTTTTGCATCAGCCGCTGGCATTGCAATAGTCATCTGTTCACCGATCTTCTTATCACCAAAGATAAGATTCTCTTCAACTAGGTTTGCTGGAATACCGATATCCGTAGCTGAACGCTCGTAACGCTGGTATTGAGCTGAGTGACAACCCATACAACGGTTCACGAATGTCGCCATACCACGCTGCAATGAAGCAGTGTTAGTGCGGTCCAACTCGATATGATCTAGAGGCATAGCTGCACCACCTGCTGCAAAAACAACAGACGGTACCAGTGCCAAAACGATAGCAATCAATGACTTTTTCATTAGCCTGTCACCCTTTCTGGAACTGGTTTAGTTTTCTCCATGCGTGTGTACCATGGCATCAACAGGAAGAATGCAAAGTAGAGCGCAGTACAGATCTGCGCCACAAGCGTACGACCTGGAGTTGCTGGAATAGCACCAAGCACACCAAGAATCACGAAACAGATCGCGAATACAAGCAACCAAACTTTAGACAACCAGCCTTTGTAGCGGATTGACTTAACTGGACTACGATCTAGCCAAGGCAGTACGAATAGGATTGCAATTGCCGCACCCATTGCTACTACACCCCAAAACTTAGCATCAAGACCAAATAGCGGGAATGTGATCGCACGAAGAATCGCGTAGAACGGCGTGAAGTACCATACCGGAGCGATGTGATCTGGTGTTTTCAGCGGGTTCGCAGGTTCAAAGTTTGGCTTCTCTAGGAAGTAACCACCACCCTCTGGGAAGAAGAATACAATCGTACAGAAGACAAAGAAGAAGACCACAACACCAACAATGTCTTTAACAGTGTAGTAAGGGTGGAATGGGATACCATCGAGTGGAATACCGTTCTCATCTTTCTTATCTTTGATCTCAACGCCATCTGGGTTGTTTGAACCCACTTCGTGAAGCGCGATGATGTGGAGAACCACAAGACCTAGAATCACGATAGGTAGCGCAACAACGTGCAGTGCAAAGAAACGGTTTAGCGTAATACCAGAGATCAGGAAGTCACCACGAATCCACTGCTGCAGATCTGGACCAATCACCGGAATTGCGCCGAAAAGCGATACAATTACCTGCGCACCCCAGTATGACATCTGCCCCCATGGAAGTAGGTATCCCATGAACGCTTCAGCCATTAGAGCTAGGTAAATTGTCATACCGAAAAGCCATACAAGCTCGCGCGGCTTACGGTACGAGCCGTACATCATGCCACGGAACATATGCAGGTAGACAACCACGAAGAAGGCAGATGCACCGGTAGAGTGTAGGTAGCGAAGTAGCCAGCCATACTCAACATCACGCATGATGTATTCAACAGATGCGAACGCACCCTCTGCAGATGGGTTGTAGCTCATTGTTAGCCAGATACCTGTTACGATCTGGTTAACCAGAACAAGTAGCGCTAGTGAGCCAAAGAAGTACCAAAAGTTAAAGTTTTTTGGTGCGTAGTATTTAGCAAGGTGATCGTCCCACATAGCGGTCGCTGGGAAACGATCATCGATCCAACCCATGAAACCTGGGTTACCCTTATTGCGTGAACCAGCCATTATGCAGTCTCCGTATCTACGCCGATAACAAGCGTGTTGTCGTCATCGTATTTGTGAGGCGGAATCACCAAGTTAGTTGGTGCAGGAACGCCTTTGAACACACGACCAGAAAGGTCGAAACGAGAACCGTGACATGGACAGAAGAAACCACCCAACCAATCAGCACCTAGATCTTCTGGAGCCACTTCTGGACGGTAAGATGGCGAACATCCCAAGTGAGTACAGATACCAACCATAACCATAAACTCTGGACGCAATGAGCGTGCAGCGCTTGATGGCACGTAATCCGGCTGCTGAGGTTTCTCAGAGCTTGGATCCGCTAGGCGATCGCTAAGTTTTTCTAGATTTGCCAGCGCTTCCGCAGTACGACGTACAACCCATACAGGTTTACCACGCCACTCTACGATCATCTGCTGACCAGGCTCGAGCTTACTGATATCCGCTTTTACAGGTGCGCCAGCAGCTTTTGCTTTTGCACTCGGATTCCAGGAAGCGACGAAAGGAACGGCTACTCCGACTGTACCCACTGCACCCATTGCAGATGTGGCACCAATCAGAAGCTTACGCCGGCCTTTATTCACGCCGTCATTGCTCATCAACTACTCTCCCTAATATCGCCCTTCAGAGGGATCACCTCATCGAGACGGAGCGAAATGAAACAGAACTTCCGTTTACGAAGGGTCTAAATCAATACAATTTAGCCCAGGTAATTGGCGCAGAATGATAAAGAAATAGCCCTATTTTTTCAATGTAGATAAGCTGATCTGAAGCAGCTAATAGTCTTACTTACTGTGAATTTACGATACCAATATCTCATAACGATATAACAAAAAAGCCCAGACTCTTTCGAGGCTGGGCTTTCTTTTGCTGCAATGCAGCGAAACGGATTAACGTTTCGAGAACTGTGGACGTTTACGTGCTTTACGTAGACCCACTTTCTTACGCTCAACTTCACGAGCGTCGCGAGTAACGAAACCAGCCTGACGTAGTGAAGGACGTAGAGTCTCATCGTACTCCATAAGAGCGCGAGTGATACCGTGACGAATCGCACCAGCCTGACCGAAGCCACCGCCGCCAGTTACAGTCACGTATACATCGAACTTCTCAGCAGTTTCAGTCAACTGAAGTGGCTGCATAACGATCATACGTGCAGTTTCACGACCGAAGTACTGCTCAAGAGTACGGTTGTTAATTGAGATAGAACCAGTGCCTGGACGTAGGAATACGCGAGCAGTGGAAGTTTTGCGACGGCCAGTGCCGTAGTACTGAGTAGAAGCCATTATTCGCTTTCCCCTTAGATAGTCAGTTCTTTAGGCTGCTGAGCAGTGTGCGGGTGGTTAGCACCAGCGTACACTTTCAGTTTGCCGTACATCGCGCGGCCTAGCGGGCCTTTTGGAAGCATGCCTTTAACAGCTAGCTCAATAGTGCGCTCAGGGAAAGTTTCGACCATCTTCTGGAAGTTAGCTTCCTTAAGACCGCCTGGGAAACCTGTGTGACGGTAGTACATTTTGTCGTTACGCTTGTTACCAGTTACAGCAACTTTTTCAGCGTTAACAACTACGATGTAGTCGCCAGTATCAACGTGCGGAGTGTATTCCGGCTTATGCTTGCCGCGTAGACGACGAGCGATTTCAGTTGCTAGACGACCAAGAGTTTTACCCTCTGCGTCAACAACGTACCAGTCGCGTTTTACTTCGGCTGGTTTAGCACTAACAGTGTATGACATTGTCTTTTTCCTACTATAAGTCTCGAATCAAAATCGAGGATGAATTCCGACTTACCTTATAATTATTCGTTGTGTGGTAATCACAACCTTCATTCCGCAATTAGCGGAGCGCGGATTATACAGGAAATTAAACGAGAAAAACCAGCTTAAATTTCAATTATTCCTGGGTAAATAGAAGCGTTGCTTTCAGCTCCGGAAAGACGCCAAGAGAGTCGTGTCAGGCTGAAGCCAGACACAGGGACAATGCAGATAGAACACACCGGTGACAGGCCTTCAGCCCCTCAACCGCTATAGAATTACGCTCGATGCTCGCGAGCAAGGTACTCAGTCGACTGCATCTCTAGCAGACGACTCTTAGTACGCTCGATCTCAAACTCGAGACGTCCCTCGGTGTATAGATCGTAGATAGAGACCTCCGCCGAGATGATCAACTTCACGCCACTGTCGTAAAATTCATCAACAAGGTTAATAAAACGACGAGTCGCATCATCTCGCGAGCGCCCTAGCTGCGGCACATTACTAATCAACACTGCATGGTAGAGCTTAGACAATTCAATGTAGTCGTTCTGTGAACGAGGACCTTCACACAACACAGAGAAGTCGAACCAGATCACATCTTCACACGCTTTGCGTGCGATTAGCATTCGGTTATTCACCTCGATAGCGATATTCTCTTCTAACTCTTCTAGATCAGGTGCCAAGCTATTAAAGCTGCGCTCCAACGAGAGGTCCGCCTCCGCATCTAGAGGATAGTGGTAGAGTTCAGCCTGCTCTAATGCACGAAGTCGGTAATCGATACCGCTATCAACATTAACCACTTCCGTAAAACGGTTAAGTAGCGCGATTGCGGGTAAGAAGCGAGCACGTTGCAAGCCATTCTCATATAACCCATCCGGAACAATATTCGATGTCGCCACCAAACTAACACCACGTTTAAACAGCTCTTGAAGCAGACTTCCCAATATCATCGCATCGGTAATATCAGTAACAAAGAACTCATCGAAACAGATAACCCGTGCCTCTTTTGAGTACTTTTCAGCAATCACAGGCAATGGGTTTTTTGTTCCATCCAATGCTTTCAGTTCAGCATGGACACGCTGCATAAAACGGTGAAAGTGGGTGCGCATTTTTCGTTCAAATGGCAGGGTGTCATAGAAGGTATCCATGAGGTAGGTCTTACCGCGACCAACACCACCCCAAAAGTAGAGACCTTTAACCGGCTCAACCTCAGTTTTAGAGATCTTCTCTTTAAGACGGCCAAATAGGCCTGCTGATGGCTTAGACTCAACGGCTACAAGCTCATCATAGAGACGCTGCAGATGGTTTACTGCCATCTCTTGCGTTGCATCATATGAGAAGTCGTCGCGTTCCAAGTCCTTTTTGTAGCGCGCTAATGGTGTGGTCATCTGAAACTACCCTAGATTAATCCCTCAGGAGGCGGGCACTTTACTTCTCTTAGCCAAGGATTTCAATTCACCCAACGCCTACCATTATCGGCAACAGGAATGCTGTAAATAGACCAGTCAGACCCATCGCCAGACCCGCAAATGCGCCAGCAACCGCACCCACCTCGAGCGCAACAGCCGTTCCAAAGCCATGCGAGGTAAGCCCAAGGACAAATCCTCGAGTCGCTTGGTCTTCAATTTTTAGATATTTCAAAACAACCGGCACCATCATAGATCCGCTCACACCAGTCACTAAAACCAATGCAGCAGAGAGCGACGGCAGCCCGCCAATTTTTTCAGCGATACCCAAAGCGATGGGTGAAGTCACAGATTTAGGCGCTACCGACATCATGGTCTCAAAGCGCGCACCAAGCAGCCAAGCTATCGTCACGGCCGATATTGAGGCCACTACCGCCCCAGTTGCACAGGAGAAGAGAATCGGAATCCAACGACGCTTAATCTCATCAAAGTGCTCATACATGGGAATTGCCAACGCCACGGTCGCAGGCCCAAGTAGAAAGTGAATAAACTGAGCACCCGAAAAGTATGTCTCATACTCAGTATCAGTGATCAGTAGCAGTGAAATAAGCACAACCATACTCAACATCACAGGATGCAAGACAGCAGCTCTATTTAAGCGCTGATAGATAGCATTACTGATTGTAAACACTGCCAGAGTTACAACAATCCAAAGCAGTGGACGGGCCGCAAAATAGACCCAAAAGTCAGTTGTCATTAACATACCTAAACCCTCTATGCCCTCTACACGTTCAACTTACCTGAGACTCTTAACGCTTTACCGCTCTCATTAACCAACGAAACATCAATGCAGTCACTACTGCCGCTAGCAAGGTACTGAAGATTAAAGCCAGTAAAATGATCCACCACTCCTTTGCTAGAAGATCAAAGTGCAGCACCAGCCCCACTCCTGCAGGTACAAACAACAGTGAAAGGTTAGTTAATAACCCACTAGAGACATTTCGAACTGAATCAGGAATACGCCCAATTAGAAGCAATCCAATCAACAGAAACACCAATCCAAGTACTGGCCCAGGTAGAGGAAGACCGAGCAACACAACAATCAACTCTCCTATCAACTGGCAGCCTAAAATAATTAGAAAACCCAGAATCATCACATCCCCCATTAAACTGTATAAAAATGACTTTAATAACTAACAACCTAAATATCAGCCTAACACAAAGGTTAAATCCAAATTGTGAAATGCATTTCGCATTACGAATCTTTAAGGCAATAAAAAACCCCGCTCGCTTTCGCAATACGGGGTTCTTAGTTCTAACAAATAGTTAGAGTAGAAGACGGCGAATGTCTGATAGAAGACCATTCAGCTCAGTCAGGAATCGACCCGCATCACCACCATTGATAGCACGGTGGTCGTACGACAAGCAGAGTGGAAGCATCAAGCGAGGCTCAAACTCTTTACCATTCCAACGAGGTTGAATATCCGCTTTAGAGACACCCAAAATAGCGACTTCAGGAGCATTAACGATTGGTGTAAAGCCTTTACCACCGATACCACCAAGACTTGAGATTGTAAAACACGCACCCTGCATCTCATTTGGTTTCAGCTTGCGATCCTTAGCCTTACCTGCCAACTCGTTTGCCTCATTAGAGATCTCATAAACGCTCTTCTTATCAGCATCTTTGATAACAGGCACCATCAGACCATTAGGCGTATCAACTGCAATACCGATATTCACATATTTCTTGAAGACAATATGCTCACCATCCGCATCAAGTGACGCATTAAACTTCTGGTGACGCGTTAAACAGATCGCCGCAGCTTTGATGAGGAATGGAAGCGGAGTGAGCTTAACGCCCTGCTTCGCTGCTTCATCTTTCATCTCTTTGCGGAATGCTTCAAGTTCAGTGATATCAGCATCATCAAATTGAGTAACGTGCGGAATGTTGAGCCAGCAACGAGACATATTGTCACGAGTAACCTTATCAATCTTGCTGAGCTTAACCTTCTCGATTTCACCAAACTTGCTGAAATCAACAGCAGGAATAGCTGGGATACCGCTACCACCTGTTACCGCACCAGAAGGTGCAGACTCAAGTTTCTGCAACGCACCCTTAACGTAGTTCTGCACATCCTGCTTGATGATACGACCCTTACGACCCGTACCTGGAACCTTAGCAAGATCAACACCAAACTCACGCGCGATAGCACGCACAGCCGGGCCTGCATGAGCTGATTTGTTGCGCTGATCCAACGCAACCAGATCCGCCACAGGGGCTGCCGCCTTAGCAGGAGCTGCTGCAGGTGCAGTAGGTGCAGCTGCCGCAGTAGCAGCCGCAACAGGTGCTGAAGCAGTAGCTGGAGCAGAACCTACAACTTCCAACTCAATAAGAAGATCGCCCTCATTCACCTTATCCCCCTCTTTAATGAGAAGAGATTTAATGACGCCACCCTTAGGTGCAGGCACTTCCATTGATGCTTTATCAGTCTCAAGAGCAATCAGACCATCGCCTTCTGCTATGGTATCACCCACTTTCACCATCACCTCAATGACATCAACATCCGTTGCGCCACTTAGGTCTGGAATAAGAACTTTCTCAACACCACCCGCTACAACAGGCGCTGCTGGTGCTGCACTAGCAGCAGGTGCAGATTCAGCTACCGGCGCAGCCGCATCCGCATCCGCAGCAGAACCCGCAACTTCTAGTTCAAGCAACAGATCACCCTCATTCACCTTATCTCCCTCTTTTATAGAGATCGATTTGATGACGCCAGTCGCTGATGAAGGAACCTCCATTGAGGCCTTATCAGTCTCTAGCGTAATGAGGCTATCGCCTTCTGATACGCTATCGCCAACCTTAACAAGCACTTCAATGACATCGACATCTGAAGCACCACTTAGGTCAGGAATAAGAACAGTTTCAATACCGCCAGACACTGCAGGGGCAGCAGCGACCTCAGTAACAACTGGCGCTGTTTCAGCGGCAGCAGGCGCAGCCGCTTCAGCAGGTGCTGGTGCAGCCGCATCGCTAGAGGTGATCTCCATTAGAAGATCACCTTCGTTAACAGTATCACCCTCTTTAATAGCAAAAGAGACGATAGTTCCACTGTACGGAGAAGGCACTTCCATAGAAGCCTTATCCGTTTCCAGTGTAATGAGGCTATCGCCCTCAGCTACGGTGTCACCAACTTTAACCAGCACCTCAATAACATCAACATCTGATGCACCGCTTAGGTCTGGGATCGTTACAGTAATTGTGCTCACGATTATCTCCTTACGAATCCTTCCGAGTTCTCAACCTGATTAGACAGTCCAAGGTGCTGGAGCATCTGGGTTGATGTTGAACTTCTGAATCGCATTCGCAACAACCGAAGCCTCTACTTTGCCCTCTTCTTGAAGGGCTTTAAGAGCTGCAACTGCAACGTAGTAACGGTTCACCTCAAAGAAACTACGAAGTTTTGCACGTGTATCTGAACGACCAAAGCCATCAGTACCCAAAACCTTATAGTTACGTGGAATGTAAGCACGTAGCTGCTCAGCATACATGCGCATGTAGTCCGTAGAAGCAATTACTGGACCTTCATGGCCTTTCAACTGCTGCTGCAGGAAGCTTTCACGTGGTTCTGCTTCAGGGTGAAGCATGTTCCAACGAGCAACCGCCATAGCATCACGTGTCAATTCGTTGATTGATGTTGTGCTCCAAATATCAGCTTCAACACCAAACTCTTCACGCAGTATTTCTGCACCAGCAATAACTTCATTCAGGATTGAGCCACAACCAAACAGCTGAACGCGTTTGTCAGACTTCTTACCTTCTTGGAACAGGTACATACCCTTAACGATACCCTCTTCAGCACCTACAGGCATTTCTGGGTGCTGGTAGTTTTCGTTAAGCGTTGTAACGTAGTAGAACATGTTCTCTTGATCCTGGTACATGCGACGCATACCGTCCTGTATGATCACTGCAACTTCATAACCAAAGGTTGGGTCATAAGAGATACAGTTAGGGATCATTTGAGCCATCAGATGGCTATGACCATCCTGGTGCTGCAGACCTTCACCGTTCAGTGTGGTACGGCCAGATGTTGCACCAATCAAGAAACCACGTGCCTGTGAGTCACCCGCAGCCCAAGTTAGGTCCATAACGCGCTGGAAGCCGAACATTGAGTAGAAGATGTAGAACGGCACCATGGTGCAGTTAGAGTTAGAGTAGGCAGTTGCACAAGCCAACCATGCAGAGAATGCACCTGACTCGTTAATACCCTCTTCAAGGATCTGACCTGATTTACTCTCTTTGTAGAACATGATCTGATCGTGATCGTGCGGTACGTACTTCTGACCTTCAGAGGTGTAGATACCCAACTGACGGAACATACCCTCCATACCGAAGGTACGTGCTTCATCAGGCACGATAGGAACAATACGCTCACCCACATTCTTGTCTTTAACAAGCGCACTCAACACACGGTTAAGTGACATCTGAGTTGAAAGCGAACGCTCGCCGCTTGATTTAAGCTGACCTGCAAATGCTTCAAGAGCAGGCACTTCAAGTTTTTCAAACTCAGTACGGCGTACTGGGTAGAAACCACCAAGACGTTTACGTGCATCAAGCATGTACTTCATCTCTGGCGAATCAGGAGCCGGACGGTAGTATGGAAGCTCTTTAAGCTGATCATCAGCAACAGGAAGATTGAAGCGATCACGGAAATCTTTAAGATCTTCTAGCGCCACCTTCTTCATAGAGTGGGTGTCGTTTTTCGCTTCGCCAGACTTACCAGTACCGTAACCTTTAACGGTCTGAGCAAGAATGACAGTAGGCTGACCTTTATGTTCAACAGCCGCTTTGTATGCTGCATATACTTTGTATGGGTCGTGGCCACCACGGTTAAGGTTCATGATGTCCTGATCAGACATATCCTTAACCATTTCAAGAAGCTCTGGGTATTTACCGAAGAAGTGTTCACGAGTATAAGCACCGCCGTTGGCCTTCATATTCTGAAGTTCACCATCGACGACCTCATCCATGCGCTTCTGAAGAAGACCATGAGTGTCACGCTCAAATAGTGGATCCCAATGACGGCCCCATAGACACTTGATTACGTTCCAACCCGCACCACGGAATACAGACTCAAGTTCCTGAACAATCTTACCGTTACCACGAACAGGGCCATCGAGGCGCTGTAGGTTACAGTTAACAACGAAGATAAGGTTCTCAAGACCTTCACGGCCTGCAAGAGAGATAGCACCTAGTGACTCTGGCTCGTCACACTCGCCATCACCCAGGAATGCCCAAACTTTACGATCACCACGCTTAACAAGATCGCGTGCCGATAGGTAGCGCATTACGTGCGCCTGGTAGATAGCCTGAATAGGACCAAGACCCATAGATACAGTTGGGAACTGCCAGAAATCGGGCATCAACCAAGGGTGTGGGTAAGAAGATAGACCATTACCATCCACTTCACGACGGAAGTTATCTAGCTGCTCTTCAGTTAAACGACCCTCAAGGTAGGCACGCGCATAAATACCTGGCGCAATGTGGCCTTGGAAGAAGACCATGTCAGCATCCTGCTCGCCTTCATTACCACGGAAGAAGTGGTTGAAACCGATATCGTAAAGCGTTGCAGATGATGAGAAAGAGGAGATGTGACCGCCCAATGCATCTTCATTGTCATTGGCACGCATAACCATCGCCATAGCATTCCAACGAATGAATGAACGCAGACGACGCTCCATAAAGAGATCGCCAGGAAGTGGCGCTTCATCTTTAGGTGAAATAGTGTTGCGGTATGGGGTAGTCAGTTCAGAACAGTTCTGCACACCTAACTCAGCCGCTTTAGCGCCAAGTTTTTTTAGAAGATAAGCAGCGCGTTCGCCACCCTCTTCACGTGCAACTGATTCAAGTGCCTGTAACCACTCATCCGTTTCAATTGGATCGATATCTTCAATGATGTCGTTCACGTCATCTCTCCCTATGTGCTCACCGGATCCGTCGGTGCCTAATCGTATGGAATTAAATTTGAGCTCTTCAATCGCCTTATGGGCAGAGAGCTTTCTACTACTTAAGTAGCTACACTACACAGACGCACCAATATAGTCCACAAATATTACACATTTATACGACAACAGTAGCACTATTACGACATTCGTGTAGTTTGACTACGGAATAGTGAAAGTTTTTACGCACATGCAAAAAGAATAAGCGTTGAAAACTAACTTAATTTTTCGTTATATGAAAAACCAAAGCTTTAAAGGCCACCCCGCTTCTCGTATGCTTACCCCATAAATCCATTTCCTTGGCCAACCTCATGACCGACAGCACTGTTCTTCTCTCATTAATGGATCGCGTATTTGCGACGGTATTCCCCATTATTGCCATCGTCACTGTCGGTTACCTATACGCAAGAAAGCATGCGCCAGATATGGCGGTGGCCAATCGTATCAATATGGACATTTTTCTACCTGCGCTGATTTTCAGTGTTATGGCGGGTAAGAATTTTGACCTTTACGCCCACCTTGATCTGGCACTAGGTTCGGCAGTCATGGTACTAGGTGCAGGCCTGGCCATGAAACCAATCGCTGGATTACTAGGTGTTCACCCTAAAACCTTTGTCCCACCGATGATGTTCAACAACTGTGGCAACCTCGGCCTACCGCTCGCATACCTTGCATTTGGTGATGCAGGACTCTCAGCTTTTGTGGTTATGTTCCTGGTCAGCAACCTCATGCACTTCAGCCTTGGCATTCACATAGTTAATGAGAATGCCAAACTAAGTTCACTTGCCAGCAACCCAATAGTAATAGCAACCTTTGTTGGTCTTGGCTGGGCTGTGCTTAAACTGCCACTGCCAAGCTGGCTTGCGACCCCCATAGACATGGTTGGGCAAATCTCAATCCCACTGATGCTGTTTGGACTTGGGGTTCGCATGATTACTGTCGACATGAGCAATTGGAAAATCGGGCTTTATGGCGCCATTTTCTCACCGCTGAGCAGTCTAATTTTCGCCCTACCTTTCGCTTACATTATGGATCTATCAGCTGAATACACCGCGTACATTGTGCTATTCAGCGTATTACCACCGGCTGTGCTTAACTACATGTTCTCAGAGCGATATAACCAAGAGCCGCAAGTCGTTGCTTCGATAGTATTAATTGGCAACATTGCTAGCCTGGTCATTATTCCAGCCACACTCTTCTTTATCCTGTAGCAAAGGTCATAAAGGGTAAATAATGGATACAAAGCAGTTTTTAACAGAGCTTTTCCGAGCTGCAGTGACCGCTGCGGATCCCATGCAGACCCTTGCATCGGCACTACCAGAAAAACCCAACAAGCGAATTTTGGTTATTGGCGCAGGCAAAGCGAGCGCTCGAATGGCTGAAGCGGTTGAAGCTCATTGGGGACCTTGTGAGGGGCTGGTGATTACACGATACGGATATGCACGCCCTTGCAAGGGTATTGAGATTGTTGAAGCTGCCCACCCTGTTCCAGATCTTGCAGGACTTAAAGCAACCAATCGTATTTTAGAGCTTGTAAAAAGTGCTGATGAGAACACCTATATCCTCGCTCTAATTTCAGGCGGCGCGTCCGCCCTTCTCACCTCTCCAGCAGGGAGAATCACACTTGAGGAAAAACAGAAACTCAATAGTGATCTACTCGCCAGCGGGGCCCCTATTACTCAGATGAATATCGTTAGAAAACATCTAAGTAATGTTAAGGGTGGACAACTCGCAGCTGCTAGCTACCCAGCTGAGCTACTTAGCCTGATGATCTCTGATATACCAGGCGATGACCCTGCATTCATAGGCTCCGGTCCAACTGTTGGAGATAACTCAACAGTTGAAGATGCAAGAGCGATACTTGAAAGGTATAAGATTGAGATACCAAGCTCAGTTGAAGTAGCGCTCTCAAAACCGAGTGGAGTCGTTAAAACTTCAGACAAGCGCCTTAGCAAAACAACCAACCTAATCTACGCAGCACCCTCACAATCTCTTGCCGCAGCCAAACAAGTTGCCGAGCAAGCGGGGTGTGAGGTCTCAGTATTAGGCGATGATCTTGAAGGCGAGGCACGTGAGCTTGCTATTGCACAGATCAAACTCGCCAAAGATGTGGCAGTAAAACCTATGACTCGCCCAGTGCTAATTCTTTCAGGTGGCGAAGTTACGGTCACTAAACGTGGAAGCGGCATCGGTGGCCCTAATGCAGAGTACACCTTAGCGGCGGCGATTGCGGCAGATGGTCACCCACAGATCCATGTACTTGCCTGTGATACCGACGGGGTTGATGGTGCTGCAGAAGTTGCTGGTGCATACGCTGGACCGGAGACCCTAGAGAAGGCCAGAAGTGCGGGGATTAGTGCAGAGCAGGCACTAAATAACAACGACGCACACACTTTTTTTGCCGCCATTCAGTCTCAGATAATCACAGGTCCAACTCTGACGAATGTGAACGACTTTAGAGCGATATTGGTTATGCCGAAGGGAGCATAAACCAGAGGTTGGAAGGTGCAAGACTGTAGGGTCAGACCGTTGGTCTGACCCTGGTAGTTGCTAGGTGGCTTAGAAATGGTGCCTGACTCCGGTCTGACACCTAATTCGCCTTAGTTAGCCTGACCGTTCTCTAGCATGATGTTTTCAAAATTCTTCTCAAGGGTCGCCAAGCCGATACCACGAACGGAGGTCAGTTGCTCCTTGGTCGCAAACGGCCCATTGGCATCTCGGTAGGCAACAATCGCTTCCGCTTTAGATTGACCGACACCATCCAGCGCCTGCGCAATCTCAACTGCGTCAGCACTATTAATATTTACAGGAAAGCCGGCCAAGGCAGAGATAGAAAATAGACCACCGATTGCAGCCGAAAGAAGTTTAGTCGTTAGGGTTTTGCTGTTCATAAATGAACCTCCATGTCTTATTAGAAATGAGAGCAATCCTTACTCTCACTATTCAAACTAGACCATAGATTCGAAATTCGCCAAAAAATATTTATATTTTTTTGTACGAAGCATCGAGTCTGGCTTCAGCCTGACACGACACTAGCAGCGGTTATTCGAGATATTTGTACTTAGAAAATGGTATCAGGCTGAAAGTCAGACCCTTAAGGGTGCTTAAAGAGAAGCAGTCAGCGCCGCATCCACCTCAGCCTGCACAGCAAGTGCTGCGGCTTTAGGATCGGTAGCACCCGTAATTGGACGACCAACAACCAGATAGGTACTACCGGCAGCGATTGCATCCGCAGGAGTCATAATACGACGCTGGTCGCCCACCTCTGATCCAGCAGGACGAATTCCTGGAGTGATGAGCTGGAAGTTATCACCAGCAAGCTGACGAATTGCAGAGGCCTCTTGAGCCGAGCAGACAACACCATCCAATCCAGAACGCTCAGTCAATGCCGCTAAACGCTTAACCTGTTCAATAGGCTCAATGTCCAATCCCATCTCAGCAAGATCTGATCGTTCCATACTAGTTAGAACCGTAACGGCTATCAGGGAGGTTCGCGCAGGTCCGACTGAGCGTTTCTCAACCTCTTCACGAGCAGCTTCCATCATACGACGACCACCACTTGCATGCACGTTCACCATCCACACACCTAGCTCAGCAGCAACACCACAGGCCTTGGCTACCGTGTTAGGTATATCGTGAAACTTAAGATCAAGAAACAACTCAAAACCTAGACCTTGAAGACGCTCTACGATCGATGGACCACAGCGAGTAAATAGCTCTTTACCGACCTTCACTCGTGAGATAGCTGGATCAAGACGCTGCGCCATAGCAATAGCAGAATCGGCATCTGGGTAATCTAGAGCCACAATCACGCGTTTATTATCTTCAATCATCTTACTCACCTTCTAAACCTTGAATCGGGCGGATACTACCCCATCGCTTACAGGATGGACACTGCCAAACTAAATTACGCCCTGAATAGCCACAATGGTGACAACGATAAACGGGTTTCGACATCTCAAGTTGCTGTGTCAAACTTCTGAGATTAAGTAGACTTTCCCGCGCGCTCGCTGAACCATGCTCAATATGCATATCAATAAGTCGGTTAAAACCCTTAACCGAAGGGCGCTGCTTAAGTGATTCAGTAATGAACAGACCCGCTGCAAACACACCTTCACGATCACGTTTAAGCTCAGCTAAAGCGAGCATCACACTTGTTGAGGGTGCTTTGCGCATCAAACCGCTTAGGTAACGTTGCAGATGAGACTCCTCGCCCAACGCTTCGTAACAGCGACGCAGTGGCGTAAGGGTCTCGGGAATAAACATCGCCTCTTGATCTGCGACAGACTGAAGCGCCTGAATTGCCTGGCGCCATTGCGCCTGCTGCATGTAGACACGCGCTAGCATCAAGTTTGCTCGAACACATTCACTATCCGTCGTAATTGCAGTCTCTAGCGCCTTTACAGCTGAATCAAAATCACTAGAAGCAAGATGTTGCATTGCAAGTTCACAATGGTAGTGAGCTAACTCAGTCGTCAATTGCTTACGCTCTTTGACTGGCAGAGTGTCTGCTGTAACGAGAGCCTGGCTCCATTCACCCTCTTGCTCGTAGAGTCGAATCAATAGAGTTAACGCACGAAATTTCAGCTCAGGATAATCACTTTGTAGCGCTAAAGGACGAGCCGCATCTTCTGCTCTATCGAGGAGGCCCAGTGCAAAGAAATCACGGGCAAGCGCCAATTTGACGCGCTGGCGATCATAAACACTTAGGTCTGATCGCTGCAGCATCTTCTCGTGGATACTCACTGCACGCTCTATATCACCTTTGCGGCGCAATAATTTTGCGAGCGCTATGTGTGCAGGGAGGTTATCAGAATTGACCTCTAGGGCCTGAATGAATGACTCAATCGCCTCCTCTGTACGGTTATCAATAAGGTGATCAAGACCTGAAAGATAAGCCGGAGGCAGCGATTGATTACGACGTAATTTACGGTAGTGACGAAAACTTAAGTACCATCCCAACGCGATGGCAACCAAGAAAAGCGCCAGAAGCATTAGCGAAGAGCTGGTGGACATCAGGTAACTTTGTGCGCCTCGTTCTGAAGCGTCTCCAGTTTTTGTTCAGCAATTCGTTGTTTACGGTTACTGCTCATCAAACGGGCACGCAAAGAGAGTGAACGCGCACTGGTCAGCACCATACCAATTAACACACCAACCACCAGAGTTGAGATAAGCCAGATAGATAGACTCGCTTCCGGTAATTTAATCCACACAAGATCGATGACGACAGGCGTTGTGTTGTGGATCGTGAATAGCACCCCTGTCAAAAGAACAGCAAGTGCCAAGAGGATGGTAATGAGGAGTTTAATTGCTCGCACACTAACCCCTAGCGTTCATCTTTGAGACTGGCATTAACCTGCTCACGCAGCTCTTTACCAGGCTTAAAATGGGGTACATATTTAGAACCTAAAGAGACAGACTCACCCGTTTTAGGGTTACGTCCCACTCGAGGTGCTCGGTAATGGAGAGAGAAACTTCCAAACCCACGAATTTCGATGCGTTCACCATCTGAGAGCGTGTCAGCCATGTGGTTTAGCATTATCTTCACGGCCAATTCCACATCCTTAACTGAAAGCTCAGGATGCCTCTCAATTAGGCGTTCGATTAACTCAGATTTTGTCATACCCTCTCCCATCCATTAGGAACTGAGAGATAGCAACGCTATCTCTCATATTTGAAGGTTAATCCTTCTTGCCCATCTGCTCTTTGATAAGATCACCGATGGTCGTTGGACCTGCAGTTTCTTCAGTCTGGTTCTGTTGAACCGCTTTCATAGCTGCTTGCTGCTCTTTAGCTTCCATCGCTTTGATCGACAGGAAGATAGAACGGTTACGACGGTCAACACTATGAACCATAGCCTCAACAGAATCACCAACAGAGAGCTCAGCACTTAGATCTTCTGTACGCTCACGCGCAAACTCAGAAACTTTCAGGATTGCCGTCAAACCCTCAGCAACTGAAATCTCAGCCTGGCGAGCATCAACAGCGACAACGTCACCTTTGATCACAGCACCCTTCGCATTCGACTCAGCGAAATTTGTGAATGGATCTGAAGCCAGAGCCTTAATACTCAAAGAGATACGCTCGCGCTCAGCGTCAACCGACTGAACAACCGCTTCAATGGTATCGCCCTTGTTGTAAGCCTTAACAGCCTCTTCACCCGCTACATCCCAAGAGATATCAGATAGGTGAACTAGGCCATCGATACCGCCATCTAGGCCGATAAAGATACCAAAGTCTGTGATTGAGCGGATGTTACCTGAAACCTTGTCACCTTTTTTGCAAGTAGATGCAAAAGCGTTCCATGGGTTTTCACGGCACTGTTTGATACCCAAGGAGATTCGACGACGCTGTTGATCAATATCCAGAACCTGAACTTCAATCTCTTCGCCAACCTGAACCACTTTAGATGGGTGGATGTTGCGGTTAGTCCAATCCATTTCAGAGACGTGAACTAGACCTTCAACACCAGGACCAATCTCAGCAAAACAGCCGTAATCAGCCAACTTAGTTACACGTGCCTGAACACGCTGACCCACTGCGAAGTTTTCAATTGCAGTTGTCCAAGGATCAGACTCAAGCTGTTTCATACCAAGAGATACGCGTTTCTTCTCTTGATCGTACTTAAGTACTTTGACATCGATCTCATCACCCACATTCAGTTTTTCGCTTGGGTGTTTAATACGCTGCCATGAGATGTCGGTAATGTGTAGAAGACCATCTACACCACCTAGATCGATGAAGGCACCGTAGTCTGTAAGGTTCTTGACGATACCTTTCAGAGTCATACCCTCTTCCATCTGTTCAAGAAGCTTATCGCGCTCTTCGCTGTTAGCCTCTTCGAGAACAGCTCGTCGCGATACTACGATATTGTTAGTACGCTCATCGATCTTAACAATTTTGATCTCGATGTCCTGACCTTCAAGGTGACTTGTGTCACGAAGAGGACGACTATCAACCAAAGAACCTGGTAGGAAGGCACTTAAACCGTTAACTGTAACTGTTAGACCACCACGAACTCGACCACTGACGCGACCAGAAATGATCTCGCCCGCTTCGAAGGCTTTCTCAAGCACAACCCAAGCTTCGGCACGTTTCGCTCGTTCACGCGAAAGTTTTGTCTCACCAAAACCGTCTTCCAACGACTCTAGTGCAACCTGTACTTCATCACCTACAGCAACCTCAAGTTCGCCCTTAGCGTTCTTGAACTGCTCAATAGGAATTACGCCATCCGATTTGAGACCGGCATTAACAACAACAAAGTCGTTTTCGATCCCAACAACAGTCCCGGTAATAATTGAACCCGGGTTCATGTTGACCTGTTCTAGACTCGCTTCAAACAGATCGGCAAAGCTTTCGCTCATGGTCTAAGCCTCAGTTAATGAGTATTAGCGCAAGCCTTTATGGCGTGCCTCTTCTAACACTCTGTTCAGTACCTCATCGATAGTCATCGCTGTACTATCGAGTATTATTGCGTCATCAGCAGGGCACAAAGGGGCAACTGCTCGATTCATATCGCGATCATCACGCGCACGGATGTCGCGCAAGATATCTTCAAGGCTAGCACTGAGCCCCTTATCTATCAACTGCTTATAGCGACGATCTGCACGCACCTCGGCAGAGGCGTCAAGATAGATCTTCAAATTTGCATCTGGAAACACCACTGTACCCATGTCGCGACCGTCGCCTATAAGACCTGGTGCGATCGCAAAATCTCGCTGTCTCTGCAGTAACGCTTCACGCACAGGACCGAGCGAGGCAACCTTGGATGCGTCGTTACCTACCTGCTCTGCACGAATTGCGTGAGTGACATCCTCACCCTCGAGAAGAATCATCCCTTCTGAATTTTGGTCACTCGCCACAAAGCGAACATCCAAATGAGCGGCAATGACCTGCAAGGCTTCAACATCATCCATTGGCACGCCATGGTGAGCTGCAGCTAGAGCTGTTAAGCGATATAGCGCTCCGCTATCAAGCAGACTCCATCCTAAACGCTGAGATAAGAGTCGACAGATAGTACCTTTACCCGATCCACTTGGGCCATCAACTGTAATCACTGGCACCTTGTTTTCACTCTGCAGGGTCATCCACTACTCCTTAATTAACCGTATTCCGACGCGTCGAGCCTGTTCTAGATGCTCAGGAAACGCCGTACTTAAACTGCGACAGCCGGAAATCTTCACGGAACGATCAAACTTTAAGCTCACCATCACAAGTGCAAGCGCTAAAATTGGATGCTCACCCGCATCAAGGTTGACTGCACTCCAGGCTTGAACCGGCGCTATGTTAACTTCTGATTCTGTCATTTCGATGTCAGCGCCAGCAGATCGCAATTGCTCGACTGTTATCTTCAGTAATTCCAACTGACGAACCGGTAAGCGATCGATACCCAATAGATGCGATTCACTCTGGGCGCAACACATCGCGACCATTAACAGCGGCAGCTCATCACCCACACCAGCCAACTCACTACTCAAGCAATCGATGCCTTGCAGTGTTGCTGAACGCACTTCAAGGTCAGCAACCGGCTCACCATTACTGTTGCGCTCATTGTGAGGGACAAGGTGCGCACCCATGCGTGACAAGAGTCGTACGGATGCCATTCGCGTAGGGTTAACGCCCGCGTTCTCAATCACAAGATCAGAACCCTCTGTGATTAAACCGCCAAGGGCAAATGCCAGCGCAAAACTTAAATCCGCAGGAATCTGGACACAACTGCCTAAAAGACGATTATTGATTGGCAGTGATAGGTTGCGACGATCACGCTCAAGCTTCACACCAAAACCCTCAAGCAGGCGTTCGGTGTGGTCGCGCGTTATGTTCGGCTCAATAATTTCAAGCGGCTGATTAGCTGACATCGCAGCCATAATCAACGAGGCCTTAACCTGCGCACTTGAGTGAATAGGTGCGAAGCTGAACGCCTTCAGCGTTTGATTGCCATTGATGTGAATAGGCAAACAACCCAGATTGGACTCAATGCTAGCTCCCATCTCTCTCAAGGGCTCAATCACGTCATTAAACTGCTGTTGAGAGAGGATCTCACTTCCAGTAATAACTGAATTAAATGGCTGCGCTGCCAAGAGACCAACAAACATACGAAGAGAAGTTGAAGAGTTACCAAAATAGAGCGGACCTGAAGGTGCCTGCAAACCGTGCAAACCTACACCATAGACACGAACACGCCCCTGATGCGGACCCTCTATGACAACACCCAGATCACGAAATACCTGAATTGTTGCCAAGCTATCTTCGCTCTCGATAAAACCATCAATATCAGAAACACCCTCAGCGATTGCAGCCAACATCACGGCACGATGGGATATAGATCTATCACCAGGTGTTCGAATAGAGCCCTGTAGCATCTGAGTCGGTGTCGTTGAAAAGGTCGCTGGTACATCGCCTTTTAACTCAGCATAGCCCGCGCGTTCAAGAACACGAGAGAAGTGCTCACGAGACACTTTGGCACGGGTAAATATTCCAGTAAGTGTCTGGCTATCGCCCTGGGCAACTGCTTCCCTTAACTGGGCGACACCCGCTGTAAAACGATCAATCTGCTCAAGTAACTGATCTTTATTTGCAAAGCAGACATCGTGCCACATGGTCGGGTCACTTGCTGCTATGCGAGTAAAGTCTCTAAAGCCGCCCGCTGCATAGCGAAATATATCGGTACTCTCAGCTTCAGCGGCTAGGGTATCCACTAGCGAGAAGGCCAAAAGATGAGGGAGATGACTGGTCGCCGCAAGCACCTGATCGTGACGCAGCGGGTCCATTTGAACCACCTCAGCACCCATCGACTGCCAAAGTCTTGCAAGCGCGATAGTCGCCTCTGAATCACTTCGTTCGGTGGGTGTCAGCAATACTTTACGATGATTAAACAGGTCTACGATTGAAGCGGCCACACCACTCTTCTCAGTTCCTGCAATCGGATGGCCTGGAACAAACCCAGCAGGCAAAACAGGCCAAATTTGACGAGCCGCATCTACGATATTGAGTTTAGTACTACCCACATCACTGAGAATTGTATCTTCACTCAACCAGGGCGAGATTTGAGCCATGACCGTCTCAATCGCTTTTACCGGCACGGCTAACATCACCAAATCAGCCGCCTTTACCCCTGACTCCAAGTCAGTCGCGACCTCATCTACAACCTCCAAAGCGAGTGCTAGATCACACTCCTCCTTATTGAGGTCAAAACCGATCACACGCTCTACCTGCGGCAAAAGGCGTGCAGCTCGAGCAAACGAGCCACCAATCAACCCTAAACCGACAACTAAAATAGTGCGTGTAGAGAAACTCATTAGCCCAACACCTTCTCCAGCGCCGTTAGGAATCGGTCATTTTCAGACTCCAATCCAACACTGACACGTAAATGGTTAGGCAACTTGTAGATACCAACAGGGCGCACGATGACACCCTCACGTAACAGAGCTTCATAAACAGGCATCGATGGCTGCTTAAGATCAATCGTAATGAAGTTGCCCTGGCTAGGTATAAACTCGATTCCCAACTTAGAAAGCCCAGCAGCTAACTGAATCAAGCCATCACTATTAACTTGGCGACTTTTAGCCAGGTATTCCGCATCATCCAGTACGGCCTCTGCAGCTGCTAACGCCGCAATATTGACGTTAAATGGCTGACGAACACGATTCAAAAGATCTGTAAGCTGTGTCGATGCATAGGCAAAACCTAAACGCAGACCCGCCAAACCCCATGCTTTGGAGAAGGTACGCGTCACGATCAAATTGCTAAACTTTGGAACAAGCTCAAGACCATCCGGCATGTTTTCAGCCGTTAAATACTCAGTGTACGCCTCATCCAATACCACTATCACCGACTCAGGAACCTTAGCCATAAACGCTAACAACTCAGACTTCGTAAAGACTGTACCGGTTGGGTTATTTGGGTTTGCGAGGTAGATCAGACGTGTCTTTTCATTGATCGCTGCCGCCATCGCATCCAGATCATGACCGTAGTTAATGGCAGGAGTAATCACTGCTTGCGCACAACACGCCTGCGTCACAAGCGGGTACACAATAAACGCATATTCAGAGAAGATAACCTGATCCCCTGGGCGAACAAAGACGCGCGCAATCAACTCAAGCAGGTCATTAGAACCATTGCCTAGGGTTAATTGGTCATTACTAAGGCCGTACTTAGCGGACAACACAGATTTCAACCGATGGCCCGATGCATCTGGGTATAGCGTCACTTCAGACAGTGCTTCTCGAGCTGCAGCTAGCGCTTTTGCACTTGGTCCCAGTGGGTTCTCATTACTAGCAAGCTTAATGCTATTCGTGATTCCCAATTCGCGCTCAAGCTCTTCAATTGGCTTACCCGCTTGGTAAGGGCTTAACTGCTGAACACCGGAAACCGCTAACTCAATTTGATCACAGGCCATAACAGATGCCCCTTAAATAACCGCTCGTGGAAATGAGCCTAAGAAATGGAAAGAGATATGATCACCTAAGTCTGCAAGCTTCGATGATAACGCCTGCTCAGTTAGGTAATTAGAAAACTCAATGTAAGTAAGATCACCAGTCGTGACATGTAGATCGAGATCATCCAGGTTCGACAACTCAATCGAGCTAATGCCACTTATAATCGCTGCACTCTTATCAACACCTGATGGGCTAATATCTTGCTGACCCAATACGCGATATTGGCGATCGGCCAATTCAACTTCACCGACAACATTAAAGGGATGGGCAGTTAGAAGAGCGAGGAGATTAGAGCTCTTATCAACACTTTCGCTAACTGAGCTTAACTCAACTAACGCATAGTGGAGTTCACCATCAGCCAATGCATTGAACATCACAGAGGCATTCGAAAATGAGATAGGAGTAACTGAATGACCAAACTGCTTGAGGGCAGCTGCTTCTGACTCACAAGCCAAAAAGCCGATATTCATGGGATGCTCATGTGCCAAACAGACTGACATCACCTCGCGAAATAGGCGAGCTATCTCTTTACCTGGCAACGGCCCCTCGTTACGCTCCATCGCGCGACGCAAAACCTGCGCCTCACGCTCTGGACGGTAAAATACTGGGGAGTCAGCGCCAAACGCATGTTTGATATCAGCCACACGCTGAGCACATTCAGCACGACGATTAAGCAGTGTTTGAATCTGCAGATCGATAGCGTCGATCTCAGCACGGACACGCCCAAGAGCTTGCTCTTGGGTATCTCCATCAAACAACTTAACAGAGCTCACTGTTAGCCTCGACGCTGCTCAAAGTCACGCATGAAGTCGATAAGTGCATCAACCGCGGCTTCAGGTACGGCGTTATAGATACTTGCACGCATACCACCCACAGAGCGATGGCCCTTAAGGTTGAGCAGACCAGCCGCTTCAGCTTCAACAAGGAAAGGCTTATCTAACTCAGCATCAGCCAAGGTAAATGGAACGTTCATGACCGAGCGGTTATTAATCGCCACTGGGTTAGCGAAGAAGTCACTCGCATCAATTGCAGCGTATAGTTTTGACGCTTTGCGACGGTTAACAACTTCAATCGCAGACAAACCACCCTGAGCTTTTAGCCACTTGAACACTAAGCCAGATAAGTACCATGCAAAGGTTGCCGGCGTATTGTGCATAGAATCTTCAGCAGCATGAACAGCGTAGTCATACATTGTAGGCGTGCCCGCTAGAGGAGCTCCAAGCAGATCTTTACGAACAATGACAACCGTAATACCAGCAGGACCAATATTTTTCTGGGCGCCGGCGTAGATCAAACCAAACTTAGAGACATCCACGGGTGCAGAAAGAATGTCTGATGACATATCAGCAACAAGTGGCACAGCACCTGTATTAGGAATGTAATCGAACTGTACACCACCGATAGTCTCATTGGTTGTGTAGTGCAGATATGCAGCACCGTTAGGTAATACGATATCCGACTGCTCTGGTGCACGAGTAAAATTACCCTCTTCAGTCGAGGCAACAACCTCTACATCCGCGAATAATTTTGCCTCTTTAATAGCCTTCTTAGACCAGACACCGGTATTGACGTATGCCGCTTTACCGCGTGAGGCCAAGTTCATTGGCACCATAGCAAATTGGCTAGTCGCACCACCCTGCAGGAACAGGACAGCGTAATCGTCGCTAATACCCATTAGCTCACGAAGATCCTGCTCAGCAGTTTCAGCAACACTAATAAATTCGGCACTACGATGGCTCATCTCCATAATAGAGAGACCTTTGTTGTGCCAATCAAGCATCTCTGCCTGAGCAATTTCCAACACTTCGGTTGGCAGCGCAGCTGGACCTGCGCTGAAGTTAAAAAGACGACTCATTTTCTAAATCAAATCCGCCTAATGATTACTCTTCTTCCGAATCATCAGCCGCGTCGTCTTCACCTTCGACCGCATCTGTTGCTTCTTCATTAACAACTGGAGCCTGTGCACCGTTATCGCCTTCACCCTGAGCTTCAGAACCTTCTAGCTCTTCATCCTCTTCAGGCTCCTCGATACGCGCCAAACCAATCAACTTCTCATCATCTGCAACCCGAATCAGACGAACACCTTGAGTGTTACGGCCAAGTGAAGAGATCTCAGATGTACGGGTACGAACCATGGTGCCCTGATCCGAGATCAGCATCACGTCGTCACCATCAAATACTTGAACAGCACCAGCCAGTGGACCGTTACGATCTGTGCACTGCATAGCAATGACACCCATACCGCCACGCCCACGAAGTGGGAAGTCTTCAGACTTGGTCTTCTTACCGTAACCCTTATCAGAGGCAGTAAGGATCGCACCATTCTCTTGCGGAATGATTAGCGAGATAACAGATGCTTCGCCATCGACCTTAATACCACGCACACCACGAGCTGTACGGCCCATTTCACGAACATCATTTTCATGGAAACGGATCGCTTTGCCAGCAGAGCTTACAAGCATGACGTAGTCGTCACCGTTTGTTAGCGCTGCACCGATCAGACGGTCACCTTCAATGATATCCAATGCAATAAGACCTGTGCTACGAGGACGTGCGAATGCAGACAGGCGAGTCTTCTTAACGGTACCGTTAGCTGTCGCCATGAAGATACAACGCTCATCATCAAACTCTTTAACCGGCAGGATAGTACTAATACGCTCACCTTCGGCCAACGGCAGAATATTCACCATTGGGCGGCCACGTGAAGTACGGCTCGCCTGCGGAATTTCGAACACACGCAACCAGTAAACTTTACCGAAGTTGGTGAAACAGAGGATGGTATCGTGACTATTGGTTACCAATAGGTGTTCAACAAAATCTTCCTCTTTGATCGAAGTCGCAGCTTTACCCTTACCACCACGACGCTGCGCTTGGTAAGCAGTCAACGGCTGGGTCTTAGCGTAGCCACCGTGAGAGATGGTCACAACCATCTCCTCTTCTGTGATCAGATCAGCGATTGTTAGATCCTGCATCGAAGCGATAATTTCAGTGCGACGATCATCAGCGTACTCAGCAACTAGCTCATTAAGCTCTTCGCGAATCACTTCCATTAGACGCTCGTGCGAACCAAGAATCTCTAATAGCTCAGCGATGCGATCGATCAGCTCACGGTACTCTTCAATCAGTTTTTCGTGTTCTAGACCGGTTAGACGGTGTAGACGCAACTCAAGAATTGCTTGAGCCTGTGCAGGTGATAGGTAGTAAGAACCTTCGCGCAGACCAAATTGAGCTTCAAGACCTTCTGGACGACAAGCATCTTCACCAGCACGCTCCAACATATCGAGCACCTGACCAGGCTGCCAAGCAGTCGCAATTAGCGCCTCTTTAGCATCTGCAGGCGTTGGAGAGCGTTTGATCAACTCGATTACAGGGTCGATATTCGCCAGCGCAATCGCCAAACCTTCCAAGATATGACCACGTTCACGAGCTTTACGAAGCAGGTAAACGGTACGACGAGTAACAACTTCACGACGGTGACGAATGAAACACTCGAGCGCAGATTTCAGATCAAGTAGACGCGGCTGTCCATCAACAAGAGCAACCATGTTGATACCAAACACGCTCTGCAATTGCGTCTGAGTAAATAGGTTATTAATTATGACATCCGGCACTTCACCACGGCGAAGTTCGATGACGATACGCATACCATCTTTATCGGACTCATCACGCAGCTCGCTGATACCTTCGATCTTCTTCTCTTTTACAAGCTCTGCGATCTTCTCAATCAGACGCGCTTTGTTAAGCTGGTAAGGAATCTCGGTGATAACAAGCATTGGACGACCCGTTTTAGGGTGGTCCTCGACATGGTGTTTAGCACGCACGTAGATACGGCCGCGACCTGTACGGTAAGCCTGCAGAATACCCGCACGACCATTAATAATACCGCCTGTTGGGAAATCTGGACCCGGGATAAACTCAAGCAGCTCATCAATCGTTATATCTGGATTGTCGATCATCGCCAGACAGCCACGTACCACTTCACCTAGGTTGTGCGGTGGGATGTTGGTGGCCATACCAACCGCAATACCCGCCGAACCATTCACCAAAAGGTTAGGTACACGCGTAGGCAATACCGCAGGAATTTTCTCAGTACCGTCGTAGTTATCAACGTAATCTACGGTCTCTTTATCGAGATCAGAAAGAAGCTCATGCGAGATCTTCTTCATACGGATCTCGGTGTAACGCATTGCTGCTGCAGAGTCACCGTCTACAGAACCGAAGTTACCTTGACCATCAACAAGCATGTAGCGCATCGAGAAATCTTGCGCCATACGTACGATGGTGTCGTAAACAGCACTATCACCGTGCGGGTGGTATTTACCGATTACATCACCCACCACACGTGCAGATTTTTTATAGGGTTTATTCCAGTCGTTGCCGAGCTCATTCATGGCAAAGAGCACACGGCGGTGCACCGGCTTCAAGCCATCTCGTGCATCTGGAAGCGCTCGCCCTACGATTACACTCATTGCGTAATCAAGGTACGACTGCTTCAGCTCGTCTTCAATGTTAACTGGAAGTACTTCTCTAGCTAGGTCACCCATTCGCTGGCGTTCCTTTTCGTCCGTAAATTGCACCGCCACCCGATGCAAAAAAATATCATGCAATCATAACACAAATTTTTGAATCAAATCAGCTTTTGGGGGTTATCCAAAGGGGTGATAAACTATTGAAAATTAAATAGCGCCAAACTTCATTTCGGTAGAGATTCATGACCCAAAACGCGAACCAAAATATCGACCCATCTGAGATCGCAAAATTTGAAGAACTTGCCTCACGTTGGTGGGATAAAGAGAGCGAATTCAAACCACTGCATGACATCAACCCACTGCGTGTTGGCTTCATCGATCGCTACGCAGATCTAGCTGGAAAAAAAGTTCTCGATGTTGGCTGTGGTGGCGGCATCCTCTCCGAAGCGATGGCACATCGTGGCGCCGAAGTTAGCGGCATCGACATGGGCGAAGCCCCACTTAAAGTAGCCAAACTGCATGGCTTAGAGTCTGGCGTAAAGGTAAATTACAGCCGCATCACCGCCGAAGAGTTTGCAGCAGAGAACCCAGAGAGCTTTGATGTTGTAACCTGCATGGAGATGCTAGAACACGTTCCAGATCCCGCTTCAGTCGTTCAGGCTGTTGCCGATCTAGTAAAACCCGGCGGCAAAGTCTTCTTCTCGACCATCAACCGCAACCCTAAAGCTTATCTATTTGCCATCTTAGGTGCTGAACGACTACTTAAACTGGTTCCACAAGGAACGCATGATTTCAAAAAGTTTATTCAACCGGCAGAGCTCGCTAACTACATGCGCGCTGCGGGTCTTGAGATTGATAAGCTGGCAGGCATGACCTACAACCCAATGACCAAGGTCTATGCACTGGATGATCACGATGTCAGCGTTAACTACCTGATAGCAGCGCATAAACCAGCATGAGATCTGCGCTATTTGATCTAGATGGAACCCTGTTAGACACAGCTCCTGATTTCTACAGAATAATTTGCGAGCTGGCTGAGCTGTATCAGCAACCGACACCCCTTTACCAGGAGATACGACAAGTTGCATCGAATGGCGGTCGTGCCATGTTGACGCAAGCCTTTGGCGATCAATTCTCACGAAATGAAGAGAGCTGGCTGAACGAGTTTTTGAACCGCTATCGCGAAAGCCCCGTGAAAGATGGCACCCTATTTGAAGGCTTCAAAGAGGCTCTCGAGTGGCTGGAAACCCAACAAATACCCTGGGGCGTAGTGACCAATAAGCCGCGCTCAATGACAGACAAGGTACTGGAGCAGTTAGGTCTTACCGAGCGCTGTTCTGTTTCGATTTGTCCTGATGAGGTAAAACTAGCTAAACCCGACCCTGAGGGAATCCTTCTAGCCATCGACAAAATTTCCGCATCTACAGCACAAACACTCTACTTCGGCGACCATGTTCGTGATATCGAAGCGGGACGCCGAGCAGGTGTAAAGACGGTCGCTTGCAGCTTTGGCTACCTCGCTGAAGGCGAAGATACAGCAAGCTGGAGTGCCGATTTCACTTTAGAAAAATCTGCCGATTTGAAAACCTTTTTAATCCAACATTTTGACCAACAAGGGAGTGCAGATGTTTAACTACACCGCCCCAAATGACCTACTTAAAGAGCGCATCATTCTAGTTACCGGTGCCGGTGATGGGATTGGTAGAGCAACCGCGCTAGCGTATGCAAAAACCGGCGCAACCGTCATTCTGCTCGGCCGCACTGAAGCCAAATTAGATGCTGTTTATGACGAGATTGAAGCTGCAGGCGGCGCACAACCAGCCATCATTCCAATGGACTTAGATAGTGCAACTGAACCAGACTATATCGAACTATCAAATACTCTCTTTGATACCTTTGGCCGCTTAGATGGTGTAGTCCACAACGCAGGGGTTTTAGGTGCTCGCACCTCAATTGAGAACTACGACCCAATTACTTGGGAGAAGGTGATGCGCATCAACCTGACCGCACCCTTCATCATGACCCAAACGTTGCTACCACTACTGCGACGCTCTGAAGATGCATCCATCATCTTCACCTCATCAGGTGTTGGCAGAAAAGGGCGTGCTTACTGGGGTGCTTACGCAGTATCTAAGTTCGCCACTGAAGGCTTGATGCAGACCCTTGCTGATGAGATTGAAAACGAGCCGAACCTGCGAGTTAACGCTATCAACCCAGGCGGTACTCGCACCCCAATGCGCGCATATGCCTACCCAGCCGAGGATCCATTCAAGCTTCCAACACCTGAAGAGATTCAGCCGGCCTACCTATTTCTAATGGGACCCGATAGTAAGCAAGTGAATGGCCAGTCGATCGATGCCCAGGGCGACATGTCAGCTTCACAACTCTAAAGCCCAAAAACAGAAGATCCCTCATCAAGAGGGATCTTCAAACTGTGCTTAAAGCACGCACTCAACCTGTAACACCCTATAAGCAGCTCAATCAGGCTCTACTACGTAATCGATCAACTCATCCTCTGTGATTTCGTTATCTTTCACTTCGTAGTAGTTCAACACTGAAGCGTCCGCTTCAATGACACTACGAGGATTTCCCGAGACAAGCGGATGCCATTGAGGTAGCTCATGCCCCTCAAACACCAAACGATAAGCACAACTTTCAGGCAACCAGTGAAAGGCCTCAACATCTTGCGGACGAAGCTTTACACAACTTGGCTGGCGGGTTGAACGATTCTCGTAATCGGTACATTGGCAGTTATCCGTATCTAAAAGATGACATACAACCGTGGTGTAGAAGACCTCTGCAGTGTCCTCATCTTCAACTTTGTGAAGACAACAGAGAGCACAGCCATCACAGAGAGATTCCCACTCGTCGTGACTCATCTGCTCTAACGACTTACTGCGCCAGAAAACTTCAGACATTAACGGACACCTGTCGAAGGACGGTTCACATGGATATCCAGCATATAGTCCTCTTTAGGTGGCGGCATTTGCAGGTAGAAACCGCGCTCTTGAATACCGTTCATCACCTTTTCGCTATCAGCACGCGCCAATTTACGCTCTGCTGTTAGCGGCATATCCATCACATGAGACGGTGTTCCAAACATCTCGCGCAACTCTTCAGGGACACGTTCTAAGCCATCACGCTTATCGACATAGAGATACATCTCATCTTTTTTAGGGCTTCGATAGATGGAGCAAATTAGCATTTCGACGTCTCGTCCATTTCATTAAAAATTTCAATCAATTTATCGCCAACCAGAGGTCTGCGCCAACCCATCAAAGTGGATGGCAACTCGTAAAAACCGGTCAACTTTTTAGAGCGAATTACCGCATCGATATCTCGTTTACGTATCAACAGATCCGGTAGGATATTCTGCTCTTCCGCTACTTGCGCACCTAGAGCACGAGCCGCTTTTGTATAGGGTTTCAGCCTTGGCGGAATCGGGTAATCGATTGGCTTTGGCGGCTCCATTCGCGCTAGTGCAGCGGCTTGTAATGTACAGCGCAGTATCTGCTGATCATGATGGATCATCACATACTTAGTAATACCTTTAATTTTAGCCAACTGACTTTTATTACGTGGCCAGTGGACAATCAAATCTTGCAGGACATCATTTGACATTAAGCGATTGCGTGGCATATCCATGATACGAGCTGTTTTTTCACGCCAGATGCAGAGCTCTCGCAGACCAGCGATCTGTACATTGTCAAAATGCGATAACTGGGTAAAGCGACGGTAGTACTCGCGAATAGCGGTATCGTCATCAGCGATAGCATTCAACTGCGCCACACTCTCCTCTTCCATCCACTCCAAACGACCCAACTTCTCTAGTTCACGATCTAAGATCTGAACCACCTCAGCGAGGTAGACCACATCATATGCAGCGTAGAGTTTTTGACTATCCGTCAGCGGACGTTGCAGCCAATCAGAACGGGTCTCCCCCTTATCTAGATCAACATCAATAGCGCGCTTAATAAGCTTCTGAAGACTCATTGTAAGCCCCCAACCCGCCAAAGCAGCTGCAATCTGGGTATCGTAAATACGAACAGGCTTAACATTTAAAAGTCTGATGAACAGCTCTAGGTCTTCACTTGGGGAGTGGAGGACTTTAATCACATCCTCCGAGGTCATTAGCTTCTTTAACGGGTACCAGATGCGAATGGCAGAGGGATCTATCAGATATGACCTCTCTTGATCCGCAACTTGAATAAGACCAGGATGCGCCCAGTAGGTCGTGGTTCTTACAAACTCTGTATCCATAACCACGAGGGGCAGTTTGCGCCAACGTGCACAGTGCTCTTGCAGCGCATCATCTGAATCAATCCAAATAGGATTTTTTGCTGATTCTCTTAGTTTTTCGAAGTTATATCCCTGTAGATCGATCAAACTATCGCTCCATCTGACGTCGCCCAGCTAGCGCATGCGCGAGCGTCCCGCCATCGACAAATTCTAACTCACCACCCACAGGTACACCGTGCGCTATGCGACTCACTTTAATATCCAGCGAGCGAAGCTGCTCCGCAATATAGTGAGCAGTAGCTTCACCCTCGACCGTTGGGTTGGTTGCAAGCACAAGCTCCTCAACCTCACCCTGAAACACACGATCAAGGAGCTGATCGATATTGAGGTCTTCTGGTCCGATACCGTCAATTGGTGAGAGGTGGCCTCCAAGAACAAAGTATAGACCGGAATATCCACCTGTTTGCTCAATTGCCATAAGATCGATTGGCGATTCAAGAACACAGAGCGTCTTTCTATCACGTGCAGCGTTATCACATATCTCGCAGACAGTCTCTTCAGAGAGGGAGTGACACTGTTCACACTCACCAATCCCAGTAGCCGCATCCGAAAGCGCACCACTTATTTGAAGCGCAGCATCACGGTCGCGCTCCAGTAAATGTAATGCCATGCGCTGTGCCGTTTTCGGGCCAACACCAGGTAGACGACGTAGCGCCTGTATTAGCGCTTCAAGCTTGGGAGTGAGTGACATAATTAGAACGGCATCTTAAAGCCAGGTGGCATACCCATACCCTGAGTAATCTTACCCATCTTATCTTGGGTGTTGCTCTCAACCTTACGCACTGCATCGTTAATAGCCGCAGCAATTAAGTCTTCAAGGATCTCTTTATCCTCTTCCATCAAAGAGTCATCAATCGAGACACGCTTAACATCGTGACGACCGTTCATAAGTATAGATACAAGACCTGCACCAGCTTCGCCAGTCACCTCAGCGCGAGCAACCTCCTCCTGCGCTTT
Organism: Marinobacterium sp. LSUCC0821; assembly: GCF_012848475.1. NCBI lineage: Bacteria > Pseudomonadati > Pseudomonadota > Gammaproteobacteria > Oceanospirillales > Oceanospirillaceae > Marinobacterium > Marinobacterium sp. LSUCC0821. Next base: position 1,285,163 of record NZ_CP051666.1, read on the forward strand.
TTGCATCTCTTCCTGCATCTTTTGGGCATGTTTCATGATATTGCCCATACCGCCTTTAAACATCTAACGATCTCCTAATAAAGTTGACCCATCATGGGGCCGATAAAATTGAACCTCGAGGCTCGACTGACAGCTCATCCAACTCACCATCAAAGGCCTCAATTAGCTCTTTGACTTTTGAATCTTGCTGCAAATGACGAACAGCCGCTATGCGTCGCTCCTCAGCACGTCGAATACGGTAGTTAACCGGCGTCTCACGGGACTGCTCAGCCAACTCAAATTGAACCACAACCGGCTCACCAAAGTAGCTATTCAGCGCATCACTGATACGCTGTTGATGACTCGCATTGAAAAGCGCCTCTTGCTCTGCTGTGTAGTGAAAACGCAGCTCATTACCTCGAATCGACTCCAGCGACATTGCCTTAGCCAAACTCTCTGTCATTCCAGTAAGACCCAGAGCACCTACTAACAGCACCCACTGATCTAATGCAAAGCTCGCAAGGGAGAACTGACTCTCCGCAACCACAGCATCTAAACGCTCACTTACCACCTCTTGATAAGGCTGGGCTTGCACCGGTTTTTCAACAGGGCGCTCAAAGGGAGCAGACACAAGAGACTGCTCAACCTCTTCAACTTCTGGCAGGTCATAGGTTGCAAGCGGGGTCTCTTCACCGAAAAGATCGACAGCGGTTTCAGACTCAACAACCTCAGTTTCCAACAGAGGCGTCTTGTCATTCACTGGCTCTTCAGGCTCAGAAGCAACAGCTTCTAGTGCAGCACTATCAACCTCTACTGGAGTAAGATCTTCATCGGACTCCAGCGAAGCCGATTCGGCCTCCTCTGAGTCAGCTTCAGACTTTTTTAGCGAATCTTCCTCATAGGCACTCGGCGGCACATCTTCCCAAGGTGGAGGGTCGTAAGGCGCCGAATCCATAGAAGCAGGCATGACCGACTGCTCACTTAGAGCATTAGTTACTGCAGTGTTCGCTTGCTGTAGCTCTGCATCAGGTTGCGCATTTGCAATAGGCTGTACAGACACAGCAGGCGCAGCTGTTTCGACTGGAGCTGGTGCTGGGGCAGAAGTTGCAACGACTGACTGAACGGCAGCCGAAGCTGAGTCAGCTGAACTTGGTGGTGGATCCAATGGACGCTGATCTGCAGGTCGGAAGGCCAGCATACGAAGAAGCGTCATCTCCAACGCTTCACGTGGATTAGGATTCATCGGTAGATCTTTGCGGCCCGTCAACGCAATCTGGTAGTAGAGCTGAATCTCTTCAGCACGGACTCGCTGCGCTAAAGACTGAACCTGCTGCTGATCGCCTAGACTGTTATCAATCGCTTCTGGCACAACCTGACAAACAGCAACACGATGCAGAATCGAGATCATCTCAGCCAGCACCCCACCGAAATCAGGCGAAAACTCGGCCATAGCTGCGATTCGATTAATAATGCCTTTACCATCTCCAGCAACCAACGAATCAAGCAACTCAAAGACCAAACGGTGATCGATGGTGCCTAACATAGCGCGCACATCATCTTCACGGAGCGAACCTGAACCAAAGGCGATAGCCTGATCTGTAAGACTCAATGCGTCACGCATCGAGCCCTCAGCAGAGCGCGCAATCAGCCACAGGGAAGCGTCATCGAATGGGATCTTCTCTTCACCTAAGACAAATTGAAGATGCGAGACGATCTTCTCAGGCGCCATATTCTTCAAGTTGAACTGCAGACAGCGACTTAGGATAGTGACCGGTAGTTTCTGCGGATCAGTTGTCGCCAGAAGGAATTTGATGTGCGGCGGCGGCTCTTCCAACGTCTTCAACAAGGCGTTGAATGACGAGGTCGAGAGCATATGCACCTCGTCTATCAGATAGACTTTGTAACGACCTTGGGTCGGAGCATATTGAACATTCTCAAGCAGCTCTCGAGTATCTTCTACCTTAGTGCGCGATGCTGCATCGACCTCAATCAGATCGACAAAACGTCCCTCAGCAATTTCGGTACAGGCACTACACTTACCACAGGGTTCAGAGCTAACACCCTCTTCACAGTTCAGCGCTTTTGCAAAGAGACGTGCGATCGACGTTTTACCGACACCACGTGTGCCAGTAAAAAGATATGCATGGTGCAAACGGTCTTCATCAAGAGCGTTAACCAACGCTTTAAGCACATGCTCCTGCCCCACCGTCTCAACAAATCGACGAGGGCGCCATTTACGTGCTAATACCTGATAACTCATCCTATCCCCAATGGTCGGAAAAATTTTAACCCGATACTAACATTTATCGCGTGACAGGGAGAGTCTAAGAGAGGGAAAAATTGCCAGAAATGGAGATGGCCCTACCAGCCACATCCCGGCACATGATTTGACTGCTGTGGCTGCTCCCTTCCGGGCCTGACCAGGTTCACAATCTATCATTGCGGGAGGACCAATAGAGCCACCACAAATAACCTCAAAGAGGAGCACGAAGTATAAGCACCCCAAGGCGCTATTGCAAACCTCCGTAGACCATAACAGCTGCCAATAACACCAAGGCGATCGCCATACCTCTATTCACCTGTCGCTCATATCGCTGCAACAGATCTAAGCTCTTTCTGGAGCTAAGCAGAAGCGAAACGATAATGTACCAACTGGTATCTGTCACCCAAGGGGTCACGACAAGAAGGGACTGAGTTGCAAAGTCTGCATTACTTCCGACAAATGGCGAGAAGATCGCGATAAAGAAGAGCATGAGCTTGGGGTTAAAGGTAGCAATGACTGCCCCATCTCGAATTGCCTGCCAATAGGTGGTTCTGGCACGCTGCTCTGGATCGATCTTCATCGTGCCACTTTGCCAAGCACCGCGTGCCATATTCAGCAAATAGAGGACAGCCACAACGGTTAACAACACCTCCATCCAAGGCAGGGCTGATAGAAGCTGACTCAACCCAATAACTGTGAGTAGCGCCCAGCCACCTACCATAGCACCATGAGAGATAGCCGTTAGTACGCCATGTACTCGCGACCCATTCAACGCCTGGTTAATAACCACCAGAAGACTAGGACCTGGCGACACCGCACCCAAGGTACAGACCAACGCCAATGTTAACCACTCAACTAAGCTCACACATACCTCACTCAAATGATAGAATCGCGCTAGTTTAAGTTTTATCAGAGCAGGTGTCATGGCAGGTTCACTAAAAGACCAACTTTTGAAAGCAGGTTTAGCCAATAAACAGCAGGCTAAAAAAGCTTCAATTGAGCAGCGCAAAGAGAAAAAAAATATTTCTCAGGTTTCACTGGAAAAAGCAGAAAGTGAAGCTAGACTAAAAAAACAGCGCGAAGAAAAAGCTGCTCAAGATCGTGCACTCAACCAAGCACGTGACACCGCGGCACACGAGCGCGCTATTGATGCCCAAGTAAAACAACTCATTGAGCATCACAAAATCAGAATTAGTGATAAGGCAGAAACGAAGTACCAGTTTGTCGACGGGACTGCCATCAAACAGATTTGGGTCGATTCGGCGCATGTAACACAACTCGTTCGATCTCAAATAAGAATCGCCAGGGACGGCGATCAATACTCACTGATTCCTGCCATCGTAGCGGCTCGTATTGAAGAGCGCCGCCCAGAGAGAGTTATTCCACTCTCCAGTGATCAACAGACTAGTGATGAAGATGACCCATATGCTGACTACGTCATACCTGATGACTTAATGTGGTGATTGGAATCAATCAAGATATTGCCGTGGCACTCGCGCGGTTAAACCTGCAAACAGGGTGTAATCAATGGTGCCACAGCATTGCGCTACTCGATCAGCGATTAACTCAGGTCCAAACATCACCGCTTCAGAGCCAATTTGAACATCTGAAATGTGAGTCACATCGGCTGTAATCATATCCATTGAAACTCGACCAACAATTGGAGCCTCCTGTCCATTAATAAGCACAGGAGTACCGGGGGCTGCATGACGAGGATAACCATCAGCGTAGCCTACAGCCAAAGTCGCTATTCGATGTGTACGTTCAGCAGTAAATGAAGCGCCATATCCAACCGACTCACCCGCCTCGATATCACGAAGCGCAATGACATCTGTACGCAGTCGCATTGCAGGCTGTAAATCACCTAAACCACGAACACTTGGGGTACCACCATAGAGAGCAATACCCAAACGCTGCCAGCTATTTTCAGGAGCAAGAGCTGTAAAAATTGCAGCAGAGTTAGAGAGACTCGTTAAACGAGATGACGGCAGATCAAAACGCTGTTTAGCCTCAAAATTCTCCTCTCGCTCTGGATCATCAGCACAAGCAAAATGAGTCATAACAACCACCTCCGGCATACCGGAGATCGACTCAATCCGCTGGATAAAAGAGGCAACATCAACAGGATTAACACCTAATCGATGCATACCTGTATCTACCTTTAGCCACACCAGTGGGCGATAGGAGCCTTGAAAATCAAATGAGCTCAACCAGGCAAGCTGATGTTCTGAGTGAATCACCATCCATAGTTGATGCTGCTCCACTAGGGCCAACTCAGATTGTTCAAACACTCCTTCCAATAGCAAGATCGGCAAATCAATACCTGCTAAACGAAGCTGAAGCGCCTCTTCAATAGAGGCAACACCTAGCGCATCTGCAAGACCCACTAGGCTGTTAGCCACCTCCACTGCACCATGTCCATAAGCATTCGCCTTAACAACCGCCATCGTCTTGGCAGCAGGATTCGCATGCCTAGCAAGGGCGAGATTATGGCGAATAGCCTTAAGATCTATCTGTGCAATTAGAGGTCTAGACATAGTTAGTCAGCAATCACCATGACACCATCAATTTCGATATCAACTGACTTAGGCAGCTCTTTTACAGCAAAGGCTGCACGTGCCGGATAGGGCTCATCAAAGTAACGCGCCATCACCTCATTAACCTTAGCGAAATGGCTCATATCTGAAAGAAGAATCGTTAGCTTCACTACATCGTTAAGATTACCACCCGCTGCGTCGGCTACAGCTTTAAGGTTTTCAAAAACACGTACAGCCTGCGCTTCAAAGCTCTCCGTCACCAACTCCATTGTTTCGGGGATCAAAGGAATTTGACCTGAAAGGTAGACGGTATTACCCACTTTCACAGCTTGCGAGTAGGTACCGATGGCTGCTGGAGCATTAGGTGTAGAGATAGTACTGCGGTTAGACATGCCTTATTCCTTAACAATGTGACATAAAAGATGTTTGCCATTATCGCAGTAATCTCGGCTCTGACAAGTTATCATTGCGACGGCTAATAGGAATCAAACGACATGAAACGTATCGACCAACTCCTCGTTGATAAAGGGCACTGCGCTAGCCGTGCACAGGCTCAACGCGTCCTTAAAGAGGGTCGCGTCTTAGTAGATGATTGCAACATCACTAAAGCAAGCACCAAAGTCAGCGAAGAGAGCAGCATTACGATAGCGTTTGATGAGAGCGATCAGTACGTGTCTCGCGGCGCATTGAAACTAAAAGGCGCCACGGAGATTGCACAGCTCGATTTTACCGACCTATGCGCAATTGATGTCGGGCAGTCCACCGGTGGTTTTACAGACTACCTATTGCAGCACGGAGCTCAGTTCGTGTTGGGTATTGAGGTAGGTCACGATCAACTAGCAACTTCACTTAAAGATGATCCACGCGTGCTATGTATAGAAGGCTATAACGCACGAAACCTTGAACCCAACCTGATAGAACACTCACCGACTAAGCGGTTTGATATTGCGGTAATGGATGTCTCATTCATCTCACAGAAACTGATACTACCCGGCCTATGCGCTCTGCTTGATAAAGGCGCTAGACTCATCACATTGGTAAAACCTCAGTTTGAGCTGGGCCCTGAACATATAGGAAAAGGCGGCATTGTTAGATCGACTAACTTATATGGGACGCTAGAGAGAGAATTCAAAACTCTCGTTAGTGAGCTTGGTATGCGTGTTGAGCACTATATCGAGAGCCCGATAAAGGGCGGGGATGGCAATATTGAGTTTCTACTCATTGCAATAAAAGACCCGCTACCCCACTAGGGGGAGCGGGAAACCTGGACGGTTTAAAAAGGTTTGCTAGGCTTAATCAGCCTGGCGACGAAGAAATGCTGGAATATCTAGGAACTCCATATCGTCTGTTCCGGTTTTCTTATGAACGACAACCTCTTCATCTTGAGCCATTTGCGCTTGTTGCGCCTGACGGTTACGGATAACCGTTGGAAGCTCTAGCTGCGAGAAGTCTGAAGGTGCTGGAGCAGGAGCAGTACGCACTTCGACCTGTGGCGAGCCAGTTGTCACATCAGAGTTCACAACGCGCGCGCCGCTCTCCATCTGCTGCGCTTTAGCAAGACCCGTAGCAACTACAGTCACTTTAAGCTCTTCAGTCATATCAGGGTCGATTACAGTACCAACAACGATGGTCGCATTTTCAGAGGCGTACTCTTCGACGATCTCACCCACTTCAGCAAACTCGCCTAGGCTCAGATCCATACCCGCTGTAATGTTTACCAGGATACCGCTCGCACCTTTAAGATCAACATCTTCAAGAAGTGGCGACTTAATTGCAGCTTCAGTCGCTTCACGAGCACGCTCATCACCGCGCGCGAAGCCTGTACCCATCATCGCCATACCCATCTCAGACATCACAGTACGAACGTCTGCAAAGTCGACGTTGATCATGCCTGGGCGGATAATGAGATCTGCAATACCTTGCACAGCCCCTTTAAGAACATCATTCGCCTCACCGAACGCCTTGATCAGACTGGTATTTTTGCCAAGTACTGGAAGCAGTTTTTCGTTTGGAATGATGATTAGAGAATCAACCTGTTCTTGAAGCTCACGGATACCCTCTTCCGCAATCTTCATACGTTTTTTACCTTCGAACGGGAAAGGCTTAGTCACGACAGCTACGGTAAGAATACCTAGCTCTTTAGCAACTTCTGCAACGATAGGTGCAGCACCCGTTCCAGTACCACCACCCATACCAGCGGTGATAAAGACCATATCAGCACCGCGTAACGAGTTAGCGATTTGATCACGATCTGACTGTGCAGCTGAGCGCCCTACATCTGGGTTAGCTCCAGCACCAAGACCTTTAGTCATGTCGCCGCCAATGTGAAGCACGCTACTGGCCGTCATACGACCAAGCGCCTGAGCATCTGTATTTGCACAGATAAACTCTACACCCTCAACATCAGAGGTCACCATGTGGCTAACAGCGTTACCGCCACCACCACCGACACCAACTACTTTAATTACTGCGTTTTCGTTTGTATTTTCTACTAACTCAAACATATCTTCCTCCAGGATTTTAATTCAGTAGGGCCGATCTACGCCGGTTACTACCACTTTGCCTCAGGGTTAAAAGTTACCCTTTAGCCAATTCTTAGATCGAGTAAACCAACTCTCTTGATCACTCTTCTTAGCTTTAATTCGTTTCTCAGGACGATGCTCGGTCAACTCGTCCTCATCTAGATCAAAATCATCTACTTGGCTTGGCTCAAACTGCTGGGTAAGTTCATTGTCAGCAGCGTACAGAAGCAGACCAATAGCTGTCGCATAGATTGGGTTTGATAAGAGATCATCCACTCCGCCAACTCCATCAGGGCGAGCCAAACGAACCGGCATGTGGAAAATCTCTTCAGCCAACTCAACAGCACCTTCCATCTTTGATGTACCGCCAGTCAAGACAATTCCCGCCGCTACAAGATCTTCATAACCACTACGACGAAGCTCAGCCTGCACCAATGTAAATAACTCTTCGTAGCGCGGCTCAACCACTTCAGCCAAGGCTTGGCGCGATAGATCACGGGCTGGACGGTCACCAACACTTGGGACCTTAATCATCTCTTCTGGCTTAGCTAACTGAGCCAGCGCACACGCGTATTTCATCTTGATTTGATCAGCGTGCTGCAAGGGAGTCCGAAGCGCCATAGCGATATCATTACTCACTTGATCGCCTGCGACTGGGATAACTGCGGTATGACGGATAGAGCCCTGAGTAAAGATAGCGATATCTGATGTACCACCACCGATATCAACCATGCAGACACCAAGATCTTTCTCATCATCAGTCAATACTGAGTAACCCGATGCAATCTGCTCTAACACAACAGCATCAATTTCAAGACCACATCGACGAACACACTTTTCAATGTTTTGTATCGCGTTGGTAGCACCTGTAATAAGGTGAACTTTAGCTTCGAGACGTACACCAGACATACCAAGCGGCTCTTTGATGCCCTCTTGGTTATCAATTAGGTACTCCTGCGGAAGAATGTGCAGCACGCGCTGATCTGCCGGAATCGCAACTGCCTGCGCCGCTTCAATGACACGTTCTAGGTCGCTATCTGTAACCTCACGACTCTGCAATGCAACAATACCGTGTGAGTTTTGACTTGCGATATGACTACCAGAGACACCCACACTAACAGAGTGAATCTTACAACCAGCCATCAACTCAGCTGCCTCAACAGCTCGCTGAATAGACTGTACGGTAGACTCAATGTTTACGACCACGCCGCGTTTCAGACCGCGAGAAGGATGCGAACCTACACCGATGACTTCAACGCCACCATCAACACCCACTTCAGCCACCATACAGACGACTTTTGATGTGCCGATATCCAGTGCGACGATCATTTTTGAATCCACGTAGGTGTCTCGCTCTTAACTTAGGCTATTTTTTAACCAGACCAACTAAAACACTATCTGATTTATTTTAATTACTAGATCAATTATTAACCATTTGGACAAATTAAATCAATAAAACTTTATAAAAAATAGGGATGTATTTTAAACACGAATAAATATAGATTATTCATTAAATATCAATATTTTAATCAACACAACATCATGTCAATTAAGAGTATTTTTAATTTAAAATTTTCAATTTTTCTGAACAAAAAATCAGCGATTAATCAAAATTAAATCTTGAATAAACAGGAAGCAATCAAAATTCAATTTTGAATAAACGCAATATGATCAATATTTAATTTTGATTATATTCACACATCAACAGCTGTGTAAATTTGGAGAGCGACTGACTGGATAGACCCAGCCACCGAACAATGAACTCAAACCGAAGTTACCGTAACAGGCTTTAGCCTGTTATCGGCTCTACAGAGCAACTTCCAGATATAAGAATAATATTAGAGTGCGGATGACTGGAAAGACCCAGTCACCGAATAATGAACTAATGACGGGCAATTATGGCCAGTAGTAGTAGAGTGATACTGCGGCGAAAATTGTAAGCGGCAATGTAAGAAGCAGTGATTTCACAGGACCTAAGATGCGCGCCAACAACAACTGATGCACAACAGGAAATGAGATGAAGATAGAGCTCAAGGGTATTGACCAGTGCAAGGTTAAGAAACCAAATGCCATAGCCCCAACCAGAGTAAGTGCAGCGATATTGCCCCCCATGATCATCATCACAAGGTTATTTCGCTTCTGAAGCCAGTCTGGGCGATCCTCTTCTGCCATCTTATTAATGGCCCCGACACTCAAAGCCGCAGACATTGAAACTAATCCTGAAAACAGAAAGATGTATAGCGCTTGGTTCATAGTTATAATCTCCTTTTCAATAATTGTACGAGTAGCTCTCCTTGAGCTCCAGAAAAGACGATGAAATTACGAAAATTTTCTGCAATTGCGATCGCTATAACCGCTCTTTCCAACTCAGCTCTAGCGCTTAGTGATGAAGGGGCGCATTGGGTTTGTGAAAGTGAAGAGCTCTATCGCCAGCTTTTAAGCAGTCGTCTCTACGGCGTTGGTAAAGAGCCTGAGAAAGGGTGTAGAACTCTCCCTACAGGTATTCAGATCAAAGAGTACTCTTGCGTGACCAAGGATCTTAAACTCTGCCAATACAGCTGGACAGAGAACGACGAACAGCTGCTCATGTGGGGCAGTGCAATTATTTCGACGCTAGATAAATAACGGACCTCTTAATACTTACGGAACTCTTGATAGATACGGAACTATACATGCCAGACTTTCTTGTAGACGAACAGGTTGAAGACTACGCCTTTCTGAACACCACCGCTGAACCAGAACTACTTCAGGAACTAATTGACCAAACCAACCTAAACATGGGTTGGCCCCAGAAGCTCTCAGGGCGATTAGTCGGCAGAACGCTCAAAATGCTTGCAGCGATTCACCAACCTAAACGCTGTTTAGAGATAGGTATGTTCACAGGATACTCTGCCCTCTCAATTGCAGAAGGTATGCCGGAAGATGGTAAGCTGGTCTGTTGCGAAACCAACCCTCGCGCCATCGAATTTGCCAAAACTTTTTATGAGCGCAGTAAACATGGCAGCAAGATTGAAGTTGTCTTTGGCCGTGCACTGGATACGCTAGAAGAGCTTGACAAATATATCGATGGCCCGCTCGACTTCACGTTTATTGATGCTGATAAGCGCAACTACTACAACTACTACACCAAAGTGAAAGAGCTCACCCGTCCTGGTGGATTAATTGTTCTAGACAATGTGCTCTGGTCAGGCAAAGTACTGCAACCCGAATCTGAGATTGATGATGCCTTGGTAGAAACTAACCTCCTGATCGCTGAAGACCCAGAAGTTGAGAACGTTTTTCTAACAGTTCGCGACGGGGTAAATGTCGTTCGAGTGCTGTAGTGAGTTGAACCTGCTGCAACTTTATATCAATTATTTTCACGACGAATTTCATTCTAATGAAATTCACTCATGTTTATAATAGATTCCTAACTTAAGAATATGGAACAACGATGACCTGCTCTCTTCACGACAAATTGATCGGTAAATCACAGGGTGTATATGTGATCGGCACCACTCCACCAAAAGTGGGAACTGAAGATGCCGTCATGTCTGATATCGCCGATAAATTGCTGCAACGCCTCGATAGCCTGGCACATGACGGCATTATCGTTTATGACATCCAGGATGAGAGCACGCGAATCGACACTCCACGCCCTTTCCCATTTGCTCAAACTCGCGATCCTCGTGAGTATGCAAAAATGCTTCATAGCAAAAGCGGCAGTAGCACCATCACCTACAACAGTGTTGCTCAATCAGATAGCGCAGAGTTTGCAGCCTGGCTAGCCGAGACAACTGATACCTACCATCAGAACAATATCGTTCTTGTTGGTAGCCCATCATCTGATGGCGACTATAAATTAAGCCTCAACGAAGCGTATGAAGTGCTTGCCAAGTCAGAGAAGGATTATGCTGTCGGCGGTGTATGTATTGCAGAACGCCACCTTAAAAAAGGTGACGAGCATGAGCGCATGATTGCTAAGCAGCAGGATGGTTGTAACTTCTTTATCTCGCAAGCAGTCTACAACGCACAAGCAACCATCGACATGCTTACCTCTTATGCTCGTCGCTGTAAGCAACTCAATATCGAGCCTGTGCGTATTGTTTTAACCTTCACACCTTGTGGAAGTGCTAAAACCTTAGATTTCATGAAATGGCTAGGAATTTCAGTACCTGAAGCTACAGGCTACCGTATTCTAGATGCGGACAATCCTCTTAAAGAGTCGATCAAGATCTGCTACTCAAACCTGCAGATGATTCTCGATTCATGCGTGCAACTTGACCTACCACTGGGACTCAACATCGAGAGTCTGACAAACCGTAAGGAGGAGATTGATGCAGCAGTTCAGCTCTACTCACTCCTGCGGGCTCGAATGGAACTAGCACTCTCAGAACGCGCTATTGGTCTTTAACCGCCAGCCAGCTTAACTGTAAAACCCTCTTTCTCTAGGAGGGTTTTTAGTTTGTCACGATGATCACCCTGGATCTCAATAACACCCTCTTTGAGGGCACCGCCCGTACCGCAAGCTTGCTTGAGCTTCTTCAGTAGCGATTTGAGTTCAGACTCTTTCAACGGAATCCCTGTTAAGGTTGTGACACCCTTCCCTTTGCGACCAGAGGTCTCACGACGAATTCGCACGACACCGTCCAGATGGCTGAGTCGGGACTCATCCTCTATCTCTTTACATCGACACTCTTGTAACGCCTCACCACAACCAGGACAGAGAGTCCCTTTATCTGTCGAATAGACGAGTCTTGATAGCTGATCTTGAAGTGATGCCATACCTAAACCTGAATTCCACCACCAATTTGGCGAGCTAAATAACTTGCATAGGAGTCTGTCATACCGCTGATAAAATCGAGCGCTCGCATGTACCCCTCATAGAGCGACTCATCTGGGCCTGGAGCATGAATACCCATAAGTCCAAGAATCTTCTCACTGCGGTAGCTCAAATCATCATCCTGTTTAGTGTGCTGTTCCCAGACCGCTTCAATAAAGGTCTCCACCAATACACCCAGGATTGTATAAGCACCCACCTCAAGCTCCGCTTTGCGATGGTCAGGAAATACACGCTCTTGAGCTATACGCTTGGCAGCGGCTAAGCCATCTCGCACCATTGGGTCGCCATCACTTAGAAGCTCTCCGGTATAACTTCCCGCCATTAAATCAGGAAGTTTTTTAGAAAAGACACCTACTGCCGAGTCGATCATGTTCTCCATCGCTCTACCACGCAAAGCTGATATCTTGCGACGTGCAGAAGCAGCTGTAGCAAAGACCGCATCATCGAAATTCAAGTCACCACAAAGCTGAAGCAGGATAGGTTTAACCTCCTCGAAGCTGAGCAGACCAAGCTCGATAGCATCCTCCAGATCCAGGATCGCGTAACAGATATCGTCTGCAGCCTCCATCAGAAAATTGAGCGGATGACGTACCCAGCGATCCTCATCAACTTGAGTTAATCCCAAATCTGAAGCGAGCGAACGAAGCAGATCTAATTCCGTCTGGTAACAACTAAACTTTCCTTTCTTGCCACCATGACGGGCTGTCCAGGGATATTTAAGAAGGGTACCTAGGGTTGGATAGGTAAGTCGAAGGCCACCATCAAAGAGATGGTTCTCGATTTTTGTAACGACGCGAAAGCCGTGCGCATTCCCCTCAAAGGTCTGCAGATCGCGATGTTCCTCTTCACTCAATGAAGCAAAACGAGGATCGGTTTTACGCTGGCGAAACCAGTCTCGGACTGCATATTCACCTGCGTGACCAAAGGGGGGATTACCAATATCGTGTGCCAGACAGGCCGATTGAATGATCGTGCCGATATCATCTGCGGAGATACCTTCCGGTAGTTGATCAGCGATCAACTCTCCAGCACGAATACCTAGACTGCGACCAATGCTACCAACCTCAATGGAGTGGGTAAGGCGCGTGTGGATATGATCATTAAGAGACATTGGATGGACCTGAGTCTTGCGACCCAAGCGACGAAAAGCACTACTAAAAATGATGCGATCATGATCTTTATGAAAATGGCTGCGCCCCTGCTCTTGCGTGGCAAGCATATCGTGACCATAACGCTTTCGAGTGAGTAGTTGCTCCCAATCCATTAGACATCTCCAAATTTGTTGGAGAGAAGTTTGCCAGATCAGCTAGGGATTACCACCCCTAACCCTCTTTATATGCATCTAAAGCGCGCTTTCGCTCCTTTGTGTAATCGATGATCGGTGCAGGACGACCATAGAACTGCCCAGCACCAGGTTTATGTCGCTCTTTAACAGGGACCATCTCTAGCTCAGGTAACCACTTCACAAGAAAATCTCCATGCGCATCAAATTTTTCACTTTGCGCTATCGGATTGAAAATTCGAAAGTAGGGAGCAGCATCAGCACCAACCGACGCAGACCACTGCCAGCCACCGTTGTTAGAGGCGAAATCAGCATCGATCAACTTGGACATAAAGAACTCTTCACCACGACGCCAATCAATACCCACTAGTTTGGTTAAAAAGCTCGCGACCACCATACGCAAGCGGTTATGCATCCATCCTGTAGCGAGTAACTGTTTCATCGCAGCATCAACAATAGGGAATCCGGTCTCACCCTGACACCAAGCTTGCCAAGCTGACTCTCTATCCAACCACTGGATGCGCGCTTCAGTTTCAGGACGAAACGGCTCTAACCTTGAAAGACCAGGGAAGGCCACCATTAGGTGACGATAGAACTCTCGCCAGATTAGCTCATTAAGCCAACTACTATTCAACCAGCCATCATGGCTGTACTCACTTCGCTGAACATGCAGAAGCTGCAATGGCGACACTGCACCTATGGTCAAATAGGGGGAGAGTTTTGAGGTGCCATTAACGGCAGGAAAATCACGTTTCTCTTTGTAGTCAGCCTCACGCTCTCGGATAAACTGATAAACCTGCTCTCGAATCGCATCTGAAGTTACTGGCCAGAGTTCTCTATTGTAGCTAAGGGACTGCCAACCTAAGTCTGAGGGCACTTCATCACTAGTGATGGAGTTAGCTGGAAACGGGCTCTTAATCGGACGTATCGGGTAATCAAACTTTACTAAGCGCTGGCGCCAGGCACGTGAGAATGGCGTGTAGACTTTAAAGTCGGTACCTGTTTGAGTTTTCACCTCACCTGGAGGAATGATCACCTCCCCGTGAAAACCGACACAGTGTACAGAACTCATTAAGGCATCACATACCGCTTGATCGCGATTCACCTCATTGAGTGGGTATTCGTAATTAAAGAGGAGATTTGTTGCACCTAGCTGCTCTGCAAGTTCACCAATGGCCGCCGGACAATCATCGAAGCTTTCGACCATTAGAATTTTCAAAGGAACATTGAGATCTTCAAGCTCTCTTTTCACCTCAAGCAGGCGATCATGCCAAAGCCCCATTCGAGCGGGAGACTCACAATGCTCGCTCCAGGTTTTTGGCGTGAGAGTTACAAACGCAGTTGTAGCCAACCCATTTTCATGAGCAGCTGCTAACGCAGGATTGGCCTGTACACGCAGGTCATTTCGAAACCAGATAAGATTCATCTAACACTCAAAAAAAAGGCCGGTTAAACCGGCCAGAAAAATCAAAGCCCAATAAACGGTTGGGCCAGTCGACCCATAATTCCGGTAAATTGGAGCGGCGCATCTGTCGCAATCAGACAGATACACTCATGCTCAGTATCTACGATTGGCTGATGCTTAACCTGATCATCTAGATCAGCAACATCACCTTTACAGAAGCGCCCGATATCATCGCTGTAAGAACCGCGAAGTATCATCGTAAGCTCGTTACCTTTATGTGTGTGATGCGGTACAGAGACGCCAGGTTTAATGCGCAACAAACGACAAGCCCCGGCTCCGCCAAGATTAAGATCGTATTGCTGAAGACCGATACCCATGCCACGCCAAGGCAAAGCATCGAGATCACCACCGATCAGCTGTGCAAGGGGCTCCGGAACCTCATCACTTCCAGAAACACGTGGCTTAAAGGTTGCAACGGGTGCATCCTCATCCAACAGAGCTAAGACCGAAGACAAACTATCCTCTAAAAGCTCAGCTGGAGTTAGTTGATCTAGCAGTTGTCCGCCAATTTGCTCAGCCTGCCAGGCACGCTCCTGACACTCTTTACACCAATGTAGATGGCTATCGATCAACAAAGACATGCCCTCTGACATCGCGCCAGCGGCACGCGCTACAAGTGTAGCGTCGTCAAAATGGTGACTAATCATTGATCCTGTTCTCCCCAGTAACTCTTCAACTTGGCAAATGCCAAACGCATTCTAGATTTAACACTTCCGAGCGGTATGCCTAACTGCTCGGATATCTCTGAGTGGCTTTTGCCCTCGTAATAGGACAGATACAAAACTTGAGCTTGCGCTTCAGGAAGCTGAGAAAAGGCCTTACTCATTCGATCTTCAAGGATTGCTTGCTCACCATAGTGACGCTGATCAGGATCGACCTCTTCCTCAGGCAACTCATACTCGACAGCCTTCTCACGGCGAAGACGGTCGATACAGAGATTTCTAGCCAGAGTGAAAATCCACGTACTCGCACTCGCTTTGCCGCGCGTATACATGTGTGCTTTGCGCCAAACCGCCAGCATAGACTCTTGGGTCAACTCTTCAGCAGCAGCGGGAGGCATACCAAAGCGAATGATGTATGCCTTAACACGCGGTGCGAAGTGCTTATACAGCAGAGCGAAATCACTTTTACTACGAGATTCAGCTAGGGTTGCGAGCAGATCGGACCAGCCATCACGCTCACGCTTCTTAGCTTCATCTTCAATTGCAGCTGCAGCGTTCACATCAACTCCCTCAGGTTGTTGTTCTGTCATGCATGCTCCTACGTTTATGATCCAGGGATGGATCACCTATTTAGATAAGATAACCTATGCATTTAGGTCGCACCAGACTGATCTAGCAAGTTAGACTGGGCGTAATAATTCACAATGTAAAAATTGTGGATACAAACCATGAACGTGAGACATCTTCATCCTATGAAAATAGCAGTTATCGGCTCGGGAATTTCCGGCCTCTCTAGCGCATGGCTTCTAAGCAAACGCCATAATGTGACGCTGTTCGAAAAGGATGACCGACTTGGCGGCCACTCCAACACTGTAGATGTAGAAACCAAGGATGGCATGATCGCGGTTGATACCGGCTTTATCGTATTCAACCCGGTCAACTATCCAAATCTAGTAGAGTTTTTCAAACACCTCAATGTTGAGAGCGTTGATACCAATATGACCTTTGGAGTCTCGCTTGAACGTGGTCAGCTTGAGTACAGTGGCTCTGGCCTCAAAGGCTTCTTTGCACAACGTAGCAACCTTATAAAACCACGCCACTGGAAACTACTGAGCGATATTCTGCGTTTTTACAAAGATTCAGAGCGACTCATGACCGACCCTTCATTAAGCGCACTTTCGCTGGGCGAGTTACTTAAACGTGAAGGCTACAGCAGACAATTTATAGACGAGCATCTACTCCCTATGAGTGCTGCCATCTGGTCTACTCCCATGGCAAAGATGCTGACCTACCCTGCTCAGACCTTTCTGCGATTTTGTATGAATCATGGACTGGTGCAAATCAAAGACCGCCCACAGTGGCGGACGGTGGTAGGCGGTAGCCGCAGTTATGTCTCTAAGGTAGGCGACGAACTTGCAGGGCAGATACGCCTCAATGCGAGGATTCATAAAGTATCGCGTGATGAGAGTGGTGTAACCCTCCACATGCTTCACGGAGAGTCTGAACGCTTTGATCAGGTTGTCTTTGCATGCCATGCAGACCAGGCTCTAGCGCTATTAGAAAATCCAAGCGAAGAGGAGCACCGACTACTAAGCGCTTTCCCATATCAAAGAAACCGTGCAATTTTGCACACCGACACCAACCAGATGCCAAGGCGAAAGAGCTCCTGGGCTGCTTGGAACTATCTAGCCAGTTCCGATCAGGAACAAGATATGCTCGCTGTCACTTACTGGATGAATGCACTTCAGCCTCTAAAGACTCAACAGGATCTGTTTGTCACTTTGAATCCAATAGACGAACCTGCAGAGGGATCAATCTTAGGCTCGTTCCTCTACGACCACCCTGTGTTTGACATGCGATCCATTGATGCGCAAAAAGAGTTGTGGTCACTGCAAGGCGTGCAGCGGAGTTGGTTCTGCGGAGCTTGGTTTGGATATGGATTCCATGAAGATGGCATTCAGTCTGGTCTTGCAGTAGCAGAGCAACTGGGTGGCGCGTTACGCCCCTGGAACATCAAGAACCCTAACAGCCGCATTCATGTTACTGAACAGAAGTCACTCCAGGAGAGCGCATGAGTAGTGCGGCTATCTATGAAGGCGAGGTAATGCACCATCGCTTCAAACCGCAGAGGCACCGTTTTATCTATTCGGTCGCATCAATGCTGTTTGACATAGACAGATTAGACGAACTATCAACAACGTCGCGACTCTTCTCATTCAATCGCTGGAATCTATTCAGCTTTAGATCTTCCGATCATGGAGATGGCTCAGCAACGCCCCTGAATGTCCAAATAAGGGCGTTACTTGCCAACAACCAACTCAATGAAGCTGGGCACAGTATCAAGCTACTCTGTTATCCACGGATGTTTGGTTACACCTTTAATCCTCTCAGTGTTTTCTACTGTTACGATGCAAACGGCACCCTAAGAGCTATGATCTACGAGGTGCACAACACATTTAAAGAGCGGCACAGCTACCTCATTCCTGTTAGCAATGAGGATAGCGTTATTCGCCAACAGGCAGAGAAAGGGTTTTATGTCTCACCCTTTATGCCGATGGTTGCGCCCTACCAATTTAGAATGCGTCCACCCGGGGAGAAGATAGCGGTATGTATCCATCAATCGGATGCTGAGGGCCCCTTGTTAAATGCCACATTCACCGGCAATTACCGCCCATTTAGTGACAAAAACTTAATACGAATACTGTTCAAATATCCGTTAATGACAATCAAAGTGATTCTAGGCATACACTGGGAGGCGCTCCGATTGTGGATTAAACGCGTACCACTCCAAAAAAGGGTCAAACGTTCTGGCCCAAGTGTCACCTTAATAACAGGAACGAGGAGCGAGAGTAATGCGACCTACTAATATCAGTACTAGCCCGTTAGCGTTGCAGACCAATACCGGTTGGTTCAATCGCCGCCTATTGGCACTTTTACACAGTAAATTTGATAAGCGCATAAAAGGACGCTTGCTGATTGAACTCCCTAACAAGCAACTTCTAGAGTTTGGTGAGCACGAAAGCAACGGCTACCAGGGACACATTCGTCTAAAGAGCTTCCGAGCGCTAAAGCGCCTTGTTCGCGGTGGCACGATAGGCTTTGCCGAAGGTTACATGGATGGCGACTGGAGCAGTTCTGATGAAGTAGCACTGATGCGTTGGGCACTACACAACGAAGCGCTCATCAAAGACCTCTTAAACGGCAGCCCACTATTAAGATTCATCAACAGGCTTTTCCACCTCGGAAAGGCCAACTCAAAACGAGGATCGCGCAAGAATATCTCCTACCATTACGATCTAGGAAATGAGTTCTATGCAACCTGGCTAGACCGCACATTTACCTACTCTTCGGCGCTCTTTAATTCACCTGATGATTCCCTCGAGCAAGCTCAACTCAATAAGTATCGGCGCATCTGTGAAATGATTGACCTGAAGCCTGGTCAGAGCGTCCTCGAGGTCGGATGTGGCTGGGGTGGGTTTGCAGAGTTAGCAGCGCGTGAATATGGCGCCAATGTTTATGGGATTACGCTTTCTAAAGAGCAACTTGCATTTGCAGAGAGTCGCATTAAAAACGCGGGTTTAGAGCAGCAGGTAACGCTTGAACTCATAGACTACCGAGACGTTGAGGGCAGTTTCGATCACATAGTTTCAATAGAGATGTTTGAAGCGGTAGGTGAAGAGAACTGGCCTACCTACTTCGAAATGCTCAAAGCCCGCCTTAAACCTGAAGGCAGAGCTGTACTCCAAATAATAAGCATTGATAACAAACGCTTCGATGCTTACCGCAAACGGACTGACTTTATTCAACGATACATATTCCCCGGCGGAATGCTGCCAAGCCCACAACGTCTTAGCGAGGAGATTAGGCTAGCGGACCTACGACTAGACGAGGAACAACTCTTTGGTCAGGACTATGCCAAGACCCTTCATATTTGGCGCGAGCAATTTGAAAATGCCTGGCCTAGCGTTCACAAACAGGGGTTCGATGAGCGATTTAAGCGAATGTGGATCTTCTATCTGACCTACTGTGAGGCTGGTTTTGCGGAAGAGAGCATCGATGTTGGCCTCTACTCGATCCGCCATGAATAAATGGCGCCCACAATGATCTAGTGAAAAGCCCGTACCGTAATAAAGATAACTTAGTTATTTCAGTGCGGGCCTCTATGCTCAAGATACTAACAGTACCCATTTTAGCGGCAGCACTACTTCTACTTGGCGGATGTAACACCATGAAAGTCGAAGAGATTAGCCAACCCAGCCCTGAATTAAAGATCGAACAATTTTTTGATGGCAAGGTCTACGCCTGGGGCTTATTTGAAGACCGCTTTGGACAGATTCGTCGTCAATTCATTGTCGAGATTGATGGCAACTGGGATGGCGAAACACTCACCCTAAATGAAAATTTTCTCTACGCTGATGGAGAAAAGGATCAGCGCATTTGGACAATCAAAAAAGAGCGACATGGTATCTACTCGGGTAGTGCTGCAGACATAGTGGGCCATGCATCAGGTGATAGTAATGGCAATACACTGAATTGGTTTTATGCACTTGATCTAAAGGTGGGTGATGGCACGTGGAGAGTCAACTTTGATGACTACATGATTCTGCAACCGGGTGGCGTTCTCATGAACCGCGCCTACGTGAAGAAGTGGGGCTTTACGATTGGCAGCGTAACTCTGAGCTTTATCCGTGGTGATCAGCTCACTAAGCCGCCATTCGAGATCGCAGCGCCTTAACCAAACGACCGATCAATGGTACACGCACATAGATAGGCGCACTGTCCCAGTAGTCGATATGCTCTGCTATCTTGCCATCATCCGCTAAGATCAAATGACTTACACCCAAGGTTTCAAAGCGACCAAGCACAGGCAAACCGGCCGTGAAGCGCCAGCGAACATATGCATTAACTCCACTCACCTGCCAATCCAAAACTACAAATTTTGGACTCTTAGTGCGCTTATACATATCGACAAATATTTCGCTCATTTCAGCAAAACCACGCACATCATTAAACGGATCAACAAAGTGAATGTCATCTGTAACTACCTGTCCTAACTCATCCAGCATCTCAGGTGCCAGACGCTCAAACATAGCTATGTAAGATTCAAGGTGTTGATAATTCATGCACGCGTTATCCGTTTAATGAGAGAAAGCTTGATTCGATAAGGGAGTAGACTAATGAAAGACATGATACGAGCAAAGCGCTTTGGAAAGCGAATTTCAAACGCTGTGCCACTTAACCCCTTCACAATCTCAGTTGCCGCCTGCTCTGCAGTAATTAAATCAGGCATCTTAAATTGGTTTTTATCGGTAAGCGGGGTTTTTACAAAACCTGGGTTGATTAAACGAAGATCCACAGATGTATCCAACAGCTCAAGCTTAAGGGATTCACAATAATTTATAACCGCTGCTTTACTCGCACCATATGCAGACGCCTTAGGCAAACCTGTGTATCCCGCAAGTGATGCAACTACAGCTATCTGACACCCCTGCTCCAAGCATTTAGGAAGCAGCGCACTCATCAGATTAACCACTCCTTGGTAGTTAACCTCCATCAAGTGTCGACTGATCTCGGGAGACAACTCTGATAGTGGCGTTTCTACATAGTCACCAGAGGAGATAACGATCAAACCTGGCACTCGATCTGCACTGATCTTTTGCCAAACAGTGTTAACCGATTCAACCTCAGTAACATCTAACACCTCACAGGTGACAGGGTTTAACATCCGCTGAGCGACACCCTCCAATTTTTCTGGAGATCGACCGCTTAATATTAAACGCACCCCTTGCCGACTTAATTTATCTGCCAGTGCAGCACCGATACCGCTCCCTGCGCCAATAATCCAAGCAGAGTTCACGATGACGACTCCATTCGCTCAGCACCCTGCCAAATCACTTCAACCTTGGAGCCATCTTTAGCTTTAAAACGCATACCCCTCCAAACACCCTGAGTGTCGTACCAGGACTGTGTATTCTCAAGATCACCACCCAAACGGTAGGCATTAACCAAAAGCTTTTCCCCAGAAACATTTAATAGAAATTGCTCATCGAGCATAGGTTCAATTTCAACTTCTTTGGCTTTAATAGTGTTAAAAACCCTCTTCTGTGAAAGGATCTTCGAGTACCAATGGTGTGTGGGTAAAAGATTGGAGTTAAAGATTTCTCTATGAATCTCATCAGCTGTATTAAGCTCATGATACTTTTCACTTACCCAGCTTCTCTGCTGTTGATCACCATTTTTATTTAAGCGCACATCAAGCGAGTAAAGTTCGTCCTCTACCCATCTCTCTATAGCAGAGTAACTGTAGTTGTAATTGAATAGTCCAAATACTTTAATGCTCAACTGCATACCAATATTGACCGTTAACTTTGCATCTTCCTCTTTAAACTCAACCCAATAGTCACCAACTCGCTCTCCATTACGAAGCATATCGAAGCGAGTTATTTGCGGGTACAAGGCAGCATGACTCTTTACGTCTGCTTGCGCTGCGTGAGTCAAGATAAATAGAAGAGACAAGATCACTGATTTCATGAAACAATTTACGTCTCAAAACGAGATACAGTTCTCATCATCTACTCTTTTAATAGTGCTATTTTTAAGGAGACTCTATGAAAAAGCTTTACGTAATGTTGGCCGCTACACTGCTTTCGTCAAATCTACTGGCGGGTCCTAAAGTGACACTCGAGACAACTCTTGGTGATATCCAACTCGAACTGGATGAAGAGAAGGCGCCGATTTCTACAGCCAACTTCTTAAACTATGTTGATAGTGGAC
The DNA here is from genome assembly GCF_012848475.1 of Marinobacterium sp. LSUCC0821. Taxonomy (NCBI): domain Bacteria; kingdom Pseudomonadati; phylum Pseudomonadota; class Gammaproteobacteria; order Oceanospirillales; family Oceanospirillaceae; genus Marinobacterium; species Marinobacterium sp. LSUCC0821. The sequence continues at coordinate 1,307,469 of NZ_CP051666.1, forward strand.
AGTACAACGGATTGATATTCCACCGCGTAATTCCCGGTTTTATGGTACAGGCTGGTGGTATGGACGAGCAGATGAAAGAGCGCGCCACTGGAAAACCGATAAAGAATGAATCAGATAATGGTCTTAGTAACGCACGTGGAACTATTGCGATGGCGAGAACTCAAGCACCTAACAGTGCCACAGCGCAGTTTTACATCAACACGGTTAACAACAACTTTCTTGATGGTGCGCCAGGCCGTCCTGGCTATGCAGTTTTCGGCAAAGTCGTTGCGGGCATGGATACGGTAGACAAGATCTCGGCAGTGGAGACAGGATCTGTCAGCTACTACCGAGATGTACCCCTAGAACCGATCGTAATTAATCGCGCTGTTCGCAACGACTAATCTAATTTAGTGCTCGCCAATCGGCGAGCATTACTCACCACTGTCACTGAAGAGAGTGCCATAGCAGCACCAGCTATCATTGGGTTTAGTAACAGACCTAGTAACGGATAGAGCACACCTGCCGCAACTGGAATCGCTGCAACATTATAGAAGAAGGCACCAAACAGATTCTGTTTAATATTTCTCACTGTGGCCCGCGATAGACTGATTGCATTGGCGACAGAGTGAAGCGAGTTCTGCATAAGGGCGACATCAGCAGCAGCGATTGCCACATCTGTACCGCCGCCCATAGCGTAGCCGACTTCAGCCTGTGCCAAAGCCGGTGCATCATTTATACCGTCGCCGACCATTGCAACCACTTCACCTTTGAGCTGAAGATCTCGAATCACCGCCATTTTTCCTTCTGGAGAAATCCCCGCTATCACATCAGAGATACCTGCCGCCTGCCCCATCGCATCTGCAGCAAGTTGATGATCTCCAGACAACAGAATCACTTTAAGACCCATTTGCTGCATACGAGCGACCGCTGCAGCGCTATCCTCACGCAGTGGATCGGTAAAACCGTAGACTGCGATCGCTTCTTGGTCGGTGAACAACCAGACCAGAGATGCTCCCTGCTGACTTAGACTTCTAGCCTTGTCTGCAAGCATGCCCTGCGCCACACCACACTCTGCAAGCCAAGCACTACTGCCTAGAGAGTATTCGGAATCATACGAAGTCGCCGTAACACCCTGCCCAACTTTAGCTTTAAAACCATCTATCTCGACTGAAACAGTATTAGATAGACCAGAAACCAGCGCCTTCGATAGGGGGTGATCTGAGTGTGATGCCAACGCCTTAGCGACAGCATCAGAATGTTCGGAAGTAGTTTGAGATCCAATTAGGGTCGGATGTCCTTGCGTCAGGGTCCCTGTCTTATCGAGTACGACGCAGGTCAAATCCTGTGCACGCTGAAGTGCTTCACCGTTACGAATGAGGATACCCATTTTTGCTGCTCGCCCAACACCCACCATGACAGCCATGGGCGTTGCTAAACCCAGCGCACAGGGGCAAGCAACAATCAACACCGTCATCAACGCCAATACAGAATATGACCAAACAGGATCAGGACCTACAAACCACCAAACAGCGGCACTAAGCAGCGCAATAACAATGACAACTGGCACAAAAACCGCTGCGATTCGATCTGCTAAACGTCCAAGTTCTGGTTTAGCGTTTTGCGCAGTTCGAACAGCACTTAATATTTGAGATAGACGCGATTGACGTCCAACTTCTGTAGCTTTGATCACAAGTGAACCATCGCCGTTGCGAGTACCGCCAGTCACCTTTTCGCCAACCGAACGCAAAATCGGTACTGATTCACCCGTGAGCATCGACTCATCAACATAACTTGAACCACTCTCAACCAGAGCATCTGCAGGGATAGTTTCACCTGGACGTACACGGATAAGATCACCTGGAATCAGCATCTGAACAGAGATTTCACGCTCTTCATCACCGCGAATTCGCAGTGCAGTTTTAGGCTGAAGATTCATTAGCGATCGCAGTGCACCCGCCGTCTGTGAACGCCCTTTCGCTTCTAGCGCTTGTCCCAGCAAGATAAAGCCAATGATCATAACTGAAGCTTCATAGTAGAGGTGTCGAGCCACTTCAGGGATAACAGCAGGAGCGACAGAGACAATCAAAAGCAACAGAGTTGAGTAGATCCAAGCTGCTCCAGTACCGAGAGCAATCAATGTATCCATATTGAAATCTTTACGCTTGAAGCTTGTCCATGCACCACGATAGATGTGTCCCGCCGAAGAGTAGAGAACAAACGCTGTAATAGCGGCAGTCACTAGACCATTGATCAAGCCGACAGTTGTAACGATATCTGGCAGCCATCCTAGCAACATCTGAATCATCAGCAGGGAGCCCACAATCAATGCTACCCAAGCTTTTTTAAATGTGGTGGCAAGCTCATGTGCGGCCTGTTGATCACGAGCAACGAGATCAGTTTCATCCTCAATGAGTGCAGCCCCGTAGCCTGCATCGGTAATCACTTTAATCACCTGATCAGCGTCTAAAGATGCATCAATGGTGGCACTTCTATCGGCAAAATTGATGACGTAATCATCTATACCCTCAGCTGCCGTTAGCGCTTTTTCTATGCTGCGCACACAGCCAGCACAAGTGACTTTATAGAGTGAAAACTGATGAATAGTCATAATAATTCACCGACTTTAAATTAACGGGTTCGCTCAATAGCGGCGTAGTCCCCAAAGAGTTCAAGCTTAACTTCAGCACCCCCAACGGTAACCGAAATAGGCAGTCGGGCGCGCCGCTTATCTTGAAAACGATCCCAAAACTGCTGCACTACAGAGTCTTCCGGTAAGCGTGCTTCAGCGACCAAACGCTCGGTAACGGGAGCTAAAAAACGCTGCTCACTTTTTGCAATCATGACATCCGCTTCTACTCCGCGCTGACGAAGCCAAAGGGTTAACAACGTCCAGCCACAGAGTGTCGCCAGTCCCGCAATTGAACCCGCAAAGCCTGTACCCTTGTCATTGATATTGGGCGCAAGGGGCGCGCTCAAACGCACGGAGTAGCCTGTATATTCTAGCTCGTCAATCTGCATCGCTTCCGTCAATGGAATCGCTTGATGCAGCCAAGCAAGAAACTCCGCGTTATTCACCTGCCCACTCCGCCGTGAACAGATCTACATTCGCAACTGGAGCTTCACGATCACGCATAGGCTGGCCAAGATAGATAAATCCAACCATCTTCTCGTTATCTGCAAGACCTAGACCTTTTTCAACGAGCGCGTCAAACATGAGATCACCCGAGCGCCAAATAGCACCTAAGCCTTGCGCATAGGCTGCTTGAACCACAGCCTGTGCAGCACATCCAGCAGTAATAATCTGCTCAAACTCTGGTACTTTAGGGTGGGCTTGAGTCACAGCTATCGCGACAATGATCATCGGAGCACGCCGCGGCATGTTCAGAAAACGATTACGAGCAGCATCATCTAATTCACTATCTTTAGCCAACGCAGCCTGAAGATAGAGTTCGCCTAAACGATCCAAACCCTCACCTTGAATAGTGAGAAAACGGTAAGGACGAAGCAGACCATGATCTGGTGCTCGCGCTGCCGCTTCAAACATAACCTGCAGCTGTTTAGCTGTTGGCGCAGCCCCCTCAAGAGCTGGCGTTGATGTGCGTTGAGTAAGTAGTTCTATAGCATCCATTGAGAGCTCCTCTTATTGACGACTTAGGCGCATATTCACAGGGCGCTCATCTTTGGAGCTACGAAACGGATTGATATCCAGCCCACCGCGACGAACATATCGCGCATAGACTGACAGCTGCTCAGGTTTACACTGCTGCCAAATATCCATGAAGATCGTCTCTACGCACTGCTCATGGAAATCGCCATGCTCACGGTAGGATATGAGATACCCCAGCAGACCCTCTTGATCAATTTTAGCGCCGGTATAGGTAATCTGAACGCTTGCCCAATCGGGCTGCCCTGTTACTGGACAGTTCGACTTCAATAGATGAGAAACCAGCGCTTCAGACACCACTTCACCCTTGGCAGATAGCAACTCTGGCGCGGGCTCATAGTGGCTCACTTCGATATCCAGCTCATCAATACACTCGCCTGTAAAGTTCTCTACTGCGACAGCATCTTCAGGTGATGTAAGTAATACACGCACATCACCACCGGCCGCCTTCGACAGGTCCTTCTCCATCTGCGCAACAACCTGAGCGGCATCATCAAAACGCGTCAAATTATAGGAGTTGAGATAGAGTTTGAACGACTTAGATTCAATGATATGCGAAGAGGTCGCCGGTATATGAAACTCAGCCAAAGCAACAATGGGCTTACCCTTAGCGTTTAGCCAACTGATCTCGTAGGAGTTCCAAATATCTTCACCAAAAAATGGCAGAGTGGTTCTTTCGACACCTCGCGCCTGCCAATTGATATCTCGCTCAATCGGGTAAAGCAGTGACGAATCATACTGATTAGCGTAGACCGTCTCTTTACCGAGTGGCGAATGGAGTACTTTTTCTGGCTCATTCATTAGCTACGAATTCCTTTACCACTGTTTAGCAGGTGCAGTGCAAAACCACCGAGTACCATGACAAACAGAATAATCATCCCAAAGGCAAATGCGACATTGATATCACTTACGCCCAAAATACCGTAACGGAAAGTGTTAACCATGTAGAGGATCGGGTTTAACTGCGATACACCTTGCCAAAAATCAGGCAGCATTGAGATCGAGTAGAAGACCCCTCCAAGGTAAGTTAAGGGTGTCAAAATAAAAGTGGGCACCACAGCGATATCATCAAAGCTATTCGCGTAGATTGCATTGATAAAGCCGCCCAAAGAGAAGACAACGGCCGTTAAAAAGACAATCGCAAGCGTGATAAATGGGTGCGCCAGCGTTAAATCGGTAAAAAAGAGCGACAACAACGTCACGATAAATCCAACGGCTAGACCACGCGCGACACCACCAATCACATAACCGGACAAAATCACCCAATTAGGGACAGGTGCGACCAGCAGCTCTTCAATATGGCGTTGAAACTTAGTACCAAAAAAAGATGAGACAACATTGCCATATGAGTTGGTAATCACCGACATCATGATGAGGCCAGGCACAATGTACTGCATGTAATCGAAGCCACCCATCTGACCGATACGTGCACCCACTAAATTACCGAAAATAATGAAGTAGAGGGTCATGGTAATCGCTGGAGGGATCAGAGTCTGAACCCAAATACGGGTAAAGCGGCGAACCTCTTTAACAACGATCGTCGAGAAAGCGACCCAAAGAAGATTGCTATTCACTATTTTGACTCCTTTTTATGTTCGACAAGTGAGACAAAAAGCTCCTCAAGACGGTTCGCTTTATTACGCATACTCAACACATTGACCCCCTGCTCGGTCAACTTACCAAACAGACAATTCAAGCCACTCTCCTTAGGTACATCAACCTCAAGAGTATGACCATCTGTTAGACGCCCTACTAAACCACCTAGGTCCGGTAACAGGTCAACATCCTCTGCAAGATCTAAAATAACGGTCTCTACATTTAACTTAGCTAGCAGCGATTTCATCGAGCTATTCTGGATAATCTCACCCTGATCAATAATCGCAATATTACGACAGAGAGACTCCGCCTCTTCGAGATAGTGAGTGGTCAGAATAATGGTGGTCCCTTCTGCATTAATCTTCTTCAAGAACTCCCACATCGAGCGGCGCAACTCAATATCGACACCTGCTGTTGGTTCATCAAGAATAAGCAATTTAGGGTTATGAACGAGCGCACGAGCAATCATCAGACGGCGTTTCATACCACCCGATAACTGGCGAGCGCGATTATCACGCTTATCCCAAAGCCCTAGTGCTTTTAGATAGTGCTCTGCTCGCTCTTTAGCAACCGCAGCAGGAATACCGTAGTAACCCGCCTGAGTAATCACGATATCTTCCACTTTTTCAAAAAAGTTGAAGTTAAACTCCTGGGGAACAATACCCATGCACAACTTAGCCTGAGTCAGATGGGTATCTATATCGTGACCGAAGACAGAGACCTGACCACTGCTCTTATTCACTAACGAAGTAACAATCCCCAGCGTGGTCGACTTACCAGCACCGTTAGGTCCTAATAGCGCGAAAAAATCGCCCTGTTTTACTTCGAGATCAATACCTTTCAGCGCTTCAAAGCCATTTCCATAGGTCTTCTTAAGCGCGGTAATTTTAAGTGCGAGTTCCATTAATCCTTAACCTTTGCGACAATTTGTGTCACGGGCATTTTTTAACGAGCCCATAATGCGAGAAATTATACAGCCAAGGACCACTCCTTTGACCGACTTTCACCAATTTCATTTAAATCTTCTCAAAATTGGCTACAACAACCTCATTAAACAACCCATGTTTCACGATGATGAGGAGTATTCAGATACCGCTGAGGAGCTTTTGAGCCTCTACCGAGACACAGTTGAAGCTTACGAGTCCCATACGGACGAAGCGTATGAATTGGGTCAACGCTTAATGACGCGTATCGTAGGTACCTTTCCTCAGTTCCTGCCATTAATCTCGCGCGATCTACTCTGGTTATTTGGAGGCGACTGTATCGCATACCTAAGTGATGAAGAGATTGATCAATACACAGCACTGGATGAGGCGCGCTATGAGCAAGAACAACAGGACGCTAGCTTAGATTACCTTCAGCTACGCAATATGATGCTAACAGCAGGCGACGAAACACAACACTGATCGCGTTGAGACAAAAATAAAGAGAGTGTAAAGAGAGAGTGGAGCGGGAAACGAGGCTCGAACTCGCGACCTCAACCTTGGCAAGGTTGCGCTCTACCAACTGAGCTATTCCCGCATGATGGCGTCCCATAGGGGGTTCGAACCCCTGTTACCGCCGTGAAAGGGCGGTGTCCTAGGCCACTAGACGAATGGGACGTCTTGGTTATACGTTGGAGCGGGAAACGAGGCTCGAACTCGCGACCTCAACCTTGGCAAGGTTGCGCTCTACCAACTGAGCTATTCCCGCGGATGGCGTCCCATAGGGGGTTCGAACCCCTGTTACCGCCGTGAAAGGGCGGTGTCCTAGGCCACTAGACGAATGGGACAACACTAACGTATTGCTTCCTCTGTGAGGAGGCGCAAATAATACGGAGCGCCCTATTGGCCGTCAACCCCTGATATCGAAAAAAATGTAAAAAACCAGGAATTTATCCCCTATTTTTTCGATCGAGATTGCTCTCTGTTCAAACAATAATCAATCCGTCAGTCTATTTGCTCGATAATCACTAATCGCCTGCTCAATCTCATCCATAGTATTCATTACAAATGGACCGTACTGAGCGATTGGTTCGTTGATAGCTTGACCTGCGATCAACATAAATCGAGCACCTGTCTCACCTGCAGAGACGCGAATCCTATCACCTTCAGAGAGCTCAGCCGCCTCATGAATCGCAAGGGTCTCTTCACCCAGCTCTGCTGTCCCTTCAAAGAGGTATACAAAACCAGAAAGTACCTTGGCGACTGGCAGCTCGATCGCTTCTCCAGAGTTCAGGCGAACCTCCATAAAGATAGGTTGTCGACTGATTCCAGAGACAGGCCCCTCGTAATGCAACCCACCAATATCGAGTGAACCAGCAACAAGCCTAATGAGACCCTGCTCAAGAGAGATCTCTGTGATCTCTTCAGGTTCGATATTCTGATAGGCAGCCGGTTTCATCTTTTCACTCGCCGGGAGGTTGACCCACAATTGAAAACCACGCATCAAGCCATTCTCTTGCTGCGGCATCTCTTCATGGATAACACCACGACCAGCAGTCATCCACTGAACACTGCCAGGTCTTAGAATCCCCTCATTACCCATATGGTCACGGTGTTTCATTAGCCCATCAAGCATATAGGTAACTGTTTCAAAGCCACGATGCGGGTGTGCAGGAAAACCAGCAATGTAGTCATCTGGATCATCCGATGAGAAGCAATCCAGCATCAAGAAGGGATCGATTCGGGCGAACTGGCTTTTGCCGACACTACGGCGAATTCGTACCCCTGCGCCATCCATGCTATCCACACCTGGAACACGTCGTTTGATTGCTCTCATCATAGCGATTACCTCTTAGAACTTATTGAAACGCTGCACGCGCTTTTTCAAGAGAAAGGTCACGATGGCTATCCATAGCCAAACCTTCCGCCAACACCACACGTGTATCCTTAAGTCCAATGAAACCTAAGAACTGCTTCACGAAATCAACTTGGAAATCCTGCCCCTGCTCTGCATATAGGCCGCCACGTGTAGCTACAAGATAGACAGGCTTATCTTCAATCATCCCAACTGGACCCTGCTCAGTGTATTGGAATGTAACACCAGCACGTGCCAAGTGGTCAAACCAAGACTTTAACTGAGATGGAATATTGAAGTTATACATTGGCAGACCAATCACCAAAGTATCTGCTGCCTTTACCTCAGCAAGCAGTGCATCTGCATACTCAACAACTGCAGCCTGCTCAGCATCACGCGCTTCACTTGGCGTGTTCAGTGCGGTCACACGAAACGCATCAAGATGCGGAGCTGGATCCTTGGCAAGGTCACGCTCAATAACCACTGCACCTGGGTTTTCAACTTTCCACTTATCAACAAAACTCTTTGCCAACTGTGCCGACTGTCCATTCTCGCCAAACAGAGAGGTTTTAACATGTAGAAGTGTAGCCATATCGATCTCCTTTCGATCACATATATATTTGATAATGCGATCTTCTCATCTACAATTTAGATATTAAATAGCAAAAATTAGTTTATATTTATCGAAATACCTGATGGATTAGTGATGATTTCTCTCGAACACTGGCAGGCGCTCATAGCGGTCGCCGATAGCGAAACCTTTGCCAAGGCAGCAGAAGCGATTGATAAGAGCCAATCGACGCTGAGCTATGCGGTAAAGCAGATCGAGAACAGCACCGGTCTGAAACTTTTCACGACGCAGGGTCGGCGTGCAGTTTTAACCATTGAGGGCGAACAGCTTGTCGTTCACGCCAGAGAACTCGTCGCTCGCGCCAACCGAATCGAAACTCTAGCGACTCAATTCGCCCTGGGTGCCGAAGCAAAAATCAAACTATGCATTGAAGCGATCTATCCAAGCCAGATCATTTTGGAAGCACTAAACCGCTTCTCTACTCTACAGCCTCAAACTAAGATCGATTATCAACGTTCAGTGTTAAGCGGCTCTGAGCAAGCACTACTTGAACGTAGTGCGGACATAGTGATTGGCGGCAGAATTCCTCCAGGCTTCATGGGAGAGAGTCTTGGGCGTTTTAGATTTATCGCCGCGGCCGCACCCTCTCACCCTTTGCATCAGCTCGACGCACCCATCAGCTTAGAGATGCTTGAGGAGCATCGCCAGCTAGTAGTAAGAGATACCGGCATTCGAAATATCGATGCAGGCTGGCTTGGAGCTAATCAGCGTTGGACACTCGACTCCCCTGACCTATCGATAGAGGCCGCTATTCAGGGGCTTGGATTTGCTTGGTATGCAGAGGCTTTGATTGCGCCACATCTTCAAAGCGGTGCACTAAAGCCACTAAATTTACTGGAGGGTAACGAGCGATTTGCCGAGCTTTATATCATCCTGACACATGGTGAAACATCAACACCCGGCGTTAAAGAGCTGGCCCGCCTGATAAAAACGGTCCAATCAGAGCGCTGCTAGCTATCGCTACTATATTCGCCACTGCGATTTTCGTCACTCTCAATTTCACGCAGCGTTGGCAGCTCCAGTTCGAGTGAGGCTCTCTCTACGAGATCTTCAGGCAGCTCCTTCTGCACAGAGACACCCAACTCTTTGAACTCGGCTGCTTGTTTAATCAAGTTACCCTTACCCGAGTAGAGCTGACCTAGCGCCTTATCATAGCTGGTACGTGCGCTATCAAGTTTGCGACCCACATCCTGCATACTCACCAAGAAGGAGCTTAGTTTGGTGTAGACCTTTTCGGCACGGTCAGCTAACTGAGCACTGTGCTTACTTTGGTCCTCAAAGCGCCATAACTGACGGACAATATTTAGAGCGGTTAGCAGCGTCGTCGGAGTTGCAACTAGCACCTGCTTCTCGATCGCCTCTTGGAAGAGCGTCTCGTTAAACTTCAGCGCCTCCACATAAGCTGACTCTATCGGCACAAACATCACCACTACTTCTGGCGAATTAAGGCCATTAAGTTTGTAGTAGCGTTTATCAGCTAACTCTTTGATGCGCGCCTGCATCGCATCAGCATGTTCTTTAAGAGCTTGTGCTCGCTCTGTTGGATCCTCTGCATTCACGTAGCGTGTGTAGGCGGCAAGTGAAGTTTTTGCATCAATGACCAGATGCTTACTCTGCGGCAAGTAGACGACCACATCAGGACGCATACGCCCCTCTTCGGTATCGATACTCACCTCACGTTTATAGTCCTTATCACGACGCAGGCCACTGGAATCGAGAACATTCTCAAGCATCAACTCACCCCAGTTACCCTGCATCTTCTTCTGCCCTTGCAGTGCAGAACTTAGACGTTCAGCCTCAGTAGTGATTTTTACGTTCAAATCCTTAAGGTGCTGCAGCTCGGTGGTCAGCTTGGTTCTCTGTTCGTTATCAAACTGATGAATAGACTCGATACGCTCTTTAAAGCCCTTAAGTTCGGTTGCCATAGGCTTTAGCAAAGCATCAAGACGCTGCTGGCTCTGCTCTTGAAAGCTTTTACCCTTAGCTTCCAGTATCTCTTGCGCCAGGGCTTCAAACTCACGTTTTAAGGTCGCTTTACTCTCTTCCAACTGTTTAAGCTGCACAGCAAAGCTTCGCTCCTTCTCTGCCACCTCAGACTCAATTCGAGCACGCGCCTCACTGAGTTGGGCATTTTGTGCTCTCAACTGCTGAAGTGATTCACGATCACTCTGCAGCTCTGCTTCTGCTCTCTGTAGCTGTTGATGCGAGGAGTCTAGCTGCGCCTCTAAACGCACCAAACTCTCACGCTGCTCAGCCACCGCACGAGCAACAGCGGCACGTTGCCAAGCAACACTGACTGCAACAATGACAAGAACAAAACCGAGCGCAACTAATAACTCCACCGGAGCACCTCAAAGCAAAACATATTGAGCAGAGAGTACCATTTTTACCTGCTACGAATCACGACACTTGCGCAGTTAATAGAATATTCCTAGGATCACTATCCCAGTTAAGGATAACAACATGAGTATCAAAACCGCGATCATCGGCTACGGATTTGCAGCCAAAACGTTTCAAGAACCGTTCCTACGTCATCTCGACGAGTTTGAACTAGTTGCTGCAAGCGGATCATCGGCATCTGAAGCCAAGCTCCATTGGCCCACAATGACCAGCTTCAAAGATGCGCAATTAATGATCGCCGAGGTGGAAGCCGACCTCTTTATCATCGCAACACCCAACGATACTCACTTTGAACTAACCAAAGCTGTGTTAGCCAGAGGTGCCAGCGTTTTGCTCGACAAGCCCGCCTGCACATCCAGCGATGAGATGCAGGCACTGCTTGATATTGAAGCAAGTTCGAAAGGTTCTATCACCGTGTTTCAAAACCGCCGCTGGGATGGTGACTTCCTAACGCTTAAACAGCTTATTAAGCAGGGTCGCCTTGGCGACATTAAACGTTTTGAGAGCCACTTCGATAGAGCCCGCCCAACACCGAAACAGCGCTGGCGCGAGCAGATTGGCGCCGGTGCCGGCATCTGGTTTGATCTTGGACCACACCTCATCGATCAGGTGCTGCAGCTGTTTGGCAAGCCGGAAGATGTCCAAGCCGATATCAGAACCCTGCGCGACGGTGCCGAGGTTGATGATCTCTTCTCAGTTCAACTTGGCTACCAAGATAAGCAGGTTACGCTTCACAGCTCACCCTTCGCTTTTGGCCGTCCACTGAGATTCGATGTGCAAGGGAGTAAAGGACGATTTGTGAAATACGCACTCGATCCTCAAGAGGCGCAGCTTATTGCTGGCAAAGCCTTCACCATCCCAAGCTGGAGCGCTGATGAGTTTGCCAACTACGGTCGGCTGCACACTGAGAGTGGCGACGAGCGCATAACAACCGAGCTAGGCAATTACCAATCGCTATTTACTCAACTGGCTAAATTTCTGAAAGGTGATGGGGAGAATCCTGTCAGCCTTGCTAGTACAGCTGACCAGATCCGGATAATTGAAGCTGGGTTTGAGTCTGCCCAACAGGGCAAACGAATCACCCTGTAAAGCTGCTGGATTTATAGTTTCCTAGAAAGTGGCAGTAGAACCTGCACCTTCACGGACAACGACGACTTCATCATCAGTGAGATCAACCACTGTAGTCGCTTCCATACCGCAGTAACCTCCATCAATAACAAGATCGACGGCATGTTCTAAAAGATCACGAATATCATAGGGGTCCGTCATAGGCAGATCTTCGCCTGGCATGATCAGAGTGGTGCTCATGATCGGCTCACCCAGAGCCTCGGCGATCGCTAATGCAATCTTATTATCAGGAATACGAATGCCGATTGTGCGTCGTTTTGGATGCATCAATCGGCGCGGCACTTCCGTCGTTGCATTCAGAATAAATGTGTATGCACCGGGTGTATGTGACTTAATAAATCGAAACATACTGTTACCCAATTTTGCATAGGTACCAATCTCCGAAAGATCTCGACAGACAAGAGTAAAGTTGTGTTTATCGTCCAATCGACGAATACGCTGGATACGCTCCATCGCCGATTTATCCCCTAAGTGGCATCCGAGCGCATACGCTGAATCTGTTGGGTAGATAATTACCCCGCCTTTGTTAAGGATATCAACGGCCTGCTGAACTAAACGCTGCTGTGGATTATCTGGATGGATCTGAAAAAATTGACTCATAGGAGACTCCTAAGCGCACAGGCGCTCAACAACAACGCGTTCTGCATCAAATAGTGGATAACGACCCAGCGATGTCCAGCGCTGATCCGGTGAGTGGAAATCACTTCCAGCAGAGACCCAACACTCAGAGCGAGTCGCAAGCTTGAGTAACTCATGCTGATGACCTGGTGTAACACCCGGATAGGCCACCTCTAAACCATCACCGCCAGCATCTAACAGATCACTCATCAATTCACGGAGCTTGGTAAAGGTCATATTGTACTTCGTGGGGTGGGCAAGAATCGCCATACCGCCAGCAGCTTTAATTAACTGCACTCCTTGTTCGAGAGTTGGCCACTCAGCCTTAACATCCCCGGGACAACCCTGCCCCAGGTAATTGTCAAAAGCCTCCTGCATAGAGGTCACTTTACCCAACTCTATGAGTGCTTGCGCAAAGTGGGGACGACCAATCTGCCCCTCCCCTGCAAACCGTTTAGCTGTCTCAAGAATCTCTTTTGCGACCCCTTTCTTCTCAAGACGCTCAGCAATTTTCTCAGCACGCTTGTAACGAAGATCAATCAGGTGCTGCATGTATGCAGGAAATGCAGGGTGGTTCTCATCAAAACCGAGACCCACAAGATGGATCATTCGACCATTCCAATCACAGGTCAGCTCAACACCAGACACTAAAGCGATTCCCTGTCGATCAGCTTCTGCACGCGCCTCTGACAAACCGGCAATAGTGTCGTGATCAGTCAGTGCCATCACTTTAACGCCCGCCTTCGCGACACGTTGCACCAGATCTGAAGGCGCAAGCGTGCCATCCGAAAAGTGGCTATGCATGTGAAGATCAAACTCACCGATTGCTGGAATCATAGTTTTAATAAACTCTTACAAACTCTTATACTGTGCCCACATTGCTACCGTATAACAGATAAGACTCTATAAAGTAGGCACCCTTGATGAAGATATTACTCGATTTTCTCCCAGTTATCGTTTTTTTCGCGGTTTATAAGTTTACCGGGGATATTTTGACTGCAACTGCGGTACTCATTCCAGCCACGATCCTGCAGATGGCTTACTCGTGGAAAACTCAGGGTAAGATCGAAATGATGCAGATCGTCACCCTTGTGCTGGTTGTTCTGCTTGGGGGCGCAACGCTCGCCTTCCAAGACAAAGCCTTTATCCAATGGAAGCCGACCATTGTGAATTGGCTCTTCGCAGTGGGTTTCCTAGCAACGCAATTCATAGGCAACAAAACCGTTGTAGAGCGTTTGATGGGCGGATCAGTCGAGTTACCAAAAGCGATCTGGAGTCGCCTAAACGCCGTCTGGGTACTCTTCTTTATTATTGTTGGCTTCGTGAATCTCTATGTTGCGTACAACTTCAGTGAAGAGATTTGGGTAGACTTCAAACTGTTCGGTATGTTGGGACTGACTTTAGTATTTATCATCGTTCAAGGGATCTACATTGCGCGCCATGCCAAAGAGATCGAATCAACCAACACTAAGTGAGACTAAGATTATGTTCTACGCAATCATCTCTGAAGACGTTCCAAACTCTCTTGAGAAACGTTTAGCAGCCCGACCTGCTCACCTCGCTCGCCTACAGACGCTAGCGAACGAAGGGCGACTTCTTGTGGCTGGCCCACACCCTGCAATTGATAGCGAAGATCCAGGTGAAGCGGGATTCTCAGGAAGTCTCGTTATTGCAGAATTTGCATCACTTGCTGAAGCGCAAAACTGGGCAGACCAAGACCCATACATCGAAGCGGGTGTCTACGCTGATGTAAAAGTAAAACCGTACAAAAAAGTGCTGCCATAAATTTTTTTAAAAAATTACGCAAAACTTCAAAAGCTAGTCTACTGTTTAATCAGGGTTAAGGTGCGCTCATGTAAAGTGCGCTTAACGTAAGCAACTATCTGTTTACGCCTTTGGTTAAACAGTTTCTCTCTAGAATTAGAGAAGGATTAGAAAATGAAAAAACTCGCACTCACTGCTGGCATCATCCTTTCAATCACTAGCGGTGCGGCTATGGCGCACGGCGAATTTACTGGCTACCTGCTATCAGCAACTGACGGTTCGCTTGTTCGTGATGGAAATGGCAACTGCATCAAAACACCAAACTCAACAATTGGCTTCGATGCAACCGAATGTACTGGACAAATGGCTGCTGCCCCAGCGGCACCGGCTGAACCTAAAGAGGTTACCCGCCCAGTATTTAAGAAATTCGCCCTCTACTTCGACTTCAACAGCTCTGAAGTTGGCGGCCTAGCTAACATCGTTGACTACATCAAATCACTCTCTTACCTAGAGGGCGTTAAACTTGTAGGCCACGCTGACCCAATCGGTTCAGACGAGTACAACCAAGCCCTATCGCTTAAACGTGCTCAGAACACAGCTGCTGCTCTTAAAGAAGCTGGCGTGACTGACTGGAAACTGGGTGTAGATGCCCAGGGCGAAAAAGCACCGATGGCTAACTGTACTGGCAAAGGCGCTCAGTTGATCGCCTGCCTTCGTCCAGACCGCCGTGTAGATGTTGAAGTTACAGGTGAAATCACCGAAAAGCAGATGTAACCTATAAGGGTTAAGTTTGTTGACTAAAGAAGCCGACTTAATGTCGGCTTTTTTATTGCCATTACATCGTTTCAACAAGGTACCAGGAATGCTAAAACATCTTGCGATTGCACTGTTCACACTTCTCCCAAGCCTCGTCTTTGCGGGCAACTACGAACCACAAAAAGTGGTTTACCACATCAACTATGGTGATGAATCACGTATCGGCCATACCTTTTCAAACATGGCGAACCATGTAAATGAACTGGGCGAAGAGAATGTTGATATCAAGGCAGTCGTTCACGGAGAGGCGATCGAATACTTTATGTCAGCTGTCGAAGACCCAGCTAAACAAGGAGCTATCGATACCTTGAAGTTTATGGGGGTCGACTTCGTTATCTGTGGTAACTCTCTCACCGGTTACAAAATCACCTATAAAGATCTCTACGATGTAGAACAAGATGATGTTGTTAAAGCGGGACTACCGGAGATTGTCAGACTTCAACAGCAGGGCTACATTTACGTAAGGCCGTAAATAGTCGCACGAAAACTGCTACGAAGCCGCAGTGACTGGCCTTTAGCCTGTCATCTGCTCTTTATTTACACTTCACTCTCTGGAAGACGCTGATATAGCGGATGACAGGCTGAAGGCCAGTCGCCGAAGCAATAAAAAACCAGGCGGCAGCCTGGTTTTTTGTCTCAACGAATCGGTTTTTAACCCACCCACTTACGCGCATTGCGGAACATGCGCATCCACGCACCATCTTCAGACCACTCATCCGGCGCCCATGAGTTTTGAACTGCACGGAATACACGCTCTGGGTGCGGCATCATGATAGTGACACGGCCATCAGCGTTAGTGACACCGGTAATACCCGCTGGTGAACCGTTCGGGTTCGCTGGGTACGACTCAGTCAAATGACCACGGTTGTCTACAAAGCGAAGCGCAACTGAGCCTGAGCTATCTAGGTTGGCAAAGTGTGACTGATCTGCAAACTCTGCACGACCTTCACCATGTGCCACAGCGATTGGCATACGTGAGCCCTCCATACCAGCAAGGAATAGAGAGTTCGACTTCTGCACCTCAACCATAGCCACACGCGCTTCAAACTGCTCTGACATGTTACGCACGAAGTGCGGCCACAACTCAGTACCAGGAATGAGTTCATGCAAGTTAGAGAGCATCTGACAACCGTTACAAACACCGAGAGCAAAGCTGTCAGCACGCGTAAAGAATGCCGAGAACTGATCGCGAGCACGGCTATTAAACAACGCTGATTTCGCCCAACCCTCACCTGCACCGAGAACGTCACCGTAAGAGAAACCACCACAAGCAACCAAGCCTTTGAAACGGTCCAGTTCAATACGACCAGAGAGGATGTCACTCATGTGAACATCCACTGTATTGAAGCCAGCACGGTCAAACGCTGCGGCCATCTCGATCTGACCGTTAACACCCTGCTCACGCAGAATAGCCATCTCAGGACGAACACCAGTACTGATGAATGGTGCAGCAACATCTTCGTTGATATCGAAGTTCAGCTCTGCATTTAGACCTGGATCTTCAACATCAAGCAACGTATCAAACTCTTGCTGAGCGCACTCCGAGTTGTCACGCAGTGACTGGATACGGAAAGAGGTCTCTGCCCACCAGCGCTGCAGTGTTGCACGGCGCTCTGAGTAGATCTCTTCGTCATCAAAACTAATAGTGAGCAGGTCATCTGGGTTTGGAGAACCGATCACCATTGCTAGCTCGCCGATACCTGCAGCGTTAAGCTCGGTAAGTACCTGCTCGGTATTTTCACGTTTAACCTGGATGACCGCACCTAGCTCTTCAGAGAAGAGTGCAGCAGTAATCTCTTCAGCATTAGACGCTAGCAGATCCATAGAGAGATCCACACCGGTACGACCGGCAAAGGCCATCTCAGTCACGGTTGCCAATAGACCACCGTCTGAACGGTCATGATAGGCAAGCAGAAGTCCCTGCTCATTCAGACCCTGCATAGCCGCAAAGAAGGTAGCGAACGTAGCGGCATCATCAAGATCAGGAACATCTTTACCGACTTCGTTGTAAACCTGCGCAAGCGCAGATAGACCCAAACGATTTTTACCTTCGCCTAGGTCAATCAAGATCAGATCAGTTTCACCCTGGTCAGTGCGTAGCTGCGGTGTAAGTACTTTGCGTACATCTGTAACTGGGGCAAAGCCCGAGATCACAAGTGACAATGGCGCAGTAACAGATTTTTGCTCATCACCGTCCTGCCATACAGTACGCATGGACATTGAGTCTTTACCCACTGGAATCGTAATACCAAGCTCAGGACACAACTCCATGCCCACGGCACGAACTGTATCGTAAAGCTTCTCATCTTCACCTGGGTGGCCCGCAGCACACATCCAGTTTGCAGAGAGTTTAATATCGTTGATCGCTGCAATTGGGGTACCTGCCATGTTGGTCAGCGTCTCACCAATCGCCATACGACCTGAAGCTGGAGCATCGATTAGCGCAATTGGGGTACGCTCACCCATCGCCATTGCTTCCCCGGTGTATCCTTGGAAACCTGTCGAAGTAACTGCACAGTCGGCAACAGGTACCTGCCAAGGTCCTACCATCTGATCACGCACTACCTGACCGGTAATAGAACGGTCGCCGATAGTGATAAGGAAAGATTTAGAGGCCACTGCAGGAAGCTTAAGAACACGCTCAATTGCATCAGCCAACTGAATTTTATCTGTGTTGAATTCAGCTACTTCGTAAGCGGTACGGGTTACGCTACGGTGCATCTTTGGTGGTTTACCAAAGAGAACACTCATAGGAAGATCAACCGGCTTGTTTTCAAAATGCTTGTCGTTAAGTGTTAGGTGATGCTCTTCAGTCGACTCACCAACGATTGCATATGGGCAACGCTCACGCTCACAAATCGCTTCAAAACGAGCAAGATCAGCGGGTTTCACAGCAAGCACGTAACGCTCTTGCGCTTCGTTACACCAGATCTCAAGTGGCGCCATACCAGGCTCATCGTTATTGACGTTGCGTAGCTCGAAGTTACCGCCACGGCCACCATCTTTAACTAGTTCTGGGAATGCATTCGATAGACCACCAGCACCGACATCGTGAATAAACTCAATCGGGTTCGCTTCACCTAGCTGCCAACAACGGTCAATAACCTCCTGACAACGACGTTCCATCTCTGGGTTACCACGCTGAACAGAGGCAAAATCTAGGTCAGCTGAAGAGCTACCCGACGCCATAGAAGAGGCAGCGCCGCCCCCCAAACCGATCAACATCGCTGGGCCACCCAAGCAGATCAGTTTAGAACCCACTTCGATACTATCTTTCTCTACGTGATCTGCACGGATATTACCCATACCACCAGCCAGCATGATTGGCTTGTGGTAACCACGCACCTCTTCACCAGCGGCGCCGTTTACTTTCTGTTCGAAAGTACGGAAGTAACCATTGAGGTTAGGACGACCAAATTCATTGTTAAATGCTGCACCACCGATAGGACCTTCGATCATGATATCGAGTGGCGATACGATACGCTCTGGCTTACCGTACTTAGATTCCCAAGGCTGTTCGAAGCCTGGGATGTTTAGATCTGAAACAGTAAAGCCCGTTAGACCCGCTTTTGGTTTCGCACCACGACCGGTTGCGCCCTCATCACGAATCTCACCACCAGAACCAGTAGCCGCACCAGAGAATGGCGCAATTGCTGTTGGGTGGTTGTGTGTCTCAACCTTCATCAGAATATGAACAGGCTCTTCAGAGTAGCCATACTGCTGGTTAGCAGGATTCGGATAGAAACGTGCTGCTGTCGAACCCTCGATAACCGCAGCATTATCTTTATAGGCCGAAAGGACCTTATCACCGGCCAACTCGTAGGTGTTTTTAATCATGCCGAACAGCGATTTCTGCTGCGCTTCACCATCAATATCCCAAGAGGCGTTAAAGATCTTGTGACGACAGTGCTCCGAGTTCGCCTGGGCAAACATCATCAACTCAACATCTACAGGGTTACGACCAAGCTCAGCAAAGGCTTCAACTAGGTAATCGATCTCATCATCTGCAAGCGCAAGACCCAAACGCTGGTTCGCTTCAACCAGCGCAGGACGGCCGCCACCAAGTGTATCAACACGGCCCATCTCACGTGGTTGTTCGTGACTGAATAGCGACTCAGCCTCTTCAATGTTTGCAAGTACCGACTCCACCATACGGTCATGGATTTCAGCTTCAACAAGCGAAAGCTCATTCGCACTAAGTGCAGCCGAGGTCGTTAAATAATATGCAACGCCACGCTCAATTCTTGATATTTCTGACAAACCACAGTTATGCACGATATCGGTCGCTTTAGAGGACCAAGGTGAAATCGTACCCGGACGAGGTACAACCAACATCGGCTGACTCGCTGGAGTCTGGACATCGGCTTTCGGTCCGTAGCGAAGGATTCGCTCTAGAACAGCGACCTGTTCTGCATTCAATTCAGTCGATAGATCTGCGAAATGAACAAACTCTGCATAGATATCAGTCACCGCTGGAACACGCGCAGTAATTGACGAAAGTAGTTTGTCGTGACGGAAAGCAGAAAGAGCTGGAGCTCCGCGCATAACGAGCATGGACAAGGGCCTCTTGGTGGTCCTGTAAATCAGGCGTTGGAAAACACCGAATTTTATCGCAAACTGGACCAATTAGGGAGAGCAAAAGCAGTGTAAATCAGATGTTTATTCTCAGAGCAGCACCAAGATTACGACCATACATCTACATCGGCGGGATACTCTTCCTCGCTGTATGGGTAGTACTGTCTGGAATTAACCGAAAAACCGTCGTTCAACAGGTTGAGAAACGTGATTCGCTTCGTGTTGTAACACTTGCCACCCCACTCTCTATGCATCAAGAGGATGGAGAAAATTATGGCTACGAATATCAGCTAACAAAGGAGTTTGCCGAGTTCTTAGGCGTTAAGTTGAAAATAGTCTATGCCGAAGATCGCACTCAACTTTTCCAAATCCTCGCATCACGAAACGTCGACCTTGCAGCTGCCGCTCTTCATCACCATCCAGCGCGAACTATAGGAAAAGTCAGCAGTATCCAAATTAAAGCAACACCCGGATATCGAGATAGCAAAACCCTGGTTATCTACCGCAAAACCCAAGGATTGAAACCTGCTCGCAAAGCCAGTGATCTAACAGATAGCTTAGTGATCGCCCTTCAGGATAGCGCTGAATCTTTACAGTTATCAGGCTTAAAAGAGAGGGCAAATATCAAAACAGATCTATTCGATGAGATCAATCATCTAGACCTCATGACACTACTGCAGAATCGTGAAGCGAATTACGCTCTAGTTCCAGAAGATCTCTTCTTGAGAGTTAGAAGTTACCACCCCGAACTCGCCATCGCCTTCAAGATAGAAGAGCCACTTCCTGCTGTCTGGTACTTCCGTGATCAGCCGGACAAGTCTCTCGAACAGAAACTTGTTCAATTTTTTGCAAGGCCGGCAACCAAGGCACTCATCAGCAAGCTTGATAAGGATTCAACCCCAGCCAAAAATCCACTCAATTTTATTGAGAGCCACGCGTTTAGAACCGCTATAGAAGAGCGTTATGAAGAACTTGCCCCCTACTTTAAAGAGGCTGAATTAGAGAGTGGACTTGATGACCTTCTACTCGCTGCTGTTGGATATCAAGAGTCCCATTGGCGGGAGGATGCAAAATCACATACCGGCGTTCGCGGGATCATGATGCTAACTAAAGTCACAGCAGCCGAAGTCGGAATTGATGATCGAACAGATGCTCGAGAAAGCATCTTAGGGGGCGCTCGCTACCTTGTTAAGGTCGAACAAAAAATTCCCGACAGGATACCTGAACCCGACCGTTTCTGGCTAGCCATGGCTGGATATAACATAGGATTTGGGCATCTTGAAGATGCCAGAAAGCTTGCCCAAAGAGCAGGACTAAATCCCGACAAATGGAGCGATGTCGCCAAACACCTACCGCGGTTAGAGGATAAAAAAGTAGCCGCCAAAACCACCTACGGCGAGGCGAGAGGTAGTGAAGCAGTCACCTATGTCAGCAACATCCAGCACTACCTAACTGCAATAGATACTTACATCAAACTTAATCAATTGCGCTCGATTCACCTAGAGCCGCTTTAGCTTGACGCTTCTGCTCACGGCGCATCTTAAAGAAGTTACTGAGTAGCTCACTGGATTCATCCGCTAAGACACCAGCGGTTACTTCTGCTCTATGATTTAACCAAGGCTGAGAAAAGAATTGATCTCGACTCTCCGCTACCCCTGCCTTAGGCTCAGTAGCACCGTAAACAACTCGACCAACACGTGCGTGAATCATCGCACCAGAGCACATCGAGCAAGGCTCCAAGGTGACATATAACGTTGCATCCACTAGCCGGTAATTGTTCAGCGTACGACTCGCCTCTCGCATAGCCACTATCTCTGCATGCGCGGTTGCATCCTGAGTCGTAATAGGCTGATTATACCCGCGACCTACAATCTCATTTTGATAGACAACCACCGCACCCACTGGCACCTCACCAACAGCCGCAGCTTGCTGAGCCAGTAACAGCGCTTCGCGCATCCAGTGTTCGTCAGAGTAGTCCAAACTTTTAATCCTCAACTCAATCACGACAGTCTACCATTTGGACATAAAAAAACCGCACAGCGTGCGGTTCTCTTAGTCAGCACTAATTACTCAGCTTTGAGCTGGTAAGTAGAGCTACGTGGACCATCAATACGCTTAATCAACGCAAGATCTTCAAGCTTCTTCAGCGACTTGAAGAATTGTGAGCGTGATACAATAATCCCTTTTCTGTCGATCATGTCAGCAAAGGTCTCATAGCTAAGCGATGAGCGCGCTGTGTTTTGATCGGCAACTTCCCAAAGCATGTTAAGAACCTGACGGTCTGACTCGGTCAGACTGTCTAAGCCAAGCTCACGCGAGGTTGAATCGATAAGTTTAATTAAACCTAAGTAAAATTTTAGAGTGCTCATAGCCGCTCCTTTTGAATTTTTCATATTCTAGCCTAGTACATATTAATGAAATTGCTAGTTCATGAAGCAATATTAGTATAATCCGATAGAATACCCAAGAAATTAACCAACTAATTTAATCGGATTTGACGTTTTAGTCAGTTAATCCACGATACCGGCTTTGCGTGACACATACCTTAAAACAGATTGCCTAAATATCATCAGTATCGCCAAGGCAAGCAAGGTGCCCAACATATCACCTAACACATAGCGAAAAGCTAGTAGGGACACCCCATTACCTTCGTGATACACAGCATTAACTAGTCCATTCAACATAGAGCTCACCAATGCGACCGCAATCACCAAGCGCACCATACTGAGACGATAGTCATCGTTAAGGGATATTGATGAGAGTAGTTGGCGACCCATCAGAAAGTTAAATACCAGCAACGGCAGCAACATCACGATAGAGCCTGAAAAAGCGGACCAAAGCGCTCTTTCGATTGGAAGTGAGAGGAACATATCAGTGGCAAAGTGCGCCAGGGCGATAGCAAAGAGTGCCGGCAGTCCACCAATCACGACGGCGATCGCTTTAATACCGTGCGGGATGAAGAGCAAACTGACCGACCCGACATCTAAGTTTTCTAACAAATAAGACTCAGCAGGCCAAATAAGCTGAAATTGAATTAAGAAAGCGATGATCAAAATAGAGAAAACAAAACTAAAAATATGCACAACCTAGCCCTCAATTAGCCACTTAATCAACCAAAGACTGGGTAGCCCATCTGAAGGTGCAGCCATGCCACAGCACCAAAGGCCCCAACAGCTAAGAGAATAGCGGCAATCTCTTTAAACCAAGAGAATTGAACAACTGGCTTTTCAGGTTTGGCCGTGCGATTGATCACTATTACGCTGATCAGCGCCCAAGCAAACAGTCCACCAAAGAGCACGAAAGAGGCGACATCGCCGTTTACCAACAGGTGTGCAATCGCCCAGGTTTTAACCGCAGTGAAAACTAGATGGCGCATCTTTCCAGCTAAGGCACTTCGCACTAGCGCAACCGACATCAGATAGAACGCAAGCAGCACTAGCAGGTTATTGATACCTACGAGCGCTGGCGAGCGACCCCAAAAGACCGTATTTTCAGCTGAAGAGTAGCCAATCGTCATCATTGTGATTGAGATCACAACGGCTATTCCTACAATCGCACGTCCAACCCAGCCTAGGGATGCACGGAAATTAGGAGCTACTCGTCTAAAGAGGTGAGCAACAATCCACAACACAACACCTGCAACTAACAAAAACATAAATTACTCCAATTCTTTCTATTCACGCTTTAACAACAATCTAAAACAATTAAACCTTCACCATCGGACGACCCGGCTCACTCCACTTAACGTGGTATTTACCATCCTGACGATCTACACGCTCAAAAGTGTGTGCACCAAAGAAATCTCGTTGCCCTTGCAGAAGATTTGCCGGCAACACCTCTGTGCGGTAAGAGTCATAGTAGGCAAGTGCAGAGCTAATAGCGCCTGCAGGAATACCCGCCAATACTGCCTGCGCAACTACAGAGCGCCAGTTAGACTGATACTGCCCAACCTGTTCAGCAAAGAACGGATCCATAAGCAGGCTGTGCAAATTTGGATTGCGCTCAAAAGCATCTGCAATCGGCTGCAAAAAGACCGCACGGATAATACAGCCTGCACGCCAAATCTTAGCGATAGAGGAGAAGTTGAGATTCCAACCATGCTCTTTGGCGGCCATCTGCATAAGCTGAAAACCCTGTGCATAGGCACAAATTTTCGCGCAATAGAGTGCGTCGTGAAGTTGCTCTACCATCTCGGCACGGCTAGCCGTAATGCCATTACCAGCAGGCCCTGGAAGGAGTTTAGAAGCCTCAAGACGGACATCTTTCAAAGTCGAAAGTGCACGAGCGAATACGGCGTTAGTTATGGTCGGTGCTGGTGTTCCAATCTGCAAACTACTTACAGCAGTCCAAAGCCCGGTACCCTTCTGACCCGCCTTATCAAGAATAATATCAACGAGCGGCAGACCCGTCTCTTGATCTACTTCATCAAGCACTTCTGCACTTATTTCAATTAGGTAGGAGTGCAAAGGACCGCTATTCCAATCTCTGAAGACTGCAGCGATCTCAGCTGGCGTCATCGACATCGCGTGACGCATAAGATGGTACACCTCACAGATGAGCTGCATATCTGCGTACTCAATGCCATTGTGAACCATTTTCACATAGTGGCCAGAGCCTGAGTCACCAATATAGGCAGCACAGGGCTCACCCTCTTTAACTGGATTTCCAGGTTCGCGACGTTCAATCGGCAATCCTGTCGCTGTATCAACTTTTGCTGCGATCGATTCAAGCACAGGGCGCAGACGCGTCCACGCATAGGGGTCACCTGATGGCATTAGCGCAGGACCAAAGCGCGCACCCTCTTCACCACCAGAGACAGCAGTCGAGAAGAAGATAAAGCTGCCGGCGTAGTTTTTCTCACGATCGCGAGTATCGGTCCAAAGCGAGTTACCTGTATCAACCACGATATCATCTGCACTAATACCGGCATCAATCAGCTTATGACAGACATGATCAACAGGATCGCCCGCAGGCACAGAGACAAAGATAATTCGCGGAGAAACGGTATGCGCTAGAAGTTCTGTGTAAGAGGAGCAGCCCTGAATGCGCGGTTCACCCTTAGGGTTTTCTGCACGATCCTGCGCAATCGCATCATTCACCTTGCCACTATCAAGATCGAATACAGCAAGGTTGTAGCCGTTATCAGCAAGGTTTAGGGCTAGGTTTTTACCCATTACACCCATACCGATAAAACCTAAATGCGCTAATGACTTTTCAACAGACATAAAAGAGCCCCATTAGAATCGTAAAATGCCCGCAATAGCGGGCATTTGAAAGAAGTTAAAGCGTTATTCCCACTCAATGGTAGCAGGTGGTTTGCTTGATACGTCATAGGTCACACGCGATACCTGTGGAATCTCGTTTATGATTCGACCAGATACAGTTTCAAGTAACTCGTACGGCAGGTGAGCCCAACGCGCGGTCATGAAGTCAATTGTTTCAACGGCACGCAGTGCGATAACCCACTCATAACGACGACCATCACCAACTACACCTACAGATTTAACCGGTAGGAACACAGCAAATGCCTGGCTTGTTTTATGGTACCAATCCGCTTTGTGAAGCTCTTCAATAAAGATTGCATCCGCTTCACGCAGAATATCAGCGTACTCTTTCTTGATTTCGCCGAGGATACGCACACCCAGACCAGGGCCTGGGAATGGGTGACGGTAAACCATGTCGTATGGGAGCCCAAGCTCAAGACCAATTTTACGCACTTCATCTTTGAAAAGTTCACGCAGTGGCTCAACCAATTCAAAAGCCATATCTTCAGGAAGACCACCTACGTTATGGTGAGATTTGATAACGTGTGCTTTACCTGTTTTAGATGCCGCAGATTCGATTACGTCTGGGTAGATAGTACCCTGTGCAAGGAAGGTACAGTCCGTTAGCTTAGAGGCCTCTTCATCAAATACTTCAATGAAGGTGTTACCGATAATCTTACGTTTTTTCTCTGGGTCAGACTCATCTTTAAGACGACCAAGGAATAGCTCTTCAGAGTCAGCACGGATAACACGAACACCCATGTTATCTGCGAACATCTTCATCACCTGATCACCTTCGTTCTTACGAAGCAGACCGTTATCAACGAATACACATGTCAACTGATCGCCAATTGCTTTATGAAGAAGCGCTGCAACAACAGATGAGTCAACACCGCCAGATAGACCAAGAAGAACCTTCTTATTACCCACCTGAGCCTGAACACGCTCAGTCATATCTTTAATGATATTTGCAGCAGTCCAAAGTGCTTCAGTACCACAAATTTCACGCACAAAACGCTCAAGCACACGCAGACCTTGTTTAGTATGAGTCACTTCTGGGTGGAACTGAACGCCGTAAAGGTTACGCGATGGATCACACATTGCAGCAATAGGAGCAGAGTCTGTTGCAGCGATGATGCTAAAGCCGTTTGGCAACTCAACCACCTTGTCACCGTGGCTCATCCAAACATCCATCGACATCACGCCGTTATTGGCGATGTGATCTTCAATACCTTCAAGAAGACGACTTGGGCTATCCGCTAAACGAACACGTGCATAACCAAACTCACGCTCATCTGAGCTAGCAACCTTACCACCAAGCTGCTCTGCCATAGTCTGCATGCCGTAACAGATACCCAGTACCGGCACACCCATCTCAAAAACACACTGTGGTGCACGTGGTGAATCGAGTTCAGTCACAGACTCAGGACCACCCGCAAGGATGATACCTTTAGGGTTAAATGCGCGAATTTCCGCTTCATCCATATCCCATGCATAGATCTCAGAGTAGACACCGATCTCACGAACACGACGAGCAATTAGCTGCGTGTACTGAGAACCGAAATCTAAAATCAAAATACGTTGTGAATGAATATCTTGGCTCATGCTCTGTGGCTCCGATGGGCTATGCCCTAAAAACAAAAAATGGGACGACCTGAATCATCCCACTTATCTTACTTAAATTCTTTCCAAATTAACCGAGACGGTAGTTTGGCGCCTCTTTAGTGATGCTTACATCGTGCACGTGGCTCTCGTTGATACCTGCAGATGTGATGCGAACAAACTTAGGTTTAGTACGCATAGTATCGATATCAGCTGAACCAGTGTAACCCATTGATGCACGCAGACCGCCCATCAACTGGTGCACAACACCTGCAAGAGGACCCTTGCTTGGTACGCGACCTTCGATACCCTCTGGCACCAACTTATCTTCACCCGCTTTAGCATCTTGGAAGTAACGGTCTGAAGAGCCAGTAGAACCCGACATCGCACCCAGTGAACCCATACCGCGGTATGATTTGAATGCACGACCCTGATAAAGCTCAACTTCACCTGGTGCTTCATCGGTACCCGCTAGCATAGAGCCCACCATACATGCAGATGCGCCCGCTGCGATCGCTTTCGCAATATCGCCAGAGAAGCGGATACCACCGTCTGCAATTAGAGGCACGCCACGCTCTGCCATAGCTGCAGAAACGTTAGCTACAGCACTGATCTGCGGAACACCGATACCGGCAACGATACGAGTCGTACAGATAGAACCAGGACCGATACCCACTTTAACGCCATCTGCGCCAGCATCAGCCAGAGCGATTGCCGCTTCAGCAGTTGCGATGTTACCACCAACAACCTGAACCTGCGGGAAGGTCTCTTTAACCCAACGCACACGATCAATTACACCCTTAGAGTGACCGTGCGCTGTATCGACAACAATCAGATCCACACCCGCATTTACAAGAGCTTCGACGCGCTGCTCAGTATCAGCACCGGTACCTACCGCTGCACCCACTAGTAGGCGACCTTTAGAGTCTTTAGCAGCGTTAGGGTATTTCTGAGCTTTGTTCATATCTTTAACGGTCACCATACCCACAAGCTGGTAGGCATCGTTAACCATTAGGAGTTTCTCGATACGGTGTTTGCGAAGTAGATCCGCAATAACCTGGTTTGATTCGTTTTCACGAACAGTCACTAGGCGATCTTTAGGAGTCATGATCTCAGATACAGGCGTATCTAAATTCTCTTCAAAACGGACATCACGGCTAGTCACGATACCCACTAGGTTTCCGCCATCGACAACTGGGAAGCCAGAGAAGCCAACTTCACGAGACAGCGCAAGAATTTCACGAACAGTAGTTGACGATGAGCAGGTCACTGGATCGCTAACAATACCCGATTCATATTTTTTAACGCGACGAACGTTGTCAGCCTGCTGCTCAATAGTGAGGTTTTTGTGGACGATACCGATACCACCCACCTGCGCCATTGCGATTGCTAAACGACTCTCTGTCACTGTATCCATCGCAGCAGAAACAAGCGGAATATTCAGCTCGATACCTTTAGTAAGACGCGTCTTTAGCTCTACCGCGTTTGGCAAAACCTCAGAATACGCTGGAACTAGCAATACATCATCAAACGTCAAAGCGTCTTCAACTATCCGCAACATCTCGAAAAACCTGTCTAAATGGGCAAAAAATTAGCCCAACATAATACTAAAAAGTGCACTTTTTATCAATCGAAAGTCGCATACTAAATACTCCTTTTTCGGCAACGTAAAAATGATTTTCTCTGTTCAAAAATAGCGACAAACGATAGGATTAAGTCATGAACTTTTCGGCCCCACAACGCAGTAACGCAATCGCAGTTAGCGAACTCAACCGTCAGGTTAAATCTCTACTTGAGAGCTCATTCCTATCCATTCGAGTTGTCGGTGAAATTAGCAATCTAGCGCGCCCATCTTCCGGCCATTGGTACTTCACACTGAAAGACCAAAACGCCCAGGTGCGCTGCGCCATGTTTCGTGGCAACAATCTACGAGTAGGATTCAGTCCCAAAGAGGGTGACCAAGTCGTTATCACCGCTAAGGTGAGTCTTTTTGAAGGTCGTGGTGACTACCAACTCATCTGTAGCGCTATGGAGCAAGATGGCGCGGGCCAGTTGCAACTGCTGTTTGAGCAGTTAAAAGCTAAACTCCAAGCTGAGGGTCTATTTGCCCCAGAGCGCAAACAACCCATCCCAAAGCACCCTAAAGCTATTGGCGTAGTCACCTCTCCAACCGGGGCTGCCGTACATGACATTCTCTCCGTACTAAAACGCCGCTACCCAGGCCTTCCTGTTCGCATCTATCCAACAGCTGTCCAGGGTGCAGAAGCTGCAGAACAGATCTGCCGTGCTATTGAGCTGGCTCATCGTGACAATCAAGTGGATGTTCTCATCGTAGGTCGCGGGGGCGGTTCGCTCGAGGATCTTTGGCCATTCAACGAAGAGAGTGTTGCACGCGCAATTGCTAACGCTAGGTTGCCGATCGTTTCAGCAGTTGGACATGAGGTGGACTACTCGATTGCCGACCTAGTCGCTGATCTACGTGCACCCACCCCCTCTGCAGCAGCAGAGCTGTTAAGCCAAAATGGAGAAGAGATCCTCGCTCAACTCAATCGCGCCGAACGCTCACTACTACAACGCATTCAATGGCAGTTAGATCGCCAGCTACAAGCAGTAAGACATCTGAGTCAGCGCTTGCGTCACCCAGGTGAACGCTTAAGAGAGCAAGCTCAGCGACTCGATCAATTAGAGATGCGAACGACTGCAGCTATCAAAAGGCAATTTCGCGATGAACGATATGAGACAGCGCAATTAATCCAGAGACTCCTCAAAGCCAACCCTTCACGGCGAATTCAGGATAACCAGGATAGAGTGGAACGGATTTGTCAGCAGATCACCCGCACAGCTAACGAGCTGATAGAGCGCAAACGTCTGCTACTGGCTAAACAGGTAGCACAATTGGATGCCATAAGCCCCCTAGCAACCTTGCAGCGCGGCTATGCCCTAGTGACAACTGAGTCCGGTGAAGTTGTCAGAGATAGCAGCCAATTAACGGTGGACCAAAACGTCAAAGTACAAGTTAAAAACGGTCGTTTCAGTGCGACCGTGATTGAAACGGAGCAGTCCGAATGAATCTTACTCATTTAACCAAGTCACTAACCCTAGCGTTAACACTTAGCTACAGCATTAACACCCTTGCCCTCCCCTCAGAGTCACGAGTACCGGGCGGCATTGCGATTATTGAACTGGATAAAGTGACTAGCACTCAAGCCCCGGAAGCCACGCTCAACGGCCAACGTGTCATGGTGACTCAAGAGAGTGGAAAATGGCTCGCCATCGTTGGTATCCCGCTTAAGGCCAAAATCGATGAAGCTCTGACTGTAAAAGCCGCAGGCAAAAGCTACAGCTTCAATATCAGTGATAACGACTATCCTGAACAGCGTTTGACTGGCATTCCTAGCAAGTATGTAGAGCCAGACCCTAAGCAGGTGGCACGCTGGCGCGAGGAGTCGAAGGTTCAAAATACCGCTTACAAAACTTGGAGCGAGCCCAATGCACCGGTACTTGAACTTGCCATGCCGGCACAGGGCCCCTACTCAAGCGCTTTTGGTCTGAAGCGCTTCTTCAATGACCAACCACGTGCGCCGCACTCTGGTTTGGATATTGCAGCACCCGACAAATCACCTATTAAGGTGGCAGCCGCAGGAAAAGTCACTGCAGTGGGCGAGTACTTCTTCAACGGCAATACTGTCATTGTCGATCACGGCCACGGTTTATCAACGATGTACTGTCACATGAGCCGAATTGATGTGAAGGTCGGCGACCAACTTGAGCTAGGTGAACAGATCGGCCTAGTTGGTAAAACTGGTCGAGTAACAGGCCCACACCTTCACTGGGGAGTCAGCCTAAACAACACACGCGTAGACCCATTACTGTTTGTTAAAGCGCAATAATGGTAGGCTTCGCGCCAAATTAACTATCGAATAGGAAACAAGCATGAAACTTGAAACGATCGAACAGCGCGCAAGTTACGGCATCGGCCGTCAGATGGGCGACCAGTTGGCACAAAATGGATTCAAAGGTGTCGATATCGAAGCCGCAGCGTTTGGTCTTAAAGCTTCATTCAACGGTGAAGAGCTACACGTAAACCCAGAAGATCTTCAAGAAGCGTTTAACGAGCTAACTAAGCGCCTTCGTGAAGAGCAGGAAAAAATGGCTGAAGAGCAGGCTGCTGAAGGCAAAAAATTCCTTGAAGAGAATGGTAAGCGCGACGGTGTAACCACGACTGAGTCTGGTCTTCAGTATGAAGTAATAACTGCAGGCGCAGCTGACGGTGCTAAACCTACAACTGCAAACAAGGTTCGCACTCACTACCACGGTACGTTCATTGACGGCAAAGTGTTCGACAGCTCTGTTGAGCGTGGCCAGCCAATCGAATTCCCTGTAACAGGTGTCATCGCAGGCTGGACTGAAGCACTTCAGCTCATGACTGTCGGTTCTAAATGGAAACTATTCATTCCATACAACCTTGCTTACGGTGCACAGGGCTCACCAGGCGGTATCCCTCCGTACTCAACACTTGTATTTGAAGTTGAACTGATCGACGTTCTGTAAGTGTCCTCTCTCTTCTTCCATCGTGGCGGTTCAGGTGAGCCGCTATTTGTACTGCATGGACTGTTCGGAACTTGGGAAAACCTAGGGGCGGCCATTAAAGAGCTGGAGAGCCAGTTCGATGTCATTGCCCCTGATATGCTCAATCACGGACGCTCACCTCATGTAGTGCCATTTAGTTATACATCGATGGCAGGAGCGGTGCTTGAACTGGCCGATCAACTTGGTATCGACCAGTTCAATATTCTTGGCCACTCAATGGGTGGCAAAATTGCAATGCAGCTGGCCCTGACTCACCCTGAGCGAATCAAAAAGCTGATCGTGGTCGATATTGCACCCGTTAAATATCCACCGCACCATACGCAGGTATTTGCAGGTCTAAATGAGGTTCCGCTCGATCAGATCAAGAGTCGTAATGAAGCAGACCAATACCTCGCGCAAAAAATTGACTCACCGGCCATTCGTGCTTTTCTATTAAAGAATCTTTACCGATTGGAGTCTGGTGGTTTTGCGTGGCGCATGAATCTACAAGCGCTAGAAGAGCACTACGATGAGATTGCTGCACCTATGATTGAGGCGCAATTTCAGAAGCCTACGCTTTTCATCAAAGGGAGCGAGTCAGACTACCTACTGCCGAAGTACACTGATGAGGTAAAAACGCGTTTCCCGAACCTAACCTTGCGAGTTATCGAAGGGGCAGGTCACTGGCCACACGCTGAGAAACCTGCAACCTTTAATCGAATCGTCACGCGCTTTCTTGAAGCGGGCGAGTAAGTTCATCGATTCATCCGAACTAGCTAGCCCTTCAATCAACTCAATCTAGCAGCGTAATATCCAGATGCGCAGCCGCCTCTGACGCTAGCGGCTCTGATAGATGGGGAATCACGCCCAGACACGGCGCCGGCATCACTTGCGTTAACCATGCCAAGTTACGATCAAATTCAGACATCTCTGGATCTATAGTGTTGGCAACCCAACCGGCTATCTGCAGACCATCTCGACGTATCGCTTCAACGGTTAACAGCGCGTGATTGATACAGCCAAGCTTCATTCCAACAACGACAATCACCGGGAACTGCAGTAACTGAGCAAGGGTCGCTAGGGATTCACGATCATTCAATGGAACCCGCCATCCGCCAGCACCTTCAACAAGCGCAAAATCATATTTACGCATTAGTGCACCATTGATGTATGCCTGCAGGCGATCTGCTGAGATTCGAACACCCGCATCCACAGCAGCGATATGCGGTGCGATAGGCGGCTCTAGAGCAATAGGATTTACTTGCGAGTAGCTCAACTCAATCGATGACTCAGCCATCAAGGCTAGCGCATCAGCATTTCGAAGTTCACCCTCAATTAATTCACAACCGGCAGCTACGGGTTTAAGCCCTATAGTCCCTTTACCTGAAGCAGTAGCGAGATGAAGCAGTGCACTGCTAACCAGTGTTTTTCCCGCATCAGTATCGGTACCAGTTACGAAGAAGCGCTGTTTCATCGACGTCTTAACTCCATATAGTGAACTTCATAAGTCGCAGGCAACTTACCATTGCCCTTACGCATAGCCTCATAGGCCGCATACATTGCTCGTAATGAACTCTGACCACCAAGGCCAGGACGACGCTCGGGATTGACATTATGAGCACCAAGATCGCGCAACTCACGAAGTAGCTGACGCAGCTCCTGATACTCTTCAACCTCATCAACCTGTTCATGGCGAACCAGATCAAAACCTTCGGCCAGCTTTAGCCAGTGGTCAATGTCTGCAAATTGATTAACATGTTGATGCTTATCAGCCTGCAGCCATGCAGCACGCAACTCATGTAAGGTCTGAGGCCCCAGAGTCGCAATAAGTATTCGCGCTCCAGGCTTAGTCACTCGATACAACTCACTGAACAGTTTTTCAGGCTGTTCACTCCACTGAAGCGCAAGGCTCGACCAGATCAGATCAACTGAGTTCGAAGCCAACGGCAATTGCTCAGCATCACCCGCGACAAATAACCCTCGGTTCGATTGTGATTTTGCGAAGTGCAACATCCCTTCAGCAAGATCTAGGTTGACCAGGAGTTTTGCCAACGGGTTCAACCAGCTATTGGCATAACCGGTACCGGAACCCAGATCGACAACCAGATTGTGATTTTCATCAGTAAGCCAATTGCGAAGCCGGTCGGCAATACGTCGCTGTAACCCCGCAACCTGATCATAGCTCGAGGCAGCACGACTAAACGAGGCGGCAACTAGACGTTTGTCACGATAAGGCATTATTAATACAACGCCTCCGCAGCGAGCCAATCATCAACTGCCACCTGACACAAATCCGGCTGATCGACAAAAAGAAGATGGGATGAATCCGCAATCAGCGTACCCGAACAAAGCTTTGAAACCTGACTAGGAACCAACGCATCACCTGCAGCAAACAGCATTAAATGTGGTTTTACAAGGGCGGCAAACTCAGCTCGACGATCTCGAGCCAACTCAGCAAGCAACTGCCCCAAAAGCTCAGTTGGCTCCTCGAGACTATCTTTCACAATTCGGAGCAAGGCTCTGGGATCTTGACTACCTGCCACCTGCAGCGAAGCAAAGCGCTGCAGCGTTTTGGCACTATTCTGCTGGTAACTCTCAACAAACTGAGTAAAAGTCTCTTGAGGCATACCTGGCCAATCGGCCTGCTC
Source organism: Marinobacterium sp. LSUCC0821 (assembly GCF_012848475.1). NCBI lineage: Bacteria > Pseudomonadati > Pseudomonadota > Gammaproteobacteria > Oceanospirillales > Oceanospirillaceae > Marinobacterium > Marinobacterium sp. LSUCC0821. Next base: position 1,341,504 of record NZ_CP051666.1, read on the forward strand.
AACAAAGAGTGGATTACTGGCAAGGAGTACCATCCCCTTAACAGCGTTTGGTTGAAAGGTTTCAAGGTCAAGCAAGAACTCACCACCCAATGACCAGCCAACCCAGATCGCAGGAGCTGAAACGTGCTGGGCAAGCAATTCAGAACGTTCGTCAGGTGTCAGCAACCGTTGAGCTTCGAGATCTGGCACATTGACTGGACAAAGATCGAAGCGATCAGAGAAACACTCAAGCCAGCGACCTAAAAGATCCCCACGCACGCCCCAACCTGTGAGGTAGGCTAAAACCGGTTTAGACACTCGCAGACCTCTGCAGTTTTTGAGTATTTAATCCATCCAACAAACCTCGGTGCTTCTCCAAGGCAGCAAGAAGTCGATCAACCTGCGCTTCGGTGTGGGCTGCAGAGAGTGTAATGCGCAGGCGCGCAGTCCCTTGTGGAACCGTCGGCGGTCGAATCGCCCCAACAAACAGCCCCTCACCTTCAAGTGCGCGACTCAGTGACATGGCCAGCGCAGATTCACCGATCTGGATTGGCTGAATCGCTGTATCTGAATCCATCAAGTTGTAGCCAAGTGCTGAAACACCTTCACGAAAACGCGTAATCAAACTCTTAAGGTGTTCACGACGCCAGCTCTCTGACTCGATAATTTTAAGACTCTCAAGCGTTGCTGCAGCAACAGCAGGCGGCATCGCTGTGGTGTAAATATAGGGACGTGCGAATTGAATCAGATACTCAATTAACGTCTCACTGCCCGCCACAAAGGCGCCAGCGGTCCCAGCTGCTTTACCCAGCGTTCCGATTAATACAGGAACCTGCTGCTGTGATAGTCCAAACTGCTCCACACAACCAGCACCTTTCGCACCCAAACAGCCAAAACCGTGTGCATCATCAACTACTAAATGTGCGTTCTGTTTTTGACAGAGTTCAGCAAGTTCCGGAAGGGGCGCGATATCGCCATCCATACTGAAAACACCATCAGTCACGAGAATTCGACGACCACTATCATCACTTGTCAGCTGTTGTTCTGCAGAGGCGACATCAGCATGCTGAAAACGTTTAAATTTAGCACCGCTGAGCAGACCACCATCCAAAAGAGAGGCATGATTAAGGCGATCTTCCAACACCAAATCACCACGATCAACCAGTGCACTGAGTGCGCCAAGGTTGGCCATGTAGCCTGTTGAGAAGAGCAGAACACGATCGCGACCGGTCATTTCAGCAAGGGCATCTTCAAGTTGATGGTGTGCAGCCGAGTGACCCAATACGAGATGCGATGCGCCACTGCCATTACCAAATTTTTCCACGCCTGCGATGAACGCTTTGGATATACGCGGGTCAGCCGCCAGACCAAGATAGTCGTTAGAACAAAATCCCAAATAGGACTTACCCTCAACAACCACCTCAGGGCCCTGAGTTGATTCAATAACTCGGCGACGACGATAGAGTGATGCCGCTTCTCGCTCTTGCAGCGCCGGCTGCAAGAGTTGGTCTAGCATCATACTCAGTGACTCGCGTCGTAAAACTTCTGATTATCTTGGTGATTCTGAATCTTCTGCTGAAGATGTGCAGCCTGGCTTGAATCATCCTCTTCTATACGCTGTTCCGGACGAAGACCCAGACGTTTGAAGAGCTGAAGATCACGGTGAGCTTCTGGGTTTGGTGTCGTCAGTAGACACTCACCGTAGAAAATCGAGTTTGCACCGGCAAAGAACGCCATCGCTTGCAACTCATCACTCATACTCTCACGACCAGCAGATAGACGTACGTGAGATTTTGACATCAGGATACGCGCGACCGCGATGTTGCGAACAAACTCAAGTGGATCCAAATCCTCCACCTCGGCAAGCGGTGTCCCATCAACCTTAACAAGCATATTAATAGGCACAGACTCTGGCGGCACTGGCAAGTTAGCAAGCTGCTGAAGCAGACCAATACGGTCGTTAACCGTTTCACCCATGCCTAGGATACCGCCGCTACAGATTTTCATACCTGAGTCACGCACATGCTGGAGCGTATCTAGACGATCTTGGTAGCTGCGCGTTGTGATAATTTTGTCGTAGAACTCAGGCGAGGTATCAAGATTATGGTTGTAGTAATCTAGACCCGCCTCAGCCAGTTCATCGGCCTGTTCTGGCTTCAACATCCCCAACGTCATGCAGGTCTCAAGACCCATCTCACGAACACCGCGAACCATCTGAAGGATATATGGCATGTCGCGATCAGTAGGATGTTTCCAAGCAGCGCCCATACAGAAACGGGTCGCACCTGTCTCTTTAGCCTGTTTCGCTTTATTGAGGACAGCCTCTACTTCCATCAGTCGCTGTTTTTCAAGACCCGTATCGTAATGCGCACTCTGCGGGCAGTACTTACAATCTTCTGGACAAGATCCCGTTTTGATAGAGAGTAGCGTGCTGACCTGAACCTCATTCGGGTTGAAGTTTTCACGGTGCACCGTCTGCGCCTTGAATAGGAGATCATTAAAAGGGAGGTCAAATAACGCCTGAATCTCCTCTTTAGACCAAACCTTTTTCTCATTCACAACATTTTGCATTTTTTGGGTCTCTATCTAGACTGAATCTTGAGGCTACAGGAAGTAGCAAAAACGATGTGCGCATCTTAACTCAGCAGGGAATGCTGTCAACTTATGAATATATCCGACGTTTACAAGTGGTTACTAAACAACCAATTCTGTCCGCTCTGTGATCTCCCTAAAGAGGATGGATCACCAATCTGTTCAAGCTGTAATAGCAACCTACACCGCAACGCTAAACAGTGCAGACGCTGTGCAATACCCCTGACAACAGACGCAAGCACATGCGATAGCTGCAAAAATCAATCACCGGTATTTGATCAAGCATTTGCTCCACTACTCTATCGCTTCCCACTTCCCAGTCTATTTCATCAAATTAAACAGGGTAAAAACCCGGAGCAGTTGAACTGGATGGGAGAACTACTAGCCGACGAGTTTCTATCCAGATGGGAGTTAGATAATCGGTTTACTATCATGGCGATCCCAATGCACCCGATAGACCAGGTGATTAGGGGATTCAATCAGACAGAGATCTTCGTCAAAAAACTCGCGCAAAAGAGTGGCCTTGGGATCAGCAGAGCACTAAAGAAGCCGATTAAAACAAAACACCAAGCGGGCCTTAAACGCACCGAGCGACTCAAGAACTTGGAGCTACCCTATCAGGTATGCGGAACAGTCCCTGAACGCGTGATTCTGATTGACGACATCCACACCACCGGAGCCACGCTAAACGCTGCAAGCAGGGCTTTAAAATTAGCGGGGAGTAAGGAGATTATCGCCCTGACACTCTGCCGTACGCCTTACTAAAACCCCTTCACAGTCAAATCCAAACACTGACAATCCTAAACACTGACAATCCTAAACACTGACAAATCGGGACGAAGCGGCCATAATCGAATCACTAAGATCTGATATAGACCGCCATGCTCGAAATTGAACCTATTGGATACATACAAAGCCCGTTTGGTGAGAAGTTTGGTGCGCCACGCCAACCAGGGCTTGCCCCCTCAGTTCGCTCATACATTGAGCTGGTAGAGCCCTATAACGACCCCGACGCGCTGCGCGGAATAGTGCAGTGCTCACATCTCTGGCTGATCTTTCACTTTAGCGAAACGGCAAAAGCTGGCTGGAAACCTCTCACTCGCCCACCACGCCTTGGTGGCAATGAGAAGCTTGGCGTCTATGCAACTCGCTCTACACATCGGCCCAATGCACTTGGTTTATCCGCAGTGAAACTCGAATCGGTTGAGACCATAGGCACCAAAAGACGCTTGGTGATCTCTGGAGCAGATCTAATCAACGGCACCCCGATTATCGATATCAAGCCCTACATCCCCTATGCGGATTGTATTGCAGAGGCGCAATACCCAGGTATGGAGCAGCCACACGCCCTGAACCTGCCCGTCAATTTTTTGGATCAGGCCCAGCGATTTATTACCAGCTTAGAAAAGCGGGTAGCTGATGAGTTGTCCTCTCTGATTAGCGAGGTGCTAAAGCAGGATCCTCGTCCAGCCTATCAACGCGATGAGCTTCGCATTTACGGTGTTGAGCTCGCCTCTCACAATGTGAAATTTAGAATCAGCGAGGTCGCTATCGAAGTGATAGATATCAAGCCCATCGCGCGATCGCTCTGATATGATCTACCCACTCAGAAAAACCACTGGAGATACTTAAGCATGAGTAGTGACATCCAATCTCGCCTTGCACACATGCCTGTTGCACTATTTGCGACAGTGATGGGGCTTGCAGGTCTTACCCTAGCTTGGCGAAAAGCGACGGAAGCACTAGGCGTTTCAGATATTGTTTGGCAGGTGCTACTGGTATTCACTGCTGTGACACTCGCCAGCCTTGCGATTAGCTATCTACTCAAAATGCGTCGCCATCCAAATGAGGTGATCGCTGAGTTTATGCACCCTATTAAGATCAGCTTCTTTCCCGCCTTCTCAATCGGTTTAATGTTAATTGCGGTAGCCATTGCAGACAGTATGACCCAGTTGGCAACCTTTATCTGGGGACTTGGAGCGCTAATTCAGATCACCCTCACTCTATATCTAATGAATCAGTGGATTAACCACTCTCGTTGGCAAGTACAACACACCACGCCGGCTTGGTTCATTCCAATTGTGGGTAACATCATCGCACCCATTGCAGGCGTTGAACTTGGCTTTACCGAGGTGAGTTGGTTCTTTTTCTCAGTCGGCATCTTCTACTGGGTTATTTTGAAAGCCTTAGTCTTCAACCGAATTATTTTCCACGATGCTATCCCTGAGCGCTTACAGCCAACGCTATTTATAATGATTGCACCGCCTGCTGTCGGATTTGTGGCTTATGTAAAACTGAATGGTGGCATCGATAACTTTGCACACATTCTCTACTACTCATCGCTCTTCCTTATTCTACTGATGATTGTGCAGTTACCGCGCTTTAGAAAACTGCCATTCTTTGTGAGCTGGTGGGCCTACTCATTCCCCTTAGCTGCTTTTACGATCGGTACTGAGATGATGCTACTGCACAGTAACTCTCTCTTCTTCCACACGCTCAGTCTATTCTCACTCACTGTGCTTTCACTGTTGCTAGCTCTGCTGGTATTTAAAACCATTCGTGGTTTGATCACAGGGGCACTTCTACAGCCGGAATGATCGAATCGGCCAACTTTTCCGTAACAGGGACATAGTTAAGGAATTACCTGTGTCCCAATCTTCTCTGCTCTGGTTTAGCAATAATCTTCGACTCGACGATAACGCTGTTTTCAAAGCGGTCGAAGATGACTCCAAGCTTCACTGCATCTACATTCAAGACCCAAAAACCGAGCACTTCTTTCATCTTGGCGAGAAGCAATTGGGCACACATCGAGCTAGGTTTTTAGAGCAGACAATCACGACGCTCGACCAACAGCTATCGACACTTGGCCAATGCCTTCACTCTATTGAAGGCGACTACTTAGAGTCCCTAACCCAGCTGGTTCAGCAACACTCAATCGATAAAATTGTCACCTCAAGGCATACAGGCATTTATGAACAACAGGCGATCAAGGAGATCGCATCACGTTTCCCTCATCTTCAGATAGTCGTGATTGAGACAGCCACACTCTTTAGTGAGGCGCAGCTACCCTTTGCTATCACCGATATTGATAAGAGTTTTACGCCATTTAGAAAGCGAGTTGAGGAGCTGGCCATCGATCTACCGATTAGTGCACCCTCTCTCTTGCCACCACCTATCTACCATAAAGATAGAATCACACCGGTAGAGCCCTCAGAAGGTTTTCACGGGGGCGAAGTTGCAGCATTAGCTCACCTAGAGAGCTATTTGAGTAGCGATGCACCGCTGAGTTACAAAGAGACCAGAAACGCTCTCGATGATTGGCCAAGTTCAACAAAACTAAGCCCTTGGTTAGCTACCGGCGCCCTCTCATGCAGACGCGTCATAGCAAGACTCCGCGAGTATGAATCCCAAAACGGGGCCAACGAATCGACCTACTGGATTAAATTCGAGCTCCTATGGCGTGAGTACTTTCAGTGGTATGCACACCGATGGGGCAAGCGCCTGTACGCATTTAAAGGACCACACAATCGCAACCCACTCACCAGTTATTATACCCAGCGATTTCGCTCTTGGCGTGAGGGGCACACACCCTACCCGATCATTAATGCGGCAATGAAACAGCTTAAGGCAACAGGCTATATGTCAAACCGTGCTCGCCAACTTGTAGCTAGTTGCCTTGTGCATGAACTTGCTATCGATTGGCGCTATGGGGCTGAGTATTTTGAACAACAGTTACTCGATTTCGATATCGCAAGTAACTGGGGAAATTGGCAGTACCTCGCCGGTGTCGGAGCAGACCCTCGAGGTCATAGACAGTTTAATCTGGAAAAGCAGACCGAAATTTACGATCCCGAACACCTATTTATCGAGACCTGGCAAGGCAATAAGGATTGTCAGAGCACAGATCAGTTTGACTACTACGGCGATCCAATCTGGCCCACGCAAGAGGGAGGTCGTTGATGCATCATAAACAGACGCTCCCATCAAAAGAGTGTGAACATTGCCAACGCCCCTTCAATTGGCGCAAAAAGTGGGCTCGTGATTGGGTTCAGGTACGATACTGTTCTGAACGCTGTAAACGCGAGGCGAAAAAGAGTCGATGAGAACACTGCGACTGATTCTGGGTGACCAACTCAATGCTCAACATAGCTGGTACCGAGAGAGAAACAGCGACCACCTCTATTTGATCGCTGAACTGCATCAAGAGCAACGCTATGTGAAGCACCACGTGCAGAAAATTGTCGCCTTCTTTATTTCGATGCAACGCTTTGCTGAAGCACTTAGCGATGCTGGGCACCAGGTTGTTCACCTAACCCTGGATGAAACAGCAGAGTTCGAATCCCTTGAACAACTCATTCTTGCTCTCTGCCAACAACACCAGATTGAACAGATAGAGTTTCAACGCCCCGATGAGATTCGACTTTTGGAGCAGTTGCGAAATCTTAAAGCGCCTGCAGGTGTTGGGCTTCGTGAGGTGGACACAGAACACTTCCTACTCCCCTTTGACGAGATCAGCAAAGAGTTTAAGCCGCAACGCTCTCTTAGGATGGAGGCGTTCTATCGCCGCATGCGCCAGCGCTACGGCTACCTCATGCACAACGGTGAGCCCGAAGGCGAGCGCTGGAATTTCGATAGTGAAAATCGCAAAGCACTTAAAGCGGCAGATTTGGAGAAGATCCCTCAACCGCTCTGCTTCAGCCAATCGACTCGGGTTGTACTAGAGCGGTTAGCACGACACAAGATTAGCCATTTTGGTGAAATCGGCGATCAGCTGGTCTGGCCCACCTCCCGTAAAGAGGCGCTGCAACTGCTCGAGTTTTTCTGCACCCACTGCTTACCCCTGTTTGGGCAGTTCCAAGATGCAATGACAGCCAATTCTGAGCATAAATGGAGTCTCTACCACTCAAGACTCTCGTTTGCGCTAAACGCTAAAATGATCTCACCAGCACAGGTAATAGAGCGATCTATAGCGGAGTTCCGTGCTCACCCAGAGTTGATAGACCTAGCTCAAATAGAGGGTTTTGTTCGTCAGATATTAGGGTGGCGAGAGTTTGTTCGCGGTATCTACTGGATCAACCTGCCCGAGTATCCAACCCTCAACGCCCTTGAGGCTGATAGAGATCTACCGGACTACTTCTGGAGTGGTAAAACCAAGATGCGCTGTATGGAGCAGAGTCTTGGCCAATCGCTAGATTACGCTTACGCACACCATATTCAGCGCCTGATGGTGATAGGCAACTTCACCCTACTCGCCGGCATAGATCCAGACCAGGTCGATGCATGGTATCTAGGGGTCTACATAGATGCCATTGAATGGGTTGAGATGCCAAACACCCGTGGCATGAGCCAATTTGCTGATGGCGGCCTGCTCGCGTCTAAACCCTATTCAGGTTCTGGCCAATATATCAGCCGTATGAGCGACTACTGCAAAAGCTGCTTTTATGATGTAAAACTGCGCGCTGGCAATCGAAGCTGCCCTTTCAATTCACTCTACTGGCACTTTCATGAGCGCCATAAAGGGCGTTTTGCAAATAATCCTCGCACGGCCATGGTCTACAGAAACTGGGACAAGAAACCTGAAGCTGAACGCGCCGCAATAATGCAGCAGGCCGCAAACTATCTTGATACGCTCAACGAACTGTAGCGCCGTTTGAAAAGCCGATATACTTCGACTTTACCTCAAAGATAGACAAAACAATGATTAAAGATTCAGATCTAGAGTTTTTCAAAAGCCCACTGCGCCGCTATCTCACAGTAGGCTTCTGTTTTGGTTGGACACTGCTAGAGTGGTTTGTCTGGAATGGGGGTATTTGGAGCGTGGTTGCCACTGCTCTGTTTGCCTACACCCTCTGGCGTCTAATAATCACCTTCCCGAAACAACTGTAACCTTTTTGTGCAGAGTGCGAGTTTAGTTACCCTGCGTTTGCCAAAACTCCGGAGCGTACTGACGACCTAACAAGAGACCGGTCATCAATTCGTTTTTCGGTACCGCAAGGTTAAGCACCTGAGCTCGTTCCACGATAAAGCCATTCAATGAGTCAACCTCCGTTAGCCGCTGAGCGCGGATATCCTGCAACATCGAAGGCTGATGGAAACGATGGGCAGCACAGGCTGTATCAATCAAATTGTGAAGCGCCTCTTCGTCAATGGTTATCGACAAAGCTTTTGCAACACTTGCGGCCTCATCAGCCAAAGCGTGGGCCTGCGCCTTTAGGTAGGGAGTGTCGTGTACCAGACCTGGGCCGCCATCCGAGAGTGCACAGATGCCATTCATCGCGACATTGAAGCACGCCTTCTGCCAAATTTTCGCCAACGGATCAGCCACTTTTTCAGCGCTAATCTGCGCTTTCACCAGCATCTCGGCCAGTGTTTGCGCCGCACTTTCAGCTAACGGATTACTCGAATCTAAAGCACCCAACCAGGTGTCAGTAAAGCCTTTCGAGCGAACATACCCTGGTTGCACCAAGGTAGCTGGAATCATAGTTACACCGTGCACAACGGGCAGGTCCGCAATGCCGGCCAGCCGTTCACCATTACCCAAACCGTTTTGTAATGAGACCAGCACGGTATCTTTCTGAAGAACTGGCAATATAGAACGAAGTGCTTCTTCACTCTGGTAGGTTTTAGTAAACACCATGACATAACGCGCTGGCGTTGCATTCTCGGCAGTCACAGCATCTGGAAAAACGGTAACCGGGGCGCCCTCAGCCTCTATAGTGACACCCTCGAGCTTCACCTTAAGCGCACTGCTTGCAGAGCGATAGAGCAACTGAACGGCGAAGCCCGCCTCAGCCAAGCGAGCCCCCACAAAGGTTCCTAAGGCACCGGCACCAACAATCATCACATCATTCATATCAGACTCCAAAAACAGTCAATCGCAACTCAAACATATACTGAGACCACTTACTCAGTCGTCAACTGCGAGAGAAAATCGATCGCAGCACGAATACGTGGAATACGCTCTGTACTCTGATGGTATACCAGATAGAACTCACGCTCACGATCCGCTTCCGGTAGAAGGTGCACTAGATTGTGATCGGGCGCCAGCAAAAAACGATGCAACATCCCGATACCAAGTCCTGCTTTTACAGCCTCGACCTGCCCAATCGGCGAATAGATAGCAGTTTGCGACTGCCAGCCATTAAAAACAGCCTTAGGTATGTTGAGCTTCTCTGAAAAGAGCAGATCTTCGACATAGCCCACCAGACGATGTGCTCCTAACTCCTCTATCGAAGCGGGTGCGCCCCACCTATCAAGGTACTCTTGAGATGCAAACAACCCTAGGGAATAGCTACCTAATCTCTGCGCATCCAACTTCGGCTCACTAGGCTTACCTACCATCACGGCGATATCCGCCTCACGTCTTGAGAGAGAGAATCCTCGTGACTGTGGAACTATCTCAACACGTAAGTCAGGGTGTAACTCCGACAATAACCTCAGCTTGGGTGTCAGGACTCGAATCGCAAATCCTTCTGGCGCTGCGATTCGCACCGTACCGGTAACAGAGCTAGAATCAGAGCCAAAGATCTCCCCGGCGGCTTCAATCTCCGCTTCAGCACGCTCAAGATACTCCATAAGACGCCCACCCTCATCGGTTAGAGTTAACCCCTTGGAGTGTCGAACAAAGAGTGCACTACCTGTTCTCTGCTGCAAGTAAGAGAGGTGGCGAGAGAGCGTAATGGTCGAGACATTAAGCTGCTCAGCTGCGCGACCCAAGGTACCACTTCGCGCAACGGCTAAGAAGTATCGCGCATCTTCCCAGTTGAATGTTTTTTGCCCCATAGGTTTCACCTGTTTGATATATCAATTTTGATACATCATACATTAAATATTTTATCTTGTTGCTTCAATTTTGATCTGGCCTAATAGCACCATACAAATAAGGAGATATCTTATGTCTATCGTTGGTAACTACATCGGCGGCCAGCACGTCGCTTCAAACTCAGGTCGTACAGCACCTGTATACAACCCAGCTACTGGTGCACAATCTAAAGAGGTTGCGCTATCAACTGCAGATGAGACTCGCGCAGCGATTGCCAATGCTCAAGAAGCGTTCAAAACCTGGAGCAAAGTAACTCCACTTAACCGCGCACGTATCATGTTCAAATTCAAAGAGCTGATCGAAGCAAACGCTGACGAACTTGCTGAGCTAATCGTCTCTGAGCACGGCAAAGTCTTCTCTGACGCTAAAGGCGAGCTAACTCGCGGTCTTGAAGTTGTTGAGTTTGCTTGTGGTATCCCTCACCTTCAGAAAGGCGAGCACAGCCTAAACGTAGGTCGTGGCGTAGACAGCTACAGCCAGATGATGCCGATGGGTGTGTGTGCGGGTATCAGCCCATTCAACTTCCCAGCAATGGTTCCAATGTGGATGTTCCCAGTCGCTATCGCTTGCGGTAACACCTTCGTAATGAAACCATCTGAAAAAGATCCTACTACCACTATGCGTCTTGCTGAGCTTCTAACTGAAGCGGGTCTTCCAGACGGTGTATTCAACATCGTAAACGGTGACAAAGAGGCAGTAGACGTTCTTCTTACTGATGAAGCAGTACAGGCCGTTAGCTTCGTAGGCTCTACGCCAATCGCTGAGTACATCTACTCAACTGCAAGTGCACACGGCAAACGTGTTCAGGCTCTTGGCGGCGCTAAGAACCACATGATCGTAATGCCAGATGCTGAACCATCACAGGTTGTTAGCTCTCTAATGGGTGCCGCATACGGTTCTGCAGGCGAGCGCTGTATGGCTATTTCTGTAGCTGTATGTGTGGGCGACGCGGTTGCTGACCACCTTATCAAAGATATGACTGCAGAGATCGAGAAGATGTCTGTAGGCAACGGTATGTCTTCACCAGAGCCACACATGGGCCCTCTAGTTAGCCGTGTACACGCTGACAAAGTATTGGGTTACATCGATTCAGGTGTAGAGGAGGGTGCAACGCTTGTTGTTGATGGCCGTAACTTCAAAGTTGTTGATCACGACAATGGCTACTTCGTTGGCCCAACGCTGTTCGATAACGTTAAGCCTGGCATGCGTATCTACAACGAAGAGATCTTTGGCCCAGTACTAGCGGTTGTTCGTGTGAACAGCTACGAAGAAGCTCTTAAACTGATCAACGATCACGAGTACGGTAACGGTACTGCTATCTTCACACGTGACGGTGACACTGCTCGCAACTTCTGTGAAAACGTGCAGGTCGGCATGGTTGGTGTAAACGTGCCAATCCCAGTACCAATGGCCTTCCACAGCTTCGGCGGCTGGAAACGTTCACTATTCGGCCCACTACACATGCACGGTCCAGATGGCGTTCGCTTCTACACTCGCATGAAGACGATCACTGCACGCTGGCCAACCGGCCTAAGCGCAGGCCCAGAGTTCACAATGCCTACAATGAAGTAATCTTCATTAGCGCAATAAAAAGACGACCCTCGGGTCGTCTTTTTTGTTTATGCTATCGACTCACACTCACGAGACCAAACCTTGACTAACCAATACCTAAAATCAGATCTACTCATGCTTCTTGCCTCACTTTTGGCAGCCATTAGCTGGATATTCTCTAAAGAGGTACTGCTAGGTATTGAACCCATTCTATTTATGGGTTGTCGATTTATGCTGGCAGGACTTTTAATTGCCCTATTTGCTCGCAGTGAGTTGTTACTTTTCACACTCCGTGATCTTACACGGGTCACCTTGGTAGGCGTGGTATTTGCTGCGGGGTTAGGGTTTTGGATTTTGGGGCTATTCCATGGCAGCCATATTGGTATTGGTTCATTTCTAACCAGCTTAGGTGCTATCTTCGCACCCTTGTTGTCGCCCCTATTTGGCGATCACCCCTCACGCCTTGCTTGGTATGCAGTTCCCGTTGCTGTTATTGGCGCAGGGTTTCTAACCTTAACCTCTGATTTCGTGTTTGGATTGGGTGAGTTGTACTATCTAGCTTCGGCCCTCTCCTTTGCAATCTACCTTAACATCAACAGCCGAGCAGCCGGCCGAACACCTCTAAAGGCTCTCACATCAGTTCAACTTATGACAGCCGGCGCCACTCTTTTGCCGGTTTCATTTCTAATCGAAAGTTGGAGCATAAACGCAGAGGTATCAATTCTAGGTTGGTTTATAGCGAGTGTCTTAATTGGCACCAGTCTTCGCTTTTTTGTTCAGACCTACTCACTAAAACTGGGTCCTGCTAGTAGAGGGGCACTGATCCTCACAATGGAGCCAGTCTGGGTGGCGATCCTTGGCATGATATGGCTGGATGAAACAATGGCGGCATCTCAACTTCTCGGTTGTACTTTGATTCTGCTCGCAGTTTTTATATCCAGAGCAGACCTCTTTATAAAGGGCTTTCTCTCACTAAAAACACGATAACAGGCTCATCCACTCGGGGTCTTCCACCTGGGGTCAGAGTAGTCTTATTAGACTACTCTGACCCCATAAATCCAAAAAATTCCATAAATTACAGTTTTTTGCATAATTTTCATTTAATGAAATTATTGCAATCCATCTCTTTTTTAAGTAGATTGAGGACATCTGGATTTAGCATAGTTTGTCCAGACCTTTAAAAGCATCGTATTTCAGATACCTGCTAGCCCAGAGAATTAAAACTCCTCTGGGCTTTTTTTTGCTTTGCACCAACTGCATCGGGGTCAGAGTAGTCTAATAAGACTACTCTGACCCCGGGTATGACCCCGGGTAGGCGTGACCCCGGGTAGGCGTGACCCCGGGTAGGTGGCCCCGGGTGGAATAGCTCTGGTCGAAGCCCCTTATCAAAAGTTGACCAGTCAACCTTTTGAGGAGTACTATCTCGAAATCATAATAAAGCGACTCTTTACAGAGGATAGAAAAATGTCACTAGAGACCGATCAGGTTCATCTTGAACAGCCATACCGCAACACACCTTTTACTGGCCAGCAGATTAAAACCCTGCCGCTTGCATCCTCTATGGGTGCTGAGGTACTTAATGTTCAACTTAAAGATCTTGATGACGACGCCTTTGAAGAGCTAAAAGAGGCGCTTTGGCACCACAAAATGCTGTTCCTCCGTAAACAGAATTTAACGCCAGCCGATCAACTCGCCTTCACTAAACGCTTTGGCGAACTGGGTACCGATGCATACACCAAAGGACTTCCTGGCTTCCCTGATGTACAACCAGTTCTGAAGGAAGCTGAGACTAAGTCAAAAATCATCTTTGGCGGCGGCCACCACACTGACTCTGCATTCTTAGAGCGCCCACCATCAGTAAGCGTACTCCACGGCGTTGATATTCCTCCTTATGGCGGCGATACAATCTGGTACAACGCGGTTATGGCCTATGAAAGTCTCTCGCCAACGATGCGCGAGATGTTAAAACCACTTAAGGTACATATGGCTGCCGAGCGAATCATCGCTGGAATTAAAGACTCTATAGAGCAGACCAACAACGGGAAAACGATGACCGATATCGAGCTAGAACTTGATGTCGAGAAGATGCTCAAAGGCAACTTCCACCCGCTAGTGCGTAAACATCCGGAATCTGGCCAGCTCTCGCTCTACGTAGATGGAGTCTATGCAGTAAATATTGAAGGAATGGAGCGCCGAGAGTCCAAGCCTCTTCTAGAGTTTCTTCATGCTCATGCAACTCAAGAGTTCTTCGCTTGCCGCCTACGCTGGGAGAATGACACCGTCGCGATATGGGATAACCGTATCTGCTTGCACCGAGCATTTAACGACTACGACGGTTTCCGTCGCGAACTGCACCGCACCACAGTGATGGGTGAGAGACCGCAACCAGCATGATGAAAATTACCGCCCTGCGTAACGATGTTGAAGTGATCGATTATGAGCACTACACCCAACATCTAGCGACAGTATTCCACAACCGGATAATGGCGCTATCCTCCAATGAGTACCTAACCATCTTTGGTGTGGGTACAGTTGAGATTCGCGTCTTGGCTGCCATAGCGAGTCACCCTCTGCACAAAGCTGCTGATATTGGCGCCTTAATTTCCATTGATAAAGGCGCGGTAAGCCGAGCCATTACCAAACTTGAGAGTGCCGGCTCGATTAGAGGGTCGACCGATAAACCGGAAGGGAAGCAGAAGCGTTGGGAACTCACCGAGCAGGGCTGGCAAATTCATAGTCAGTTTATAAATGTCGTAAAACGTCGCCATGAGCGAGTGACCGACGGCATTGAAGAGAGCGAACTTGATGCATTCAATAAAACACTGCACAAACTGATCTCTAATGTTGATAAGATCTCTTAAATAAGAAACATATAAAAATTAGGAAATACCCAAGATGACGGATCCACGTTTTCAAGTCGAACTTCCGCCAGCCCCTGCAGGGATGAGTGATAATGAGTGGCAAGCGCGCCTTGAACTAGCTGCAACCTACCGCATGGTGGACCACTTTGGCTGGACATTTATTGTTTATAACCACATCAGCCTCCGCATTCCTGGTACGGATGAGTTCCTAATCAACCCATTCGGCGTTCGCTATGATGAGATGCGTGCCACGGATCTCATCAAAATAGATATTGATGGCAACCCACTTTCAGAGAGCGAATGGAATGTGAACAAAGCGGGATATACCATCCACTCTACGATTCACAAAGCACGCCCAGATCTGCACTGTATCCTGCATACGCATGAGCCTATCTCGCAGGCGCTCTGTGCAATTGACTCACCACTGATACCTGTGACTCAAGAGGGGTGCCAATTCTTCGAACGCACCGCTTACCATGATTTCGAAGGGATCGTACTGGATGGATCAGAGGGCCCTCGCCTGCAAGCTGCACTTGGCGAAACCAACCATACATTAGTATTGAAAAACCACGGCCTGCTGACTGCCGGACCTACAGCAACCTGGGCGTTTGTTCGTCACTACGCATTTATTCGCAATGCGGAAGTACAACTCAAAGCGATGGCAGCAGATAAACTCAATCTAATCCCTGAAGAGATTATGCGTAAAACTCGCCAGCAGTTTGAAGGGGGTGATGCGCAGGCCAATGCAAAAGTTCGTCACCCAGAGTGGCCAGCTTTAATGCGCTTAATCGATCAGAAAGATCCCAGCTGGAAGCTCTAAAACCACAGCATCCATAGGAAAAAGCCCTCTCATCGAGGGCTTCTTTTTGTCTGGGTGACACCTACTTTCCTGCAAAAATCTAGCGAGAGAGTGAGGAGAGCCTAACAGCCAGGACCACACCCAAGAGTGACAATGAGACTGTCATCCACCAAGTGAAGCTCCAACCGCCCACCTGCACAGCTACCCATGCAAATAGCGGTGGCGTACTCAACTGGCCTAAGGCGGACATCTGCTGTACCCAGCCGATGGTAGTAGGCACCAGATCAGGTCGGGGTGCACGTTGAACTGCAACAGCAAACAATACCGCTGGGATAATCCCCCCGACAGCAGAGAAGAGCATGACCGCTAAAATTTGCAGCCAAATGAACTCTGCAAAAAGCGTTGAGTAGGTTATCCAAGTCATTAAGCCCATCAGGCCGAACACAATAATGAGCAGTCTCTCAGCACTTAATCCTTTATGAAGCAGTCGCCCACCCATCACATTCCCGCCAGCATTAACGAGGGCAACCAACGCGGTTAACAGAGCTACGATAAAACCTGAGATACCTGCATTGGTATAGATGGTTGGTAGAAATCCAATCACAGCCAACCACTGCCCTGAATAAGCTGCAAACATTACCGCTACCAGCCAGGGCCCCTCTTTTCGCAGTACCTGTGAGAGATTATCGGAGAGACTAGCTAACAGGGGTGTCTTAGCCACCGCGCCCTGCTGATCTACAGAACCATCAATCACAGCTATAACGACAAATAGAGTGCCCAAAGTTAGTAGAGCACTGCTCCACCACCAGCCATGCCAGCTTAGCTGTTCCATAAATAGAGGCCCTAGGAACATTGCACTGCCGGCACCAAGCCCCATAAATGTACCCCACCAACCGATGCTCAAGTTGAGACGTTCTGGCGGTACGATGGCACGCATCAATCCAGGCCCTGATAGCGCAACCAGTACAAATCCCATCCCTTCCAATGCACGCAATAGCAGAAGTTGGGCTGCGCTCTGTGCAAACCCACCGAGCAGACTGACAACTGTTAATAGTGAAAGCCCCATGAGTACAGATCGACGCAAACCAATACGCCCAACTGCAAAGCCCCAAAACACTCCACTACTCATCCCGACAAATTGCACCAAAGAGAGAAGCAAACCACCCTCTACCAGCGATATACCCATCTCGGCCTGCAGTACAGGAATAGCAGGCGCTAGTTTGCCGACATGAAAAGCCGCGACGATTCCGGCAAAAAGGACAATCCACTCAGGTGCGATTGAAAGAAGTCGTTTCATTCCTTGAAGCTCTTAACATGGGGTAAAAACAAAAACGCCACGCTGCAACCAAGCAGCATGGCGTTTTAAGCAGATGGTTAGAAGTTACTCTTTAACCTCTTCATATGGAAGACCAACGTACTGCTCTGCAATGACGCGGCGACCATTTTCATAGTTCATGAAGTAGCTAAGTTCTGAATCCATGAAGCGCTGACGCATCTCTGGATCAGTACCAGCATCCGCCACCTCAGTGCCGAAATCGTGGAGCATATTGGTCATCATCCAGCTGAAACGCTCACCGTGCCATACACGTCGTAGTGCGATTTCAGAGTACTGTTCGATGTACTTACGGTTACCTGTTTCGTACACCTTGGTCATAATCTTGTAGAGGGTCGCCACATCAGACGCCGCAAGGTTAAGCCCTTTTGCCCCTGTTGGTGGCACGATGTGTGCAGCATCACCGACCAGGAAAAGATTACCGTACTGCATAGGCTCACATACGAATGAACGCAGTGGCGCGATCGACTTCTCAAGCGCAGGACCAGTCACCACATTCGCTGCAGCTTCAGCTGGAAGACGCTTCTTCAACTCTTCCCAGAACGCCTCATCTGACCAATCTTCAACTTTGTCAGTGAGCGGAACCTGAATGTAGTAACGTGAACGCGTTGGTGAACGCTGCGATGCAAGTGCAAAGCCACGCTCTGATTTCGCGTAGATCAACTCATCATGACAAGGCGGCACATCTGCCAGCAGACCCAACCAACCGAATGGGTATACACGCTCGTGCTCAGTACGTAGCTCTTCAGGGATAGTCTGACGAGAAACACCATGGAAACCATCACAACCTGCAATGAAGTCACAATCTAGACGGTACTCCTCACCACCGTGAGTAAAGGTGATGTATGGGGTATCGCTCTTAACATCGTGCGGTTGCACATCAGACGCTTCGTAGTAGGTATCCAAACCTTCTGTAGCTTCACGCGCTTCCATAAGATCCTGCGTGATATCTACCTGGCCATAACATACAACGACATCACCACCAGTAAGACCCTTGAGGTCGATACGGTGATTTTCACCATTCACAGCGATCACGACACCTTCATGTACATGGCCGCACTTGTCCATGTTTTCAGCAACACCCGCTTCACGAACAAGGTCAGCAAAACCTTGCTCAAGGATACCGGCACGAATACGGCCCAACACGTAATCACCTGTCACTCGTTCAAGGATAACGTTCGAAATACCTTTCTTGTGAAGCAGTTGGCCTAGCAACAGACCTGATGGGCCAGCACCAATAATTGCAACCTGTGTCTTAATCGTTTTCATCGTGAAACCTTTGATATGTTCTTTTAGTCGAACAAGTATCAACTGAATAGGAAAGTCACAACAGGAAGTTTTTCAATGAATTATTGTACTTTTCCGATATACAAAGATTAGTACGTATCGAAATTATTGTTCTTACGAAAGCTAGCAGGCGTCTCACCTGTCGCCTGTTTGAAGAAACGAGAGAAGTAGGCAGCATCTTTAAAACCTAGACCAAATGCGAGCTCCTCAACACTCCCACGGGTGTAGATGAGTCGACGTTTAGCCTCCAATAGAAGACGCTCTTGCACTATCGCCTTAGCCGTCTTACCCACCTCTGCCTTGCATAAACGGTTTAAGTGGTCCGCGGAGATCGATAGTGCATCAGCGTACTGTTCAACACTCCAGTGCTGTAAAAGATGCGACTCAATCAATTTGCGGTATTGAACAACAGGCGTCGTTGAGACCTCAACGCCCTGCTCCTCACTTTCGAGCATCAGCCGGCGTAGCAACATCAAAACAGAGCGGGATAGCCACTCAGTAATCAGTTTATGGCCCAAATGGACAGCTCGCAGTTCCGCTTCGATCTGTTTTAGATAACCAGCCAACATCTCCTGCACAACACTCCGCCCCTCCAAACTGAAGAGACGTGCCTTAGCGAACAGTGGCCCAAAATAGGGTTCACACCGGATATAGGACTCATTGGTGAGCAGAGGTTCCGCCAAGGTGAGAACAGCACCCTCAGTTTCAGGAGAGAATTTAAAGCCATGCACAACACCGGCGGGCAGCGTGATAACACAAGGTGCTTTGAGCGATGAGTACTCCTCATCAATAGTGATATCGAGATGTCCGTCAAAAACAAACAGCAGTTGAAACATACGACCGTGCCGGTGGGGCTTAATTAGCCATCCATTCTCACGACTTCGACTAGCGATATTTTCAATATGAACGAGGGCGGGGTCATCAACAACTGCCTCGCCGTAGAGACCGAATTGAGGGATGTTTGCATTTAACTCAGCCATGCTCTAACTCAGCCATTCCCAGCCCCGCTGAGGCTATTTAATCTTACTTGGTCGTTCAGCAAGACGCGCCAGCATATCGAGAAGCTGCTCTCGCTCGCCCGGCTTAAGCAGGTCATAAAACTCTTGCTCGTGCTCGTAGAGACGACGCTCTGCCTCTACATACCACTGTGCACCCTTCTCGGTTAACTGCAACGCATAGGAGCGGCGATCATTCTTTGCTGCACAGCGTTCAATGAGCTCTAGGCGCTCCAGCTTATCGACTGCGGCAACCATTGCAGATCGGTCTGTACCTAGGCTTTTAGCAACAGCGGTTTGAGTAAGACCAGGATTACGATGCACGATCTCGATAACAGCAAATAGACCAGGACTTACCCCCAGCTCTGCGCAGGTTTCTGAGAACGCACTAAAAAAAGCCAATTGAGCTCGGCGCAAACGGTAACCTAAAAGGTCTCCCAAGATACCGATATCAACTGAATCCTTTTGTCTCTTCTTACTCATCACACAATCCAAATCTAGGCCCTATCTATATCCATCTATAAACAGAGCCCAATAAATACATATATTTAAACTGTAGTAGACCACAACAATTTAAAACTAACCACAAAATGGCGATAAAAAATTGTTTATCATCTAAACAGTTTTGATAACAAACTTTAATTGATAGGTAGCTTAATTGTTTATATGATAAACAAATATTAAACAGACATTGTGCCGATGTGCGCACCAACAGAAAGAGGCCTCTCATGAGCAACTACAAATACATCAAGTTCGACGTTAACAACGGTATCGGTCACCTTCACCTAAACCGTCCTGAAAAGAAAAACGCGATCAATGACGAACTTTGTCTAGAGATCGAACAGGTGTTTATCACTATGCCTGAAGATGTGCGTGTAGTTATCTTCTCTGGCGAGGGCCCAGAGTTCTGTTCTGGTCTAGACCTAGCTGAGCACAAAGCGCGCCAGGGTCTTGATGTTGTTAAGCACTCAAACATGTGGCACCGCACTTTCGGTCACATTCAGAACTCGGGTCTGCCAGTGGTTGCTGCAATGCAGGGCGCTGTTATTGGTGGCGGTCTTGAGCTAGCGACTTGTGCGCACGTTCGCGTATCTGAAAAAGGCACTTACTACCGTCTACCAGAAGGTCGTCACGGTATCTTCGTTGGTGGTGGTGCATCACGTAACGTTGCACGCGTAATCGGCGCTGGCCGCATGACTGAGATGATGCTAACGGGTCGTGACGTAGACTCTGAAGAGGGTTACCGCCTAGGTCTTTCACACTACGTGGTAGAGAACGGTCAGGCTCTTGCTAAAGCGACTGAACTTGCTGAGCACATCGCGACAAACTCTCCATACTCTAACTGGGCCATGACTACAGGCCTTCGTCACATCGACAGCATGTCACACGACGATGGCATGTACACTGAGTCTCTTCTTTGTGGTATCACACAGACTCACCCAGATGTAGTTGCACGTCTTGAGAAGTTCCTAAACCGTAAAAAACAGCCACAGCAGTAAATAGCCGGAGCTAATTATGCAGATTCAGGACAAACTATTTCTAGTCACTGGCGCTGGCTCAGGCCTAGGCGAAGCAGTTGCACGTCGTCTAAGTGCGATGGGTGGCAAAGTATGTATTGCTGATATAAACGAAGCGGGCGGTAACCGAGTTGCAGCAGACCTTGGTGACTCAGCGATCTTTTGCAAAACTGACGTTTCAGATGAAGCCTCTGTGACAGCCTGTATTGAAGCCGCTACAGCTAAGTTTGGTGCACTAGCAGGTGTTGTTCACTGTGCAGGCGTTGGCGGTGCTAAACGTCTAGTTGGCCGTGATGGCCCTCACGATCTTGCAAGCTTCCAGCGCATTGTAAACATCAACCTAGTTGGCACATTCAATATTGCACGTCTTGCAGCAAACGTTATGCAGAATAACGAGCCAGGCGAGTCAGGCGAGCGCGGTGTAATTGTTAACACTGCATCTGTTGCTGCCTTTGATGGTCAGATTGGTCAGGCTGCATACTCGGCGTCTAAAGCGGGTGTTGCTGCAATGACGCTACCACTTGCACGCGAGCTTGCAAAACTTGGCATCCGTATTATGACGGTTGCACCAGGCCTATTCCGCACACCATTGATGGATGAGCTACCAGAAGAGGTGCAGGCTGCTCTTGGTGCATCTGTACCCTTCCCATCACGTCTTGGTAACCCAGATGAGTTTGCTATGCTTGCTCAGCAGATTATTGAGAACCAGATGCTAAATGGTGAAGTGATCCGTCTTGATGGCGCGATCCGCATGGCCGCTAAATAAGTAGAGAAGCAGAGGAAGTTAACGATGAGTGATTATCAAGCTCCCCTAAAAGAGATGCAGTTTCTTGTTCAGCACGCCGTTGAGAAGACTGGCCTGAACAGTAACGAAGCGCTAGTCGATTTTGATGCAGACACAGTGGCTGCCATCCTAGAAGCAGCTAGCGAACTTGCCGGCAAATCACTTTCGCCAATGAACGCTGTAGGCGATAACGAAGGTTGTCGTTTTGAGGACGGTAAAGTCTCAATGCCGACAGGCTGGAAAGCGGCGTTCGATCAATTCGCACAGGATGGTTGGATGGGCCTTGCCCTACCAATGGAGTTTGGTGGCCAAGAGCTTCCTAAGTTCATTGCGCAGCCAGTCAACGAGATGTGGCACAGCGCTAACCTATCATTTGTGATGTTCCATGCAGTGATTCAGGGCTGTAGCGAAATCCTAATGAAGTTCGGTACAGAAGAGCAGAAAGCGCGCTACATTGAGAAGTTCATCACCGGTGAATGGACAGCAGCGATGGCTCTAACTGAGCCAAGCGCAGGTACTGACCTAGGTGAGCTTAAAACCAAAGCGATTCCACAAGAGAATGGCCAGTACCTCATCAAAGGTCAGAAGATATTCATCACCTACGGTGAGCACGACATGACTCAGAACAAGGTTCACTTTGTTCTAGCGCGCACACCCGATGCTCCTGAGGGAAGCCGCGGCATCTCTCTATTCGCAGTTCCAACATACCGCATCAACGATGATGGCTCACTGGGCGAATTTAACGATGTGTTATGTACCGGCATCGAACACAAAACAGGTCTGCACGGCAGTCCAACCTGTTCAATGAGCTACGGTGACAACGACAACTGTTTCGGTGAACTGATAGGTACAGAGAACAAAGGCCTGATGGCAATGTTCATTCTAATGAACGAAGCGCGTCTATCGGTTGGCGTACAGGGTGTAGCCCTAAGCCAAATCGCGTACCAGCAAGCTGCAGAGTATGCACTTGAGCGCCCACAGGGTCGCCACTTCGCTACTGGCGAGCGTCGCGTACCAATCGCTCAGCACCCAGATGTTGCACGCATGCTGATGACTATGAAGTCTTTCGCAACAGGTCAGCGCTCACTCGGTTACCTGATTGCGGCACTTTTTGATAAGTCAGAGCACGCAACAGATGCAGCAGAGAAAGCCGCTGCTGAATCACGTATCGCATTACTCACGCCTATCTTCAAAGCGTTTGCGACTGAACAAGCCAACCTAATGACCGGTACCGGTATTCAGGTATTTGGTGGCATGGGCTTTGTAGAAGAGACAGGCGTTGCCCAGTATATGCGCGATGCTCGCATCACAACCATCTACGAAGGCACCACCGGTGTTCAGGGTAGCGATCTGCTATTCCGTAAGATCCGCGGTGACCAGGGTGCAGCGCTGAATGACCTACTCGCTGATATTAAAGCTGTAGCCGCTTCACTCGAAGCGAACAGTAAACTGGCAAAACTAGGTTCAGAACTAGCAGGCGCAGTAGCAGCTGTTGAAGCAGTAACACCTGCTCTCATTAAAGAGGATGCAGATCTACTCCAGCTAAATGCAGGTAGCGTGCCGATGCTAGATGCACTTGGTTACCTACTGACATCTTGGCAATTGGGTGAGCTTGCACTTAAAGCCGATGCAGCGCTGGATTCAGACCCAGAGTTTTTCACCAACATGATTGCTCTGGCTAAGTTCTACAGTGCCCATCAGTTACCGCAAGTGGCTGCTCGCATTGCGACCTTTAACTCAGCAGCTGACGGTATTGCTGAATACAAATTTGATGCCTAACGGAACGGAATCCTTAGGATCTTGGAGAAGAGTATGAGTACAGAATTTCATGCAGTAAATATCAACGACTTCGGCGTCACCATTGAGAAGACGGCCGAGGGCGTGCAATACGTTACTAGCGCTGAACCACTAAGCGACTACCCAGTCAAACTGACTGACAAACTTGTGCACTGGGCAAACGAGACACCGGACACTGTGCTTATCAGCCAGCGTGGTGAGAGTGGAGCGTGGGAATCACTAACCTTCGCTCAGACATTGGAGCGCGTGCGCTCAATTGCTAGCTGGATGCTGACACAGAACCTGAGCAACGATCGCCCAGTGGTTATCCTGTCAGGTAACTCAACAGAGCACCTACTGATTGCTTTGGCATCGATGTACATCGGCGTACCTTTCTCGCCAATCTCTACCGCTTATTCGTTGATCTCAAGCGACTACGGCAAACTGCGTCACGTCTTTGACACATTGACGCCGGGTCTAATCTTTACCGATAACCTAGGCCCATACCGTGATGCCATTGATGCCGTTAACGCTGACAAAGCACCAGTGCTTACCTGCTCAGCAGATCACGCGACAGATGGACTAACTTACACAGTAACAAACCTTAGCGTAGCGCTTAACTGTGCAGCATCGCCAGAGGCAGATGCCGCCCACGCAGCGCTTACAGGTGATGCTATTGCTAAGTTCCTTTGGACCTCTGGCTCTACTGGCATGCCGAAAGCGGTTATCAATACTCAGCAGATGATCTGTGCTAACCAAGAGATGGTGCGCTCGGTCTACGCATTCTTGAAAGATGAGAAACCTGTCATTCTTGATTGGCTTCCATGGAACCACACCTTTGGTGGTAACCAGAACATCGGCATGGCGATTTACAACGGCGGTACCTTCTACATTGACGAAGGTAAACCTGTGCCTAAGATGATTCACCACACCATGGAGAATCTAAAAGAGATATCACCAACCATCTACTTCAACGTACCTAAGGGTTACGAGTTGATGGCGAAAGAGCTTAAAGCGAACCCTGAGATCGCTAAATCACTCTTCAAAAACCTTAAGATGTTCTTCTTCGCAGGTGCAGGCCTAGCTCAGCACGTGTGGGATCAACTAGATGAGCTATCTGTTCAACACACAGGTAAGAAAGTACCTATGGTGACAGGTCTTGGCGCAACCGAGACTGCACCCTCTGTACTATTCGCTTCGGTTGAAGAGTCTGCATCAGGCGTTGTTGGCAGCCCTGCACCTGGTATCACGCTTAAGCTCATCCCTAACGGTGACAAGACTGAGATTCGCGTAAAAGCGGTGACGATTACTCCAGGATACTGGCGTAATGAAGAGCAGACTAAGAAAGCCTACGATGAAGAGGGCTTCTACTGTCTAGGTGATGCAGTTAAATGGATCGATGAGAATGAGCCAAACCGTGGCCTGCTATTTGATGGCCGCGTCTCTGAAGATTTCAAACTTGATACCGGTACATGGGTAAGTGTTGGCAGCCTACGCGCCTCTCTAATTCACCATTTCGCACCTTACGTACAGGATGCCGTCATTTGTGGCCGCGACCGTGGTTACATTGCAGCGATGATCTTCCCAGACTGGGCGCACCTGCAAGCTCTTGTACCTGGCGGTAAAGATATGGACAACGAAACCTTGGTTGCTCAGTCTCACGTCAAGGAAGTGATGGCAGAGCGCCTAGAGCAGATGGCTGCAACCAGCACCGGAAGTTCGACTCGCGTTAAACGCCTAACGATTCTAACTGAACTCCCATCGATTGATGGTAACGAGATCACTGATAAGGGCTCTATTAACCAGCGTGCTGTAATGTCTCGCCGCGCTGATATCATGGAATCACTCTACGTTGAGTCGCCAGCCGACCACGTGATTTCACTTTAAGAGGATAGATAATGATTAATCTAGACGAAATTATTGCCATCGACTTTCACACCCATGCTGAAGAGCCATGTTCGTGTGAGCGTGATGACGGTTACTTTGAGTTCCAAGAAGCATTCGCGAAATACTTCAAGAACCCAGCTGGCCACAACATGATGCCATCTCCTGATGAGACTGCTGCTTACTACCGTGAGCGCAAAATCGCATCGGTCATCTTTCCAGTAGACGCAGAGCGCAACACTGGCTTCAAGCGTTACGAAAACGAAGAGGTTGCGCGTATCTGTGCAGAGAACGACGACATCCTTATCCCATTCGCATCGATCGACCCTGCTAAAGGCCGCATGGGTGCACGCGAAGCGCGTCGCCTAGTGCGTGAGTTCGGTGTTAAGGGCTTTAAGTTCCACCCGACCATGCAGGGTTTCTACCCGAACGACCGTTCTGCGTACGTACTTTACGAAGCGATCGCTGAAGAGGGTGCTATCGCCCTATTCCACACGGGTCAGACGGGTGTAGGTGCAGGTGCGCCAGGCGGCATGAACATGCGTCTTAAGTACTCACAGCCAATCTACCTAGATGACGTAGCTGCTGACTTCCCAACCATGCCGATCGTTATGGCACACCCTGCATTCCCATGGCAGGAGGAGCAGCTTTCAGTGCTGACTCACAAACCAAACGTCTACATGGATCTTTCAGGTTGGTCTCCGAAGTACTTCTCACCTATCCTGCTTCAGTACATGAACAGCATCCTTAAGAAGAAGATGCTCTTTGGATCTGACTGGCCAGTGATCACACCAGATCGCTGGATTGAAGACTTCAACAAGCTCGATGTGAAAGAGGAAGTTAAACCTCTAATCATGAAAGAGAACGCTATCCGCATTCTTGGCTTGAACAAGTAAGCAGACCCAAACAAAAAACGGACCTCAAAGGTCCGTTTTTTTTTATTCTCAAATCAGCATTAAGCGACTTTCGCGTTGCGTGCCTGATCCGTAAGGTAATCCTCATAGGTGCCTTGGAAATCGACAACTCGATCAGATTTAATCTCCAGAACACGGGTCGCCAAAGAGGAGACAAACTCACGGTCGTGGCTCACGAAGATCAGCGTACCATCCCAACCTAACAGCGCTTTGTTTAGCGCTTCGATGGACTCCATATCCAAGTGGTTGGTCGGCTCATCCATGATAAGAACGTTAATCTCCATCATCATCAGCTTAGCAAACAGGAGACGGTTCTTCTCACCACCGGAGCAGACACGTACTTTTTTGTTCATGTCATCAGCTGTGAAAAGTATACGCCCCAAGAAACCACGCACAGCAAGGTCATCATGCTTAGGTGTGCGCCACTGTGACATCCACTCAAACAGAGTCATGTCATTATCAAACTCTGGCCCAGTATCCTGCGGACAGTAGCCAAAAACCGCATTTTCAGACCACTTAATAACGCCAGCCTGGGGTGCAATCTGATTTACCAAACAACGTAGGAAAGTACTCTTACCGGCACCGTTTTCACCGATTACCGCCATACGCGATCCCGCCTCAAGGATCATATCGATCTCATTGAATAAAGGCTCCTCTTCAAAGCCGTGGGTTAACCCCTCTAACACCAACGCCTGTCGATGTAACTTCTTAGACTGCTTGTAACGCAGGGATGGGTAGCGACGACTTGAAGCTTTCACCTCAGCCAGTTCAATCTTCTCCATACGTTTAGCTCGCGAGCTCGCCTGCTTAGCTTTAGAAGCGTTAGCACCAAAACGGTTAACGAAATCCTGTAGCTCTTCAATCTCAGCGCTCTTCTTCGCATTCTCGCTAAGCAACTGCTCCTGCACCAGAGTTGACGCCTTCACAT
The DNA here is from genome assembly GCF_012848475.1 of Marinobacterium sp. LSUCC0821. NCBI lineage: Bacteria > Pseudomonadati > Pseudomonadota > Gammaproteobacteria > Oceanospirillales > Oceanospirillaceae > Marinobacterium > Marinobacterium sp. LSUCC0821. The sequence continues at coordinate 1,368,526 of NZ_CP051666.1, forward strand.
AAGCGTCGTAGTTACCTGGGTAGATACGCAACTCACCATAGTCGATATCGGCCATGTGCGTACAAACAGAGTTTAGGAAGTGGCGGTCGTGAGAGATGATCACCATCGTACATTTACGTTGATTCAGTACATCAGCCAACCAGCTAATGGTATCGATATCCAAGTTGTTGGTTGGCTCATCGAGGAGCAACACATCAGGATCTGAAAATAGCGCCTGTGCAAGCAACACACGCACCTTAAGACCGGGCGCTACCTGCGACATCAAACCGAAGTGGTACTCCTCTGGAATACCCGCCTCGAGCAGAATCTCACCTGCACGACTCTCTGCTGTGTAACCATCAAGCTCGGCAAACTCAACCTCAAGATGCGCAACTTCCATCCCCTCCTCTTCACTCATCTCTGGAAGTGAGTAGATACGGTCACGCTCCTGTTTAACGCGCCAAAGCTCTTTATTACCCTGAATGACTGCATCCACAACCGTGAACTGCTCAAAAGCGAACTGGTCCTGACTCAGCGTACCCAGAGTACAACCCGGCGAGTAAGAGACGTTGCCAGAGCTTGGCGCCAAGGCACCGCTGAGGATTTTCATGAAGGTCGACTTTCCGCAACCATTAGCACCGATCAAACCAAAACGGTGACCATTACCAAATTTTGCAGAGATATTTTCAAACAGTGGCTCAGGGCCAAATTGCATGGTGATGTTAGCAGCAGTAATCAAAGTGGTGTTCCGACGCTAAGCGTCATTAAATCAACGGCACCAGATCGAAAAACCTGGCGAAAAGAGGCGCGAATTATAGGGGCGTGATGAACTTCAGTCTATAAATTACTGCTCTTCATCAGGCCATAGAGCAATCTGTGCTCTTCCGCCATGACGGAAGCCATAACAGCTATTGAGCATCAACTCTTTGCCCTTTCGAGCCATTTTATTTTCTCTGTCCTGCTGGATTTGGTAACCGCGAATCGTTTGAATAACCGCAGTCGCCATAGCAGGAAGGAGTTCTGTCAGGTGCGTACAACCGGTCTGCTTACCTATCACCTGCTTAGCCTCTTCGAGCCAACCAGAGCGAATACGCAGCCCTATAAGCTCTTTGTATTGGCGTTGGGCACCGTTGCAATCTGGGTATGGCGTTGCCAACATTTCTGCACGCGTATCAATAATCTCTAGCGACTCATTAACAACAAGTACGAAACGCATGTGGTGCAGAAAACCACCAACTGGCACCCTGCCACGCTCCATCAAGTCGATCTCGTAGGTTTTAGTATCTTGAAGCTCAGCTTCAACCTCCCAGAGCCCATCACTTCTGAGATAGCCCTGCAGGTCAATTAGGCGCCGATGCATCGGCTCACGGGTAATTTCAGTCACTCGATTGTCACTTAAGTTGTCGTCTGAAGGGAGAAGTTATAGGCGGTGAATATAACAGGACCTAAACGCTAAGCGCAAAACCGGATTTGCTAGCTTTTCTATTATTCACTCAGCGGCGCACTCACCTAAAGCGAGAATGTGCTACTTATATTTTTACCTACTAAAGTTGGCCAGCCATTTGCAAACTTCTTTGATGTTCATCGGTTTTGACATAACGACATCTGCGCCTGCAGCAAGCATCTGCTCCGTCTCTTCGCCGATGGTAGCTGCTGTAAGTCCAATAATGGGCAAACGGCAATCGCGTTTACGAAGCTCCGAGACAAACTCATAGCCGTTCATCTCCGGCATAAATATGTCAGAGAGAATCAAATCAAATTGCCCCGCTTGATATTTCACCAGTCCATCCAATCCCTGGTCTGCAACCTCGACTCTAGCACCCTGTTTAGTGAGTAGTTTCTCTGTGAGGAGCTGCAGTGTTTTGTTGTCTTCAACAAGAAGGATACTTTTACCCGCCAGCAAAGGGGTCTCTTCATCGATGACTTCATTTGCCGATTCATCAGCAAGATCAACTGTTAGGTCGATCTCAAAACAGGAACCTCCACCAGGGTTATCCAAGTAACGCAGCGTCCCACCCATATTTTCGATCAAATCTTTACAAATATAGAGCCCCAAGCCTGTGCCATCGGCATGGGTAGCACCCCTAGCGAAAGGTTTGAACAATGTTTCTAGGGTCTCTTGCGGAATGCCCGAACCATTATCCAACACTCGAATCAAGAGATGCTTTTTACGCTCTGGTAACAGCTCTGCGCGAGCCTGCAGAGTGATGTCAGAGGCCCCGGAGTGGATTAGTGCATTCTTTATGAGATTAGAGACAACCTGTCGAACTAAGGTGCTCTGAATACGCACAGGGTGAACTGTTAGGCCCTCAAAATCCTCATGCAGCCTTACCTTAGTTTGTTGAGCCATGGGTTCAAAGTTCTCTAACTGATGCGCTAGCAACTCATCCATTAAGACATCGTAGTAGATCCCTTTTACACTCTTTTCTGGCTGCGCCACTGCACGCAGCGTATCGATAACTGATATAAGCTGCTGCAAATTAGCTTGTATCAGCGCTTTGTTAAGCTCCTCTTGTTCATCTTGCGTATCCAAGATCATCTGCAAACTAGCAGCCGGGGTCCTTAATTCGTGCCCAATCACGGCATACATCTGCTTTTGACGATCAAGCAGTGATTGTAATTCCGCCCCTCTCTGCTCACCCTGCTCTTTAGCAGCGACCAACTCATCGACAATGATTCTATAAATAGAACGGTAAGATTTTCCATCACGCTGATACTCTTCCGTAAACCAACTTTAGCCCAGTGATCAGGCTCACCATTGACGTTCGCACGAAGAACTAACGACTGACCCGGTGTATTGAATAGATCTCTAATTTTCTGTGCAGAGCCTTCCCCATACACTGAATTGTAGAAGTCCCAAAAATTAGCGCCCTGATCGAAAAGAGTCTTATTCGGACTCTGGCCAGCAATTAATCTAAGCCTTTCACTCTCCACATCCAGCTCAGCAACAGCGAGATCCATGACAGAATAGGAGAGATCAAGAAGGCGCTCTTTTTCCAGCGATAGGTTGAGCGCGCTCTCAGCAACATCACGCTGCTCCTCTGTATGTCCAATGACATAACAAAAGGTACTGGTCACAACATAGACAACGGCCAAACTTCCAGAGGTGATAATAATAATGATTAATGTCGGTGCATCCGTTGCTAAAAATGCCACTCCACCTAATCCTAGTATCGGTAGCATCGCCAAATAGGGGGCTATTCGACGATTAAAATAGAGCGGCAAAACAGAGGCACCAAGTACACCAAAGGTTTGCGCAAATCCTAGATCCTGATTGCGGAAAAGAACACCAAGGGCAATCAACAAAATAACCATCGAAACAGCCGCTAAACGCAGATTCGGTCTTACTTTTTGAAACCACCCCATCGCTGCAAGAAACAGAATAAGTGCTGTGTAGTAAACCGCAGTAACTAGATTTAACTCCACGATGAGATTACGGTACATAGAAAGCACGTAAGCTGGCAGCAGAACCAAAGTAAGTGCTTTGGCAGCCTTCAAACCTGCCCAAGTTCTTAGCTCATGTTGATGGGAGATTTTTTCTAACATTTTAACTCTCAAACTGAGTGACTTTGTATTTAACCTGACTGCAACCTGTGTACGAGCGCATTCACGCGGTGTGACGCCGCAAAGAGATTACTACACAGTGAGTTAAGCAAGCTTCGTGCCAACATAAGGCTTTATTATCGCGGCTTCCCTCTTTGAGGGAATTCGCGCCTACACTTTAAAGCTCGCTACCAGCTTAGTGAGCTCTTTGATATTGACCGGTTTCGATAATACTGCATTGGCACCTGCAGCTAGCATTTTATCGGTCTCTTCACCGATGGTTGCGGCGGTTAAACCGATGACTGGGGTATCTATGCCCTGCTGACGAAGTCCTTCAACAAATTTATAACCATTCATTTTCGGCATGAATATATCGGAGAGAATCAGGTCGAAACTCTGCTCTTGTACTTTGAGCAGCGCCTCTTCGCCATTATTAGCCACGACTGGGTGTGCACCCTTCTGCTCCAACATACGTTTGGTCAGCATTTGTATAGTTGGGTTATCCTCAGCCAATAGAACAGCGAGTCCGCGCAGCGCCTCAGTATCAGCATCAGTATCAGTATCAGTATCAGTATCAGTATCAGTATCAGTATCAGTGGCAAGCTTTGAAAGCTTTGCGTCAAAGCGCAACACAAAACGGGACCCACCCTCTAATCCGGGTTCGTAGGTAAGATCCCCACCCATGGCTGCTGCAATTTCACGACAGACATAGAGCCCAAGACCAGTACCTTCTGCATCACTAGAGCCGCGCGAAAATGCACTAAATAGATTCTCAATCTGCTCTGCAGGGATACCCACACCATTATCAGCAACCACAAGGGTGACAGACTTAACTCCGTCATTAACAATGGCCTCAGCCTCTATGCGAACCTCACTCCCTTTCGAGTGGATAATCGCATTTTTAGTCAAGTTAGAGACCAGCTGTTTTAGCAGATGCGCCTCGATATCTATTCGTTCGGAGGTTAACCCATCGAAGCCAACCTTAAGGGTTACGCCGCTCTGTTTAGCGATTGGGGTTAATATCTGTAACTGATCATTCAGAAGGTCTGCAAGTACAACAGAATTAATACTTGCTTGGCTCATCTTCTCAGGCTGCGCAACGGTACGAAGCGTATCGATTACACCCAAGAGTTGATCGATGGTGGAAGAGAATAGCGCTGTGTTAATCTGACCATCGCCCTGCTGCGCATCGTCGAGAATCATCTTCAAAGATGCCGTTGGGGTACGTAGCTCATGCCCAATCACAGCATACATCTGTGCTTGACGATCCTGCTCTTGCACTAGTTTTGTTAATGCCTGCTGAAGCTGATCGGCCTGCTGTTCAGCCTGTTCCCTAGCCTGCACCTCATCAGTTATATCCAGGGAAAGGCCCAAGAAACTTGTGCGACCATCTGCATCTCGCTTTACGCGAGATACTCTCATGTAGTGCAGCTCACCATTAGCAAGGTAAAAAGGATGCACAAAAGATTGCAGCTCGCCATTTTGTGACTCGTCCATGGCCTTTTTAGGGGTTAAAAACAGAGCACGGGTCTCATCCGTTTGGTATGCATAGAAGAGCTCTATGTCGCGTTCTTCATCGGTATGACCTAGACCCAGGCGGTTAGAGACTTCAGCATTACATTTGAATGTACGTGAATCTGGGAAGAATTCGATTAGACCAATACCACCTGAGTTAGATACAAGCTCAATAAGATCAGAAAACTCGTGTGCTTGCTTTAACGCATGAGTCTCTTCTGTGATATCAATGGAAGATCCAAAGAAAACCAGCGAACCCTCACGCTGTATGTTTGCACCTGTCACTCGCATGGTGCGTAACTCGCCATCAATCCATTGGTCATGAACGAAGGTACGTTCTGTCCCTACAGGCATCAAGGACAACTCCAAGATTTCACCTGAGATGAGCGCAAGACTCTCCTCAGGGAAACTATCTGCACGCTCTAAAAGCGTAATCGGGCCGTCTGATTCTGAACGACCATAACGACGCTGCAGTTGAGCGTCGCCATCAATAAGCCCAGTTGTGAAGTCATACTCAAAAAAAGCGATGTTTGCGGCTTTAGCCACCTGGCTTTGACGAGACTGTTGCAGATCTCTAATGCGCAACGTCTTAGCAAGATCAGATTGAGCCTCAGAGAGTTGCTCGGCAATGTCAGCATATTCATCACGCTGTTGAGTTGCTCTATTTAAAACAGCACTGAGAATATAGATTGAACTCCAGGTCATGCCTGAAAACCCCATAAAGTGCGAAATCCCCTGAACAGCCCCCTCGAAGCCGGCATTTACTGCATAGAGAAGAAGAAACCCATAGCCGAGCGCAGGTATTAAATATCGACTTACTCCGGCAAGAATGACTGATAGAAATATGAAGCCGAGCCAGAAGTAGGCAAAACCAATAAAAATTGTATGATTACGCGCAACTCCAGCAATACCTATCACGAAAGCTACAAAAGCAATCATTAGAATTCGCGCCTTGAAGTTAATTGGTAACTGCGGGAGCGCTGCAGCAGCTATCATGAGATACAAAACAGATTGAATCGCAATAATTGCGTAGGCACCATCTAGAGTAAATGCTCGATAGATACTCATAAAAAGTGCGGGTGACATGCAAACCAAAAGTATTTGCACGGCACGAATAACCGTTCGATTTAAAAAATCACTCTCAGCGCTGGTCATACTTTTCATCTAAAACACCTATTCTCAAATTGATTCGCATTATGCAACGCAATTTGATTTAACCAATAAATTCAGCATTTAACGCCCCTACATGAGTCTAAAATTCGCATTTAGGGCGCTTGTGACAGTTAAGACATAACCAAGCAATTTACGTGCCAACTCAACACTTTCACTTTTAATACCTTCACGTCCCAGACGTTAACAGATCTGATAAACTACCGCGAACAGATTTCGGAGCCATCATGAGCATCACTCAAGAACAACTCAAATTCGACAAAGAGCATATCTGGCACCCCTACTCATCGATGATCAATCCACCACCGATGACACCGGTCGTTTCAGCAAACGGTACACGCCTTAAGCTCAATGATGGTCGTGAATTGATTGATGGCATGTCCTCTTGGTGGTCTACCATTCATGGCTACAACCACCCTCAGTTAAACCAAGCAGCCACAGAGCAGATCAGCAAGATGTCGCACGTCATGTTTGGCGGAATCACTCATGAGCCAGCGATTGAGCTAGCGCAAAAATTGGTTGATTTAACACCTGCAGGATTGGAAAAGGTCTTTATTGCTGATTCAGGTTCTGTCTCTGTTGAGGTCGCTATCAAAATGGCACTGCAATACTGGCAGAGCCAAGGCCTTGGCAATAAACACAAGCTGGCAACCCTAAGGGGCGGCTACCATGGCGACACCTTTGGCGCGATGTCCGTATGCGACCCAGTCACCGGTATGCATGAGATATTCACGGGTGTTCTGCCTAAGCACCACTTCGTTCCACGCCCAACTTCAAAGTTTGGTGAATCACTTGCAGAGGGTGACATCGACGCTTTGGAAGCTATTCTGATGGATGAGGGTTCTGAAATAGCCGCCCTGATATTAGAGCCTATCGTGCAGGGTGCCGGCGGTATGTATTTCTACAGCGCTGAATATCTTAAGCGAGCAAGGGAACTTTGCGACCAATATGATGTACTGTTAATTGCAGACGAGATCGCGACAGGATTTGGCCGCACCGGTGAACTATTCGCCTGCGATCATGCAGGCATCACCCCTGACATTCTCTGTGTAGGCAAAGCTCTAACAGGCGGATATATGACACTCGCCGCCACACTCACCACCACAAAAATCGCAGAGACCATCTCGAGCGGTGGCGCCGGCTGTTTCATGCACGGCCCTACCTTTATGGGTAACCCGCTAGCCTGCGCCGTAGCGAACGCAAGCCTTGGCATCATTCAAACAGGTGAGTGGCGCACACAGGTTGAGCGTATCTCAGGCGAGTTAGCATCAGGCCTTGCGCCCGCACGCGATTTACAATCGGTTGCTGATGTCCGCATCCTTGGAGCGATTGGCGTTGTGGAGCGCAAAGAGCCTGTAACGCTTTCTGAGGTACAACCGATGTTTATTGAAGAGGGCATTTGGGTTCGCCCGTTCGGCAAACTTGTCTACCTAATGCCACCTTACATCAGCAGCTCTGAAGATATCGAAGCACTCACTGCTGGAGTGCTTCGAGTATTGAAACGGCTCGATAAACTCCTAAAGTAAGCGGTTAAACAGCACTCTTGTTTGAACGACGCTGATTAAAGAGCATTAGCGCCAAGACAAATGCGACGATTGGGAAAATCACCAGATTAAGCATCTGCCAACCCTGTGAGTTCAACAATAGACCTGACATAAAAGAGCCGACCGCAACAATCGAGAAGATAAGGAAGTCATTAAAGCCTTGAGCAACACTCTTCTCCTCATCTGAAGCACTCTCTGCCACCAATGCAGTCGCTCCAATGAAGCCAAAGTTCCAACCGATACCCAGAAGAATCAACGAGCCCCAGAAATGGGTTAACTCCAACCCAACCAGAGCGATAACACCTGAGACTGCAATCAATAGTAGACCGATTGAGGTGATTCGCGCCTTACCGTATTTAGCCATCAACTTACCGGTAAAGAAGCTAGGGGCAAACATCGCCAACACATGCCACTGAATACCCAGCGCTGCCTGATGCACTTCATGACCGTGGGAGACCATCGCTATCGGCGCAGCCGTCATAACAAATGCCATCAAACCATAAGAGACCACACCCGCAGCAACAGCAGTGACATACTTAGGCCTTGTTAGTAGGTCCAGCAAGCGCACATCACTCTTCGCTTTCTGCTTAGCCCCTTTGGCTTCGCTACTCGGGAGTGTTGCCAAGACCAGCAACGCCAGCACCGCCAATACCGATAAACCAAAGAAACTACCGGCATACTTCGCATCCATGGCACCCTGAGTCCAGACAACAACCTGGGGACCTATGACAGCCGCTGCCAAGCCACCAATCATCACTCGCGAAATCGCCTTACCCTGCTCAGGACCTTGCAATCCCTCAGCAATAGCGAAACGGTAACTCTGCACATGGGCTGCATAAAAACCGACCAGCAGCGTACCAACACAGAACCAGACAAACGACTGGTTAATGATCGATGTTGCAGCAATCACGCCGGCAATCATCGCCACCACAGCAGCAAACATATAAGCCGCTTTTCGCCCAAACTGGGAGACTAAAAATGCCGCTGGGAGAGTAGAGAGCGCCACGCCCAAGTTGAATAGAAAGACCGGCATAGTCATCAGCTCTTGCGGAGCATTAAGGGACATACTGACCAATCCACCCAAGGAGATAATGATAGGTGGAGATGCCGCGCCTAGGGCTTGCGCGACAGGATAGAGCTGTACATTTCTATTCGACATAAACTTTTTCTTCTCTTTTAAGCCGCTAAAGCTAGCGAAAGCGAACGGGACGCAGTAAGTTCTCATATAGATACAAGCAGTACAAGTAAGGATATTTAAAATGGCACGTATCAAAATCGATATGCCCGATAACTACCTCTTCTCGACAACGCTGGATGTACGAATCAGCGATATCAACTATGCAAACCACCTTAGCAATGACAGCGTTTTAAGTTTTGTTCATGAGTCTCGCGTACGCTTCTTGCGTCAATATGGTTACACCGAGCTCGACGTTGAAGGCCTTGGGATAATCATGACTGACAGCGCGATCGTCTACAAAGCGGAAGGTTTCTACGGCGACCAGGTACAGGTCGACATTACTGTCGGCGATTTCAACAAATATGGCTGCGACATCTTCTACCTAATGACCAACAAAGCGACAGCCGTTGAGATTGCCCACGTTAAAACTGGCATCGTCTTTTTTGACTACGAGACTCGCAAAGTTGTCACACTGCCCGAAGGGTTTAGAGCCAACCTATTGAAGGATGCATAAATCATGCAACTGATGCTAACCCCAACCTCACCCTACGCACGCATTGTGCGTGTAGCCCTAATGCTGAAAGGGCTAGACAGTGAGTGTGCTATGCACTGGGTTGACCCACCCTCGGATACACCAGAGCTGGTTAACGCCAACCCGATCTCTCGTGTACCGGTTCTGGTGTTAGATGATGGCACGGCGATCTCTGAAACCCTACTCATTATTCACTACCTAGAGCGACGCAAACCGGACCCATCACTTCTGCCTTCAGCGCGTCTCTATAAAGAGCTATCTTTAGCCGGTAAAGCGATGGGTTTAGTAGATGCAGCGTTCTGGATCGTCTTCAACCGACGCTTTGGTGGCAAAAATGCCGACGAAGGGAACACCCTAGAGGAGCGCCGCATCAATGCGATTAAACGCACCCTTGAGGAGCTGAAAAAGAACCCACCGCATGCGGTTAAAGGGTTACCAGGACTTGGGCAACTGGCACTTGAGGTGGCACTAGAGTATATCGAGTTTCGACTACCTGAGTTTAATGCGTTCGAGAGCGGTCATTTAACCCAATGGAGCAAACCGCTGCGTCAGATGGAAGCGTTTCACCTGACGGAGTTTCATTAAGCGTTACTCGTCTTGATACTCGTAACTGTGGGCGAGGTTTTCGAAGCGAGTGTATTTACCGATAAAGGCTAGACGCGTGGTACCGATTGGGCCGTTACGCTGCTTACCGATGATGATCTCGGCTACACCCTTCTCTGGCGAATCTTCGTTGTAGACCTCATCACGGTAGATAAACATGATAACGTCAGCATCCTGCTCGATAGCGCCGGATTCACGAAGATCCGAGTTAACTGGACGCTTGTTAGGACGCTGCTCAAGCGAGCGGTTTAGCTGCGATAGCGCCACAACCGGACAATCCATCTCTTTCGCCAAGGCTTTAAGTGAGCGAGAGATCTCTGAGATCTCTGCGGTACGGCCTTCGCTCTTACCGGTCTTAATCTGCATCAGCTGAAGGTAGTCGACCATGATCATGCCGATCTCACCATGCTCACGCACAATGCGACGGGCACGGGTACGCATCTCGTTAGGGCTGATACCCGGCTGATCATCAATGTAGAGTGGTTTGTTCTTCAGCATGTTGACCGCTGCAGTCAGCTTCGGCCAATCATCATCTTCCAACTGACCGTTACGAACACGGGTCTGGTTGATGCGACCGAGCGATGACAACATACGCGTCATCAACTGTGTCGCAGGCATCTCAAGACTGAACACCAGAACCGGTTTATTGGCACCCATCAGGGCGTTCTCGACCAGGTTCATCGCAAAGGTGGTTTTACCCATCGACGGACGCGCTGCAACGATCACCAAGTCAGATGGTTGCAGACCACCGGTACGATCATCAAGATCATCAAAGCCGGTAGTCAGACCTGTCAGCGTATCGCCGTTGCTGAATAGCTCGTCGATACGTTCAACAGCTGCCTTTAGAAGTGGGTTAACCGACTGAGGACCGTTCTGGTTTGGACGGTTCTCAGCGATCTGGAAGATCTTAGTTTCTGCTTCGTTTAGCACCTCATCTGCAGAGCGCCCCTCAGGGAAGAAAGCAGCACCTGAGATCTCATTCGAGATACTGATCATCTGACGCAGAAGTGCACGGTCTCGAACGATCTCTGAGTAGGCACGAATATTTGAGGTACTCGGCGTGTTACGTGCAAGGTCAACAAGATACTCTAGGCCACCGGCACGATCTAGCTCACCAATACGATCCAGCTCTTCAGAGATAGTCACCACGTCGATAGGGCGACCGAGGTCGATCAGCTTCTGCATGGTACGGAACATCCCGCGATGCCCAGCTGTGTAGAAGTGCTGCTCTAGCACAATCTCCGAGACGACATCCCAGGCATTGTTATCTAGCATTAAGCCACCCAACACAGATTGCTCCGCCTCTATCGAGTGCGGCGGAATCTTCGCGAGGGCGAGATCTTCATCTTGGATATCGAGCATTTATCTAACTGCAGAAACTAAAAAATATTTGAGCAGGTAACTATACCTGCTCAGAGATATGAGTTGAATTAAAAAATGGAGTAGGAGCGCATTCCCTCAAAGAGGGAAGCCGCGAAAGCAAGAATATAGTCTGGCGCGAGATTTGCATCCCATGTCGGGGTCGCCCTTCGGGCCGATCCCTCCTACATCAGAGCTTTGTTCAAAGTCCGATCATATCCGGGGTCAGAGTAGTCTTATAAGACTACTCTGACCCCAATGTATTTGACGCCAATGTATGGTCATCGCCGCTCCTGCGCATCCCTGCGCCCGCGGCATACCGTCCATCCATGGACATAGCCGCTCATGCGCATCCCTGCGCTCGCGGCATACCGTCCATCCATGGACATAAAAAAACCGCGCCGAGGCGCGGTTTTCTTTGGACTGTAGCTGATTACTCAGCAACAACCTTAAGGTTTACAGTCGCAGTAACTTCTGCGTGAAGCTGAACGTCGATTTCGTATTCGCCGATGTTACGTAGAACACCGTTTGGAAGACGAACTTCGCTCTTATCAACTTCAGTACCAGCTGCTGTGATCGCGTCAGCGATGTCACGGCTACCGATAGAACCGAAAAGTTTACCTTCGTCACCAGCAGTCGCTGCGATAGTGAACTCTTTACCTTCTAGTGCAGCAGCACGTGAAGTAGCAGCAGCTAGCTTCTCAGCAGCAGCAGCTTCAAGTTCAGCACGACGCTCTTCAAAACGAGCAACGTTAGCAGCAGTAGCTGCAACAGCTTTACCCTGTGGGATTAGGTAGTTACGACCGAAACCAGCCTTAACATTTACTTTGTCGCCTAGCGCGCCAAGTTTACCGATCTTCTCGAGGAGGATAACTTCCATCTCTCAAACCTCATTTAGGCTGCAGGTATACCTGCAGTACAAATTAAACAATCACCCAATAGCAGCCATAGGCTGCTAGAGCACTATTAACGGTCGTGACCGTCAGTGTATGGCAGTAGAGCTGCGTAACGAGCGCGTTTGATAGCAACTGCTAGCTGACGCTGGTATTTAGCTTTAGTGCCAGTGATACGGCTAGGTACGATCTTGCCAGTTTCAGTGATGTAACCTTTAAGAACGTCGAGATCTTTGTAATCGATCTCAGTAACGTTTTCTGCTGTGAAACGGCAGAACTTACGACGACGGAAAAAACGTGCCATCTGATATTCTCCTAATCTTTAACTTATTCTTCAGAATCTGCAGCAGGTGCAGCTTCTTCAGTTTGTGCTTCAGCAGCTGGCTGACGCTCTTCACGACGTGGCTTGCGCTCTTCGCGTGCTTCAGCAGCTTTGATTGGAGACACTTCAGTGATTGCACCTTTAGTGCGGATAACCATGTTACGTAGCACTGCATCGTTGTAACGGAATAGGCTATCTAGCTCATCCATTATAGCCTGAGTAGCTTCAACGTTCATAAGAACGTAGTGTGCTTTGTGAACATTGTTGATTGAGTAAGCCAACTGACGACGGCCCCAGTCTTCTAGACGGTGGATTTTGCCGTTATCGCCTTCGATCAGCGCAGTGTAACGCTCGATCATCGCTGGAACCTGCTCGCTCTGATTCGGGTGAACCATGAACAGTATTTCGTAGTGACGCATTGTAGCTCCTTACGGTTTAGCAGCTTTTGAGTTAATTGAATTCGACCCCTATTCGTCGAACTCCCCAAAAGCAAGGAGGTTGATATAAAAAAGGACGCGAAATTCTAATGAATTAGGCGTCCTATTGCAATAGCAGTTTACTCGGCTTCACTCACTTCAACACTGTGGGTAATCTCTACACCGCCACCCTCAAGCATCTTCGATACCGAGCAGTACTGCTCTGCTGAGAGACGCGCTGCGCGCTCCACTGCAGACATTTTCAGACCACGACCTGACACCTTAAAGGTGATGTGAATCTTAGTGAAAACCGCAGGCACTGCATCTGCGCGCTCGGCATCAATCTCTGCGACACAGCTCACTACATCCTGACGTGCCTTCTTAAGAATGCTCATCACATCCACGCTAGCACAGCCTCCCAGACCTACAAGGATATACTCCATAGGGCGAGGACCTGTCACAAGATCACGGTCGATGTGCGTTTCAAACTTAGAGTCAGTGATCGCCTTAAAGCGCTCTTCACTATCCCAATGAACTTCTACATGCATTGCAGTGTCCTTAATTAAAAAGTTCAGCCAAACGCTGACCTGGATTGTCGGCACGCATAAACGCCTCACCGACAAGGAAAGAATTCACCTGATGTTGGCGCATTAATGCCACATCTTCAGGCGCTAAAATACCACTCTCGGTAACCACAATGCGATCTTCTGGAATCTGATCCAACAGATCAATAGTTGCCTGCAAGGTCACATCGAAGGTGTGAAGGTTGCGGTTATTAATACCGACCAGGGTATTACCCAGCGGCAGTGAACGCTGAAGCTCATCAGCATCATGAACCTCAATCAAGACATCCATACCCAACGAGACTGCCAAATCATTCAGCTCTGCCATCTTCGCATCTTCAAGCGCAGAGACAATCAACAAAATACAGTCGGCACCCATAGCGCGCGCTTCATAGACCTGATATTCATCGACGATAAAGTCTTTGCGAATAATCGGCAGTGCACAGGCAGCACGTGCCTGCTGCAGATACTCTGTAGAGCCTTGGAAGAAATCCACATCAGTCAAAACAGATAGACAGCTAGCACCACCCTGCTGATATGAGAGAGCGATCTCTGCTGGCTGGAAATTCTCACGGAGCACCCCTTTCGATGGGCTCGCTTTTTTTACTTCAGCGATGACCGCTGAACGACCTTCAGCAAGGGCACGCTGCATCGACGCTACAAAACCTCGCGGATCAGTCGCCGTACCTTTTTGCGCTTCAATCTGCGCTTTAAGATCTTCAATTGAGACAGTTGCAGAGCGCTCTGCAATCTCTTCGAACTTACGGTCGATTATTCGCGTAAGAACCGTAGGTACCTTTGACATTAGTTATCCTTAAACGCTTGGCTAAATCGCGCCAGCTCATCCATCTTCGAAAGTGCCGCACCTGAGGCGATTGCTGCCAACGCCATCTGCACACCCGCCTTAAGAGTTTCTGCTTTATCAGCCGCGTACAGTGCAGCACCAGCATTAAGCGCTACCATATCAGCCGCTTTCGGGTTACCACCACTCAGTGCTGAGCGAATCAACGATAGACTCGCTGCTGCATCCACAACCTGAAGACCTTCAAGTGTTTGAGACTCAAGGCCAGCCGCCTCAGCAGTAATTTCGTATTCAGTCACTTCACCATCTTTAAGCTCAGCAACACTGGTTGGCACGGCAAGACTGATCTCATCCAAGCCATCATTTGAGTGCACCACCAAAGCATGTTTAGCACCCAAACCACGCAGTGCCTCTGCCATTGGACGACACAACTCTTTTGAGAAGACCCCCATTAGATAGTGCTTAGCACCGGCTGGGTTAGTGAGCGGACCCAAGACATTAAATAGCGTTCGCATCGCCAACTCTTTACGAGGCCCGATCGCATATTTCATTGCACTGTGGTGCGCAGGGGCAAACATAAAACCGACACCCACTTCATCGATACAACGTGCAACTTGTACGGGGTTCAAAGCGAGATGAATACCAGCCGCTTCGAGTAGATCTGCCGCACCCGATTTTGAAGAGACTGAACGGTTACCATGCTTAGCAACTGTGCCACCCGCTGCCGCTACAACAAAGGAAGTAGCGCTGGATACGTTAAATAGGTTTGAACCATCACCACCGGTGCCGACAATATCCACTGCATTTGGGTTAGCAACACGCACTGGCGTTGCCAAGGCGCGCATAACATCAGCTGCAGCCGTGATTTCAGCAACCGTTTCACCTTTGATACGCATCGCTGTTAAGAAGCCGCCGATCTGAGCATCAGTCGCTTCACCCGTCATAATTTGTCGCATAACGGCTGACATCTGCTCACGCGTCAGGTCAGTTCCAGCGACAACAATGGCTAAAGCCTCTTTGATATCCATTACGACTCCTTTGAATAGCGATTCTCAATGCGCTATCGGGCAATTTTCCTGCATCATACTTTTAGCTCTGGAGCTAATTTGCAGAACGATTTTTAAACTAGGCAGGGATAATACACCAGCTAAAAGTGAATTTGGACTCGCTTACAGAGAAAGCCCAAATGAAAAGAGCCTGCAGGCGCGGACTCTTTCAACATGAGATGAGATCAGTAGACAAGCTCATCGAGTGAATCGAATAGCTTATCAGGGGAACTATTCTTAATAGGCTCACCATGGTTGTAACCATAGGTGACCGCATAGACAGGAACTTTTGCTGCTCGAGCTGCGTTTATGTCGTGTGCTGAGTCACCGATCATCACCGTATTCTCAACCGAGCTTCCCGCTTGCTCCATAAGGTAGAGCAACTGACCCGGGTCCGGCTTTTTAACGGGCAAGGTATCGCCACCAACAACGTGACTGACGAACGGTGCGATACCAAGACGTTCCAGTAGAGGTAAGGTAAAACGGATCGGTTTATTGGTTACCACACCCAGCTCAATACCCTGCTCCGACCAACGCTGTAGCGATGAAGCAACGCCGGAATAGAGCTTCGCAAAATGACCATTGGTTTGATCGTAATGACCACTAAAAGAGTCTAATGCCTTTTGGTAGATAGGCTGATCCATGGCGTCATCAGGGTATTTGATTGCGCCAGCCAGCGCACGAGCAACCAATACCTGAACACCATTTCCGACCCAGTTGCGCACTTCGGCTTCAACAACCGGCTCACGACCAAGATCGGCCATCATGCGATTGAGTGCTTGGTATAGATCTGGAACAGAATCAACTAGCGTGCCATCCAGATCTAACATGATCAGCTTGGGAGCAGACATTAGCGTTTCACACCTGCTAGCTCTGCGCGCATCTTATCGATAGTCGCTTTGTAGTCATCAGTATTAAAAATTGCTGACCCAGCAACGAATGTATCCGCACCCGCCTCTGCAATCTGCGCGATATTATCTACCGTTACACCACCATCTATCTCAAGACGAATATCACGACCTGATGCATCAATCATACGACGCGCTTCACGAAGTTTATCTAGCGTGCCCTGGATAAACTTCTGACCGCCAAAGCCTGGGTTAACAGACATTAGCAGCACCATATCCACCTTATCCATCACATACTCAAGATGATGCAGCGGCGTTGCTGGATTGAATACAAGACCCGACTTACAACCACCATCACGAATCATCTGCAAAGAGCGATCGATATGCTCTGACGCCTCTGGGTGGAAGGTGATAAATCCAGCACCCGCTTCAATAAAGTCACCTATTAGGCGATCAACCGGTTTCACCATAAGGTGCACATCGATTGGTGCTTTAATACCGTGCTTAACCAATGCCTTGCAGACCATCGGCCCGATGGTGAGGTTAGGCACGTAGTGGTTATCCATTACGTCGAAGTGCACGATATCAGCCCCCGCCTCTAGGACATTCTCAACCTCCTCACCCAAACGAGCAAAATCAGCGGAGAGAATCGACGGTGCGATCAAAAAATCTTTCATCTACTTATACCTGAAAAATATTTATATATTCCAAAGCCTACCAGAAGCAGCCAGAAATTATCATTTAGACTTTCTTACCTCACGGATAAGATCATATGCAGCTTGAATCTCTTGCGCCTTCTCTTTGGCGATCACCATCATCTCTTCTGGCAACCCTTTAGAGACCAATTTATCGGGATGGTGCTGGCTCATCAGTTTACGCCACGCACGTTTAACCTCGGCATCTGAGGCAGACTCAGTCACCCCAAGCACACCGTAGGCCTGATTCACTTTATCCTGTGTAGGCGCACCACCGGCTTTCCACTGCTGATAGAAACCACGCTCAGCCTGTACGCGACGAATCAATACATCTATCGCATCAGCCTTCATCCCTAGACGATGACAGATATTCACAATGACGCTGCGCTCGGCATCACTGATCTCGCCATCCGCCATGGCAGCGGCCATCTGCATTTCAAAGAAGATCATGCGAAGGTCGTTACGGTACCTAAAGAGACTAGCCAGTGGACGCAGCAGAGGCTCTAAATCAAAATCAGCTGACTTACCCTGTGAGAAGAAGTCGATCGCTTCACGGCGCTTCTCTTCATTCAGTTGCATCTGCGCCATGACTGAGCGGGCATAGGCGATCTCATCTTCAGTGACACGACCATCTGCTTTAGCTACACGCCCCATTACCGCAAAGGTTGCCTGGAAGAATATCTGTTGTGGCGATAGCTGTTTGGCCGAGCGGAACATGCGCTCTAGCTGGTAACCTAAAAAGCCACCAAAAATTGCACCCCAGGGACCACCACTAAACAGTCCCACCATCGTACCGAGCACGATGCCGGTTCGATACTTATAAACCTCTGCGCCAAAGGATTGGGCACTCATCTATCGACTCTCCAAAATAAACGACTCGACATCGGCTAACCGCTCAGGCGTACCAACATCATTCCAATAACTTGTAAGCTGTTCGCCCACGACCCGGTTTTGCACCATCGCCGCCTTCAGAAGCGGAGCAAGCGGTGCTGATTCACCCTTAACCAAACCGGCAAAGAGTGAGGGGCGCAGCAGACTAATTCCTGCGAAGGTAAGTTTATTCTCCCCTTCAACACTGACACTACCGCCACTGAGCGCGAAGTCGCCCTGCGGATGCCAAGCCTGATTCTCAACCAGCCATAGTTTAGCCTGCTGATCTGACGCCAAGGTTAAGTCGAGATCTGCATACTCCTGCGTGGTAAACACATCACCATTCACCAGCATAAAGGGAGTTTCGCCCCCCTCATCCAAAAGCGCCATGGCATTGACGATCCCACCCGCCGTTTCAAGAGGCTCCTGCTCTGCCGAGTAGCGAATCGCACACCCGTAATCGCCACCCTCACCCAGATAAGCTACTATCTGCTCACCTAACCAGGCGTGATTGATCACTATCTCTGTAATACCCGCTCGCACTAGGTTTTCGATCTGGTAGACGATCAATGGCTTATCGGCAACAGGCAAAAGAGGCTTCGGGGTTGTCAGCGTCAATGGACGCATCCGCTGACCCAGACCTGCCGCTAGGATCATCGCCCTCATCGAGTCACCCAAGGGGCAAGCGGATATCGATTGAGATCCTCATTCGCCTTCATTAAGGGAATTAGTGCCTCTAGTGCCTGACTTAACTCGGCAAACTCTGGGTATCTTTTTGCAGCATTTAGCAGGTAACCAAAGGTGCGCGGAATATCTTTAAGGTACCCCTCTTTACCATCACGCAACCAAAGACGCGAGAAGATACCGACCACTTTCAATTGGCGCTGCATCCCCATCAGGTCAAACTGCTTTAGAAACTCTGAGTCACTTGGCAATGCAAAGCCTGTATCGAGCATTTGCATGCGGTAGTTCTCTACCCAATCTGCCACCTGCTCATCAGACCAATCGATATAGCTATCACGCAATAGCGAGACTAAGTCATAGGTAATTGGGCCGATCAGTGCGTCTTGGAAATCGATAATGCCAAGCCCACCATCCGCCAAAGGCATAAGGTTGCGCGAGTGGTAGTCACGATGGACACAGACCTGCGGCTGATTTAAGGCAGATTGGATGAGCAGCTCATAGGTTTTATCAAGTAGTGGACGCCATTGAGTCGCGATCTGCTCATCACTCATACCTAGCAAAGATCCCAAGAACCACTCCGGGAATAGCTCCATCTCGCGTGTCAGAACTGCGCTATCGTATGGCGGCAATCCAACAGCAGGCAGCATCTGAATACCCACAAGGGACTGCAACGCCTGCTGGTAGGGTGTATCACTAGCATCCTGTTCAAGAATAGGAAGCAGTTGCTGATCGGCGAAGTCCTCTAGCAGCATAAAACCGAGTTCAAGATCGTCTGCAATCACCTGCGGAACACGAATCCCTTTCGCGAACCACTCCGTGGCAATACGCACAAAAGGTTCTGAATTCTCTTTATCAGGCGGCGCATCGACTCCGATTAGCGCTCGCTGGCCGTCGTCGAGGCGAAAATATCGTCTAAAGCTCGCATCACCACTGACTGGTGTGATCTCGACAGCATCACGTTCAGCGTAGGGCCAAACCTGTTTTACCCATGATTTTAGTTGCGCTTGGCGCGTTCCCATTTACTCTAACCTCTGGCACTCAAGCACGGTAATGCTTATCATTCTGGATCTAGGATTCTGCAGATCGGTAGATTACTTTGTTAACCTGCAGAAACGTAAGATATTACTCGACTTTTGAGGCTGCATAAACGTCGTCTCGGTAGCCAGCGGATCGCATTTGATGCACTTCGAAAAAAACGAAATTACAAAAATCATTCTTGGCTTGGTTGTCGCCAGCAGCAGTAGCTCAGTTTTTGCTGCTAGCGCATGGGACTGCCAGGAGACCGATAAGGGCTGGAGCTGTGCCGCAGCACCGGACTACAAACCAGAGCCAGTGCCACTAACGCGCATCTCTGCACCGACTGAGAGCTACCGCACTAGTGACACTGATACGCTAGTTAGCAGTAAACCAGAGCCAACGCCTGAACCTGCTCCAGTCAAAAATCCAACAGTAGCTGCTAAACCTGCAACTGTGCAGAAAGCTGCGCAGCCTGAGCCTATTAAACAGCCTGAGCCGGTTAAACAGCCTGAGCCAATCAAACAGCCAGAGCCTGTGGTGACTGCGCCGGTTATTGCCCAAGCTACTGAAGCAGTTAAAACATCTGAAGCACCAAAACCACCTCAGGCTCCAATCAAAGAGGAGCCAGTACTCTACGTAGCACGCGACCCTAGCGATGATCGCCGCGATCAGAACTTGGACTGGGTTCGATACGCACCGTTAGACGCTGAAGGCCTTGTTTGCAAAGGGCGCTACCAAGAGCCCGATATTTGGGTCGGTGACCTAGCACCCTCTGATAAACCAAGCAGCACTGTAGTCAATACAGACAGTTCGGATGCTGAGCTCAATGGTCTATCAATCATGCGCGGCAATGTCGTTATTGAAGAGGCAGGGCGTCAGGTTAAATCTGAATATGCCGAATTTGAATCGAACAGCCGCCAAGGCCTGCTCAGAAGTGATGTTCGTTACCGCGAACCTAACTTTTTGATGACAGCAGATGCCATCAGCACTGATTTTGAGAACAAGGTTGCTATCGCGAATGACGCACGCTTTGTTATTCACGATCAACACATGCGCGGTGATGCCGAGTCGATGACCCGTTTTGGGGATCAGCGCGTTGAAGCGGAAAACACTCTAATCACATACTGTGAACCTGGTAGTAATGACTGGGGTATCCGTGCCGGTGAGATGGAGCTGCACACTGCAGAGGGTTATGGTGAAGCGTGGAATACTCGCTTTGAAGTAGCTGGTGTACCGGTCTTCTACCTACCCTACTTCTACTGGCCGCTTGATGATACGCGCCGCACAGGTCTACTCTACCCATCGTTCAGCAGCAGCGAACAGGATGGCTATGACCTCTCATTACCTTACTACTTCAACATTGCGCCGAATGTCGATGACACGCTAACTACACGCATTATTGAACAGCGCGGTATTTTGCTAGAGAACGAAGCACGCTATTTGAACAGCTTCAGTATGAACACTCTGAACACCAGTTGGATTCCTGATGATGACCTGCAGGGCAGCGAGCGCTGGTTGTTCGACTTTAAACACAACGGAACACCTGCGCCGGGCTACACCAGCAATATCGAAGTGACGCGTGTTAGCGATAACACCTATTTCGATGATCTGACGCCTGTGACCTTACGCGTACCAGCTGCGGATGACCTTAGTCAGAAAGCACAAATCGCATACAGCGGTGATAGTTGGAGTGCGAGTGCGTTAGTTCATGACTACCAGTCACTCGACAACACACACCCATACGCTCGTCTACCACAGCTAAACTTCAGTACGGCACAGACGCTAAACAACACCACACTGAACCTGCAGGCGCAGTACACAAACTTCGATAAACCAAACTCAACTGATGATGGCGAACGAATTCATGCTCGTCAGTCGATTGGTTACAACGCACAAACCACTTGGGGCTACCTACGACCAGAAGCGGGCGTTTGGTACAGCCAGTATGACCTGAACAACAACACCTCAGCACAGCACACCAATACCTATGCAGCGCTAGACTCTGGACTTATCTTTGAGCGCCAGGGTGAAATCAGCACACAAACATTAGAGCCACGTGTGAAACTTATCTCTGTAGATGGTGATGACGCAAACGGCCTACCCAACTTTGACTCAGGCGCACTTGGCTTCAACTATGCCAACCTGTTCGATACTTTAGGGTACTCAGGTAATGACCGTGTAAGCCACACGCAACAAGCGACACTTGGACTTGAGAGCAAGGTCTACTCTGTCAGCGGCCGCGAAGTTGTGACGCTGGGTATAGCTCAGGCTCACTACTTTGATGACCATGATGCACGCCCTGGTGATAGCACCGGCACTGCAAACCAATCTGACTTTGCAGCCCTTGCATCTTGGCGTCCATCAGAGGTACTGACACTGAGTCACGACAGCCGTATCGATAAGGATACCGGCACGCTACTGACTGAGAACTACCGTGCGTACTACCGCCCGGATGTAGACCGCCTACTCTACGGTAATCTTCGCAAGACCACTCAAGCTGATGGCACACGTACATTCAACCAGCTTGATCTTGCAGGCCGCTGGCCAATCACGACAGGCTGGAGCGGCGTGTTCCGCTATACTCAAGATATCAAAGAGTCTGAGAACCTAGAGTCCTTAGCCGGTATCGAGTATGAGAACTGCTGTTGGAAAGTTCGCCTAACCGGACAGCGCCAAATTATTGATGGCTCAAGCAGTTTTGAGCGTGAAAACAAAATTTACCTTCAGTTCATCCTTCGCGGCCTAGGTGCCTTTGGCCAGGGTGAAGGACGACAGTTCCTTGAAGATCTAACGGGTTACAACGAGGACGATAATGCAAACTTTTAAACACCTATGCGCGGCACTGATTATTGGCATCACATCTATCACGCCTATTGCCGCACACGCAGAACCGATACCACTTGATCGTGTCGCTGTGGTCGTGAACGACAGTATCATCATGAACTCTGAGGTAGACCAGCGCGTTCGTGATATCAAATTGCAGCTGACGAGCCGAAATGCGGCGTTGCCTGCCGATGAGGTACTGCGTGGCCAGGTACAGGAGCAGCTCATTCTTGAGAGCATCCAGTTGCAGCTTGCTGAGAAGCAGGGTCTGCGCGTTAGCGATCAAGAGCTGAATCAGACCATGGAGCGCATCGCGTCGCAGAATAACCTCTCACTGGCAGATTTCCGCAAGGCGCTTCTAAACGAAGGCCGTGACTACCAGCAGGTACGTGATCAGGTGCGTCGTGAGATGCTGATCTCGCGTGTCCAACAGAATAATGTAAACCGTCGTGTCTCTGTCACTGACCAAGAGGTGCAGAACTACCTCAATTCGGATCTCGCTAAACAGCAGGACAGCACCGAGTTCTTACTTAACAATATTCTGATCTCTGTTCCATCGCCTGCATCACCACAGCAGATTCAAGATGCCAAAGCGCGTGCCGAGCAGATCCAAGCGGAGCTTACTAACGGTGCCAACTTCCTCGATATCGCTGTGCGTGCATCTGATGCACCTAACGCACTTAACGGTGGCGATCTAGGCTGGCGTAAAGCGACTGAACTACCAAGTTCAGTGTTCAGTGCAGTAGCTGGTCTAAAGGTCGGTGAAGTCTCTGAGATTGTGCGTACGCCCTCTGGTTTCAATCTGCTTTTCCTTCGCGATCGCCGCGGTGAACAAGCGACCATCGTGACCGAAACTCGTGCCCGTCATATTCTAGTAGCGCCTTCTGAGATTCGCTCAGGCGACCAAGCTAAAGCCTTTGCTGAAGAGATTTATGGTCGCATTAAAGAGGGCGAACCTTTCGATGAGCTTGCGCGTCGTTACAGTGACGACCCAGGTAGCGGCTCACTAGGTGGCGAACTAGGCTGGATTCAGCCTGGCAAGATGGTTGCAGAGTTTGAACAGCAGATGGATAAGCTAGGTATCAACGAAGTCAGCCTACCTTTCAAATCACGCTTTGGCTGGCACATTGTCCAGGTTCAAGAGCGTCGTCAGCAGGACTTCTCTACCGAAATGCGTGAAAACAAAGCACGCACAGAGATTCGTAAGCGTAAATATGACGAAGCACTCTCTGTATGGCTACGCGAGCAACGCTCTGAAGCTTACATCGATGTTAAGGCGAATTAATGGCCTACCGATTAGCGATTACCCCGGGCGAACCGGCGGGCATTGGTCCTGACCTATGCATTCAGATTGCTCAAAAAGGATCTGAGCATCAACTGGTAGTGATCTGTGATCCAGACATTATGGTCGACCGCGCCAAGCTACTTGGCCTGCCGATTAAATTGCACGAGTATGATCCAGACCAACCACGCGTCGGCTGCAAACCGGGTGAACTCTTCTATATGGGCACTCCATCCAATGCCGACGTAGTGCCAGGCCAGCTTGATAAAGACAATGCGGTCTATGTCCTTAACACCCTGCGCCTTGCCATTGATGGTACACAGTGCGGCATGTTCGATGCGATTGTCACTGCGCCTGTACATAAAGGGATCATCAACGATGCGGGCATTGCATTCAGTGGCCACACCGAGTTTTTAGAGTCTCGCTGCAATGCCGACAAAGTTGTGATGATGCTTGCAACTGAAGGGCTGCGCGTAGCGCTTGCTACGACCCACCTGCCTCTTCAAGATGTACCTAAAACGATCACCAAAGAGCTACTGCACTCTGTCATCGATATTCTCCTCAATGATCTGCACAGCCACTTTGGTATCGCTAAGCCGCGCGTTCTGGTTGCCGGCCTTAATCCACATGCTGGTGAAGGTGGTCACATGGGGCGTGAAGAGATCGACACCATTACACCGGTGCTTGAAACCTATCGTGCACAAGGGGTGGATCTAGTCGGCCCACTCCCTGCAGACACTCTATTTACAGATCATCTACTCAAAGATGCTGATGCGGTCCTTGCGATGTATCACGACCAGGGATTACCGGTACTCAAGTACAAAGGCTTTGGTAAGGCAGTTAACATCACGCTTGGCCTACCGATCATCCGCACTTCAGTAGATCACGGTACCGCACTCGATTTAGCAGGCAGTGGCAAAGCGGACGCTGGATCTTTGGAGACTGCGATCAATTACGCCGCTTCGATGGTAAGCGCAAAACAGGGAGCTTTAGCGGGATGAGCAAACAGAACCCAGGCCATGTTGCGCGCAAGCGTTTTGGACAGAACTTTCTTCACGATCCAACCATCATTGGCCGCATTATTTCAGCTATCAATCCAAAGCCAGATCAGCACCTTGTTGAGATCGGCCCAGGCTTAGGTGCGCTGACAGAAGAGATCCTTCTAGAGGCGGGTGCATTAGAGGCGGTCGAACTGGACCGCGACCTAATACCGGTTTTACGTACCAAGTTTTTCCGTTACGAAGGCAAGTTCACAATACATGAGGCGGATGCCCTTAAGTTCGATTTCGCTTCACTTCAGAACGATGAGCGCCCGCTGCGTGTTGTTGGTAACCTACCCTACAACATCTCGACACCTCTTATTTTTCACCTATTGAGCTTCTCTGGCCTTATCAGCGACATGCACTTTATGTTGCAGAAAGAGGTGGTGGAGCGCCTAGCAGCCCAGCCGGGCGAAGATCACTATGGCCGTTTGGGCATCATGGCGCAGTACTACTGCAAAGTAGAAAAACTCTTCATCGTACCACCAGGAGCATTTAATCCAGCACCTAAGGTCGACTCGGCAATTGTGCGTTTGATTCCGCACACCACCCTACCGATTGAAGCAAAAGATCCAAATCTACTGGCCGATGTTGTGCGTACTGCCTTTGGTCAGCGGCGTAAAACCCTGCGTAACAACATGAAAGGGTTAATTACAGGTGAGCAACTAGAAGCACTTGGCATAGACCCAGGCCTGCGCCCTGAACGTCTATCACTGGCACAATTTATTGCCATTAGTGATGCAATCCACAGCCTGCGTAACGAGTAATACTGAGAGAACATGGACGAACAAGATCTATCCAACAACGTAAGCGTTGATGTGACCACCCAGTACCTTAACGAGCAATCAGATCCTGAGACGCATCGTTTCGTCTTCTCGTACCACATCACCATTACCAACCATAACCCGATCCCTGTTCAGCTTCTGAGCCGTCGTTGGTTAATCACGGATGGTAATGAGCAGACTCAAGAGGTGATTGGTGAGGGCGTGGTTGGCGAACAGCCTACAATTGAACCAGGCAAAAGTTACAGCTACACCAGCGGTACAGTGCTAGCGACTGAAGTAGGCGCCATGCAGGGCCACTACGACATGATCACCGACGAGAACGAAGCCTTCCAAGCGGAGATCAAACCCTTCACTTTGGCACAGACCAACGCTCTTCACTAAGCCATCTTTCAGCTAAGACTTTCAAGTTAAAAAAGCGCATCCTGCTCAATAGTTAAAAGTTAAGGAACCGATCCCCTGAGTGTTGGGCACTGCGCTTTTAACTTAGCAACAAAACGCGCAGCCAACTCAGGTGCATAGCCACAATCAGGCGTGTGAAAAAATAGATAGGGCGTTCGCCCTTCTGCTATCCATGCAGCCACCTTTGCCACCCACTGATCGAGATAGTGATCCGCCTCAAACCACTCCATGGTAGAGATAAAACGCACCTGTGGATTCTGTCCCGTTGCCAATACATGTAACGGCACCTTAGGTTTCTTCTGCTGCGCTTCAAGTGTGTGGGCATCTTTAGCGACAGAGGCAAAGATGGGGCGGGTATCAAACATAACCCGATTAACCCCAGTCTCAATCAACATCTGGTTCAACTCCCGCTCAGCATCTCCCTTAGCAAAGAATTCTGAGTGGCGAACCTCCAACGAGTAGGCACATCGCTCCGGCAAAGATAAAAAGAAGCGATAGAGATGCTCTAAACCATCCGGCCCATAACTTTGCGGCAGTTGCAGATTGAGCATACCCAGCTTCTCACCCAGCGGTTCCAACAATTTAAACTGCTCAGAGACCTTAGGATTGGCAAACTCCAAGGCACTGCGATGCGATAGATCCTGATGAAACTTAAAGCAGAATCGAAAATCATCTGGCGTCTCATCACTCCAACGCTTGACCGTATCGGGCTTAGGTAACCCATAGAAGGTGGTATTCCCCTCCACAGACGAGAACTGCCGAGCATACCGAAACAACGCAGAACCCCGCCCAGAAAGAGAACCTCCTTCCCAAGTAGGATGCTGCCACTGCGGTAAACCCAAGTAGTAATCGTGCTGCAAAATCACCTCAATATGCAAAAAACTAAAATAAAACCAGCAAGTTACTTGACATAATACCGCAACCGCGTAGAATTCGCGCCACGTTGATGCGGGGTGGAGCAGCCTGGTAGCTCGTCGGGCTCATAACCCGAAGGTCGTCAGTTCAAATCTGGCCCCCGCTACCAAACGTAAAAAGAGGTATAGGCCCGCAGGGTTTATACCTCTTTTTTCGTTTGTGGGGGCAAAAAATGAGCACTGACGAAGTCAGTTCACAAAAAATGCATGGATAGCATTTTTTGAACATCGCCTCCGGCGATGGCCCCGAAGGGTGAAACTACAGGAAGTAGTTTCATAAATCTGGCCTCAGACTCATAAATCTGGCAAAACCCAGAAGCAAAACAGCTCGTTGGGCTCACTCTTCATAAGCTCCGCGGTGAAGGTCATCAGCTCAAACCAGGCCCCCGCTACCAACGTAAAAAAGGGAAGTGTACTGTCAAGTTCACTTCCCTTTTTTGCGTCTGGGGGACTGATGCAGAACTGACGACAAATAATGCAGGACAGCATTATTTGGACAGCTGAAAGCTGGTCCGAAGGATCACTTCACAGGAAGTGAAGTGACAACTCGGTTCACAAAAAACCCAACAACTACCCCCCACCCCTCTTCATAGACCAATCAATCCGCTTCAACAGATCAGCTTTCGCTTCATCTGAACCAGAAACAAAATGCCAGGTCGCTTTAAGACGTGGAAGGCGCATCAGCGCGATAACAAGATCAGGATGAGACTCGATATCAATTCGGATTTCGACCTCACCCTCGGTGAGAAAGAAGAAGTCAGGCCCACCACTTACGCCGCCCGGAAGCGCCTGTTTCAATCCCTGCTCATACTCTTTACGAGTTGCAGATACGATACGCTCAAGTGTGGTAAGTGATGTAGCCTGCATGATTAGCCGCCTGCAACAGGGGGCCAAATAGCAAGGGTTTCACCCGCTTTTAGGAGACGTGAAGCACGATCCTCAGGTGCAATATAAACCCCATCAACCAGCACTAGATGAACCAGCCTTGCAGGCAGATCATAACGCTCAATAATTGAAGCGACAGAGTCATCTGCTGCCAATTCAACTTTTGCTATGTTATCAACCGCACCCGCAGGCAAATACTGGCCTAGGCTGGCGTAGAGTTTAAGCGTTAAGAGATCGGTCGGCATTGGCCAATACACCTGGTTTCTGTGAACAAGCTAGATACGCTTCAGTTGCACGAAGTGGATCGTTCATCAGGATCTCTTTCCAGTGACCAAGCTTCACCTTACCCTGAATCAAGCCACGCAACACACCAACATGCTGAGTCAGACCGACAGAGGTAGCACCCACCAATACATCACCTTTGAATTGCAGGCTGATGTACTTGTGCGCTTTAGCTTCGGCATACTCGACGCCTTCACCGCCCTCAACACCTTCCCAAGCACCAAATGAGCTTGAGATAAGACCCAGTGTATCCAGTACGTTTATAGCCAAGATACCCGAATGTGCAACAGGACGACCTGCCATATTCAGGGCGGCAATACGCGCAGTGTCAGCAGCATTTGGCTGAATAGCGGAAACCATCGGTGCACCCGTGAACATATCTGGCGCCTCTACGACGTCACCCGCAGCATAGACATCCTGCGCCGAGGTCTGCATGTGAAGATCGGTCAGAATACCGTTGCCAGACTTAATACCAGAGCCCTCAAGGAAGGCTGTGTTTGGTCGCACACCGGCAGACATAATCACTAGGTCACAAGCGATCTTTTCACCGGTAGAGAGGGTAACCACCATCTCATCGCCGCTCTGTGTAGCAGCAGCCGAAGCAGACTCGCCAGCACCGAATATAGTTTTAATTGCGCCAAGGATACCACCGCCCGATTGCGTAGGGGCTTCAGAACCAGCACCATCAATACGCTCAACCTTAGCTTCGGTGACAACGCGGACGCCCTTGTTCTCTACCCAGCTCTTAATCATGCCGCCCGCTTCACCGGTCATCATGCGCGGAACCATGCGGTCACCAAGCTCAACAACAGTTAGATCGACGCCACGCTTAGCAAGTGCTTCGAGAATAATACAACCGATAAAGCCCGCACCAACCTGAACAACTCGCTTGCCTGGACCTACAGAGGCGGCAATTGCACGCGCATCATTGAGCGTCCAACAGGTGTGAACATTCGGCAGATCAATACCAGGAATCGGTGGACGAATAGGGTGAGAGCCCGTTGCGATCAACAGTTTGTCATAGCTCTCAACTGAACCATCAGCAAGGGTCACCTGTTTCGCTTCAGTATCAACGGACTGCGCCATGCCCTGCTTGTTGGTGATGTTCTTAGTGGTGTAGTGACCATCATCTTTACGCAGGTAGGTACCAGACTCGTCAATATTACCTTCCAGAAGGTAGGGAATGGCCATGCGTGAGTATGGTGGTTCTGCCTCTGCGCCCACCATCGTGATGTCACAGTTTGGATCAGCTTTACGCAATGTCTCTGCGGCAATAACACCGGCAGGACCGTTACCAAGGATAAGATGTTTCATGAAAGACCCCAGGTTTTTTATAGTTGTTTTTAACAAAAAACCCCTTTCCCTACACGGAAAAGGGGTTTGTTTAACGACCCGCTAATTCGCCATTAAAGGCCTAGGCGATCGAGAGTATCACGTGTTGGTACACCTTCCGCATCCCAACCACGAATCTCGTAGTACTCAGGAAGCATTTCAGGCACACCTGCCACCAAGCCTTTCGCTGGACCCTCTTGTGCAGGTTCAGTCGTTAGGCGTTTAGGAAGTTGGTCATCTGCTTTGGTGAAACCAGCTTCTAGGTTGAAGAGTTTCTCCATGTTCCAGATACGCTCACCTACGGCACTGAGTTTCTCCATCGACCAGTCGCCTTCACAGGCAGCATCGATCTGCGGCTGAATATCACCTAGAGACCATGCAAAGCTGGTGAAGATACAAAGGCCAGAGGCGTCAAAGGCTGCTGTCGCATCCTGGAATGCCATTACTAGACCTGGCTTACCTTCAGTCACTAGTGGGTCAGTCTTAACTGGGATACCCAGTACTTCAGATGCCACAGTGTATGAGCGAAGGTGACATGCACCACGGTTAGATGTTGCGTAAGTAAGACCCATACCCTGGATACCACGAGAGTCGTAAGCAGGGAACTCCTGACCTTTAACACTCATTGATAGTTCTGGCTGGCCATATTTTTCACATAGGCGTTTTGAACCAAGACCGATCTCAGCACCAAAACCTTCACCGCTCGCTGTCATATCAACAAGCTGGCAAAGCGCCTCTGCAGAACCGAATGGTGCTTTAAGACCAATCTGTGCTTCAGAAAGTGTGCCGTTCTCGTACATCTCCATCACTGCACCAATGGTTGCACCGAAAGAGATTGGGTCCATACCCTGTTCGTTACAGATCAAGTTAGCGTACTGAAGCGCCTCTAGATCCCCGACACCGTTTGCCGCACCCAATGCCCAAGCTGCCTCATACTCGAGACCGCCTGATGCGCCGTGGTACTGTGGTTTGTTCTCAACTGAGAAGTGCTTCTCATCAATCTTAGAGATACGACCACACGCGATGGTACAGCCGAAACAAGCTTGGTTTGTCACTAGGTGAGGCTTACCGTCTGATTCACGTGGCTTCGCCATCGCTTCTGCAGAGATATCACCCGCCTGTTCAAATTTAACAGTCTGGTGGTTGCGCGTTGGTAGTGCACCCATCTCATTGATGACGTTCATCAAGACCTGAGTACCGTAAGTTGGTAGACCTTCACCTGTTACAGCGTTTTCCGCAAGAATCTGTTTCTTCTCTGCAGTCACTTTTGCGAATTCAGGGAAGTTATTGATGCCAGCAAGGCCTTTAGTACCACGAATCGCTACAGCTTTAAGGTTCTTAGAACCCATGACTGCGCCAACACCTGAACGGCCAGCCGCACGGTGGAGATCGTTCACTACACAAGAGTAGAGAACGCCATTCTCACCCGCTTTGCCGATAGAGGAGATACGAATCTGAGGATCTTGGTGATCCTTCTTAATCTGCTCTTCAGTGTGCCAAGTAGAGGTGCCCCAAAGGTGAGAAGCATCAAGCAACTCAGCTTTGTCGTTTTCAATCATTAGGTAGACAGGCTTAGGCGATTTACCTTCGAAGATCACCATATCCCAGCCCGCGAACTTCATCTCAGCGCCGAAGTAGCCGCCTGAGTTAGAACACGCTATTGCGCCAGTCAGTGGCCCTTTAGTGACCACCGTATAACGACCACCGGTCGATGCCATGGTCCCTGTCAAAGGTCCGGTCGCCATAATCATCTTGTTCTCAGGAGAGAGCGGATCTACTTTCGCATCGATCTCTTCAACAAGATATTTAGTCGCCAAACCACGCGAACCCAGATAATCTTGAGCCCACTCCATATTCAAATCTTCTGATTTACATGTGCCTTCGGAGAGATTTACTCGAAGGATTTTTCTAGTCCAACCCATGTCTCTTCTCCTTACAAACTAGCGTCGTTAGCTTTAGCAGCCCATTTGCGCATGCGCTCTAGGCCGGTCCAGTTGCTGTCCACGAAGGTGATCGCTTCAGTCGGACATGCAGTCGCACATGCAGGATCGCCAGCACAGAGGTCACACTTAGCAACCTTGCCAGTCTCAGCTACATAGTTGATGGTTCCGAATGGACAAGAGATGGTACAAACCTTACAGCCCACACAGGTGTCTTCGTTGACAACTTTAGCACCCAACACTTTGTCGAGTTTAATCGCATCCGTTGGACAAGATTGCATACACCAAGCTTCATCACACTGTGTACAGGTGTATGGAACTTTGCGACCTTCATGTTCAAAGCTAAACACTTTGATACGAGAGAGTGAGGGGTTAATGGTGCCGGTATGTTCGTATGAACAGGCCATTTCACACTGGAGACAGCCCGTACACTTTTCAGGATTGATATACAGTGACTTTTGCATAGTTTGTCCTTTTATTATTTTTGTTTGCGTGAAATCAGCCAGAAACTAAGAATCGACTCTTAAAATCTCACGCCCATAATTCCGCATATCCAAACTTATGCCAACTTAAATTGTTTGTCTACCTTATACCTACAAAAATCATGTCTTTTATTGATCAGTTTGAATTGAAATAACAACCACTTACAAGGCTGTATGGGTAGCCAAACGACTCAACACCTGTATGAACGCAGCGACCGCGTCCCAAGAGGCAGACTCCTCCATCGTGTGGTATCCGGTGGTCGGAATCTGAATGGTTGAACCATCGACCAAACCGTTAGAACTGGCAATTATGCGACCCAGCTCAGTACTACCAATGGACCTAGGTTTTTCACCTTGAGCGATCAGTTGCTGGTTTGCATCTTCAACATAACGATCCTTGAAGATGTAACTCAACCCCTCTTCTCTACAGATTGCCTCTACGATCTGAGTCGCTTCTGCATTGAAGGCAGCGTTGGCATCCTTAGTACGTAACACGAGCTTCTGCTGGTTGGCACTATCGACATCAGGAAATGGACTAGTATCAACCACGAATAGTCGGTTGGTTGAACCACCAAACCGACGGAACCACTCAAGCAGGTAGCGCCAGCTTTTACCGGCCTCCTCCTGCGCGGTAAAGAATACAGTCCCCTGAAAGCCTAACGAGAAGAGGTGCACCAACGCCGCTGCTGACAATACGTTGTCTAACTGCCCATAGATACGATCATCATCCTGTACCAACTTATCTTTGAACGCGACGGGCGTGCCAGCAACCACACTCTCTAGACCATCAATCTCAAAAATCAGGTTGTTGCGATATTCGCAGATATAGGTGTTCTTTATCGTGCCATTGCCGCGGTAGGCACCCGACCAAGGCTCATACGCAAATACCGGCTTAGCTTGAAAACGCTCGGTAATCTTGCTCATCAGCTCTTCTGAAACTGAGTTGTTTAGCAGATCAGTACGGTTACCGGCAATAAAAGCGGAGTACTGAAACTCATTCGGACCGGTACAAATTAGACCATGGCGATCGATGTGTGCAGAGAACATGACACTCAACGGGTCACTACCCTGTGCAACCAAGACACCCTCGTACCAAGTCACTTTTGCTCCTCGCTCCTCCAGCTCACGCTGCAAAACACGAAAGAATGAGTGCTCAGCACCGACCACACTCGGCTGCCTGATCAAGGTTTTCAGAAGATCAACAAAATCACTACTGACCATAAAGTTTCCTTAGATAAAGGGAGGGCTATTTAACGCGAATCCAATCGAACACCTTTCTACCCTTCCTCAGAAGAATATCGAAGGCGGTCTCATCACCAAACCACTTAGGATTACGCAGCAGCAACAGCGCCATCATAAAGACCCAAACCAAGGTATTGATGATGACCCAGTCGGCATTTTGTTGAAATGCCAGCTCACTGTTCTCCTCGCCAATCAGGTACATGAATGGCACCACTATGCCAATAAATGAGATCAGCGAAACTGCTAACCGTATTTTTCGAGAACTGTTCAAAGTTTATCCAACCACTCTGCTACTGCATTAACCATTAACTGTGCTTGCCCTTTCCCCTTGTAGTAGTGATCCGCTTTTGGAATGACCACCTGTGCCGATAGCACATGACCAGCTTGTTGCATCATAGCCAAACGTTCTGGCGCTTTTCGAAGTACGGCAGGAAAGTCCTCAGCGCCGTATAGATCAAGGATTGGCATCGGCATCTTATCTAACTGAAACGGTTCAACCATTGGCTGCTTGTAATCCGTTGCCCCCATACCGATGCCAACATAGGCATCAAATTGGGTCACCGCTGCGTCGGTGAAATTTTTAATCCAACGCTGCGCCATATGCGAACCACAACTGTGTGCAAGCAACACGACCTTGCCAGCATCTTGTTGGTGCGCAAACTCCAGAGCAGTCTCGATACGCGGCCCAGCTAAATCAAAAAGGTCAACGTAGTCAAAGTACTTAGCTGATTTCTCCAATACCGGGAGCTGAATACTTAGGGTGTTCCACCCCTGTTCGACCAAACCAACACGCAGAGGCGACACGACATTTTCCCAATCCGGGTGATAACCGCGACCGTGCAAAAGGACGACAGTCCCTTTAGGCTCCTCGGCCTCAGTAAAAATGGTTAAAAAATTTCGTCCCTGCGCAACTAACTCAACGGGCTCACCCTCAAAAAGTAGATCGACAATCTCAGCTGCCATTCGCTCTTCTCGCGCATAATTTGGTTCTGCAGCATGTACAGATTGCAAAGACGATACAAGTAGAATTAGCGGAAGCAAAAAAGCGAGCAACATGAATTCTCCTTGTCTGAGTTTATTGAAGAGACGTTGAGGGAAGAATGACACGAAGACAAACATAATGAAAAGCAAAATCAACGCTGCTGGTTTTCAAAGAGATCAAACTTGCAGAGAGTGTTTAGCCTCTCGTTGAGTTTCAGTCCAAACAGCTACCAAATTGAAAACCTCAACTGCCGATACACTCTGTCTATTACGAAGTTGAACCTCTAGAAGCGAAAGAGCATCCGTCAACTTTGGCATCCCCAGTAGGCTAGTAGCACCCTTAATTTTATGGACAAACTCATAGTTTAATTCAGCTGAGCCAACATCCAGCGACTCTAAAATCTCTCCGTACTGTTCAATAAATGACAATACGTACTTCTTAACCATCTCATCACTACTCCAATAATCCCTAGCCAATAGACGATCAAAGTAGCAATTAAGTTGCTCTGGAGCACGTTTATTTTCACCCGTTGAGGAGCTCTCCTCATCACTTGAATCGAGCGAGAGAAGTTCAACTATCTTGGATATTGCACTATCGATATCGACAGGTTTCGTGATGTAAGCAT
Organism: Marinobacterium sp. LSUCC0821; assembly: GCF_012848475.1. Taxonomy (NCBI): domain Bacteria; kingdom Pseudomonadati; phylum Pseudomonadota; class Gammaproteobacteria; order Oceanospirillales; family Oceanospirillaceae; genus Marinobacterium; species Marinobacterium sp. LSUCC0821. Next base: position 1,403,117 of record NZ_CP051666.1, read on the forward strand.
TCATACCCGCATTGAGTGCAACCTCAATATCTTGAGGATATGCGCCAGCCGAAAGACCTACGATGGGCAACTGCTTAAAGCGAGTCATCGCACGCAGGCGCTGTGTTGCTTCAATGCCATCCATGACCGGCATTTGAACATCCATAAAGACTAGATCAATTGCAGTCCCAGCTGCACGTAAGATTTTAATCGCCTCACTGCCATTATTTGCAACCTTCACAGAGGAACCGGCTGCTTCCAAAAACTCACGAGCCGCATCGCAGTTGAATTGATTATCGTCTACGACTAAAAGCGAGACACCCTCCAGTCGATGAGTCTGGAGAGAGGGTGTCTCTTCGCCAGTTCTAGCGACGCTAATATGTCTCAACGCAGCAGGTGTCACTGGCTCTTGTAAAGATTCACTCGGCGAGCTTTCAGCATCATCTATGGAGTCAATAGGGCTATCAACCGAGACGAAACGACCATGCCACTCAAGACCCAAACTTTCCAACTCATCACGAACAAATGATTCCAGATGTTGCTTTCCACGGCCGGAGATCTCGCCATCATAAAGCACCAAATCAAAGAAGCGCTCTTCCTTGATTGCACTTACCAAGGTATGAACAACGAAACGTTCTGTCTGACCCACCTCATAATTCAGCCCCACTGAATCTGCGACTGCTGCTAGGGAATTACGTGTAAAAGGATTTTTACACGCAATCAGTAGCCAACTTTCAGCAACAGGGGTTGTCGCAACCACTTCTATCGGGAAAGCGATTTCAAACGATACGGTGGTACCACGAAACTCCTTAGACTCTATGTTCAACTCACCACTCATCATTGAGAGCAGTTGCTGGGTAATTGTAAGTCCCAAACCGGTGCCGCCAAACTTGCGCGTAATACTGCCATCACCCTGTTCAAACGGGTTAAAAATCCTAGCTAATACAGACTCATTCATTCCGATACCGGTATCACGAACAGAAAAACGGAGGCGTGACACAGGCTCTACATCCACCAGTTCAATGGTCAATTCAACATAGCCACTTGAGGTGAATTTAATTGCGTTACTTATCAAGTTAATAAGGATCTGTTCCAGACGTTGCTGATCTCCCGACAACTTGATATCGCCTCGATACTTTGGCGTAATTGCGAGGTGAATACTCTTATCTTTTGCTGCACTCGACATCAGAATTGCGAGCGTCTCTAATAGATCCGATAGATAGAAATCTGAGATAACCAGCTTGAGCTTACCGCTCTCAATTTTTGAGAAATCTAGAATATCATCTAACAAATTTTGTAGTGATTGACCGGCCCTTAGAATCTTACCCGCCTGCATCACTGTTTTTTCATTGCTCTCCCTAGAGCTCGCTAATGTTTTAGCCAGTGTCAATACTGCATTCATTGGCGTACGGATCTCGTGACTCATATTGGCTAAGAACTCACTTTTAATCCTTGAAAGCCTTACCGCCTCTTCCGCCTTTTCCGTTAACGCCTGTCGTAAGGCCAGCTCTTCGGATACATCACGCATCAACCGAATAGTATGTGCCTCCTCTCCATCCTTAGCGGGTCGATAGATAAGACATATCTCCCCTACTTTTGCATCTATACCGGGTGAGGGACGAAGCTGTCTTTGGATGCGGATAGCAATCCCTTTACGTTTCGCTTCAAGATGAAACTCGCGAGCAAACTCTGGCGATATATCCATTAAGTCAGGCACTGTTCTGCCTATAACCTCTTGGGCAGAATTGTAGCCCCACCATTGTGCAGTCATATCGTCAGCGTCAATAACCTTAAGGCTATCAACTCCTATCACTGCAAACATATTCCCCATCTGTTTAAGGGCTCTTAAATAATCTTGGGATAGCTTTTCTGTCGATTGATTTTGGGCAACCTGTGAAGCATAGGCCCGGTTAACCCTCTCTAGCTCTAGCCGCTCTCCCTCTAACTGTTCATTGATGCGTGCAATTTTGGCACTCTGTTCCGATAAGAGCCGGTAGCGATAGAAGAGCAGCAGCAACATTCCAAAAGTAACTATCAGAACATACAAAAGATTTTTGAGACTTTTGGATGTTGAAAGATCCATATGTTGATATGGCACCATGCCCCACAACTCTTGCAGCGCTTGAATGTCATCCTGCGAGATGCTGGCATAGGCTTTATCAAAAATGGCACTTAACATTGGATCTTGCTGATTGAAGGCAAAGTGCATATTGAGTTTAAGCCTGGACTCGGACTCTAGTAGTCTGACTTGTAGATCATCATTAAAGGTGTGGGTTACATTGATCAGATAGTTGGCAATCGAATAGTTCTCTACAAAAAGATCGATTTTACCGTTGAGGAGAGCAGCCATCATATCATTCAATGAGAGGTACTCTTGATAGGTCACGTTGGGGTACTGATTCTTAAAGTAACCTTCAAAAACCGAGTCCTTTTGAATACCCACACTTACACCAGTCAGATCTTTGAATTGGGTATACCCCTTCAGACTGATCAAGCCCGTCAATAATTCCAGAGTCGGCTGCTCACTGAAAAGAAAATGCTTTTGTCGCTCTTCAGTTAAGACCATGTTTCCAATCACATCTATCTGGCCATCTGCCAATTTCTCCATGTGCTGCGACCAATCAAAGCCGTTCACAAAGCGCAGTTCCAAGCCCAGCTTCTGGCTAATTTGTCGAGTGAGATCGATCAGGTAACCCTTCGGTTGGCCAGCTTCTAAGTAGTTAAATGGACGCCAGTTACTGTATGTTGGCATCCAAATGACCTGTTTATTCTTAAGATACTCTCTCTGCTCTTGACTCAATTGCGCCAGCAGCTCTCCATCCGCAGCGGATGCTAACGGGAGCTGTAGAATCAAGCTCATAAGAAAAAGAGTTTTCAACAAAGACTTCAGCACGGGCCTTGAAAAAACAAGACTGATCATAGATCTACGCTCGGTTTTAGTTGCTAGATAACGCAAGCTTTAGACCATAACCGATAAAGAGCGAACCCGCACAGGCTTTGGTTATCCGCGCCAAAACTCCACCTTCAGCAAACAAACCTTTGAAGTAGATAGTGGTGATAATCAATGCAGCTAGATAGATTTGTGAACAGATCTGAACAACAACGCCAAGGATTGCAAAAGATAGAAGAGGCGTCTCGTAAGTAGGATCAACGAACTGAATAAAAAACGATATAAAAAACAGAATCGCTTTCGGATTTAAGAGACTGATGGTAAGAGCTATACGATAGGGGTGCTTTGAATCTTTTGGCACATCGACCTGCTCTTCATCGACCTTTTTTTGCCACAGTGATCTAACCAATCCGACACCGAGCCACATCAAGTAGGCGCCGCCTGCATACTTCAACAGGGTAAAGACGATCGGGGTGGTTTGTACAATCGACGCGACACCACCGACCGATAGTGTCATAAGAATCAAATCACCTGTAAAGATACCGGCCGCACCTTGAAACGCGGGGAGAAAACCGCGACGACCTGCCACGGTGGCAACATACATGGAGTTTGGGCCAGGTAACAGCACAATAATGATTGTTCCAATCAGGAAGGTGTAAAAATCGATAATGCCAAACATTTAGACTCCAGTACCCCATCAAAGTGACCAGGTGAATCGACGATCTTCGGCCACTTCACCCAGAGAATCAAGCTGTTGTTCTATAACATCGATGCCTGATCGATTTGCAACCAGCCAACAACGAGAGCGCGTCGCATAAGTCGAAGATAGGATGGTTTGTGCAGAGAGTAAACGTTCCCATTCAATTGGAACGCCTGTCTCAGGGAGTTGTTCATCGGGCGCTACAGCCCTATCTGTCAAAATTTCTAGCTCGCCAAAATCCGATTCAAACCGGGCGAGCGATTCACTCATCTGCTGGCGCGCCTTAATCACTTTAGGCCAGGGGGTATTCAAGGCTTGGTTGCTAAGTATGTGTATGCCAGACTTTAATAAGTGCGGTGTTGGATGTTCGTTACTAAACCAAACCAGCTCCTTGCCATCACCAATCAACATATTAAAACCGCCGAAGTCAGCAATCGTATCCTGAAGCGACCCAATAAAAGCTTCAGCAGACATCGTTGACTCTACAAATCTAACAGCCAACTCGCCTCGACTGCGACTGGCACTCTTACCTACATAACCGTTGCGAATATTGGTAAGCAGAGCAATACGTCCCCGCCTATCAAGCGCCAACCAAGTACCACCAGCACGAAGGTCTTTTCCCGCAAGCAGACCATACTCAGAGGTCGATTCAGGCCACCAACTCATAGGTGCAGTGGGTCGATCGAGAAACTCATCTCTGTTGGCAACCAGCCTTAACGTGAAATCCTCTGATGGCTGCCAATCCAATGCGACTAGACACATACTCCTATCGACTCCATGGTTTATCACTCAACGAGTGGGATGCGACCCGTGGTGACTTTGGCGTAATGGATTCGTTGCCGCGGGGCCAACTCATAAAGATCACCATTCTCACCAATTAGTTGAACTGGTACACCAAAACGTTTTGCTACACCTGCATTAGCCGCGAGATGTTCAGCTTCGCCATGTAAAGGGACGGCAACTAAGGGTTGCACCCAGGTGTACATATCGGCCAATTCAGCCTGACAGGGGTGTCCGGATGCATGGATAGGTGTATCACTCTGAGCAGACTCAATCACTGAGATATTCCGCGCTTTGAATCGATCCAACATCCGCTCTACTAGACGTTCGTTGCCAGGAATTAGAAAAGAGCTCATGACAATACGATCACCTCTCTCTAATGAAAGAGCAGGATAGGTATCTAAGGAGAGTCGATTCAGCGCTGCCCGCTCCTCTCCCTGACTCCCTGTAGCGATAGCAAAGACCTCATTCGCAGGTAGATAGCCAAGATGCTGCTCATCTATAGGTACCAACTCTTCAGGCCAATATCCGGTCTGTTTAGCGATAGCATACATATTGCGAAGGGAACGCCCAAGAAGAGCAAAACGGCGACCAATAGCCTCTGCAACTCGCGCAACTGTGATTAAACGAGCTAGGTTAGAACTAAAGCAGCTCACCACTATGCGTCCTTCAACGGCGTCGACCTGACGCAAAATACCCCGATAACAGATTGACTCTGAGAGGGATGCACCCGGTTTCAATGCATTCGTGGAGTCACACAGTAGCGCCAAAATATTCTCTTTAGCGAGCCCCTGATAGAGACCCTCATCGAAAGGTTCTCCAACAACAGGATCATGATCGATTTTCCAATCTGCAGTGTGGAGCAATTTCCCGACAGAGGTTTCAATCAGAAGTGACTGCGCCTCAGGAATAGAGTGGGTGATCGGCAAAAATTCAAGGGTAAAGGCACCCACTGTAAATCGCTCTCTAAGAGCGATCACATTAATCGGCACCTTTGACTCTAATCCATGCTGACTGAGTTTTCGGCGCAACACCTCAGCTGCAAAAGGTGATGCATAAACAGGTGCTTTAAGTCTTGGCCAAAGAAATGGTAATGCCCCCAGATGATCTTCATGGGCGTGCGTAATAATAATCGCTTTAAGCGACTCACGCTGGCGAGAGATAAACTTAGGATCCGCGGCAACGACCGAAAAGGTTTTGTGAGTATCAGGTGAGAGGGTCTCATCAAAAGTGACGCCACAATCGACCATGATCCAATCACCTGCATGACCTAGCAGGTTCATGTTCATGCCAATCTCACCCGTACCCCCTAGGGGCAAAAACCAGAGATCGCCATCTCCAGGAGTAAGTTTTTCAACATTATTTGACTGATCTAATTGCGCCACGCTGCTACATCACCCTGCCACTGAGGCATTTTTGACCCTGCTTTCAGAGAAGAGAACAACCAACAATAGCGCCAGAGACGAAGCAACCCCAAAACCAATCAGCATTGGCAAAATGGTTCCATCAAAACTTAAGCCAATAAAGGTGCCTACTAAGACACCAAGCATCATGGTTAACGCACCTATGGTGCCACTCGCCACGCCTGCAATTTTCCCAAAAGGGGCCATAGAGAGTGCGTTCAAGTTTCCAAAAAGCAACCCAAAACAGAAGGTTGTCACGATCATCATCGCGATAAACCCAAAAAGTGACACCTCTATACCGATCACTCCAACAAAAAAGGCCTCAAGCAATGAAACTGACGCACTGAAGGCCATCACCGTCATAACCAACTTTCGCAGATCAAAGCGGTAGACCAATTTAGAGTTCATGAATGAGGAGAAACCCACACCCAACGCCATCATCGCAAAATAGACTGGGAACATAGCTCCCGTCTCATAAATACCATGCAGCACACCCTGGATAGAGAGTAAAAAGCCAATTAAAGAGCCGTGAATCAAACCCGCCGCTAGGGTATAGATGAGCCCCACTCGAGTTGTGATCACTTGACGCATCGCTTTTAACACAGGCACAAAGGAGAGAGGGGCGCGATTAGCCGGATCAAGGGTCTCCTCCTGACGCAGAACAAACCAGATCCAAGTCGCAGTCGATAGAACAATCAACATTCCAAAAATTGCGCGCCAACCCGCAAAAAGCAGCACCAGTTGACCAAGCATAGGTGCAACAACAGGACTAAAAATAAAGATAGTCATGATCAGCGACATGATGCGAGCCATATCAGGACCAACATGTTTATCTCTGACAATCGCCATACAGATAACACGAGGACCCGCTGCGCCTAGACCCTGGAGCACACGCCCCGCTAACATCACCTCAAAGGTTTGCGCAAACAGCGAAATGAGTGTGCCTATAATCATCAATGCAAAACCAAGGTTCACTGCTGGCTTGCGGCCCCAAGCATCGGCAAGAGGGCCATAGAAGAACTGCCCCAAACCCATTCCCAACATGACACTGCTGATCACAAATTGGTAACGGTTGTTGTCGAGCGCATCAAGATCAGAGCCAATCTGATGCAGCGATGGCAGCATAGTATCTACATAGAGGGCCATGAGACACTGCAAGGCAGCCATCAACAACAGAAACTCAATTCGAACCGGTGATTTGGTGTGCATATTCATCCTAATGCAATAACGACAAAGACTTGGACATTGCCAGTCGAGCGCGGGCTACCTGCCCCAGAGATTTGTAGCGTTATGATACAGCAAATTAAACGCTTAAATGTGACAAGATGACATGCCACGTTTTTTTAGATAATCCTGATGGTACTCTTCAGCTCGCCAAAAAGTTGCTGCCGGCTCGAGAGTGGTTACTAAAGGATTCGCAAAAAGAGCTAATTGCGTGATTTCCTCCATGCTCTGCTGTGCCAAAAGCTTTTGTGCATCAGAGTGATAAAAAATGGCCGAGCGGTATTGGCTGCCAACATCCGGACCTTGTCGATTAAGCGTGGTTGGATCGTGCCACTGCCAAAAACAATTTAATAGCTGTTCATAATTTACTTTAGTGGGATCGAAAGTGATCTGAACCACTTCGGCATGCCCTGTTGAATCAGTACAAACCTGCTGATAACTTGGCTCATCGAGATGTCCCCCCATATAACCCACGTCGGTCGCAACAACCCCATCCAATTCTGAAAAACGGAGCTCAATACCCCAAAAGCAGCCTGCACCAAATGTAGCTAATTCCATGAACGACTCCTTATAAACTTATCAGCGTGATATACGCTTTGCATCCTGAGATAGAGCTTTATCAATGACCCGCTGCCACTGAGCCGCCTTCATCTCATAGGAGAGTGCTGCATGTGCGGGGCTTGTAGAGGGAAGATGCTCTACTGCCACACCTAACGAGCTGCAGAACTCATCAAAGCCGGCCTGTTTAAAATAACGCATTGCCGCACTACCGTTGAGAATAACCGTGTTCAATTGAGGTAGGTTAGCGATCAAATCAGGAATTGGATTTACCTGCACACTGCCTCTTTCGATAGAGCTATCGAGTGACCCTGGACGCTGCGCACTGGCCATGACATCCCAGAGAGCAATCTTGGTATCTAAAGCAGCCTGTAATCTATCACAGTAATCATCATCTGCAGCTATACCGATGTATGACGACAATATCTGCCAAAACAGATTTCGAGGATGACCATAGTACTGGCTCTGCGCGATAGAGCGCTTGCCTGGTAGAGAACCGAGAACTAAAAGCTTTGCATCATTTCGGTAGGCTGGCGGAAAACCGATATCCAACCTATAAAATTCACCACCCATCAGAGCGCAAAAAACGGTTTCTATAGGTGTCACTCACCTCTAAATGGGTTCCATCTTCACCTTCAAGATGCGAAGCAAGCCAACGATCAGCAGAACTAGAGAGCTGCTCATAGATTAACGCACAGAGCTCACGCGCCGAGTGACCTGGCCAATCTTTAGGAAGCAATTGATCAGGTAATAACGGGTCCCTTAAAACCAGTTTTCGGTACTCATGGATCAACAGCGTTCTGGCAATAAAAGCGGATTGCGGATCGACTGCACTCTTTCCCTCAAGCTCAGTTAGCAGCGGTTGAAACAGTGTAATAAACGAAGTGTATGCAGTCGCAAGACCATCCAAACTCCAGGCATCAACAACCAAAGTCTCAAGGGCCGCATCAGCAGCCAGTGGCTCTGATGATTGAAAACAGACAACGGAATCGGCAAAGCGACTCTCAGTTAATTTCTGCTCAACCTTTTCTAAATCAGCGACTGGACTGATCAGAAGGGAGTTACCCAAAACACCAAACCGCATATCACTTAATGCGAGCTGTAGTTCACGACGCTGCTCGTTATTTAGCTTATGGACCGATAGCAGCGTCCATACACCCTGCCACCCTACTCTTTGTGCAGAGTAGACTCGTCGAAAGGCCTGAGCAAAACGCTGCTTTCCAGATTCAGTGAGTGCATAGAAACTTTTTCGCCCAACCTTCGTGCTAGATAGCCAGCCATCCTGCGCGAGGCGGAAAACAGAGGTGCGCATCAGTCGCTCATTGACACCGAAAGGCTCAAGAAGATTGATTAAACCACCCAACCAAGCACGGCCACCTCGAGGCTCAACCGCATCACCCCAGACACTTATAATCAGCGAAGGCGCTCGGAGAGGTGTCTGCGCTTTAAAGTGCTCAAGAATTATTTCTAGGGTCTTCGGTTTGTACATAGTGATATGTGCTATAAATTGATGATGAAATGAGTCTACCGATAAAAGCGATACAAAAAAAGAATATTTTTTTATTGATCTGTATCTATTAATCAGGCATTTTTAAAAAAGAGCATCGCGCATTGCTACCAAAACCGAATCAACCAAAAATATAAAATGTTCGGAGCCTATTAGGGATGGAATTCAAGCATCTACTGTTACAGATTGAGTCAGGTGTAGCTAAACTCAGCTTGAACAGACCAGAAACACTCAACAGCTTTAATGAAGCGATGCATCTTGAGATGCATGCCGCGCTTGACGCCATCGCTAATGACAAAAGCATTCGAGCACTTCTACTAACGGGTGAAGGTAGGGGCTTCTGTGCCGGACAGGACCTATCAGACCCACTAGTTAAACCGGCAGAGCCAATGCCAGACCTAGGTGAAGTGATTGGTCGTTACTACAACCCAATGCTCACTAAACTAAGTCAAATGGCGATACCAACTATCTGTGCAGTGAATGGTATCGCGGCAGGTGCCGGCGCAAATATTCCATTAGCTTGCGACTTCGTCATTGCAGCTCGTTCAGCAAAGTTCATTCAAGCATTCTGCAAAATCGGACTAATTCCAGACTCAGGTGGCACCTGGTTCTTACCACGCCTTGTTGGCATGGCTCGCGCTAAACAACTCGCCATGCTTGGCGAACCGCTTAAAGCTGAGCAGGCCCTAGAGTGGGGGCTCATCTACAAGGTAGTAGATGATGAGAACCTTCAGTATGAAGCAACCAACTTTGCTAAACACTTGGCAACCCAACCAACTCATGGTCTGGCTTTAACCAAACAGGCATTGCAAGCGAGCCAAACCAACACCCTTGAAGAGCAGTTGTTACTTGAACAGCAACTTCAACAAGTCGCAGGCAACTCTTATGACTACAAAGAGGGTGTTATGGCCTTTATCGAAAAACGACCTGCCGCATACAAAGGCGAGTAATTTAAGAATTCGAGAGTAATGATCATGATCAAGCGAAATGAGTTTCGACCAGACCGCCTAGACCCTATGGAGACAGCCTCCATAGATGCGCTTCGTGCTGAACAACTTGAACGTCTTAAATGGAGCGTGCGCCACGCCTATGACAATGTCGCAATGTACAAGCGCCGCTTTGATGAGCAGGGTATTCACCCAGACGATATTAAGAACCTAGATGATCTAGCAAAACTGCCGTTCACCACTAAGAGCGACCTGCGTGACCACTATCCCTATGGGATGTTTGCAACACCGATGGAGCAGATTGTTCGCCTCCACGCATCGAGTGGCACGACTGGGCAGCCAACGGTTGTGGGTTACACACAGAATGACATCGACACTTGGGCTGAATTAGTTGCGCGCTCTATTCGTGCTGCAGGCGGCAGACCTGGAGACAAGGTTCACGTCTCATATGGCTACGGTCTATTCACGGGGGGCCTAGGCGCACACTACGGTGCAGAGCGCTTAGGCTGTACAGTCATTCCAATGTCGGGTGGGCAGACTGAGAAGCAGGTTCGTCTGATCAAGGATTTTGATCCAGACATTATCATGGTGACCCCATCGTACATGCTCAATATCGCAGATGAGATGGAGCGCCAGGGTGTTGATCCGCATACACTAAAACTTCGCCTCGGTATTTTTGGCGCAGAGCCATGGACCAACGATCTTCGTCTTGCGATGCAGAAGCGTCTCGATATGAAAGCGACAGATATCTATGGTCTTTCAGAAATCATGGGCCCTGGTGTTGCCCAAGAGTGTGGCGAGACTCAGGACGGGCCAACAGTTTGGGAAGATCACTTCTACCCAGAGATTATCGACCCGGAAACTGGCAAGGTTCTGCCAGATGGTGAGCTAGGTGAACTTGTATTCACCACCTTAAGCAAAGAGGCGCTGCCAATGATCCGTTACCGCACGCGAGATCTGACACGTCTGCTACCAGGAACTGCGCGCCCAATGCGTCGTATCGATAAGATTACAGGCCGCTCAGATGACATGATGATTATTCGTGGCGTCAACGTCTTCCCTACTCAGATTGAGGAGGAGGTCGTGAAGGTTCCTGAGTTCTCTGAGAACTTTGAGATTCACCTGTACCGCTCTGGCAACTTAGACAGCATGACAGTTCATATCGAACTACGTCCAAGTTTTGCCCATTTGGGACAGGTAGAGATAGATAAACTAGTTGCTGATCTCAAGCACCACGTTAAATCGTCAGTCGGCATTAGCATTCAGGTGCTAGTCCGTGATCAGGGCTCTATAGCTCGCTCAGAGGGCAAAGCTAAGCGCGTCTACGACGAACGAAACAGTTAATTCAGAGACACTCCAGACCTATGTGAGGAGTGTAACTGCGCTTTATTATGATACAAAAATTATAAATTAATTTTATTTAAGGTATCATAACTACGAATTAGGCAGCACGGCTGCAGGAAATAAAATAGGGGAACACCAATGTACGCACAGATGGTTGAGACCGGAGTTAAAAGCGTTAAAAACATCAATGAGATGTCTGAAAACGAGCGCCTCTTTCAAGAGAAGGTAGATGCGGAGATCAAAATCGAGGCCAAAAACTGGATGCCAGAGGCCTACCGCAAAACCTTGATTCGCCAGATCTCTCAGCATGCGCACTCTGAAATTGTTGGCATGCTTCCAGAGGGCAACTGGGTTACCCGTGCACCTACGCTAAAGCGCAAACTGCAGTTGATGGCCAAGATTCAAGATGAGGGTGGCCACGGTCTTTACCTCTACAGCGCAATGGAGACCTTGGGGGCAGATCGTGATGAAGAGGTCGCAAAACTGCATGACGGCCGCGCTAAATACTCAAGCATCTTCAACTACCCAACATTGAGCTGGGCTGACATGGGTACCATTGGCTGGCTAGTTGATGGGGCTGCGATTGTTAACCAGGTTGTCTTGCAGCGCACCTCATACGGCCCCTACTCCCGCGCCATGATTCGAATCTGTAAAGAGGAGAGTTTCCATCAACGTCAGGGCTATGAAATCCTACTTCACATGATGCGAGAGGGCACAGATGAGCAGCGTGAGATGGTACAAGACTCTATTAATCGTTTCTGGTGGCCTGTTTTGATGATGTTTGGCCCTAGTGATGCCGACTCACCAAACAGTGCTCAATCGATGGCGTGGAAGATCAAACGTCACTCGAATGACGATTTGCGTCAACGCTTCATTGACCAGACTATCCCACAGCTGCAGATCTTAGGCTGCACCGTACCCGACCCTGATCTCAAGTTTAATGAAGAGACTGGCCACTGGGAGTTTGGTGAAATCGACTGGTCTGAATTCTACGAGGTACTAAAAGGCAACGGCCCTTGTAATGAGGAGCGTATTGCCACACGTCGCACCGCTATTGATGAAGGTGCATGGGTGCGTGAAGCCGCTGTTGCTTACGCGAATAAGAAAAAAGCGCGCGCTGCCGCATAACTCGAGGTTAATCAAATGTCACAGTGGACTCTATTTGAAGTATTTGTGCGCAGTAAGCACGGTTTGAACCATAAGCATGTTGGTAGCGTTCACGCTGCCGATGCAGAGATGGCGATCGAGAGCGCTCGCGATTTATACACTCGCCGCAGCGAAGGGGTAAGCATCTGGGTTGTACCCTCTGCTTCAATCACAGCAACCGCAAGCGATGAGAAGGATGCACTATTCGATCCTGCAGATGACAAAGTTTACCGTCACGCAAGCTTCTACGAGCTGCCAGACGAAGTTGGACATATGTGAGGCAATAGCATGACTCGATATGACAACCTTACAGAACTGCTTCTTACCCTAGGCGATAGCGCCATGGTGCAAGCACAACGCCTATGTGAACTTGTCGGCAAAGCTCCAGCGCTTGAAGAGGAAGTGGCACTAATGAATGTCGGCCTCGACCTCGTCGGGCAAGCACGTAACTGGCTTGAATATGCTGCAGAACGTATCGACGATGGGCGCAATGCGGACGATCTAGTATTTCGACGTGATGAGCGTGCCTACCGCAATTTATTAATTGTCGAACAACCGAACGGCGATTTTGCCATGGTCATGGCCAAACAGTTTCTTTTTGATGCCTGGCACTATCAGGTACTTGCACACCTAGCCAACCATGCAGAAGCGCAGATCGCTGCAATCGCTAAGAAGTCGATCAAAGAGGTGGAGTATCACCTTCGCCGCTCTTCAGAGTGGGTGCGTCGTCTAGGGGACGGTACCGATGAGAGCCATCAGCGCATGCAGACAGCGATTGATAAAATTTGGCGTTTCAGTTTTGAACTGGCTGATAGCGCCGAAGTGCTGACAAATGAGATACCTGAGGGCGATTCAATTTGCAGCAGTTGGCATACAACGGTGGCGAATGTATTAAACGAAAGCACTCTCAGTGAGCCAGCACCAGCATCGGCCATCTACCTCAGCGGCCACACAGGCATGCATAGTGAGCACCTAGGATTGTTGCTTGCAGAGATGCAATTCCTGCCAAGGGCTTACCCAGATGCCAACTGGTAATCTCATCACATCCGATCTAAATGCACGAGAAGGGGGTGCGAGCGACCTAGCACGCGCCCGCGATGTATTGGATCAAGTGATGGACCCAGAGGTCCCAGTTGTCAGTGTGACAGACCTTGGGATTGTGCGTGAAATAGATTGGCGAGAAGGTCACCTGTTTGTAGCGATCACACCCACCTACTCTGGATGTCCGGCAACAGAGTTTATTGAGAGCTCTGTCCGCGATGCACTTATCGAAGCAGGATTTGCCGCACCAAATATTGAGCAACGCCTAGACCCAGCCTGGACAACAGACTGGATTACCGAACAGGGACGCCAGCGTCTGAAAGCATACGGAATTGCACCCCCTGTTGGCAGCGCCAGCAAGCCGAGACTTCCTGGTGAAGCACTCACTGTTGAGTGTCCGAACTGCGGTAGCACAGCAACCGAAGAGATTACCGAATTTGGTTCTACAGCCTGCAAAGCACTCTACCGCTGCACAGACTGTTTAGAACCCTTTGACTACTTTAAGTGCATTTAGCACAGCCTAACGGAGAGATGTGATGAGCCATTTTCACACCCTAACTGTTTCAGAACTTCGCCAAGAGACACGCGACTCTGTCTCAATTGTATTGGACATTCCTAAAGATCTGACTGAGAAGTTTCAGTTTCATCCTGGCCAATATCTCACAGTAAAGTGTGATATCGATGGCGAGGAGGTGCGACGCTCCTATTCTATCTGCAGTGGTTTAGGCGATGATGAGGTTCGTATAGGCGTAAAACGCGTGGTAGGTGGACTCTTCTCAAACTACGCAAATGACGTGCTAGCGGTGGGCGACTCATTAGAGGTTATGGAACCTGCCGGTCACTTTTATATTGAGCTAGACCCAACCCGCCAGAGCAACTACCTAATGGTTGCAGCCGGGAGTGGGGTAACACCTATACTCTCACAAATCAAAAGCATCCTGCGTGCAGAACCGTTAAGTCAAATCACGCTTATCTATGGCAATCGCGCCACCTCTTCAACGATGTTCCGCGACCAACTAGAAGATCTCAAGAACAGCTACATGGGTCGACTAAACTTGATCTTTGTATTTAGCCGCGAACAGCAGGATATAGACCTTTACAACGGCCATATCGATGCAGACAAATGTCGCTCTCTATTTAAGCGCTGGATTGATGCCAAAAACCTCACTGCGGCATTTATTTGCGGACCGCAAAGCATGACGGAGACCGTCTCTGAGGAGCTAATAGCAGCCGGAACAGATAAAGAGCGTGTTCACTTTGAACTCTTTGGCACGACAGCAGATGCAGGCAAAGCCGCCGCGCGTGCTGAAGCAGCAGCAAGAGCTACCCACGTCTCTGAGATCCAGATTATTCGTGATGGCCACAGTCGCACATTCGAGCTGGCTCAAAATAGCCAAAACCTACTTGATGCTGGTAATGAGCAAGGGGCAGAGCTTCCTTACTCATGTAAAGCAGGCGTCTGCTCAACATGTAAATGTAAGGTAATCGAGGGTGAGGTTGAGATGGATGTGAGCCTCGGACTTGAAGATTACGAAGTAAAAGCAGGTTACATACTCTCGTGTCAGTCCTACCCTATTTCCGATCGTGTCGTTCTCGATTTCGACGAAATTTAAGCGTTTAAAATTAGAATAAGGTATCAGCAATGTCAGCAAAGCCAACACTACAGAGTTTTATTGCCGGCGAATGGATCGGACAAACTGCAGACAAAACTTTGACCAGTGCTATCAATGGTAAAGCGGTTTTCCACACCCATGCAGAGCAGTTGGATTTTGGACGCTCTCTCGATTTCGCACACTCAAAGGGTCGCAAGTCGTTACTGGCCTTGGATTTCCAAAGTCGTGCTTCGACATTGAGAGCACTAGGTAAATACCTTATTGATAACAAAGAGAGTCTCTACGCAATCTCTCATCACACGGGTGCGACCCGGACTGATAGCTGGATTGATATAGAGGGAGGTGTAGCTACACTCTTTGCCTACGCTAGTATGGGCCGCAACAATCTGCCTTCGGGTAATGTGCTCCATGAAGGAGCAGCAACACAGCTGGGCAAACAGGGGCAGTTCTTTGGCAGCCATATTCTTGTGCCTCGCCAAGGCGTTGCAGTACATATCAACGCTTTCAACTTCCCAATTTGGGGGATGTTAGAGAAGTTCGCACCTAACTTTTTAGCTGGGATGCCATGCATTGTTAAACCTGCCTCACAAACAAGTTACCTGACTGAAGCGTGCGTGCGTTTGATGGCGCAGTCAGGATTGCTGCCTGAAGGTGCTCTGCAATTAGTGATCGGCTCTACCGGTGACCTATTAAATCGCCTTGATAGCCAAGACGTAGTTACCTTCACAGGGTCTGCATCAACGGCCAACATGCTGCGTGCAACTCCTAACCTTCTTAATAATGCGATCCCATTCAATGCAGAAGCTGACTCGCTGAACTGTGCCATGCTTGCAGAGGATGTGACGCCCGACGATGTCGAGTTCGACCTCTTTATTAAAGAGGTTGCCCGCGAGATGACCGTCAAAGCGGGTCAAAAATGTACGGCTATTCGTCGAATCCTGGTTCCAGAAAACCTAGTCGATGCAGTGAGCGAAAAACTCTCAGCTCGTCTAGCGAAAGTCACAGTAGGCGACCCAACTATCGAAGGAGTTCGCATGGGCGCTCTCGCTTCGATGGATCAACAGCGCGATGTTGCTGAGAAATTAGAAGCATTGAAAGCGAGTTCCGAAGTTCTCTTTGGTCGTGGCACTGAGTACTCGGCCCAAGGAGATGGAACCGATAAAGGTGCTTTCTTTGAACCCACCTTGCTGTTGAATAGTTCACCCGACCAAGAGGGCGGTGCACACGACATTGAAGCCTTCGGACCTGTCAGCACAATCATGCCTTACCGTGACAGCGCACACGCGCTTGCTCTTGCAGCACGTGGTAAAGGCTCTCTAGTGACTACTTTGGTAACCAAATCACCTGAGATCGCTGCTGAAGTGGTACCTGCAATGGCAGTTTGGCATGGCCGCGTTCACATTCTTGATGAGGCTTCATCTAAGGAGTCTACCGGTCATGGTTCGCCACTACCTATGCTGAAACATGGTGGCCCTGGTCGTGCTGGTGGCGGTGAAGAGCTGGGCGGCATTCAGGGTGTAAAACACTATATGCAACGCAGCGCCATCCAAGGTTCACCCACCATGCTTACGGCAGTGACAGGCGAGTTCATCCGTGGCGCTAAGACAATTGACAACCCTATTCATCCGTTCCGTTTCCACTTTGATGAATTGCAGATTGGACAGTCACTGCTAACCCATCGTCGCACCGTCACTGAAGCTGACATCGTCAACTTTGGCTGCCTCTCAGGTGACCACTTCTACATGCACTTTGATGAGCAAGCTGCCTGCGACTCGATGTTTGAGAAGCGTATCGCGCATGGCTACTTTGTACTCTCTGCGGCAGCAGGACTTTTCGTGGATCCAGGTGTTGGCCCTGTGCTGGCAAACTACGGCTTGGATACACTACGTTTTGTAAATCCAGTCGCTATCGGTGACACCATCCAAGCTCGCCTCACCTGTAAGACCAAAATTGATCAGGGTAAACAGAGCCCTAAAGGGGATCCGCACGGGGTTGTATCTTGGGATGTGGAGGTGACGAACCAACATGGCGAGTTAGTTGCGAGCTACGACATTCTTACTCTGGTTCAGAAATCCAGCTAATACCAAGGTCGTAGAAAACCAGATAATAGTTGTGCTATACAACAATATTATAGTACAACATTGCTTAAAACAGGTAGACTGTCGAAAACAATTAAAAGATACAGACCCAAGTGAAAGCACCCGAATTAAAACCCTTCGCAACGCTGAAGGTTGAGATTGCGCCGGCACAAGAGATCGGCGCCACACAGTTTGGCCAGCGACGTGTCATCCCAATTACGGGTGGTACCGTCACAGGTGATGGCTGGAGTGGCAAAGTGCTGCCTGGCGGTGCTGACTTTCAACTGATTCTTTCTCCTCGCCTATTCGAACTTGATGCGCGCTATGTCATCGAGACCGATGAGGGCGAAACCATCTTTATTCAAAACCGTGCAGTGCGAGCAGCGAGTGAAGAGGCCACAGCTAAAATCATCAATGGCCAGCCTGTTGATCCATCCGAAGTCTACTTCCGCTGTACACCCATTTTAGAGACCTCTTCAGAGCGCTTTAGCTGGGTTACAGAACGACTATTTATCGGTACCGGCATTCGCCGTCCAAACTGCGTTGAGTTGCAGTTCTTTGAAGTTTGTTAATTACGGAGATTTATCGTGACACGTGCAGAGTGGTTCGATTCCCACTATCCAGAAAAGGGTCCAATTCGCTGGGTAGCATTTAGTTTAGAAGTAATTGCAGCTTCCGGGCTCTTTTTTCTTATGGTACTTACCTGTGTCGATGTGGGTGGTCGATACCTATTCAGCAATGCAGTAGATGGTGCTGTTGAAATTACTCAAATCGGCCTCGCAATTATTATCTTTGCAGAGATGCCCGTTGTGACCTGGCGCGGCGGACATGTTCTCGTCGATCTACTCGACTCAATCCTTGGCGCTGCGATGGTAAAAGTATTATCCCTTTTTGCCGCGCTGATGATCTCAACATCCCTATATGTTGTTGCTATTCGTATTTGGGAGCTGGCAGAACGCAAGCTTCGTCGTGGGGAGGTAACTGAGTTCCTAGAGTTACCGGTTGCATACATCATCCAGTACATTGCAATCATGAGCTGGTTCACCGCACTGGGTATGATTACCTATGGCATCTACCGCATTATTAAAGATAAGAAGTAAGGAGTAAGAGAGTGACTGCCGTTATTATTGGTTTTGCCGTTGTTCTACTTCTCATTCTAGTAGTACGTATGCCAATCGCCTTTGCCATGGCGATAGTTGGATTCTTTGGCTTTGCAGCTCTGCAAGGCCTCTCATTTGATAACTTTGCTGATTTCCGTTGGACAGCATCTTTGACACTAGCTTCAAACCGAGTGATCGAAACTGCGCAAGAGTACAGCCTTTCGGTTGTTCCACTGTTCATATTGATGGGTAACTTCGTCACCCGATCGGGTCTTTCGCAAGAGCTCTACAATGCGGCATACACCTTCCTAGGACACCGTCGTGGCGGTCTAGCAATGTCGACTGTCGTAGCTTGTGGTGGTTTCTCAGCGATCTGTGGTTCAAGTCTTGCTACCTCTGCAACCATGGCGAAGGTGGCACTACCACCAATGCGTAAATTTGGTTATGCAGACTCGCTAGCCACTGCATCGATTGCAGCAGGTGGTACCTTAGGTATCCTGATTCCACCATCGGTTATCTTGGTAATCTACGGCCTTCTAACCGAGAGCAGTATTCGCGAACTATTTGCAGCAGGCTTCTTACCTGGCCTTCTGGGAATCGTGCTCTACATGATTGCAGTGCGCTGGGTTGTTATGCGAAACCCTGCATCAGGTCCTGCCGGCGAGAAATCCACTTGGCAAGAGCGTATTAATGCAATCAAAGGCATCTGGGGCGTACTGCTACTTTTCACAATTGTAATGGGCGGTATCTACGCGGGCGTATTTACACCGACAGAAGCTGCAGGCATCGGTGCATCGGGTGCATTCTTGATTGCCCTATTCCGCCGTCGCTTGACGCTAGCGCGCACCTTTGAGGTTCTTGCCGACACTGCACGCACTTCAGCGATGCTATTCGCCGTCATTATTGGCGCACTTATCTTTTCTGACTTTATTAACCGTGCAGGCCTACCAACTTGGTTGCTTGAATTTGTCCAGTCACTGGACGTATCACCTATGGTGGTTATTCTTGTGATTCTTGGCATCTACATCCTTCTCGGGATGGTGTTTGAAAGTCTTTCAATGTTGCTACTAACCGTGCCTGTTTTCTATCCACTAGTGCAGAGCCTTGGCTTTGACCTAGTGTGGTTCGGGATCGTTGTAGTGGTAGTCACTGAAATATCATTAATTACGCCACCGGTTGGCATGAACGTATTTGTTCTCAGTGCGGTACTTAAAGATGTCCGCACAGGAACAATATTTAAAGGGGTTACCCCATTCTGGTGTGCCGATATCGTCCGTCTAGCACTGATTGTATTCGTTGCACAGATAACCCTATTCCTTCCGCAGTTGCTCTACAGTTAAGCTACTGCGACTAAGGTATGGTAGAAGTTGACGTCCAGTTTGCTTCTACTAGTGACACGATAAAAATAATCTCAAAACTGAGGACCTAGAGTAATGACAAATCTAAAAATTAAACTACTTGGTGCAGCTGTTGGCGCAGCGATTTCAATGGGCGCTATGGCTGAAACAACAATGCGTGTTGCTACATGGCTTCCACCAACTCACCCACAGAACGCCGTGGGCATGGTTAACTTCCAGAAGATGGTTGAAGAGGCTACTGAAGGCCGCGTTAAAGTAGTGATCGAAAACTTCCAGGGTCACCCAAAAACAATTTACTCATCAGTTGAAGATGGCATCATCGATGCATCTTGGGGTGTTAACGCTTACACACCAGGTCGTTTCTCTCTAACTGGTATGGCTGAGATTCCAGGTGAGATGGCAAATGCTGAAAAAGCATCTGTAGCACTTTGGAAAGTACAGCAAGAGTACTTCGCAAAAGCGAATGAGTACGACGGTCTTGAACTACTAGGTATGTGGGTACACGCACCAGGCGTAATGCACACTAAATTCCCTGTAAACAGCCTAGATGATCTTAAAGATAAGAAGATCCGTCTTGGTGGCGGTATGGTTAACGACCTAGCTGCTCGTTTAGGTGTAACTCCAGTTGCTGGCTCAGCTCCAAGCTCTTACGAAAAACTACAGCAGGGTGTTGTAGATGGTACGTTCCTACCAGCAGGTGAGCACAAATTCTTCAAACTTTCTGAAGTTACTAGCCACCTAACTGCATTCCCAACAGCGCTGTACACTACTGTATTCAGCTTTGTTGCTAACCCAGACTTCATGGACAGCCTAGATCCTAAAGATGCTGACGCTATCCGCAATGCACTAGGTGAGAACCTAACTCGCATGGAAGGTAAGCTATGGCAGGATATGGATGCAGTGGGCTTTGCACATGCTAAAGAAGCTGGCACATCAGTTCACATGGTTGACGCTTACGAGAAGCTAGCGGCAGACATGAAAGGCATGATGAAAGGCCTAGATCAGAAATGGATGGAATCTGTATCTGATCGTGGCGTAGATGCGAAAGCTGCACTTGCTGCATTCCGTAACTACCAGAAATAAGATCTTTTAGATCCAACAGGCCCCCTGTCGATTCGACTCGGGGCCTTTTTTATACCAAGGCTACTGTAATGAATATCAATCACGAGCAAGTACTTGTCGCGAAATGTGTTAACGGAAAACTGACTAGCGTAAGGGTAGATGTCTCGCCCATCACGCAAGAGTTAGGAATGGTGATTGAGAGTGCTGAAGCAGGGAACCTTCTTCTTAGCTTCGAGCTAGGTGAACAATATAGCCAGGGCAACCATGTAATACAGGGTGGAGCAGTCACTATGGCACTGGATGCAGGACTCGCCTTTAGCGCCCTATCAATGATTAAGGATGGCCAATCGGTCGCTACGCTGAATATGCAGACCCAGTTTTTCAAACCGGTGCATCCTGGGAAGGTTTGGGTAAGAGCGAAGGTCGACAAGCCGGGACGAAACATCATGTTCTGCTCTGCACAGCTCGTCGATAAAGACGATCGTGTACTAGCGACAGCACAATCCCCCCTGCAGGTGATTAATCTCTAACTCAAGGTTGGGATCACCTAGCGTTTTCAGCTATGCTTCGTCTCGATAATTGAAACGGACACGCGCAACATGGCGACCTATGCAATTGGTGATATACAGGGCTGTTACCGCTCATTAATCACCCTTCTTGAAAAGATCAATTTCGCATCAGACGACACTCTCTGGTTAGCCGGC
Organism: Marinobacterium sp. LSUCC0821; assembly: GCF_012848475.1. Lineage (NCBI taxonomy): Bacteria > Pseudomonadati > Pseudomonadota > Gammaproteobacteria > Oceanospirillales > Oceanospirillaceae > Marinobacterium > Marinobacterium sp. LSUCC0821. The sequence goes on from NZ_CP051666.1 coordinate 1,424,551, forward strand.
GATCTTGTGAACCGTGGCCCTGATTCACTTGAGACACTTCGCTTTGTTAAATCTCTAGGTGAGCAAGCAAAAGTGGTTTTAGGCAACCACGACCTGCATCTTCTTGCACTGCGTACAGGCGTAGAGCGCAAACTCGGTAAAACACTCATTCAGGTGATGGAGGCTGACGACTGCAACGAGCTGCTCGACTGGCTACAGTTACAACCACTTCTAGTTGATAGTGAAGAGATGGGGTTCGTCATGACACATGCCGGCATCCCTCACATCTGGGATCTGAGCCAAGCAAAGCAACTCGCAAATGAGATAGAGCAGTGCTTAACCTCTGAACATGCCGTTGATTTTTTTCATGCTATGTATGGCAATCTACCCTCAAACTGGGACAGTAATCTGGCAGGCAATACGCGTTTGAGGGTCATCACTAACTATCTTACCCGCATGCGTTTTATTGCAGAGGATGGCACACTCGACTTTGAGGCCAACGGCGGATTAGAGACCCAACCTCAGGGTTTTAAGCCCTGGTTTGAGTTTCTAACACAAGTTAACACCCGCACACAAATCACAGGCCACTGGGCAGCTTTGGGGCTGCGTGAGGGAAAAGATCATATCGCACTAGATACAGGCTGTGTCTGGGGCGGTAAACTAACAGCATTATGTTTAGATAATCGACAGATAACCTCTGTTGATAGCCAAGAAATTTAAGGAGAGCTATGAGCCAGTTCAAACACATCATTGCAAAAGAGGCACTTGAACTTATTGAAGCGGGTGCAACTGTTTGTGATATCCGTGACCCACAGAGCTTTGCGAACAACCATATCAAAGGCGCATTCAACCTTAATAATGGCAACCTACAAGAGTTTATCGACAGCAATGAGTTTGATACCAATGTATTGGTCTGCTGCTATCACGGCATGAGCAGCCAGTCTGCCGCTGCCTTCCTATGTGATCGTGGCTTTGAAAATGTCTACTCTATCGACGGCGGTTTCGAGCGCTGGGCGCTGGCATTTCCAGACCACTGCGAAAAGGGCTAACAGTGCAGATCTATCTCGTCGGTGGTGCCGTTCGCGATCAACTCCTAGGTCTACCTGTAAAGGATAGGGACTGGGTGGTCGTTGGTGCAACCCCCGAGGAGATGACGAATCAGGGGTTTCGTCCCGTTGGAAGTGACTTTCCTGTTTTTCTACACCCAGAGACTCATGAAGAGTACGCCCTTGCTCGCACTGAACGCAAGAGCGGCCGAGGCTATAAGGGCTTTACCTTCCACACGTCACCAGACGTCACTCTAGAAGAAGATCTCATCCGCCGGGACCTAACTATTAACGCAATGGCGATGGATGATCAGGGCAATATCACCGACCCTTTCAATGGCCAACAAGACATTCAAAACCGGATCCTGCGCCACGTCTCAGATGCCTTTTTAGAGGACCCATTAAGAGTACTTAGAGTTGCTCGTTTTCTTGCACGCTTCGCTCACCTAGGCTTTACCATAGGGCCAGAGACGCTAGAGTTAATGGGCAAAATCGCATCCGATGGAGAGTTGGATCACCTTACGCCTGAACGCGTTTGGCAAGAGTTTGAGCGTGCACTTGCTGCTATTACAAGCAGCGCCTTTTGGGAGGCTTTAGATGCCTCCAAAGCACTCTACCTGCTTCAGGGATTAGGTCGCATACCTAGTGAGCAACTCATCACACTCAACTCTGAAGAGCTGCAGGCCTCGGAAGAGAAGTTTGCCCTCGCCTGCCACTTAGCCGAATTAAACAGTGATGAGTTGGATAACCTTTGTGAGTCACTACGTATTCCAAATCGCTATCGCGATTTAGCCAAAGCGCAGCTTCGTCATGGAGCGACAGTGCAAACCTTTAGACAAGCCAATGCGGAAGCGAAACTTGATCTAATTAGCGAGTTTAAACTGATCAAACAACCAGAAGCTATTGAACCCTTAATTCACATTGCACGGGCCCTACGCCCCAACGAAGTGATCACATCCGACTCGATTGAACAAGCAGCCCAAGAAGTTGCAAAAATCCAAGCCAAGGATCTGATTCCCGAGGGGTTCAGTGGCGTTGAGCTGGGTAGAGAGATACGAAAACGCCAGTTACTGCTGTTGGAATAATAAATTTACTTCGGGGGCAGTGCCGACGTATTAGTCAGCGCCATCCCTAGCAGAGATTTAAAGCGCTCATCGTCAAACAGTGCATCATCAGAAACATCAACAAAACCACCCATAGGACGCCCCGTGAAAGCGAGTGGTTTTACTCCCTTCAAACGACAGGCATCTTCCTGACTCGCCTTACCGACTCGGAACATAGCTCCTCGTGAATGCACTCCGCATAACATGTTGCCAGAGAGCATAAAAACCAACCCACCAAACATTTTTCGTTCGGTAATATCAGGTCTGAATTGAAGTAGCTCTCGGAACCGAGCTGCTCGATTTTCGTCATAGGCCATATAAGATTACTCTCTTTTAGTTATCCCAAAGTTTATAGCAAAAATGGGTGAATAATTGCCAATTAGACCTTCACTTTCTTGCTGGTGCGTGTAGGATTAGGGGATGCATTTTTTTGCAGAAACAACTAGCTTGTTTGAAAAATCTGCATTATATTGCACATGCAACCTGTTTTATTCGTAAAACAGAACTATGAAACATAATAAAAATCCGTTGGGAATCATTCACCCCATCGACAAGGATATACAAGATGAAAAAACTCACCGCTCTTGCCCTAGCGACAAGCATGGCATCTGCTTCAGCATTCGCTGATACTGTAAAAATTGGCTACGTAACAACGCTAACCACTCCTGCTGCAATCATCGGTAAAGATATGGAAAACGGCGTAAACCTTGCGCTTGAACACCTTGGCGGCAAAGCTGGTTCACACGACCTTGAAGTTATCTTCGCTGACGACGGTTTCGCACCTGAAACAGGTAAGCAGGTTACTGACCGTCTTGTTAAACAGGACAATGTAGACTTTGTTGCTGGTTACATTTGGTCGCACGTACTCATGGCTTCTCGTAAGTCGGTACTAGATGCAGACAAGTTCCTAATTATTTCGAATGCCGGCGCTTCTCCTGCTGCAGGCAAACTATGTCACGAGAACCAGTTCTCAGTTGGCGTTCAGAACGACCTTGGCCCTATGGCGATGGGTGACCAGATGAACGCTGCAGGCATCAAGAAGCTTTACATGATGGCGCCAAACTACGCTGCTGGTAAAGACATGGTCTCTGGCGTAGAGCGTACTTTCAAAGGTGAGATTGTTGGTAAAGATCTGACTAAATGGGGTAAGGATGCACAGCTAGACTTCTCTGCAGAACTAGCAAAAGCTAAAGCTTCAGGCGCAGATGCGATTTGGGTCTTCTACCCAGGTGCAGCTGCAGGCGCATTCATCAAGCAGTACCAGCAGGCAGGTCTTGCTGAATCTATGCCGCTTTACACCTCATTCACTATCGATGCGATCTCTCTACCAAAACTGCAGAGCGCCGGCTTCACTGCAGCACTTGGTTCACAGACGACTCAGATCTGGGATCCAACCATCGATACTGCGGCTAACAAAAAGTTTGTAGCTGACTTTAAAGCGAAATACGGACACTACCCATCGTACTACGGTGCTCAGGCATACGACACGATCAAAGCGATCGCTGCTGCTGTAGAAGCAGCTGATGGCGCTGGTGATAAAGATAAGATCCGTGCTGCGCTTAAATCAGTTAACTACGACTCAGTTCGTGGCAAATACACTTACGGTAATAACAACTTCCCAATCCAGAAGCTCTACCTACGTGAATTCGTAGCTGATGCAGACGGTGTTTGGTCTTCTAAGATCGTTGGTACGGTCTACGAAAACGGTCAGGATCCATACGCTTCAGAGTGTAAGCTTAAATAAGCTTTAGCGGGTCATACGAGGGGGCTTTACAGCCCCCTCATCTCAATCAAGTTACCAAATTTCATGGAGTGGCATCGTGGATACCACACTACTGGTCATTCAATCACTGAATGGGCTACAACTCGGTCTTCTACTGTTTCTGGTAGCCTCAGGCCTTACCCTCGTTTTCGGGATTCTAGATTTCGTTAACCTCGCACATGGCTCGCTCTACATGCTTGGAGCCTTCATCTGTGCGTCGCTGACCTTTTACTTTGACAGTTTTCCAATTGCGCTATTGGTTTCCCTGCCGCTGATTGGTATTTTCGGTTATCTATTTGAAATAATCGTGGCTCGCAAGCTCTACCAACGTGATCACCTTGACCACGTTTTGGGTACCTTTGGAGCGATTCTAGTCATCGACACCTGTGCCCACCTTATCTGGGGCGCCTCTGGTATATCTGTTCCGCTACCTGACTATCTTGAAGGACAGGTATCACTGACAGCTGATATTCAAATTCCAGTTTTCCGTCTTCTGATAATCGCTGCAGGCCTTGCCTCTGCTGCGGGCCTATTCTGGATGGTGAACTACACACGCCTTGGTATGCTGATCCGAGCAGGTGCTTCAAACCGCACCATGGTCTCTGCTCTGGGTGTAGATATTAAAACGCTCTTCTCTCTCGTATTTGCGATGGGTGCAGTACTGGCCGGTCTAGCAGGCATGCTTGTTGCACCTATTACTGAAGCGTCACTCGGCATGGGTAACAATATTATCATCACTGCATTTGTGGTCATCATTGTCGGCGGTATCGGCTCAATGAAGGGGGCATTTATCGCTGCGATTCTTATTGGTGTTATAGATACCCTAGGGCGTGCTTTCCTTGATGATATTTTCGCGCTGTTCATGTCTCCAATTGCTGCAGAGAACTCTGCGCCAGCGATCTCTTCAATGCTGATCTACATCATCATGGCGCTAGTACTCTACTTCAAACCGGCGGGTCTATTCCCACCTAAAGTGCGTTAAGTAAGGAGTTTGTAATGCGCAACCTATTAGGAAAAGGGATGACGACTTGGGGAATGATGGCACTCCTCTTTGTAGTGCCATTGGTATTCTTCTACACCGGCAACCCATTTTATTTGGATCTAGCAACTCGACTGATCATCCTTGCGATTGCAGCAGTCGGCCTTAATTTTGTACTCGGTTACGGTGGCCTAATCTCATTTGGCCATGCTGCTTTTATTGGCCTTGGCGCCTATGCTGTTGGCATACCTGTTTACCACGAGATTTACGGCGGCTGGGATGCGGTAGCCACCACAAACGGCTTTGCACACTTTGGACTCGCAATCTTAATTGGCGCACTTTTTGCGCTCATTACTGGTGCCATCAGCCTAAAAGTGCGTGGGGTCCACTTCATCATGATCACCATGGCTTTCGCGCAGATGATCTACTACCTGGTGATGTCTATCTCTGAATATGGTGGTGATGATGGTCTAGTCATAGACATGCGCTCAGAGTTTCCGCTGATCTCCCTAGATGATCCTATCCAGTTCTTCTTGATCGCATTTGCTTCGCTCGCACTGGTTATGTGGCTTGTTCACCTAATGGTTAACTCACGTTTCGGCATGGTTCTGCGCGGCTCTAAAGGCAACGAAACTCGAATGATTTCACTAGGCTATCCAACCTACCGCTACCGCCTAGTTGCCTATGTTATTTCAGGGGCTATATGTGGTTACGCTGGAGCACTACTAGGTAACTTTACCGCCTTCATCTCCCCCGAGATGATGGACTGGTCTCGCTCTGGCAATCTGATGTTTATGGTCATCCTCGGTGGTGTAGCTACCATCTTTGGGCCAGTCCTTGGTGCAACAGTGTTCATCGTATTGGAAGAGATTCTCTCTACCTACACTGTTTACTGGCACCTACCTTTCGGCCTTATGTTGGTACTTGTCGTTATGTACAGTCGCGGTGGTTTAACTGCCCTACTTCAAGGCAAAGGGGGTAAGTGATGTCTGCGATTCTTGAAGTTAAAAACCTGGTTAAACAGTACGGCGGTCTAACGGCAACTGACGACCTAAACCTAACGCTTAAGCAGGGTGAAATTCATGCGATTATCGGACCAAATGGTGCCGGTAAAACAACACTGGTATCGCAGTTATCTGGATTTGTAGAGCCAACAAGCGGAACCATCCTCTTTAAAGGCAAGGACATTACACGCTTAGAGCCGCATAAACGTGCTCATATTGGTATTGCCCGCACCTACCAGATCACATCATTGATCATGGAGATGACTGTTCTCGAGAACATCGCTCTTGCGATTCAGGCTCTTGATGGACACTCATTCAAGTTCTTCAAACCGGCAAGTTCAGTCAAACACATTCAAGAGGGCGCCATGGCGCTTCTAGAGCGTGTTGGCTTAGCTGAAAAAGCACAGATGCTAACATCTGCACTGTCGCACGGTGAGCACCGCAACATGGAGCTTGCGGTGGCTCTGGCTGCTGATGCAGAACTGTTGTTGTTAGACGAGCCTATGGCTGGCCTTGGTCCTGATGAAACAGGCCAGATGGTTGAGCTACTCAACTCACTCAAAGGTGAACGAACCATTCTACTCATTGAACATGACATGGATGCCGTATTTGCACTAGCCGATCGTATCTCTGTATTGGTGTACGGACACGTTATCGCAACCGGCACACCAGATGAAATTCGCAACGATGAGAAAGTTCAACACGCCTACCTAGGTGAGGAGTAAACAATGCTTAGAGTAGAAGGATTAGAGACAAGTTACGGCAGCAGCCAGGCGCTCTTTGGTGTTGATCTAGAGATTGGAGCTGGTCATGTTGCTACCCTCATGGGTCGTAACGGCATGGGTAAAACCACCACCATAAACTCGATTATGGGTGTGGTAAAGCCAGGCAAGGGAAAGATCAGTTTTGAAGGTCAGGATATCTTTGGTATCCCTAGTTTTAAGATTGCCCGTTTAGGGCTGGGTCTCGTACCTGAAGGCCGTCAGATATTCCCTAACCTCACCACCATGGAGAACTTGATCGCGACGGCGAGTAACCACTTGCAGCGTGACAATCCATGGACTGTTGAGCGCGTTTTAGGGCTTTTCCCAGAACTTGGTACACGTGAATCATCAATGGGCAACCTACTCTCTGGTGGCGAGCAGCAGATGCTGGCAATCGGCCGCGCCCTGATGACTAACCCTAAACTGCTTATTCTGGATGAGGCTACCGAGGGACTGGCCCCACTGATCCGTCAAAAAATCTGGGATGCCTTGGGTGAGATTCGCAATGAGGGGATGTCTATCCTTGTTGTCGACAAGAACCTTCACGACCTTGTGAAGCTTGCTGATGTTCACTTCATTATGCAGCGTGGACAGGTTGTATGGAGTGGCACTTCAGAGCAGCTAGATGCTGATGAAGAGGCTAGACACAACTATCTCGGCCTCTAAAAGCCAAACCCACCGGTTAAAACCGTCTCAATGAGAATTGAGGCGGTTTTTTTATGCGTAAAAAGCCAGAATATCTCGAACAAAACTCCCTTCTGAAAGGTAGTATTGGTCGAGAATGGAGAAGTGATCTGCGCCAGAAACTGCGCTGCACTCAACTTCAAATCCATGTTGGGTTAGATACTCTTTATATGTTTGAGACTGTCTAGCAAACTCACCTGGCTCTGCACCGCCATATCGAAGTAGTACTTTGCATTTAGATTTGGGTTCACAGAAGAGTGGACTCAAATCAACAACCTCTCGCTCGGTTAGATTCAACACGGGTTGTAACCAAGAGTGAGGAAAAGGCCCTAGATCAAACAAACCACTGACAGAGAGCGCACCTTTTAAGAGATTGTCAGACAAACCAAACTCTGCAGCCCAATCTGTTGCCAACAACATCCCGACTAAATGACCTCCAGCTGAGTGGCCAGAGACTGTTATTCTATTTGAATCGATATTCAAAGCTTCTGCATTCTTAGCTACCCAAGCAACTGAAGACTTCACTTGATTAGTAAGCGCACTCATTGTCACCTGTGGACAGAGGTCGTAGTTGACCGCAACAACAGTGACACCAGCTGGAACGAGCTGCTCTGCAATGAATACAAAATCGCGGCTGCTCAACGCACGCCAGTAGCCCCCATGTATAAAGATATGCACAGGTGCATTCTCTCTATTAGCTGGGTAGATATCTAAATAGGCCTCTGGAGAGTCACTAAAGTTATAGCTACTCCAATTAGGGTGTTGAGCCAAAGTAAGTGCACTTTGGCTCTGGTACTGCTCAAGCACTGCAGCGCGATCTCTCCCTATGAAGGGGTCATACTGCTGATTGATCTCATCTTCAGTTTCAAAATTGCGATACAGTGCCATAAAGCCATCCTATTAAGCGATCGTCAACTCGATAGTGCCAACGTTTGCGATCGAACCTTCGATCTTCTCTCCTGCTACTACAGGACCTACACCTTCAGGGGTACCAGTGTATATGAGGTCGCCTGGCTCTAGATGATAGAACTTAGATAGATGGGCAATAATTTCACGAACATTCCAAATCAAAAGATTTAGATCTGATGATTGTTTAGTCGCACCATCCACGCGTAATTCAATGGCACCCTCATTAATAGTCCCCACTGATTCACGAGTCACTATTGGCGAGATCACTGCTGACTTTTCAAAGTTCTTACCTAGATCCCATGGACGGCCAGCTTCACGTGCCTTCAACTGAAGGTCACGGCGAGTCATATCCAGACCACAAGCGTATCCGTAGATAAGTTCATCTGCATCCGCTTCAGCCACTTCAAAACCGGCTTTACCAATCGCTACAACAAACTCCATCTCATAGTGGTAGTTTGACGACATTGGAGGATAAGCAACGGTGCTACCAGAAGCGATCACGTTACTAGGATCTTTCATAAAGTAGAAAGGCTCCTGTGTCGCTTTATCAACAGTAACGCCCATTTCAGAGGCGTGAGCCAGGTAGTTACGACCGACACAAAAGACACGATTAACAGGGTAACGTGCTTCGCTGTTGGCGATAGCCACTGTCATTGGTGGCCTAGCTTCAAAAATTAGTTTTCCGCTCATATTGATCCTTTAGCGCCCGACGGCGTCCTTTCCTAAATTAAAAAATGCCTAAATATTCGTGCAGAGGAGATTCATCTGCAGTCATTAAAAAGAGTGGTTCACTACTAGATAGATTAGTCAGTGTGATATGGGTGTAACCCGGTGCACTCAATGTATCCTTCTCAACAAATCCCTGAGGAGTTCCATCCGTAGAAGGATGCCCCTCAACCGCCATACTTCCCTCGCCTTCAAGCACATGAAAGATGACAGGCGTGGTGCGCTTCGGAAGCGTTTGGGTCTCACCTGGACGCAACATGATCGCACCAAATCCGATACTCGGAAAAATGCTTCTACCCGTTTCAGGATTTACGTATGAGATGCTCAAAAGCCCGTCGCTATGGTCAGCAGCCATCTCGACAAGACAGGCGCGCGTCTTGCTCCAAGGGTATCGAAGTTGCGGTGTATTATCACTGCCGCGAGTTAAATTGATATTAGGCACAACACCAGCAGCACTGTAGTCTGAATAGGATTTATCCCGCACCTTATCACTGTTTTGTAACTCACCCTCAATCGCCCAAGAACCGTTTAAGCGATAGATAAGGGGCAAATCCAACACATCCAACCAGACGATTGGCCCATCTCCCTCATGGGTATGCTCATGCCACTTGCCCGCGGGGGTGAGTATCAGATCACCGCGCTCCATTTTACAGGGCTCACCATCGACGGTTGTGAATGCCCCCTCCCCCTCAACAATCACACGAACTGCACTTGGGGTGTGACGGTGGTTTGGCGCTGTCTCACCTGGCAAGATCAACTGCATACCTAGGTAGATACTCGGAGTCGCTTGGATATTCTCTAGCCCATGCCCGGGGTTCGCGAGAATCAACACGCGACGCTCCGCTTTTTCAATTGGCGTGAGTTCACCCGCCTGCATCAACAGCGGACGTAGGCTTTGGTAATCCCACTTGGTTACTGAGGTATCACGGGTTGGGACTTTGTAAGGGAGCACCGAACGCATTGCTGGCCATAAAGGCACGAGGTTGCGTTCAGTAAGGGCGTCACGGTAGCTCTGCGGTAGCTCTTCTAATGTTCCGAGTTGTGTCATATCGACTCCCTTTTAAAGATTAGCGAAATCAGGTTGATTAGTTGGTGCCGCAGCCACGAAAGCAGGGAGCTCAATACAGCGCTCGTAAATCTCCATCGATCTTGGATAGTCACTCATATCACAACCAAAACGCAGAGCATTACCCACCTGAGGAATTAGACAAACATCAGCAAGAGTCACCTCATTACCAAAACAGAATTGGCCCGTCGCATTAGTTACGAGCTGCGCTTCAACAGCACGCATACCCTCTTTAATCCAGTGTTTGTACCAATCGCTTTTCTGCTCTTCACTGACACCTAACTGGTTGGTGAGATAACCTAAAATACGCAGGTTGTTTACAGGGTGTATGTCTGACGCAATATTGTTACAAAACGACAAAATACGAGTCTTCAGCATCAGCTCTTTTGGCAACAGCGCCGGCTCTGGATAAGCCTCTTCAAGGTAGTTGAGAATCGCCATAGATTGGCTGATATGCTCACCTGAATCAGTCACTAACAGCGGAACCCCTTTTGCAGGATTAAGCTCAGTGTAACTTTCACTTTTCTGATCACCTTTGCGCAAATTGATACTGCGATATTGGTAATCTAGACCTTTAAGCGCCAACGCTATCCGCACCCTGTACGACGTTGAGCTAAAACAAAAACTGTATAACTCCACTTTTACCTCCTAGGGCATTTAAATTCGTTCAGATTAACCTAACTGAACTTCGATCTGATCACCCACTATGCGAAGAGGGTAGGTCTCGATATCTGTTGTGAGTGGTGCACAGAGCGCCTTGCCCGTTTTGATACAGAATTTACCTTGATGGATGGGACACTCAATCGCACCATCTTCGATAAAACCATCACTTAAACGAACGCGACCATGACTACAGAGGTTAGCCGTCGCATAAAACTCACCCTCGAGATTGTAGATGGCCAGATCCTGCCCCTCTACTATCACGCCAACCACTTCATCTTCATCTACTGCATCAACTGCAACAGCAGCAATCCACTTATCGCTCATAACAACCTTCTAAATCGGATAGATCATTGAGTTGAGAATCATATCGTTATCAAAGAGACAGATTCTTGATTTTAACTTGAGTCCAGAAGCGCTCACTTCGACTTGATCGATATATCGCCCCACATTGTAGACCTGTGCAATGCCATCCATCTTAGTTCGGAATACCGCATAGTTGGCCTCCGAATGGACAAGCTTATCAGTGGCACTCTTAATACGTGGCGCAGAAACTACATGATTCTGCATATACGGGTCATGAAAGATTGTCTCGGTTATGCCGTATATTCGATCTTTTAGCATCCCCTGCCCCTCAAGGGATAAAGCAGCCATAGGGAGATTTCGCTCAAAGTTTTCGCGTGACTGGATACGGTAGATACAGTCATCACTGAACATCGCCATCCAATCATCCCATCGCTCTTCATCAACTGCCGCAGCATACTCTTGATAGAACTGAGACAACTTTAAATAGAGTTCACTGTTCATACTCATACCTCCATCTGCTTACGCCAGTATTCGTACATACCGCGAATCAATGTCTCAGATACCATATGATCTGTCGTTTGATTAACCTCTGTACCATCCAACTCGGCCAGCGCTCGATGAAAGGGTTTAGACTCGAACCCCTCTTGAGAAAATTCGATGACTTCACCGTCATCTGCCGACACAAAACCGGCAGGCCCAAAGAGGTTTGCCTGACGAAGGCGGCGCTCGGTCATCTCTGGGGTATCATCTTCGTAACCGAAGTGGGTCCACACGAAATCAAATGAACCCTGTCCATCGGGTTGAATATGACGCGTACTCACACTGTTGACCTGCTGCTGCAGGATGACACTCGGGAACAGCGTCATCATCACTGCAGTTGGCCCATTCCACCAGGGCTCCAATTCAACATCTAAAAATCGAGGATCGTTCAGCTGCATATTCTCTTTAAAACTGCTGACATCCGTGGTTTGACTATCCTTACCACCTGAACCGCGCGTTGAGATCATCGCGGCGTGACGGAAGTGCTTATCCATTTTCAATTCGGAGCGATTATCGGCACGCCATAGCCCAAAGGTGACAAACCAGGTGTGCAAAAGACCTGGATGGTACGGGTCTTTGATATTCTCCATCATCAGCTTCCAGTTTCCCGGAATACGCTGTTTGTTATAGCCCAGCAGGGTTAACTTACGACCATTAAACATACGGTCAAAATAGTGCAGCATTTCTGGGCCAACGAACTCTTCGAAAGACTCCATCTCTTGATCAAAGGTGGCAAATACAACCCCACCGCGCTGAGCAACACGCAACTTAGTCAGCGAGTGATCCGCTGGTTTGAAATCTTTCGGCATTCCTCCTTGGACCTTACCATCCTGTTTGACACCGCGACGGAAAGGCACCCCCTGAAGGTCACCCTTAAGACTGTAACTCCACTGGTGATAGGGGCAGACGAGCTCTTTAGTGTTGCCATGCTTTTTGCGACAAAAGCGCATACCCCTGTGAGCACAGACATTCTCGACCACATTAATTTCGCCATCGTCGTCACGCACCATAATCACTGAACGCTCACCGATCACTGTACGCTTGAAATCACCTGGTTCTGGGATTTCAGCTTCGAGCCCCACATAACACCAGTGGTTTTTGTAGAAGAGACGTTCTAGCTCTAGCTGATGTATAGATTCATCTGTGTAGACGCTAAAAGGGATACGACTGGTCCCCTCTTGATCCCAAATAGGCTTCAGGGGAATACGATCATTTGCAGACATAATTAACCCACATATTATTTATTTTTATATGATCAATCAGGCCACTATAGCGGCATTCTAATAATTCAGATATAAAATAAGACTTATAAATACTATTCACAGAATTAATAATTAATGATTAAACTTCAAGATCTCGATCTCAATTTGTTACTTGTTTTCCACCTTATGTATCGTGAACGCAAGACGGGTGCAGTGGCGGAGTTAATGGGATTGTCACAACCTGCTGTCAGCAATGCTTTAAAGCGATTGCGAGTAACACTTGGAGACGAGCTATTTGAACGAACCGCACGTGGCATGTCACCGACGCCCTATGCTGAACAAATAGCAGAGAGCATCTCGATTACTCTCGATAACCTGCAGAGCTCTTTGAATGTAAAAACCGAGTTCAACCCGACTAAAAGTCAACGCACCTTTCGTGTCGCGATGACCGACCTAGGGGAGATGTATATGTTCCCAAGGCTCATGTTACATCTTGCTGAACATGCACCGGGAATCTCAATCACCACTGTACGCAACTCGGAGCTCTCACTAAAAGAGGATATGGAGAGCGGAAACGTAGACCTCGCTATTGGTCTACTACCCCAGTTAGAAGCAGGCTTTTATCAACGCAGACTGTTTGAACAAAACTACGTCTGCCTGATGCGTAAAGAGCACCCACTCGCAGGAGAAGCTCTCTCATTAGAGCGTTTTTCCCAAGCTGAACATATTGTTATAGAAGCAAAGGATACTGGCCACGGTCATGTAGAGAGGCAGTTAAAACGCAGTGGTGTAGCTCGTATAGTGCCGCTACGACTGCCACACTTTATGTCAGCACCTTACATCGTAGCTGAAACAGACTTGGTTGCTACCGTAACAGAGAAACTAGCACTGCAAACTGCAGAGGTACTTGGATTGACCATCCACCCCCACCCCGTCGATATCTCACCGGCTCAGATCAACCAGTTCTGGCACCGCAGAATGCACAGAGATGAAGGAAACATCTGGTTACGGAACACCATTTTTGAGCTATTTGCGGAGTGATTAGAACCCCTTTCAAATTGAGTTAGAAAGGGATTCTAGCAATGGGGGGGCCTAAATTCTAATAACAGCTTCACAGTTTTGATCAAAGAGTGACGCAACCTGATCCGCACGGGTCAGAAGAGAGGTGCGCTGATTTAGATACCCCTTATCAGTGATTTCACCCGCTGCCATATTCGGTGGTGTATCTAAAAGACGTAACACTCGGATATGCTGAGAAGAGCCTGGATACTCCTCTTTAAAGCTGCGCATCCGCTTCTCTAATTCATCTCGAACCGAGGCTATCTCTATCCAACGATGTGGCGGCAAAGAATCTGCACCATCTCCCGCCAACTCTTTCAGAGCAGGTGTTGGGAACATAAGCGCACCCACCTCATCTTGATTGTGACCACAGATAACAAAGTCCTGCGCGTAAGGGGTGAAACTACTTACTAGGTTAGTACGCAGTGTGCCGACTGAGACCCAAGTACCCGTTGTAAGTTTAAAATCCTCTGACACTCGCCCATTGAAGGCGATACCTTTTTCAGGATGCGACTCATCGATCAACTTACCGGCATCTTCAATCTTGTAGTAACCCTCTTCATCAAAGGCGTCAGCTGTCTTCTCAGGATTGTTACGATAGCCAGGGAAGATCGAAGGACCTTTTACACGGAGCTCCAACTTATCGCCAGAAGGGACAAATTTAATACTCAAACCAGGTAGAGGCGAGCCTAAATTGGCCGTCTTATCCATCTCAAAGTGAATGTTTGTGATGGCAGGCGCTGTCTCTGTAGAACCCCAAGATGAGGTAAAGAAGGGTAGATCACCTCGAACATCAAACGCCATTTCGCGCATTCGATTCCAGGTCGCCATCGGCAACGCAGCACCAGCGTAGAAGACAAGAATCAGACCCTTAAAAAAGGCCTCTCGTAGCTCCTCATCTCGCTCCATGTAACTGACTAGAACTTCGAAACCGCGTGGCACATTGAAAATAAGATTCGGACGAAGCTCTTTTATATTCGCAATGGTTTTCTCAATCGCACCCGGCATAGGTCGGCCATCATCGATGTACATAGTGCCGCCATTGCGCAGAATGAGATTGAAATTATGGTTAGCACCGAAGGTGTGGGACCAAGGGAGCCAGTCAACAACTACCAGCTCAGTTTTCTCAACAAATGGCCATACCTGCGCAATCTGCTGCTGATTCGCACAGAGCATTCTGTGGGTATTAATCACAACCTTAGGAGTACCTGTCGAACCCGAGGTGAGAAGATAACGGGCATGGGTATCAGGTGTAACTATAGCGAAAGCATTTGCTACTTCAGCTGACTCATCCGTTTCAATGGAACTAAGCAAGCTTACATTCGCAACCTGTGGATCTGTCGAAACTAAGCAGGGGCCATCGAATTGAATCTTATTTAGCGCATTACCATAGCGCATACCGTTTTCGGCAAAGACTAAACCTGGCTCTAGTGTTTCAATAATGCCATTAAGGCGTTCGCAGGATTCGTCCAATGTGGAGTATGCAGAAGAGACCGTCGCGACCGGAATTCCAACATGCATTGCTGCTAGAGAGATAAGCGCATGGTCTATAGAGTTTTCTGAAAGAATAACAACTGGTTTTTTAGAATTTAGACCAAGATCTAGAAGCCCCTGAGCAATGCGACCAACCCTAAAACGCGCTTCACTGTAGGTTAGCTTACACCACTCATCCCCATGTTTTTGACCAAGAAAAACATGGTCAGGCTTATGTTGTGCCCAATGCTCTAACCACTCACTTACGCACCGTTGGTAAGGCTTTAAAATTTGCTTGGATTCAAGGGTAAAAGCACCCTCACCCAGCTGAGTAAGGTGAACATCTGGAGTGGCCAGATCGGGTAGTCGAGTCTGCATCATGGTTCACTAATCCTAAGTTGTTATCTTTATATAGGTATTGAGTAGATCTAGATTAATGGCAAAAAATTGAACAAAATACCCCCATATGGGTATGTAATTATCGATTTAGAGAGCAGTTATGGCAGATTTTTTCCAGTTAGACTCACAGACAATTGAAACTGAAGAGGATCTAATAAATCAGGTTTACCCAATCATTAAAGAAATTGGTTTCTCTGCAGGACTCTTCTCCTATACACCGGTAGGTTGGTTACCAAGTAGAAACCCAGGTGTCGTTCGAAGGGCCATTTCGATAGGATTAAAAGAGGAGATATTTGATAGCTGGCTTCAACACCACAATCTCAAACCCACTCTATCACCCTCCCCCATGAGCCACTCATTTGACGTCTTTCGTAAACAGATGGTCAACCGAATCAGTCCTAAGATGTTCTCCCTCAATCAGATGTTAAGCAAAGGGTATGAATATCGTTCTCCCGCTGGGGATCGTTGGCTTAGAAAGATCAAACATAGCGGTGTAGAGCAGCTTTTTTCAGTACCCCACTTCTCTGTTCGAAGTGAGTTCTGGTCACTCGGACTTTTTCGTTACGCTGAGGATAGCGATGACACACCTCCTACCGCAGAGCAAAGTGCGACGCTGGTAAAGTTGGTAACGGACCTCGCTGAAGTCAGTATCGAGAAACTGCACTGGCGCGAAATAGCCAAAGATAAAATCAAAAAACCACTGACCAAAAGGGAACTCGATTGTCTCTACTGGGCATCCAAAGGCCATACCGCTGAAGAGACC
Organism: Marinobacterium sp. LSUCC0821; assembly: GCF_012848475.1. Lineage (NCBI taxonomy): Bacteria > Pseudomonadati > Pseudomonadota > Gammaproteobacteria > Oceanospirillales > Oceanospirillaceae > Marinobacterium > Marinobacterium sp. LSUCC0821. The sequence continues at coordinate 1,440,975 of NZ_CP051666.1, forward strand.
GCTGATGAATTAAATTTACAGGTGGAGACCATACGCAAGTACATTAAGAACGCCTGCTATAAACTCAACGCCCGTAACAAAGTATCTGCCGTATCAAACGCCCACCAATTAGGACTATTGGGATACACACTGGACGTCTCAGTTAAATCAGAGTGAGGCAGATGCTATGCATCCAAAGATTCAAATTACGCAGTGAAGGTGGTGGGCCCTCCGGGACTTGAACCCAGGACCTGCCCATGATTCATTAAGAGCGAGTCGGCCAGCCGACTCATAATCGGCAGTACTAATTTCGAAGTGAAAATTTTGAATCTTGTGCTGAAGGATGGTGGGCCCTGCCAGACTTGAACTGGCGACCTGCCAAACTATAAAGAGTGAGGCGGATGCATTGCATCCAAAGATTCGAATTTCACTGTGAAGGTGGTGGGCCCTCCGGGACTTGAACCCAGGACCTGCCCCTTACAATAAAGAGCGAGTCGGCCAGCCGACTCATAATCGGCAGCACTATTTTCGGATTGAAAATTTTAACTTTTGTAGTGAAGGTGGTGGGCCCTCCGGGACTTGAACCCAGGACCTGCCGATTATGAGTCGGATGCTCTAACCAACTGAGCTAAGGGCCCACACAAGAAGCGCGCCCATAATACTGATCTAGCATTAGGGGCGCAATAACTTATAAATCAGAGATTTACTCGTCGATGAAGCCGCGTAGATGGTCTGAACGGCTTGGGTGGCGAAGCTTACGAAGTGCTTTCGCTTCGATCTGACGGATACGCTCACGGGTAACGTCGAACTGTTTGCCCACTTCCTCTAGGGTGTGGTCAGTGTTCATGTCGATACCGAAACGCATACGCAGCACTTTCGCTTCACGAGCGGTTAGACCTGCAAGCACAGAACGGGTTGCTTCACGCAGACCTTCGCCAGTTGCAGAGTCGATCGGAGATTCCATAGTGGTATCTTCGATAAAATCACCAAGGCTCGAATCTTCGTCGTCACCGATTGGTGTCTCCATTGAGATTGGCTCTTTAGCGATCTTAAGTACTTTACGGATCTTATCTTCAGGCATCTCCATACGCTCTGCCAACTCTTCTGGAGTCGGTTCACGACCCATCTCCTGAAGCATCTGACGTGAGATACGGTTAAGCTTGTTGATAGTTTCGATCATGTGAACAGGGATACGGATCGTACGCGCCTGGTCAGCAATTGAACGAGTGATCGCCTGACGAATCCACCAAGTAGCATAAGTTGAGAACTTGTAACCACGACGGTACTCGAACTTATCAACCGCTTTCATCAGACCGATGTTGCCTTCCTGAATAAGATCTAGGAACTGCAAACCACGGTTGGTGTATTTCTTAGCGATAGAGATAACAAGACGAAGGTTCGCCTCAACCATCTCTTTCTTAGCACGACGTGAACGCGCTTCACCAATCGATAGCTGACGGTTAACCTCTTTGATTTCAACGAGGGAGATACCGACATCTTGCTCGATCTGAAGAAGACGACGTTGAGCACGTTTCAGGTCACCAAGCTGAGCTTGCATTGACTCTGAGTATGGCTTACCTGAAGCGACAATCTCGTCAAACCACTCAGTGTTGGTTTCGTTACCTGGGAATAGCTTAATAAACTCTTGGCGAGGCATGCGACCTTTCTGAGTCGAGATGCGCATGATGTTTCGCTCTTGGGTACGAATGCGATCGATGAAATCACGTACTCGGCTTACCAACATTTCGTAGAAACGTGGTGAAAGTTTCACTGGAGAGAACACCAATGCCAGCTCTTCAAGCGCCGCAGCAAACTGAGATGAGTTACGACCTTTCTTCTCTGCCTTTTGAAGTGCAACTAGTGCCGCTTCGATAGCACCGAAACGCTCTTTAGCCTCTTCTGGATCTGGACCACGATCTTTCTCATCATCAGAGTCTGAAGAGTCACCATCTTCATCGTCATCATCGTCAGAGTCAGAAGCATCATCTTCCGGCTCTTCATCAAGCTCATCGCTGTCATTATTTTGAGCGATTTCAGAATCAGGATCGATGTAACCGCTGAATAGATCGCTTAGACGCCCCTCTTCTTCAACAGTTGCATGGTATGCCGCTAGAATAGCGTCAACACTTCCTGGGAACTGCGCAAGTGCAGTCATGACACCACGGATACCCTCTTCGATTCGCTTAGCGATCTCAATTTCGCCTTCACGAGTCAGAAGTTCAACCGTACCCATCTCACGCATGTACATACGCACTGGATCAGTTGTACGACCGGCATCAGACTCAACCGCCGCAAGAGCTGCTACAGCTTCTTCGTCAGCTTCTTCACTTGAGTCACCATCGGTCATCAACAGAGTTTCTGCGTCTGGAGCTTCCTCCGACACAGAGATACCCATATCGTTGATCATGCGAATGATGTCTTCGACCTGATCTGGATCTGCGATATCTTCTGGAAGATGGTCATTTACTTCAGCGTACGTAAGGTAGCCTTGCTCCTTACCCTTCGCGATCAACTCTTTGAGGCGAGATTGCTGTTGTGCTGTGTTGTCAGACATTTAAAATCCTGTGTCTATCCACGTTGGACGCGCAAAAATTGCAAGCGCCGAAGTATAGCTAAAAAGTTCAAGATCTGCCAGTAAGATGCGTTCAAAACACCTATAACCTGTAGTGATAAATTTACACTTAGATCTATTGTGAGTTGTTACGCTGCGCCAGCAGGGTTGCCAGCAGCACTTTCTCTTCAGATGTGAGTGGACGTTCCCTTGATAGCTGAGTTAAATCACGCAACTGCTTCTCAGTTTTACGAGCAACTAAACGCTGCAGAGCATCATTCAATAGCACCTGTGCATCGACGTTACTAAGCACTGGATCTAGCTGCGAAATTTCATTCAATACCAATAGGTTAGGCATTAATTCAGGATCATGCTGCCAATCTAAAGCTAGGGTTCCCAAACTCGCATCCGGGGTGTTTTGAAAGTAGTGCAAAAGAGCTTTCAACAGCCCGATATTCTCAAGTAGCACACCGTCTAACTCTTCAGGCTTAACTGCCTGCGCAGCCAAATCTGGGCGATGCATCAAGATTGAAATAGCGCTATTTACAAGATTAATACGTGTCCCGCTTCGTACCTGCTCGACAGGCTCAAAGCGCTGCTCTTGGCGACGCGGCTTAGATTCAAAATAACCACGCTGCGGTGCAGGCGCGACAGATTCAGCTTCAAACTGCACAGGCGGTTCAACTTTTGCGTGCAGATTGGCGATCGTGTCCAACTGATCAATAGACAGGCCTGTCATCTCAGCAACGCGATCCATCATCATCTGCTGTAGAACAGATACCTGCATCGTTCTTATCAACGGCAGCGCCTCTGTTGAGAAGCGTGCTCGCCCATCCATAGAGGTGAGATCGATATCTTCACTCAATGCTTTGAAGAAATATTCTGAGAAGGGTAGCGACTCATTTACTCGCTGACTGAATGCTTCTACCCCTTCACTTCGAACCAGGGTATCGGGATCTTCGCCATCAGGCAGAAACAGAAAACGGGCCATTAGGCCATCGCGCAACACAGGCACACAGGTATGCAGCGCTCGTTTTGCTGCCTGTCGACCTGCTGCATCACCATCGAAGCAGAACACCACCTCATTTACCAACTTAAAGATGCGTTCGAGGTGTGCGTCCGTTGTGGCAGTACCAAGAGTTGCTACAGACCAGGTCAAACCATGCTGCGCAAGGCTCACCACATCCATGTAACCCTCGACAATAAGGAGCTTCTCTAGAGTACCCGTATTTTGGCGAGCTTCGTAAAGACCATAGAGTTCACGACCTTTGTGGAAGGTATCGGTCTCGGGAGAGTTGAGATACTTCGGCTTCTCATTTGTAAGAACACGAGCACCAAAACCAATGGTTCGTCCACGCATATCGCGGATTGGGAACATAATGCGATCGCGGAAGCGGTCATAACGGCGACCACGCTCCTCGTTTTCAACCATCATGCCCGAAGCGAGCAACAGTGCATCTGCATCTGCTTGCTCTTTGGCGATGTGTTGCTGAAGATTATCCCAGCCCGGAGGTGCGTAACCCAGTTGAAAACGCGCGGCTATTTGCCCGGAGACTCCACGCTTTTTCAAATAGGCTACAGCCTTTTCACGCTCAGAATGAGAACGCAGCTGCTTCTGGTAGAACTGATTCGCCTCTTCCAACAGATCAAACTGCTTTTTGACCTGCTTCTCTTTTGCGACATCTCGCTCACGATCATGCTCATGAGGCACTTCAAGTCCAACTGTCTTGGCGAGTTCTTCGACAGCCTCTGGAAAGCTAAGACGTTCAAACTCCATAACGAAACCGAGCGCATTACCACCAGCACCACAGCCAAAACAGTAGTAGAACTGCTTGTCAGCACTTACAGAGAAAGAGGGAGATTTTTCTTTGTGGAAAGGACAGAGAGCGGAGTAGTTTTTACCTGCTCGCTTGAGTTTTATACGCGAATCAACAACATCGACGATGTTTACACGCGCCAAGAGGTCATCAATAAAGTGCTGCGGAATACGACCTGACATCTTCAACTTCGCTGTACTCTCCAGCGAAGAACTCTATCAGAGTTTCGCTTTGACCTTTTGTGAAACAGCGCTCATATCTGCGCGGCCTTGAAGCTGCGGTTTTATTTGCGCCATGACTGCGCCCATCGCTGCCATGCCTGTAGCATCGGTTGCTGCGAGAGCTGCGTCAATAATTTGTTCGATCTCAACATCACTGAGAGGTTGCGGCAAGAAAGTTTTAATCACCTCCATCTCTTGCTGCTCCTTTTCAACCAGATCAAAACGCTCAGCCGTTTGATACTGGGTAATCGAGTCCTTGCGCTGCTTGACCATCTTGTCTAGCACCGCTAGCACACGTGCATCATCAAGTTCGATTCGCTCATCAACTTCGACTTGCTTTAATGCAGCAAGCATCAATCGGATTGTTCCAAGGCGCTCCTTATCTTTGGCGCGCATTGCAACTTTCATCTGCTCAGAGATCTGATCTTTTAAGGCAGACATTAGCTTCTCACTCTAGCACTGTGGCGTTAGGACTCAACCACAAGGATTCTTTCTGGGCTTCTACTTAGTAGAGGCGAACGCGACGAGCGTTTTCACGCTGTAGCTTTTTAGCGTGACGCTTAACAGCAGCTGCTGCAGCACGCTTACGAGCAGTTGTTGGCTTCTCGTATGCTTCACGTTTACGAACTTCAGCAAGGATACCTGCTTTTTCGCATGAGCGTTTGAAACGACGAAGTGCAACGTCAAATGGCTCGTTGTCTTTTACTTTTACGGCTGGCATAAGTTGGTATTACCCTTTCCAGTTAATTAATAAAAACCTCGGGATAAATTTTCCGAGGGCGCCAAATAATACAGATCCACCCCATCTATGTAAAGAGCGAGATTGAGTTTCCTAATGGCTCTATTTTCTGAATAATAGGCACCTATAAATAGACACCCATATGATTAGGAATGGCATGTTAGTACTTGGTATCGAAACCTCTTGTGACGAAACCGGCGTTGCGCTCTATGACAACGAGCAGGGCTTACTTGGTGATGCGCTTTATAGCCAGGTTAAAATGCATGCCGAGTATGGCGGCGTTGTCCCAGAACTTGCCTCAAGAGATCATGTTCGCAAACTAGTACCGCTCATTCGTGAGGTGTGTAACCAAGCAGGTAAAACACTGAGTGATGTTGAAGCCATCGCTTATACCGCAGGCCCAGGCCTTATCGGTGCACTGATGGTTGGCGCCTCAACGGGCCGCGCTTTGGCACTGGCACTTAATATCCCAGCTGTCGGTGTACACCACATGGAGGGCCACCTCCTCGCCCCTATGCTTGAGGAGAATCCGCCAAGCTTCCCATTTGTAGCACTACTGGTATCAGGCGGGCATACCCAATTAGTTCGCGTAGACGGCATAGGCGAATACCAATTACTGGGTGAATCTCTTGATGATGCTGCCGGTGAGGCCTTTGATAAGGCGGCCAAAATGATGGGACTCGACTACCCAGGCGGCCCACTCATTGCCAAGCTAGCCGAAAAGGGTTACAGCTCCGCTTACACCTTCCCCCGTCCAATGACCGATCGTCCTGGACTGGACTTCAGCTTCTCAGGTCTTAAAACATTCACGCTCAATACAGTGGAAGCTGCTCGCAAAGCCAATAATGGTGAACTTGCTGAGCAGGATGCAGCCAACATAGCCGCAGCATTTGAAGATGCGGTGGTTGAGACCCTAGCTATTAAATGCAGACGCGCCCTCCAGCACACAGGCATGAAACATCTAGTCATAGCTGGTGGTGTCAGTGCCAATAAAAAACTTCGAATTCGACTGGATGAGATCGCAAAAAAAGAGCGCTCCACACTCTTCTATGCAAGACCCGCTTTCTGTACCGATAATGGCGCGATGATTGCCTACGCTGGCTGCCAGCGCTTAATGGCAGGCGAAAGAGCATCACTCACAATCACCGCACAGCCCCGCTGGCCAATGGAACAATTGAACGCACTTGGAGAGAAGAGCTAATGGATACGATTTTCATTCAGGGCCTTCGTTTCGATGCGATTATCGGCATCTATCCGCAAGAGCGCATCAAGAAACAACCTATGGTTGTAGATATTGAGATGGCTACGGACATTAAGCCAGCAGCACTCAATAACGACTTGGACTCATCGATAAATTACGCAGCAGTCAGCGAAGCGGTGATTCAATTCTGTGTTGCTGCAGAGGCTGAACTTTTGGAGACGCTTGCAGAGAATCTGGCTGAATACCTTATTCGTGAGTTCAACATTTCAGGCTTGCGCCTCTCTATTGGCAAACCGATTGCTGTACCGGAAGCACAGCTTGTAGGCGTCAAGATTGCACGTGGAATTTGCTTCTAATGCCCTACGTTATCCTCGGAATCGGCAGTAACGAAGAGCCCCTTAAGAATATCCCCAGGGCTCTCGAGCTACTAAACAGGCATTGCGACAAGATAGATCTATCACCAACCTATCTCAGCACAGCACTTGATCCAAGCGAGCCAGACTACATCAACCTAGTGATCAAAGCTAAAACCGACCTAGGCGTGGAAGCGCTACTCGATGTGCTTAAAGAGATAGAGACACTATGCGGGCGGCGCATCGGCAAATTCTGCATGCTGGACCTTGACCTACTCTGCTATGAAAGGAAGGTAGGTAATTTTGCCGGTGTTGAACTACCTAGAGTCGACCTCACCGATTATGCGCATGTATTACTTCCACTTTCTGAACTTCTGCCAGATCAAAAACATCCCGTTCTGAACATTTCATATGCTGAACTGTGGCGCACTAATTCAACAAAACTCCTTGAAAAACAGAGCTTACGACCACATAGTCTATAAGCGAGTGACCAAGGAAGGTCTCCATGACCAACAATTGATATGGGGGCTTAGGTGCCACAACTATTTTGGATTCCACTGCTGACACTTATCGGGGCGCTTGTACCTTTATTATTGCGTAATCACTCCCGCACAGCGCTCGCAGCAGCCACAGCACTACTTCCAGCTATCGCACTCGGAATCGTCATCAGCTACGCCACTGCCGTTCTCCAAGGCGAGAGTTTTATCGAAAGCTTTGCTTGGGCGCCAACAATCGGCCTGGATCTTGCTTTTCGTATTGATGGTTTAGCACTCCTTTTTACACTGCTCATTCTCTGTATTGGCCTACTGGTTATCCTCTATGCCCGTTACTACCTCTCTAAAGAGGACTGCGCGGGACGTTTCTATGCGAAGTTGATTCTCTTTATGACAGCAATGCTAGGCATTGTTCTATCTGAAAACCTCATCCAGCTCTGGCTCTTTTGGGAGCTAACCAGTATTAGCTCGTTCCTATTGATCAGCTACTGGAACCATCGATCAGATGCACGGCGTGGAGCGCGTATGGCGCTGACAATTACCGGCTTTGGTGGGCTTGCTCTGTTTGCCGGAATTCTCCTTATTGGCCAGGTGGTTGGAAGCTACAATCTGAGTGATGTATTGGCGCAAGGCGATCTTATTCGCGCCTCTGAAAGTTACCCATACATCTTGGTACTAGTACTGCTTGGCGCCTTTACCAAATCAGCGCAATTCCCGTTCCACTTCTGGTTACCGCACGCGATGGCAGCCCCTACGCCAGTCAGCGCATATCTGCACTCAGCCACGATGGTTAAGGCGGGCATATTCCTTATGGCGCGTCTATATCCGGCGCTATCTGGAACCGAAATGTGGTTCTTAATTGTGACGCTTACAGGGTTAACCACGCTGTTAGTCGGAGCATACACCGCCCTCTTCAAACACGATCTGAAGGGCCTGCTGGCCTACTCAACGATCAGCCACTTAGGTCTGATCACACTTTTATTGGGCTTAAACTCAAAACTGGCTGCAGTTGCTGCAACCTTCCACATCATCAATCACGCCACTTTTAAGGCATCACTGTTTATGGCGGCAGGGATTATTGACCATGAGACTGGTTCGCGTGATATGCGCAAACTCAACGGCCTATGGAAGTACATGCCGCACACTGCAGCACTTGCGATGGTCGCTGCCCTTGCGATGGCTGGGGTTCCACTTTTGAACGGCTTCTTATCCAAAGAGATGTTCTTCTCTGAGACCCTGCACCTTGGTTCACTCGGTGCACTCTCTTGGATGGTACCTGTCCTTGCCACAGTAGCGGGTGTCTTCTCGGTAGCCTATTCACTGCGATTTATTCACGACGTTTTCTTCAATGGTGAGCCGATCAACCTGCCAAAAACACCACACGAACCGCCTCGTTATATGAAGCTTCCGGTCGAAATATTGGTGGCTCTCTGTTTTCTAGTAGGCATAGCGCCAGCTTGGATTGTCGCTGACCTACTCGACAGCGCAGCTTCGTCACTTTTACAAACGGCGACCCCTGAATACAGCTTGGCTTTGTGGCACGGTTTCAACTTCCCACTTCTAATGAGTTTTGTAGCACTTATTGGGGGCATAATCGTCTACGCATCTCGTAAGGAGCTATTCGCTTTCCAAGCTCAGTTTCCTGAGAAAGATGCAAAAGAGATTTTCGAGAATATTGTTCAATCTAGCGTCACTTTCGCCAATAACATCTACGGAAAACTAGAGAACGGCTCGCTGCAGCGTTACACCTGGCTATTCCTCATGAGTGTCGCACTGATCATCACAATCCCTATGTCTAACTTGGTCAATATTGAGGGTAAGCGTGCACTTATTCCGGTTGATGGTGTGAGTATTGTTGCAACAGTTATTCTTGTAATTGGCGCCCTGGTTACCTTAATTTGGCATCGCAAACGTATGGTGGCTCTAGTAGCTGTTTCAATTGTTGGCCTTATCGTCTCACTGATATTCGCTCGATTCTCAGCGCCAGACCTGGCTCTAACCCAGCTGAGTGTAGAGGTTGTGACTATCATCTTGCTGATGTTGGCACTCTTCTTCCTACCGCAGAAGACACCTAAAGCAGCCAGCCCATCCTCTGTTGCCAGGGATTTGGGCCTTGCGACACTTATCGGTGGGGTTATCGCCTCGATTAGCTATGCGATGATGACCCATCCACACGACTCGATCGCCTCCTATTTCGTCGCCAACTCGAAGATTGGCGGGGGCGGCAACAACATCGTCAACGTCATCCTTGTAGACTTCCGAGGCTTCGATACCTTTGGTGAAATCACCGTTCTCGGCATTGCCGGCTTAGGTATCTACAAATTGATTGCTCGTATGCGCCTATTCATGTCGACCACCAACGATCAGGGCATCCCTTGGGCTGAAGACCGCCACCCGATGATGCTAGCAACAGTTTCACAGGCTCTCTTGCCTTTGGCACTCATGGTCTCGGTCTATATATTCCTAAGGGGGCATAACCTCCCGGGTGGTGGATTTATAGCCGGCCTTATCACTGCGGTAGCGATTATCCTGCAATACATTGCTAATGGCGTCGACTTCATGAAGAGCCGACTTAAACTAGATTACCAATGGCTAATCTCGATTGGTCTTATAATTGCAGGTTTAACTGGCGCTGGTAGCTGGCTCTTTGATCGCCCATTCCTAACCTCTTGGTTTGACCATTTCCACCTCCCGTTGATTGGCGATTTTGAGCTAGCTAGCGCAATGCTCTTTGATCTTGGGGTATATCTCACTGTTGTCGGTTCAAGCATGTTGATTTTGGCGAACTTAGGACAGCTCACCACCAGTGAGCGTCCATCTGGGGAGGTCTCATAATGGAGATGTTACTCAGCCTAATTATTGGTTTATTAACGGCTATTGGTGTTTTTCTCGTTCTGCGTGGCAGAACCTTCCCTGTCGTACTTGGACTGACGGTTCTCTCCTATGCAGTAAACCTATTCATATTCTCTGCGGGCCGACTTGTAATGGATGGCGCAGCCGTTCTTGAATCAGGACTCGCAACTCCCGATCCTGTTCCGCAGGCACTCGTGTTAACTGCAATCGTAATAGGTTTTGCGATGACTGCATTTGCCGTCATTCTTGCTATGCGTGCACGAGCTGATTTAGGCAACGACCACGTCGATGGCAAATTGCCTAATCTCGACTCAGAGGAGGGTAAGCGATGAACCACCTCATCATCCTCCCGATCGTATTGCCGTTGTTTGTCGCAGCTATTTCACTGCTACCCCTATTTGATCGTGACATCGCTCGACAGCGCTCACTTACTCTAGCTGCAACTGCAGCCCTTGTACTCATATCGGCGATTCTTCTAGGGCAAGCAGCAACAGGGGCAGTAACCGTCTATGCACTGGGGGATTGGCAGGCTCCATTCGGTATTCAACTTCTCGGCGACCGCCTTTCAACCTTAATGTTGTTAACCACCTCTATTCTTCTGCTTGCAGCTCTACTTTATGGCTCTGCTGGTGAGGATAAACAGGGGCGTTTCTACTATCCGTTGATGATGTTCCAGATCATGGGGATAAACGGTGCGTTTCTAACCGCAGACATTTTTAACCTGTTTGTCTTCTTCGAGATTCTGCTGATCGCCTCCTACTCTCTTTTGATCCATGGTGGTGGCAAACATAAAACAGGCGCTGCGGTTCACTACGTCCTACTCAACTTGGTTGGCTCTGCAATCTTCTTGTTTGCCCTAGGTATTATCTACGGCACCCTAGGTACGCTAAACATTCCAGATCTTGCTATTGCAGTTCGAAACTTAAACAGTGATGGAGCGCTGCTTGCAGAGGTTGGCGGTTTAATGCTGTTTGCGGTATTTGGGTTAAAAGCAGCAATTCTTCCCCTGCAATTTTGGCTTCCAAGAACTTACAGCTCCGCTCCCGCTTCGGTCGTTGCACTCTTTGCGATCATGACCAAGGTTGGTATTTACTCAATAATGCGTGTTCATGATCTTGTCTTCGGCGCTAACGCTGGGGTGTTGGCTAATCTGGGTATCGACTGGATGTGGGGACTTTCCCTGCTGACACTTGCCATAGCTACGCTAGGCATCATCTCTAGTCCTAGCGTCAAACGCCTCGCGTCACACCTAGTGATTCTCTCAGTAGGTACACTGATGGTGGCGATTAGCGTTAACACCCAAGCATCGACGGCTGCAGCCCTTTATTATGCGGTGCACTCAACCTTCGCAGCCGCTGCTCTCTTCTTAATTGGTGACCTCATCTCGTTAGAGCGAGAACGTTCCCTCGATCGAATCGTACCTGGGCGCCGTTTAGCGAATGCTGTACCGATTGGAATTCTATTTACACTCAGTGCCATTACGCTGATTGGTATGCCACCACTCTCAGGGTTCATAGGTAAGCTGATGGTCATGCAATCCATCACTAACGCTTCAGAGATAGCACTTGCATGGCCACTTCTTCTAATAGGTAGTCTAGCTGCACTCATCGCATTTTCGCGCTCAGGTTCGACTCTATTCTGGAAAGCGACCGGGGATCCAGTTGATCAATCACCTATTGTTGCTCGACAATTCACGGCAGTCTGGATGTTAGTATTGGCTGCACTATTTATGTCTGTTTTTGCGGGCCCAATCACCGAGTACACAACAGCTACAGCGGCCCAACTTGCCGACTTTGAGGCCGACCCATCACAACTGATGAGAGCTGGAGAGTAGCCATGAAAAAAGTGATACCAATGCCGATCCATACGCTGGTGCTATTCATAAGTTGGTTACTACTGAATGACACGCTGGCACCTGGACACATACTACTAGCTGCAGTGCTGGCACTTGGCATTCCAAAGCTGATTGAACCGATGATGTCTAAGCAGCGCAAAATCGTAAAACCGATGGCGCTTGTGAAATACATTTTGGTGCTTCTTTGGGACATCGTAGTAGCCAATCTTAAAGTGGCCAAATTAGTGATCGGCCGCAACAGCGCTCTTCGCCCTGGCCTGCTGGCCTATCCGCTAGAGATTGAAGGAAACCTGCCTGTCACACTACTTGCTGCTACCATCTCACTGACACCAGGTACCCTGAGTGCCGAGCTCAGCAAGGATGGTAAGTGGCTCTATATTCACACCTTAGATATGGACACACCTGACTCGGTCGTGGCAGAGATCAAAGCGCGTTATGAAACACCGCTCAAGGATATTTTTGGATGTTAGAGACAGCACTTACGGTAGCGATGGTGATGGTCAGCATCTCATTGATACTTAACCTCTTCCGAATTGTCCGCGGCCCTTCGCTACCTGATCGAATCCTTGCGCTCGATACGCTATACATCAATAGCATCGCACTGTTGCTTGTGTACGGTATCTATCAAATGAGCACGATCAACTTTGAAGCTGCCCTCCTGATAGCAATGCTTGGTTTTGTGAGCACTGCAGCGCTAACTAAATACCTACTGCGTGGAGATATCATCGAATGATCAGTTTAAGCACGCCAATGGAAGCGACTCTTGCATTACTCATCATCGGTGGCGCCACACTGGTACTTGTGGGCTCAATCGGCTTAGTTAAACTTCCAGATTTCTACACCCGCCTGCATGCACCGACTAAGGCGACAACACTTGGCATGGGTCTGCTTTTGATAGCCTCGATGCTATTCACTGCGTTTGGCCTCGGAAAACTGAGCGTTCATGAACTTCTAATCACTATCTTCCTCTTTATCAGCGCACCAATAACAGCGCACATGCTGGCAAAAAGTGCCCTACATGAGCGTATAAAGATGAAAGCACCCAGTGTTGGAGATGAACTAATCGAAACAGCTAGAGATAGAAATTCGCCTACGCTTTAACGCTATTTATCTCTCACCCTTTTGCACCTTAGCGCTCATTTTCAGCAGCGTTGTCAGCAGTTAGATCAAACTGCGCGACGCTGGCAGTGGTGAGCAGCTCACCCTTTTCAATTCGCTGTTTTGCATCAGCCAAATTCATCTCTTTAGGGTAGATAGCACTCCCCTCTGTAATTATTTCCAAAGCTTTTTGCGGTTCATCAACCTGCTGATAGGCGATTGCTAGATCGCGATAGAGCTGTATATCGGGAACCTGTTTCAGATAAGGAACGGCCCAATCAATGAATTCCACTGCACGCTGTCGATTATCCGCCTCTATGCCAGAGTAGAGCGCACCTCGCATCACAAAATACTCAGCAAGCTCTTTAAAATAGAGATTGTTTAGAGCGTAGCTTAGGTGATGAAGTTGCGTACCTCGACTCTTCACATAGTTCATGACTCCGGTCTGTGAGAGTAGCGAATGGACTAAAAAGCCAACCAATAGCGGAACCACTGCCAGAGGAGTCCAGCACAATAACGAACGCGCACCCCAGGATAGGTTCAAAGACTTCAGTTGCAGACCTTGCTGAAAAATTGGCACCAGCAGAATCAACAAGATGAGCCAGTGGTAGGTAGAGATATAGAACGGCAGCTCAACCTGAGTATGCAGCGTTATGGGTAATAAAAGAGCAGCTCCAGCTAAACCCTCGCGCCAACCCAGCCGAACTAATTGACTAATCACAGCTACCACCGCCAGTCCAATAGCAAGAACAGAAAGGATGCCCCCTTCATCTAGCCAAAACAGCAGCTCGTTATGCGGGTGCGAAAAACGAGGCGCGCCATCAATCGCTGAGGCATCACGCCCTTCATAATAGGTGACACGCTCATTTTGAAACTCGCGCTGGAATGAACCTATCCCATGCCCAACCCAAGGTGCACGTTGGAATAGATCCCAAGCGATACGGTAGATGTGCGGGCGAGCATCCTTGCCCTCTTCCGCCATGCGTTCGATTTTGTTGTAAGCCTGCAAGGCTCCATCATTCACTTGATAGCCAGTGACCACTCCCGAGACCAAAACTAATGCAAGGGTGATGGCTCGCATAGGTGAGACTGCAAGCATTTTAACGCGACCGATGAGTATCAACAGGGTTGCTAACAAAGCACCCAGCAGGCCTACACGCGACCCCGAAGCGGCAACCTCTAACCCACCCAAGAATAGAGAGAGAAAGACCACCGCCAGCATTGGCCAGCGCTGTGTAGCGAACGACTTAGAGAGCCCTAGCCAGAGCGATAGAGCAATAGCTGTTGCCATTAAGGAGGCCTGGAGGTTTGGCTGTTGAAACATACCCAATAGCCGCTGATCCGCTGATACAGGAATCCAACCCCGCATCAGTGGATTACCGGTTAACTGAAAGAGCCCAACCAAAGCGTGTAGAAGAAGCGAGGCTAATAGCAGATAGAGCAGTTGTTGTAGCTCTTCGGCCCGCAAACGAAACTGCATAACAGCAATCCAGAAGAGCACACCACCCCAGACGACTCCTAAGCGAATAAGCCACTCACCAGGTCGATCCATACCAGAGATAAATCCAGACAGCCAAAGACCCAAAGGAAAGAGAAAAATCAGCCAAACAAAATTGGGCTTAAACCAGGTTCTCTCCTGGGTAACCTTAAAGATTGCTATAGCAATAATGGCAAGAACCGGCAGCCAAACAACAGTATTAAATGGTAGACTTAACCCCTCTCCACCAAGGTTATCTTGATAGTAAAAAGGGGCAACAATAAACAGCAGTGTGAGCAGTATTACTAGGACGCGATTGCTTCGAGATTCCGGTTCTGCTGAATGTAAAATCTGCATAATTTCTCCTAATGCTCGATTAAGAGTAGCAGATGTAAAAAAATTTACTTGGTTTCGTGCTATTTGTGACCTTTGTGCTATACCTAACATATATGCAATTTAATTAAGGGCTATTTTAAATGCTTTCTAAAGTCATCATTCCAGTTGCGGGTTTGGGTACACGTGTACTCCCAGCGAGTAAGGCGATTCCTAAAGAGATGCTTCCGGTGGTTGATAAACCAGTTATTCAACATGTTGTTGAAGAGGCTGCACGTGCTGGGTTTCGTCAAATCGTTCTAGTAACGCGCTCTGGTAAAGAGTCGATTGAAAACCACTTCGATGCCAACTATGAGCTTGAGCAGATGCTCGCTCTGAAAAACAAAACAGCACTCCTTAATGCGGTTGAAAACTCGCTTCCTAAAGGGATTGAAGTCATCTCCGTTCGCCAACCAAGCGCTAAAGGTCTTGGTCACGCTGTTCTCTGTGCTGCACACGTTATTGGCTCTGAAGACTTTGCCGTAATGCTGCCTGACATGGTTATCGATGATGAAGGTTTAGCAAGCGACTTCTCTGAGATGGTGAAGCGTTATGAGAAGAACGGTGCCGGTCAGATCATGGTTGAGGGTGTGCCACAGGAGCACGTTGACCGTTACGGTATTGTCGATTGCGGTGGCAAACAGCTGACTCCAGGTGCGGGCGCGCCAATTCATGGCATGGTAGAGAAACCATCACTTGCAGAAGCGCCATCTAACCAAGCGATTGTAGGTCGTTACATTCTTCCAAACCGCGTAATGGAGCTACTTAAAACAACTCAGCCTGGTGCCGGTGGTGAAATACAGCTGACTGATGCGATGTTGGCTCTTCTCTCTGAAGCGAGCATGGAAGCGTTCAGTATGCGCGGCACCGTCTACGACTGTGGTAATAAAGCGGGTCTTCTTCAGGCGAACCTAGCCTTCGGTCTAAAACACCCTGAAACAGCTGACGCGATGCGCGAGTTTCTTGCGACGCACAAGGTATAAATAGATGAATAGCGCCTGGTCTGCACTTGAGAATTCGGCAGCACGTTTAAGCTCGACTCACCTCAAGGATCTGATTACAACATCAGATCGCTACAGTGCGTTTAGCTTTCGTCATGAGGGACTTCTGCTTGACCTAAGTCGCCAACGACTCGATCCTCAAGTACTCGAAGAGCTCATAGCTCTTGCCAATTCACAAGGCATGACAGACGCAATCAGCAAGCTACTGAGCGGCGAACGAGTTAACACTACAGAGAACCGTGCTGCACTCCACTCTGCACTGCGTTTACCTGAGAGTGCTGAGCTGATCGTTGATGGCCAGGATGTCGTTAGTGATGTTCACCAAACCTTAGCTCGTATGGAGGAGTTTGTTAAAAAGATCCATGCGGGGCAGTGGCGTGGCTTTACCGGCAAACCAATTAGCCAGGTGGTTAATATCGGTGTAGGCGGTTCCGATCTTGGTCCGCTTATGGTCTGTGAAGCACTTAACCAATTCCGTCCAGATGATGCGCGCGATATTGATCTCCACTTCGTATCTTCGATGGATGGCAGTCAGCTTGCCAACCTGTTGTTGGAACTTGATGCCGAATCAACACTCTTTGTCCTCTCTTCGAAATCCTTTGGCACCATCGATACACTAGCTAATGCAGCTACAGCTATTGAGTGGCTCCAAGAACGCAGTGGCCTATCGAGAGAACTTGTACTTAAACAGCACTTCATTGGTGTTACAGCCGCTCCTGAAAAGGCGATTAGCTGGGGGCTTGCCGAGAGCAACCTACTGAAGTTTTGGGATTGGACTGGCGGTCGCTATTCGCTCTGGTCAGCGATCGGTTTACCAATTGCGCTAAGTGTTGGCATGCACGGATTTAAAGAGCTGCTCGCCGGTGCACACAGCATGGATAAGCACTTTTCTGAAGCACCTCTTACAGAGAACCTACCGGTACTGCTCGCTATGACCGGCATCTGGAACACTAACTTTCAGGATATCCACGCCCACGCAATTCTTCCCTATGATGGACGCCTCGCACATCTACCTGCTTATCTTGAGCAGTTAGAGATGGAGAGTAACGGAAAAAGTGTCTCTGGCCAGGGGGAAGCGGTAAGTCATCGCACCTGTCCTATTCTTTGGGGCGAGATCGGTCCTAATGCACAACACGCTTTCTACCAGCTACTGCACCAAGGCACTGAGCGCGTGATGTGTGATTTCATCGTACCGGCACGTCGTTATGTAGATCGTGAATCAACCCTACAAGACCAGCATCAGTTAGCACTCGCCAACTGTTTAGCGCAGGCTCGCGTGCTAGCACTTGGCGATGCCGCCCTGACCGACGGCATTGAGCGACCTAGTTGGCAGCGCTACTTTGGCAACCAGCCAAGCACCGTTATTCTGCTTGATGAATTGACCCCCTATAACCTAGGCAGCTTAGTCGCACTTTATGAGCACAAGGTGTACGCACAAGCCGTTATCTGGGGTATTAACCCCTTTGATCAGTGGGGCGTTGAACTGGGTAAACGCGTAGCCAATGACCTCATCACTGCACTCAATAAAAGCAGCAAAGCCACATACGATCCAGCAACCGAAGGTCTGCTCGATGCGATACAGAATCTAAGGGAGTCTCGATAATGCAGATCACTGTATGGGGTAATGAACTGAGTGCATGGGTGGCACGCGCTCAGCTAGCAGCCTACGGAAATGATGTCATTCACAACCTTCAAGATGATGAGCCTGTTGAGAGTCACCTAAGATCAGAACCGGGCCTACTCATCAGCTTGCAAACCGCAAAGTTCAGCGGTCGATTGATAGCGGATTCGCAACAGGCTATGACCTCAGAAGTGCATTGGCTTGCAATGGATTCTGACGAGCTTCCTGCCGCCCAAGCACTTATTAAAGAGCTCTCGCTCAAATGCGAAGGGCCATTGTTGATAGTCAACCAGAGTAACTTTGGTGTGGGTGTCAGCGATCAACTACAGAAGACACTTGATGAGCGAAAAGGCCAGCACGTGGTCTACCTACCAGATCTTCTGCAGGCGGGCCAGGCGATGCAGCAGTTCGCCAATCCACAAGCCTTGCTAATGGGTAGTGACACAACTGAAGCGACTGAAGGTCTGCTTGGTATTTTACGACCTTTCCATCTTGGCCAGCGCCCTACCCAAACCATGACGCGTCGCGAAGCCGAGTTCGTTAAATATGCGATTACAGGTCTTTTGGCGATGCGCCTTGGTTACATCAATGAGATGGCTTCACTCTGTGATCAACTGGGTCTGGATATCGATGCTATTCGTCGCGGTATGACAACCGATGTACGTATCGGCACACACTACCTGCAACCGGGTTGTGGTTTTGGTGGGCAACAATTTACACGCTACCTTGAGGGGCTAGCAGAGTTGCTTAACGAGCAACGTGGCTCTATCTTCATCGATACACTATTGGGTCAAAACGAGATCAACAAAGAGTGGCCGTTCAGAACGCTATGGCAGCACTACCAGTGTGATCTTAGCAACAAAACCTTTGCACTTTGGGGTGTAGCGTTTAAACCAGGTGTAGCTGATGTTGAGACCTCACCTGCTATCGCAGTGATTGATGCTCTGCTTGCACAGGGCGCCAAACTTAAAATTCATGACCCGGAAGCACTACAGGCACTCGCTTCGCGATACCCTAAGAATCCTAATTTGATCCTTACAACCAATAACTATGAAGCCTGTGAAGATGCAGACGGCCTACTTCTGCTCACCGCTTGGCCTGAATATGCCTCTCCAGACTTCAAACGTATTGCTAAGCTGCTACGCGAACCGCTTATCATTGATGGACGCAATCTGTATGATCCTTCACGCGTTCAGCAGATGGGCATTCAGTACTACTGCATGGGGCGCAGCTGTTTAACCAAGTAGTGAGCCGCAGTGAGCAGATTCCGTTTAGACAATGCCGAGCTAAACTGGCGAGATGAACAACCTGAGTCGACCCAGTTTGGGGATATATACTTCAGTGTCGAAGATGGCATTGCTGAGACTCAACACGTCTTCATAAACTCTAATCAGCTACCAACTCGTCTAGCAGACCTGAATCCAAACTCGCGTTTTACTATTGGTGAAACTGGGTTTGGCACAGGCCTTAACTTTCTTTGCGCTCGCGATTTATGGCTTAGAGGTGCTCCAAAAGGCGCTCGCTTACAATTTATAAGCTGTGAACGCTTTCCACTGACACTTGATGACCTTAAGCGCGCCCTACAACGCTTTAAAAACAGTAGTGAGTTTGCCTCTGGCACTGCACAGTTGATCGAACAATGGCCTGCCGCCTTCAAAGGCTTCCATAAACTTCATTTTGATCAGGGTCGCATCGAACTCTGGCTGCTTTTTGGCGACGCTGCCGAGCAGTTGAATCAGTTGGATCGGCCCGTGGATGCTTGGTTCTTGGACGGTTTTGCCCCGTCAAAAAATCCAGAGATGTGGAGCCCAGAGCTCTTTCAACAACTCGGTAGACTGAGCCATACAGAAACCACCTTTGCGACCTTTACCTCTGCAGGCATAGTTAAGCGAGGACTCGCTGAGCAGGGTTTCTCTATTCAAAAAATTGCAGGCTACGGCCGTAAACGCGAAATGATATGCGGCAAAATGGATGAGCCTCGTACACTAAATGCGTTCGAACAGCCTTGGCATAAACGACCACCTCATCGAACGCCTGGGCGTATCGCCATCATTGGAGCAGGTTTGGCCGGGGCAACCACCGCCTACCGCCTAGCCAGCGAGGGTATCGCTGTTGATCTCTTTGAGCGTGAATCAAAACCAGCGCAAGGTGGCTCGGGTAATCCTCAGGGCGCGTTATATGCCAAGCTACCGGCAAAACCGACCCCAGCAGGCCGTTTTCATACACTTGGCCTGCAGTTCACGATTAATTGGCTTAAGGCACTGGGTTTAAATAACGGCAAAGATGCGGACCTATGCGGCCTATTACAGCTAGCCGTTGATGATGGCGAACGCGTGCGCCAGCAGGAGTTTATTGATCAAAACCAATACCCTGCCGATCTTGTGCATTCGATTGACGCGGATGAAGCGAGTAGACAATTGGGCACCCCTACTCCACACCCTGCACTTCATTTTCCGAATGCGGGTTGGGCATCTCCACCTAAACTTGTGGAGACACTACTCCAGCATCCTCTTATCCATTCACACTTTGGCAAAGAGATAGGCTCTATTAGAAAAGTAGAGGGCGGCTGGGTATTAGACAGCGGTGAAACAACATACTCGCATGTGATTTTCACGACCGCATACGAAATGGAGCTTATCGAGGAGCTCTGCAAAGTTTCACTGAAACCGATTCGTGGCCAAACCACTTGGACAGATGCGCCGAAGGAGAGTCCGCTCAACAAGGTTGTCTGCGGCGCGGGGTACATATCCCCTGCACTCAATGGCCAGTACTGTTTTGGCGCTTCTTTCACGCCGGGTGATAGAAGTCGCGACATTCGTGAGGAGGAGCATCAGCATAACCTAGCTCTACTCAAATCGGTTCTTCCAAAACTTTATGAAGAGCTTGAGTCCTTGCCGCGCACAGGGCGTGTTGCACAGCGAGCGGGCTCACGAGACTACCTGCCTCTCATAGGCACTCTCTGTGATTCAAACAAGATGTCTGAGCTATATGCAGGCTTAAAAACCAATGCCAAGGCACAATTTAGTGCTGAAGCACCTTGGCTAAATGGACTGATGATCAATACGGGACACGGTTCAAAAGGCTTGGTGAGTTGCCCCATTGCCGCTGAAATTTTAACGGCAGAGGTTCTAAATCAACCCTACCCAATAGAGTACGAACTGATTCGCATTCTCTCTCCGCAGCGATTCGTGATTCGCGATCTTAAGCGCAGTAAAAGCGAGTAGCTTTAACTCTGATTCGACGCCTGAAGCTTCTGTAGATCTTCTGCAGGAATGATCGATGTACTCTCTGTTGCACTATCAAAAACGATAAGCGCTTTACCCGTTAGAATCTGTTCACGCACCTGGGCTACGCGCTCCTCTAAAGAGACCTCGACATCACCGTAGTCGGTACCATCACGGGTAACGAACTCTTCAATCATTCCCAAAAGAGCATCATCAGATAGCATATTCGCAGGGACAATCATCGCTTACTCCTGTTCATTCAAAAATTGCAGGAACTGCGCTTCATCTAAAACGCGTATACCTAACTGTTCAGCTTTGGCCAACTTAGAGCCAGCACCAGGCCCAGCCACAACAACATCTGTATTTGCCGAGACACTACCAGCCACCTTAGCTCCCAGAGCTTGAAGTCGGTTTTTAGCATCACTACGCCCCATACTCTCTAGGGTACCGGTCAAGACCCAGGTTTGACCCTCTAACGGATCTTCCGCCCCGTTAGAGTGCTTCTCTGAGGTCCAATGCATACCGAAATCGATAAGTTGCGCCTCAAACGCCTTCTGCTCTGCAACCCACTCTGCGTCTTGTAATACCTGCAGCACCGCTTCAATAGCTCTACTAGAGAGTTTTGGGACCATGGAGAGTTGTGCACCGTCAGCGGATAAGAATTCATCCAGGGTAACGAAATGGCTAGCGAGATTTTTAGCACCTGTCGCAGCAACTGCAGAAATATTGGCGCCTTCCAAAAGGTCAGCCAAGCTAACACTTGCCTGCAGTTTTGCCGAGATGCTGTCAGACTCTTCGAGCTCAATACCAAGTTCAAGCAGTTGATCTAAAACGTTCTGATTATGTACATCCGACATGAAATGGGTAATTTCATGCGCTACTTCGAGTCCAATATCTGGCAACCTGAGTAAGGTTCGAACCTGAGCACGGCGAATTCGATCAAGCGTTCCGAGTGAGTTAGCTAGGGTACGCGCAGTCTCCTCTCCCACCTCTGGAATACCCATGGCGTAGACAAATCGTGCCAGGGAGATACTCTTAGCGCCCGCAATTGCGTCAATCAGGTTTTGTGCGGATAACTCAGCGTAGCCCTCAAGTGATAATACTTGTTCAACAGTTAGCTTAAATAGATCGGCAGGCGATTTAATAAGTTCGCGATCGACCAACTGCTCGACCGCTTTATCACCAAGCCCGTCAATATCCATCGCCTTACGCGACACAAAGTGTATAAGCGCCTGCTTTAGCTGTGCAGAACAGCCAAGGCGACCCACACAACGGTAGATAGAGCCCTGCTGACGTTGCTCCACACCCTTGCCGCGTTTAACTAGTTCCACGCGTTCGACATCTGCCCCACAGACCGGACATTGCTCAGGTGCGTGAACAGGCAGTTCGGAACCATCACGACGATCTGTTACAACTTTTACAACCTGCGGTATGACATCACCTGCTCGACGAATAACTACCCAGTCACCAATACGGGCATCCAGACGCGCAATCTCATCCATGTTATGAAGGGTTGCGTTACTTACGGTTACACCACCAACAAAGACTGGTTCTAAACGAGCAACAGGAGTGACTGCACCGGTACGACCCACTTGGAAATCGACATCTCTAAGTTGGGTAATCTCCTCTTGAGCAGGGTACTTGTAGGCCGTTGCCCAACGCGGGTCGCGGGCGCGAAAACCTAACTGCTCTTGAGCTTCACGCGAATCAAGTTTTAACACCACCCCGTCAATATCAAAGGGGAGTGAATCCCTTTTAGCACCTAATCTCGCTATATAGTCATTACAGGCTTCAACACCCGTCACCTGAGCGATCTCTGAGGAGATTTTCAAACCCCAGCTATTGATCAGGTTTAGTGTTTCGAAATAGCTATCTGGCAGATCATCACTTACCACCCCTGTCCCATAGCAACAGAAGGTTAACGGGCGACTCGCCGTTATTTGGGGATCTAATTGGCGCAGACTTCCAGCAGCAGCATTGCGCGGATTGACGAAAACTTTTTGTCCGGTAGCACGAGCATGCTCGTTCAGGGCTTCAAATCCAGCCCTAGGCATGTAAACCTCACCTCGTACCTCAAGCCTTTCGGGCCAGCCACTTCCTAATAGCTTCAGCGGCACACTCTGGATTGTTCGAACATTGGCAGTAATATCTTCACCCGTTGCCCCATCTCCACGAGTCGCCGCGCGAACGAGTACGCCCTTCTCATAAAGAATACTCACTGCGAGTCCATCGAGTTTTGGCTCTGCAGTAACCGTCAACTCATCCCGAGTCTCTAGCCCGTCTTGGGCTCTGCGATAGAATGCCGCGACATCTTCAGGTGAGAACTGATTGCTCAAACTGAGCATCGGCACTTCATGCACTACCTCTGCAAAACCACCACTAGGTTTAGCGCCAACACGCTGCGTTGGAGAATCTTCAGAAATAAGCTCAGGATGTTGCTGCTCTAAAGCTTCTAAATCACGATAGAGGCGATCGTATTCAGCATCCGTGACTGTGGGGTCATCAAGAACGTAATAGCGGTAGGCATGCTGCTGAAGCTGCTCACGCAGTGCAGAGATCTGTTGTTCAGGGGTCATGTATCGAGACTATTTAGTTTTACGTGTGCGACGACTTTTTGCGCGCTCTTTAAGCTTAAATGCTTTAACTAGTTCGCGGTAATGCTCCTGCGTTTGTGGACGCATCACGCTGCGATCGTTATCTAACATCTCACAGCCTAAGGCTTTCGAGAGTGTCGCGGCGGTCGCCAACATACACTCCACAGCGTAGGAGGGATCACGTGGCTCGCTCATAGACATAAAGAAGGTTACAGCGCGCATCTCTTGAGCATCGATAGTTTCAAGATCAAAGGCGCCACTGCCAGAGACACTACTCATAGAGAACTGTATAGGCGAGCTGTCGGAATTATCTTCAAAGCGATGGAAGAGTCCCATTTGACCAAATTCCATTCCACACTTCTCAACCACAGTCTTAAGGTGCTGACCGCTCATCGCCTGGCCTTCAGGAGCTACCACAAAGAGTACAAGAGTCGATTCAGGATCGGTCATATCGAGTTTGCGCGGCTTACGAACTGAGCCGCTCTCTGTAGATTCAGCATCAACAACAGTATCAGCAGCGTCAGCATCAGCTGTCGACTCTAGACTCTCTTCAAGTTCTACAGTCGCCGTTTCAGCGACCAAAGAGTCGATATCATCTAGTGGTTCATCTACTGACTCAGGGCGCGGCTCGAGTAACTCATCAAAGGCCGCTGAAGACTCCTCTTCAACCTGCTTTGCTCGACTCGATTTAGTGGTTCGTTTTTTCTTAGTCGACTTAGAGGATGCGTCCATTAATTCATGAATTGGACGATCGAGATCCAGACCAAATAGATCTTCTACATGACCAGGTGCTGGTTCAGGTTTTTCTTCAGACTGCGACTCTGACTCTGATGTTTCAGGTTCTGGCTCTTGTACTGGCTCCTGTTCTAGCTCTTGTTCTAAATCTCGTTCTAGAACAGGTTCAGGCTGTACTGTCTTTTCTAGCTCTGGCTCGAGCTCTGAAGCAGCCTCAGATAGTGATTCGTCAGCGGTTGTAGCTTGAGCTGAAACATCTGTCTCTACAGAGTCTTCAATTTCTAAAGAGTCTTCAACCTCTAAAGAGCCTTCAACTTCAGCTTCGATAGAAACTTCCTCTTCAGGCTGATCTTCAGATGGATTCTCTAGAGGCTCTTCTTTTAGAACTGACTCTGAACCTTCATCTGCTTTCGAAGTCTCAGCTGGTTTAGCCGATGACTTGCGAGGTTTTGAAACGACACCTTCATCACTCAGGGTATCTATAATGTCAGATTCAGACTCACCAAAACGCTCGAACGGGTCAGGTAGAAGTTCATCAATTGGGGCAAAACTTGGCTCGATACGTTCGCTTTGTACTGGGGAATTTTTAGCTTCTTCAGCAATTAGCTGGTCGATATCAGGACGATCAACCTCTCGCTTAAGGCGGGCACCACCGTTTGGCAGTTCAGGGTTGTTCTTATCTTCCTTCTCTTCGACCTCAGCACTCCCCTCAAAAGAGCGATCGATTTTCATCTTGATACGGTTTGAACGACCGCCGACACGTCTCCAGCCATCAACTAGGATCAATACAACGAGAACGACACCCGCTACTATTAACCATTCCCGAAGATCCATCGACACTCGTTTCCTAAACCGCTAAAAAAGTAAGCTATAACGCTCTACTGTACTACCTCTGATACCACCATTTCCAGTGGTTTTGGCAATCCTTTTGTCGGTATGTTTTCCATTTCGACCAACAGGTCACCAGGTTGAGCAACAACATTGCCACTTAAGCTAACTCGTGCACTCACTGTCACACGCTCAACGCTGGACAACTTGTTTTGTGGAGACATAGAGTTTGCATCGTTCAACTCCAATGATACTGGCAGATCCGCGACTGTCAGACGAACGGCTGCAAGTGGCATACCACCCTCTGGGCGACGTGCTACCAACATCACAGGAGTCTCTTTCGGAAGGCCCTCAAGTCGATTAGCTGCAATAGAGAGATTGAGCGGAATTGATGACATCTCAGGTAACTGAATATCTGAAACGTCTTCACCAAGTTTAACCAGCTCAGCACGTGCACGCTCGACACCATTACGAAGAGAATCGGCACCGCTACCATCTGCATTTTGCAGTGCGGTTAACCAAAATTTAGCTGCCGCACGGAAATCTTTCTTCTCATATGCATCGATACCCAACAGGCCTAGAGCTGTAATCTCCAGTGGCTCAGCTTTAAGGGTCGCTTCCACCTGTGCACGCACCTCAGCATTGAAAGTACCTGCAGCAAAAAACATCGCTTGTGCAAGCTGCCCCATAACCGTTGCATACTGCACATCTTCAGGCTTCAGATAACTCACGCATTGCTGATAGGCATCGACAGCCTCTTGATGACGACCTAAATCCATCATAGTGCTAGCGAGGATGTACCAACCTTCTGGGTTCTCAGGGTTAGCTTTCAACTCTAACTGAAGCTGAGCAATCGCCTCATCCATAGAAGGCTGACGACCATTGAAGGGATCCTTAGGCATATTCATGGAAAGCTCTAGATCAGGCGCACGACCCACTTCATTGTAGAGGGCTACAGAACTCGCGATAACTGCAAAGGCGAGCACAAATCCTACCGCTAGCTGTTTTGAACCAACACTCGATGAGCTTAAAGAGATTTTTTTAGCACTTGCATCAATCAGAAGATTCTTCTCCAGCTCTGCCTTAAGCGCTTCAAAATCTGGAGCAGAGATAGAGCCTGAAGCGAGCTCTTGCTCCAATTCGCCTAAACGATCTTTAAAGATAACAACGTTATCCTGCTGCGGATCTGAGGTCACTAGTGTAGTGACGCGAGACTGACGCAGCTTCAATATTGGGAAAATAATTACAATTGCTGCCAGCAGAGATAGTGCGGCGATACCGAGCCAAAGATTCAACATTACTCTTTATCCTGTTTAAGTAGCTCGTCCAATTTTGTTCGCTCTTCAGCGGTTACCTCTGACACTTTGCTAGAGGTGGCTGCAGTGCGGTTGCGACGCTGCAGAAGAATGATAATGATTGCTAAAACACCAAGCCCGAGCCCAAGATAAGGACCATACCAAAGCAGCCAAGTCTGGCTATTCATCTTCGGACGATAGAGAACAAAATCACCATAACGCGTAACCATGAAGTCGATCACCTCAATATCGGCAACACCCTCATCAACCATTCGATAAACTTCAGCGCGAAGGTCTTTAGCGATGGGAGAATCTGAGTCAGCAATATTCTGGTTTTGACACTTGGGACAACGAAGCTCTGCTGTTAACTCGTGAAAACGTTTTTCATCCGCAGTGCTCTTGAATTGGTAGGCATCGATTGCAGCTTGAGCAGGCAGTGCCAGGAACATTAACAGCAGTAAACGAATCATGCTTTACCACCCTTAACCTGCTCCATGATTGCCTTTAGCTTCTGCCAAACCTGCTGATCGACAGCGCCAACGTGACGAAATTTGATTACGCCGTTTGCATCAATAATGTAGGTTTCAGGGGCACCATAGACACCTAAATCAAGACCCAAACGACCATCCGGATCAAAGATCACTGCTTTGTATGGATTCAAATATTTCTTCAACCAATCCTGCGCCTTGGGGCGTTCATCTTTGTAGTTAATGCCGAAGATGGTAACGCCCTCTTGCGCGATTTGGTTAAGAACTTGATGCTCCTCTTTACAGGTAGGACACCAGGTCGCCCAGACATTTACCAGTGCCACATCACCCTTGAGATCAGCAACTGTTAACTGCTTATCACCATTAAGTGACTGCAATTCAAACGCCGGCATTGGCTTATCTAACAAAGCCGATGGCAGTGCACGCGGATCGAGATAAAGCCCTTTCCAAAGAAAAAAGCCTAAGCCTAAAAATATAGCTAAAGGGGCAAATAGAAATAACTTTCTCATCATCAATCCTTAAGCGTTAGCCGCATCACGCTTCGCCATCTTGCGGTAGCGTTTATCACTTGCAGCCAAGAAACCACCCGCCATCATCATAAGGCCAGCTAACCACAACCAACGCACGTAGGGCTTAAATTGAAGACGAATAGCCCAAGCACCACCTTCAAGTGGCTCACCAAGGGCTACATAGAGGTCGCGGAAGAAGCCAGGATCAATCGCCGCCTCAGTCATGACGTTACCACGTGCTGTGTAGAGGCGTTTCTCCGGCATTAGAACCTTATATGGCTCGCCGTTTTTGAACACCTTAATGATGCCCTGATCTGACTGATAGTTAGGACCCTCAACATGGCGAGTACCCTCGAACTGGAAGGTGTAGACACCCACCTCCTGACGATCACCTGGTGCCATGCGCAGATCACGATGCTCAGTAAACATCGAGACCATAGCCACACCAACGGCCAAAACAGCCATACCCAAGTGGGCTAAATGCATACCGTAGTAAGCGCGAGGTAGTTTTCGTAGCGACTCAATCAACGATGTCTGGCGATTTCCTACACGGTCTTTAAGATCCAATAGACCACATAGAAGAATCCAATAGGCTAAAACCACACCAACATTGGTCCATAGATCTGCCTCGTACCCCGCAACCTCAAGCGTAGCAACACCCAATACAATGGATGCAACTACCGGCCAAGTGAGGCGTTTTAGAAGCTTCGAACCGTCTGTGCGACGCCAGCGAACCAGAGCGCCTATACCTAAGAAGAGCATCAAGAGCGCACCGAGAGGTACCGTTAGGGCGTTGAAGTATGGAGGTCCAACGGACATCTTGCCCATACCTAGGGCATCTACAAATAGCGGATACACGGTACCCAAGAGCACCGTAAATGCTATGACGGTGAGTATCACGTTATTAACGAGTAGCAGCGTTTCGCGTGAGATCAAAGTAAAGCTCGACTCACTCTTCAATTCAGCAGCACGGATAGCATAGAGCAACAGTGAACCGCCTATCGTCAACGCTAGCAGCCCAAGGATATAGAAACCACGTTCAGGGTCAGATGCAAAAGCGTGAACCGAAGTGAGCACCCCTGAACGCACCAGGAATGTACCTAACAGGCTCAACGAAAACGCAAAGATCGCAAGTAGCAAGGTCCAGCTTTTAAACACACCACGCTTTTCTGTCACAGCAAGGCTGTGGATCAACGCAGTCCCCACAAGCCAAGGCATAAGCGATGCGTTCTCTACTGGATCCCAGAACCACCAGCCGCCCCAGCCAAGCTCGTAGTATGCCCACCAACTACCTAGAGCAATACCGAGCGTTAGAAATGCCCAAGCGATGTTTGTCCAGGGGCGAGACCAACGTGCCCAAGCCGCATCCATACGACCGCTTAAGAGCGCGGCAATAGCAAAAGCAAACGCCACTGAAAAACCAACATAGCCCATATAGAGCATTGGTGGGTGAACGATCAAACCGAAGTCTTGGAGTAGCGGGTTGAGGTCCGCTCCCTCTAATGGCGCACGCGGCAGATTTCGATCAAAGGGGCTAGAGGTAAAGATTACGAAGGATAGAAAACCGGTTAGGATAATCCCCAGCACGCCAAGTACTCGACCGATGATATCCAAGGGCAATGCTTTACTTTTAAGCGCTACAGCAAGCACCCATAACGCCAGAATCAAAACCCAAAGTAACAGTGAACCTTCATGCCCACCCCATACAGCGCTGACACGATAAAACCATGGGAGCGCAGTATTTGAGTTGTTAGCTACGTAGACAACACTGAAATCGTTTGTGACAAAAGCGTACACAAGAGCTGCAAAACTGATACCGATAAATAGTGTCACACCCACTGAGAGCGGGCGTGCATAGTTAACAAGAATTAGGCTTGAGCGAGATGCACCTACCAGCGGGATTATCGCCAGTAGCGCACTTAAAAACATCGCAAGGATGAGGGAGTAGGTTCCTAGTTCAGCAATCACTTGTTGAACTCCTTAGCTTCTGGCTTCGGCATTTTTCCACTCTTTTCAAGAGCTTCAGCTACCTCTGGTGGCATATAATTTTCATCGTGTTTAGCAAGCACTTCATTAGCTTGAAGGGTACCCGAACTATCAAGCTCGCCCTGGGCAACGATACCCTGCCCTTCACGGAATAGATCTGGAAGGATACCGCTGTAGTTCACTTTGACCTTGTGAGCAAAGTCAGTCACTTCAAATTCAACACGCAGACTATTTGGATCGCGTTTAACACTACCCTCTACCACCATACCACCTGCTCGAATACGTGTATTAACAGGCGCTTCACCAGTAGCTATCTGAGTTGGCGAGTAGAATAGATTGATGTTTTGGCTCAATGCATAGAGTGTTAAACCAACGGCAACACCTACACCAATAACAATTGAAAGGACGATGATTAATCGCTTTTTACGTTTAGGATTCACGCCTTACCCTCTTCACGCAATATTCTGCGTCGTAGTGATTTACGGACTTCACGACCCTGAACTATAGGAACATAGATACAGAGCGCAATCGTGATGAGGCCAAGCCCATAGCTCAACCAGACGTAGAGACCATGACCACCCATGTTTAAAAATTCAGCAAACGAATTAAAAGCCATAACAGAACCAAACCACTCAATTTAAGAGGCAAAAATACCGAAACTAACTGAAATAAACCTTAACCTTTGGTGCCCGCCAAAAGCTCTTTAACCCAACCGCTGCGACGTTCACGCTGAAGAATTTCGTTTCTGAGACGTAGCATCAATGCCAACCCAAATACCATGTAACAGGCTATGACCATCACTAGCAGAGGCATCCACATCTCAGGAGGCATAGCTGGTTTTTCAGTAATCTTAAAGGTCGCAGGCTGGTGCAGGGTGTTCCACCACTCTACCGAGTATTTGATAATCGGAATATTCACTAAACCTACAAGCGCCAATACCGCTGTTGATTGTGCCGCAGTTGTTTCACTCTCGATAGCTGAGTTGAGTGCAATAACACCCAGGTAAAGGAAAAGCAGCACAAGCATGGATGTTAGTCGCGCATCCCAAACCCACCAAGAGCCCCAAGTAGGTTTACCCCAAATTGCACCCGTAGCCAGTGCTAGCACTGCGATTGCCGCACCTAAAGGCGCCACAGATTTAGCAACCATATCGGCAACTTTGATCTTCCAAATCAATCCAATAGCGCCGGCAATAGCCATCAGCATGTAGAAGCTTTGTGCCAAGATTGCAGTAGGCACATGCAAATAGATGATTCGAAAGCTATTACCCTGCTGGTAATCTGAAGGAGCAAACGCCAATCCCCAGACGATACCAACAGCCATCAACAGCCCACCCACTAGAGCAAACCAAGGAATTAATTTACCTGTGAAGGCATAACACCAACGCGGCGATGCCAATTGATAAAACCAACGAGGTAACCAGTTACTAGCCATAAACCTATCCGCTTACAGAAATTCTTAATGCAGCACCTGCCGCTATCGGAGCAAGTGCTAAAGCCAATGCTAATAGAGCGCCTAGCAGTGCGAGGTAACCTGATAGAGGCAAACCTGTCACAGCCGCTTGTACGGCACTCGACCCAAATATGAGCACAGGAATATACAACGGCAATACTAACAGTGAGATTAAAACGCCACCGCGACGTAGCCCAACAGTCAGTGCTGCACCAATTGCGCCAATGAGCGAAAGTGTCGGTGTGCCCAATAGAAGACTGAGCATGAGGCCCGGCATCCCTTCGCTAGGCAGGAATAGCATCACACCCAAGAGCGGTGCAATTAGCGTGAGCGCGAGACCTGACATCAACCAGTGCGCCGCCACTTTCGAAAGCACAATCAGAAATAGAGGCTGAGGGCTGAGTAACAACTGCTCGAGCGAGCCATCTTCAAAGTCCGATTTAAACAGAGACTCCATTGAAAGAAGAGTCGCTAAAAGCGCCGCAACCCAAAGCAGCCCAGGTGCTAGTTGCGAAAGAAAGTTCGGCTCTGGACTTACGCCGATTGGAAATAGCGACGCGACAATCAGAAAGAATATGAGTGGATTAACCAGCTCACTTTTACGCCTAAACGCCAGCACCATGTCACGCTTAAACGTCATCACAAATAGACGCGATATAGAGATCTCTTTGGACTGACTCACCACACTCTCTCCGATTTCGCGAACGCTTCAACATTGAGAGTGTGCACTGGCATGTCAGCACTCAAATCCTGGTGAGTTGTCATGATGACACTTCCACCTTGCGCGATATGATCCAGCATTAAGCTCTCTTTGGCTGCGACACCGATCTTATCAATTGCAGTAAAGGGCTCATCCAATACCCAAAGTGCAGCCCTGCTCATATACATTTTTGCCAAAGCGATACGGCGTTTTTGACCTGCAGATAACTGGTGTGCTGGCACATCTTCAAAACCACGCAAACCAACTTGCTCAAGAGCATATGCGATTTTGTTCTCATCCAACGATGGATGGAGTGCACACTGCCAACGCAAATTCTCTTCAGCTGTAAGTAAAAGACTGACACCGGTCTGGTGACCAATAAATAGAAGCTCCGAGACAAACTGATCACGAGACTCTGAGATAGCCTCGTCTCGCCAAAATAGCTCACCTTCAAAGTGAGTACTTAAGCCACATAGGATGCGAAGAAGTGTTGTTTTGCCACTACCGTTTCGTCCTTCGACCTGCCAAATTTGGCCCGGAGCAACTGAGAAGCTGAGATCATCAAATAGAATTCGATCATCTCGCTCACAGAAGAGGGATTCAGCTTTTAGTAGCGATTCGGACACGCACACTCCGCATATACAGACTAGAGACTATCTAGACACCTAGAAACAAAGAAGTATAACGTTATTCCGCGAGGCAGTCAGGAGGTTATTCCGAGAAATAGCCAGGAGGTCAATTAACATCCAAGGGTGAGTCACCATGTTTCAGCCGCACATACATAAGAGCCACAGTGATTGCATCACCTAATGCGGTGTGCCTCTGGATAATCGGCATATCCAATTTGCTCGCAATAGTATCGAAGCGAAGGTCAACATCTCCACCCACATGCTTCCACTTAATAATGTCATGATAGACGTGAGACAACTCAATCGCTTTATTTGGCAGACTGAAGTCAAACTCCTGACGCAAGAACTTATCCAGCATACGGATATCGTAATTGACGTAGTAACCAAGAATTGGACGGTTTCCCACAAACTCCAACACCTGCTCTAAGGCTTCACGAATATCCACACCATCAGCCAGGTCTGCTGCGCGAATTTTGTGAATCTTAATCGAGTCACCATTGAGGTCCGTGGGCGGTTTAAGACGAATATCAAGACGATCACTAGTCTTAACGCGCTTACCTTTAATCTTCACCGCACCAATAGAGAGGATCGACGCCTTACCCACATCGAGACTGGTCGTTTCACAATCCAGCGAGACGACCTCATCACCCTCGTAAGCATCAAAAAGGTGCGCCCAACGGCTATCAGCCATGGCGCGCTTATCGCGAAACTTACGAATACTGCGGGGCAAAATCATCTGCGAATCCTTTCAGCCTTTAACTTGAGAGGTGATAACGTGAGGTCAGTGATTTCTTAAAGCTTTTCACCACCAAGAGACCATCACGCAATAGATCACGGTCCATTTTATTCAATTGGTGTAGCTCAATGATATTAGGCGTTGGATCTAGACCGTCTTCACTCTCTTCTGCTCTTCGCATCTGCTGACGGAGTCGAATATTGATAAAGAGCCCCAAAGCCTCACAAAGATCTTTCGAGATACCAGACTCCAAAACGCCCGCTTCAGTTAAGGCTTCAAGACGGTCAAAGGTATTGGTAACAAGAATTCTATTCTCAAGCGCCATGGCACGCACACCGTGAACGATGGGGAAAATACCACCCTTCTTAATATCTAGCTCACCCTTATCTTTCAGGTTGCCGAAGAAGGTTAATGGGGTATCAAACTCAATAGCCGCTTTCGCAAAGTGCGAGAAGAACAGGTCATTATTCTTCATATTGCGCAGGAACCAGTTACGCGCCACTTTAAAGAAGGCGACATTACCTGCAACCGGCTTAGCATCGACAGCAATAGCCAAACGCATTTGATCTTCGCCATCATTACTCATCGACCAATCTTGTAGCTTCTGCGTCCAATCATCGACTGAATTATTCCACTCAGGATTAGAGACCATGATATTGCCAGGACAAGGCGGAAAACCAAAAGAGATTAGAGTCTCACTAAATCGCTGCATCACCTCACGCATCTCTGGCCATATCAAACCATTACGAAAGATCAGTGCATTATCCTGGTCGGTCTTCATAATCTGCTCAGCACGCCCTTCCGATCCCATCACAATCAGACAGACGTGAGGATGCATATCGGCAGGTACTACAAGGTCAAAGAGCTTAGCGATGATACGGCCATTCATGGCTGCCAATAGATCCATCGTAAAGCGAATACGTACACCAGTTGAGATCAGGGCTTTAATTAGAGTAGTCAGCCCCTGAGCGGCTTCACGAAGATCATCAAGCGTACTTGCTCGCTCCAAACGCAAGCCAATTACATGCGAGTGGCTTGAGAAGTAGGAGAGCACATCTGTCAGCTGAACAATACCGATCAAGGTGTCACCATCCATAACCACGACACGCTCAATCTGCTGCTGCGTCATCAGGACTAGGGCGCTAAATAGGTAGTCATCAGGCTTACAGGTAACAAGACGATAGGTCGCGATACCCGACACCTCAGAGCCTGTAGATTGCTCATTAATGACGACCGCATCAAGTATATCGGTACCGGTGACCATACCAATACGACTGCCTTTGCGAACTAAAACACAGTCGTTTTTTGTCTCGCGCATCAAGCGCGTCGCTTCGCTGATAGTGGTACCGGCATTCACGATGAGAGGATCTTGAATCACAACATCCTCAACCGTAGCAAGCATAAACTCCGCCATATCCTGGCCTTCGCCCTGCTGTGCCGCGATTTCACTCTTTACGGATAAGTTTTGTTGGAAGTAGTCTGCAAACCCTGGGTTAGAGCCAATCAACTCTAAAAGCGTTTCTGTAGGAAGGATGTGACAAATAGTCTCCTCTTCCGCCTCGAAGTTATGGATAGCGACCCCATTCAAAGCAGACCAACCGCCAAAGTAGTCTTCGTTCTCGTAGTGCATGAAGACGTGATGGATATCATCGCCCTCGGTCTGAGGCTCACTCTCAGCCACACGTCCTTTGAAGATAACGTAGACACCTTCAGACTGCTCACCTGCCTTTAGAATCATCTCCCCTGCCGAGTAGTAACCAAGATCTAAATTAGCGCCAAGCAAACGCTGCTCCTTCTCATTGAGCAGGCTAAACGGGAGATTTTGTAACTTAAACGAGTCAGGCATTTGATCCTCACAATTCAAAACAGATGATCTGTCGAGTATTACGCGTTTTAGAAAAAATTGCAGGAACTCACATCAACTTTTTCTAAAAAGCTCGGCAATTAAAAAAGGCGTCCCGAGGGACGCCTTCTTAGACTAGCGACTTCTTAGTGAGAAGAAGCTGCGCCCGCACCGCGTGGGATACGGATGTCTTCAACGATCTGCTGGATTTCAGCAGGTGGTTCAGCAGTCATAGAAGAGACTACTTTAGCCACTACGAAGTTCAGAATCATACCCACAGTACCGAAGCCCTCTGGAGAGATACCAAACCACATTTCGTCTTTTGTGCCGCCCATGAACTTGAAGTACACGATGTAAGCCATTGTTGATGCGATACCAACAATCATACCTGCAACTGCACCCTGAGTGTTCATGCGCTTGCTGAAGATACCCATTAGGATTGCAGGGAATACAGAAGATGCTGCTAGACCGAAGGCTAGTGCTACTACCTGTGCTACGAATCCTGGTGGGTTAACACCGAAGTAACCTGCTACAAGAATTGCTAAAACCGCTGCACCACGTGCATAGAGCAGTTCCTGTTTCTCGGTTATGTTCGGATTAATTGTTTTCTTCATCAAGTCATGCGAGATCGACGTAGAGATTACAAGCAACAGACCTGCAGCAGTTGATAGTGCCGCCGCTACTGCACCTGCAGCTACCAGTGCGATTACCCAGTTTGGAAGCTGAGCGATCTCTGGGTTAGCAAGTACCATGATGTCGCGGTTTACAGTCAACTCGTTCTCAGCAGTTTTGCTGTAGAACACGATGCCGTCGTTGTTTTTATCTTCCCACTTGATCAGACCAGTAGTTTCCCAACGTGCGAACCACTCAGGAATCTCTGAGTAAGCACGACCAGTGTTTTCTGGACCGTTTACAGTCTGGATTAGGTTTACACGACCGAAGCCTGCTACACCTGGTACAGATGTGTAAAGGATAGCGATGAAGATCAACGCCCAACCAGCAGATGCACGAGCATCTTTAACACGTGGTACTGTGAAGAAACGTACGATTACGTGTGGTAGACCTGCAGTGCCAGCCATTAGAGCCGCTGTCATGAAGAACAGGTCAACGGTGGTCTTAGAACCTGCAGTGTACTGTGCAAAGCCTAGATCAACTGATAGTTGGTCAAGAGTTGCAAGTACTGACTGACCGCTTTCAAGAGTTGCACCAAGTGCAGTCTGTGGAAGAATGTGGCCAGTTACCTGTACAGATAGGAAGATTGCAGGAACCATGAACGCCAGGATAAGTACTACGTACTGCGCAACCTGGGTGTACGTGATGCCCTTCATACCGCCTAGTACAGCGTAGAAGAATACGATAGCCATACCGATGATTACACCAGTGTTGATGTCAACGTGTAGGTAACGTGAGAATACGATACCAACGCCGCGCATCTGGCCAGCTACGTATGTGAACGAAATGATGATCGTACAGATTACTGCAATTGTACGTGCAGTGTTGCTGTAGTAACGGTCACCGATGAAGTCAGGCACTGTGAACTTACCAAACTTACGTAGGTAAGGAGCCAGAAGCATCGCTAGTAGTACGTAACCACCAGTCCAACCCATTAGGTAAGCTGATGCGTCACGACCGATGAACGATACGATACCCGCTAGTGAGATGAACGATGCAGCTGACATCCAGTCCGCAGCAGTCGCCATACCGTTTGCGATTGGTGGTACACCACCGCCTGCAACATAAAATTCCTTAGTTGATCCAGCACGCGCCCAGATCGCAATTGCGATGTAGAGTGCGAATGAACCGCCGACAAATAGATACGTTAACGCGTCAAGACTCATTTCC
Source organism: Marinobacterium sp. LSUCC0821 (assembly GCF_012848475.1). Lineage (NCBI taxonomy): Bacteria > Pseudomonadati > Pseudomonadota > Gammaproteobacteria > Oceanospirillales > Oceanospirillaceae > Marinobacterium > Marinobacterium sp. LSUCC0821. The sequence goes on from NZ_CP051666.1 coordinate 1,477,468, forward strand.
TATCTCCTTACTCGTGAACGTCGTACTTTTCGTCGAGTTTGTTCATGCTAGACACGTATGCCCAGATCAAACCTACGAATACGAAGATCGAACCTTGTTGTGCGAACCAGAAGCCCAGCGGGAAGCCGAAGAACTGGATCTGATCGAGTGCATCTACGAATAGAACGCCGCAGCCGTAAGACACGACGAACCAAATCGCTAGATAGGTGATGATAATGCGCAGGTTTTCACCCCAGTAGGCCTGTGCATTTTCGTTGCTCATTGACATAGCATCATCCCTTATTAGGTTGTTGTTATATTCCAAATTTACTGTGCTCCCACACAGATAACCCGAATAATACCTAATGAAAACGATAAATAAGAGAACGACTTTAGTAGTGCATATAGGAATAACAGCCTGTTTTTTAATCAATTTCGCTACTTATTTAGTCTCATACGCGCAAAACTCTTTTTTGCACGCCTGATCCTAATCGTTAGAATAGAGTTATTCGAAAGCCCATAGGGGCAATAAAAGGATAATAGGATGCTATCCGGATTAACCATTACGCTTATCGCCCTGGGCTATTTAGGCTTACTCTTTGCTATAGCCTACGTGGGTGAACAGAGCCGAGCGGGTAAAAGCCTTGCCGGAAACCCTGTTATCTATTCATTATCCCTTGCCGTTTACTGTTCGTCATGGACCTTCTATGGGGCAGTTGGACGCGCCAGCTCGACGGGATGGGAGTTTCTAGCGACCTACCTTGGCCCAACACTAGTATTCATCTTTGCATGGCGCGTTATTGAGAAGATCAACCGAGTCAGTAAACAGCAAAACATTACAACCATCTCTGACTTCATATCTTCGCGTTATGGTAAAAGCCAAACCATTGCAGTTTTAGTTACCGTCATCGCTGTACTCGGCACCATTCCCTACATCGCTCTTCAACTTAAAGCGGTCGCCGTTAGCTACAACGCGATAGCCCCTGGTGCTAGCGAGGCAGTTGGCCAGGGTAGTGACACCGCACTTATCGTTGCCATCATCATGGCCGTCTTCGCTATCCTGTTTGGTACGCGAGACATTGACGCTACAGAACACCATGAAGGGTTGGTATTAGCTGTAGCCTTCGAATCGGTCGTAAAACTCACTGCATTCTTAGCGATTGGCTTCTTTGTAACCTACGAGCTGTTCGGAGGAATCCAACCGACAATAGCGACTGTGCAACGCGAGATGATGGGGACCAGTGGCTTCACGAACTCAATTTTTGCAGGAAGTTTCCTTACTGAAATTGTTCTGGCCTTAGGTGCCACCATCTGTCTTCCTCGCCAATTCCACGTGACCATCGTGGAGAATATTCGTAGTAGGAACTTAAAAGTCGCTCGCTGGCTGTTCCCAACCTACTTAATGCTTCTCGCGCTATTCGTTCTACCGATTGCGACAGCTGGACATATTCTTATCCCCGCCTCTAACCCTTTCGGTCCAGATAGCTACGTTCTCACGCTACCTTTGCATTTTGGTAACGATGGTCTCGCTGCCTTTGCCTTTATTGGTGGCTTATCAGCGGCAACCAGCATGGTCATTGTTGCAGCTATTACTCTTGCAACGATGGTATGTAATGACATCGTGATACCGGTTCTGTTGCGTATTCCTAAGCTCAGACTGGCGGAAACGAAAGACCTTGGCGCACTTCTTTTAAGTGTGCGCCGAATCACAATCATCTCTCTGTTACTTTTAGGCTACTTCTATTACCGAATTCTGGGCGACAACGGCTCACTCGCCTCGCTTGGCCTACTGGCTTTTGTGGCTGCAATCCAGTTTTTGCCCTCTATCTTAGGCGCTGTCTACTGGAGCGAAGGGAACCGTTATGGCGCCATAGCAGGCCTAGTGAGCGGCTTCCTGCTCTGGCTCTACACCCTCGTACTCCCAGTTATTGAAGGTGCCAACCTTATTCCTGACACACTTCGCACAGATGATCTTGTGCCTATCTGGCTGTCGCCAACAAATATTCTGGGACTATCGAATGTTGACCCTCTGACACACGGTGTCATCTGGAGTTTGACGATCAATACGCTTGCTTACATTGTAATGTCGAAGCTAACCCGCCCAAGGCTGGTAGACCGCATCCAAGCCAGCGCATATGTTGATAGTCGCCGCGACCCTAACTCAGAGCCGGGCCGCCAAACTGCTCCGGTAACAGTGAGTGATCTTCAGATGCTTGCTGAGCGTTTCATTGGTATTCGAAGAACACAGCAAGCATTCAGCAGTTACTGGGCACAGCGCAAAGAGGAGCCGCAAGCACTTGGCGAGAAAGCGGTACCCGAGCTCATCCAACACACAGAGCGACTATTAGCTGGTGTGATTGGTGCATCTTCTGCTCGCATCGTGATGGACTCCACCCTACGTGGCAAAGATATGCAGCTTGGTGACGTGGTTGCCATCGTTGATGAGGCTTCGCAAGCACTCCGTTTCAACAGAACGCTCCTGCAATCAACGATTGAGAACGTGACCCTTGGCATTAGTGTAGTGGATCAAAAGTTTCGGCTTGTGGCTTGGAACCAACGCTTTGTTGATATGTTTGATTATCCAGACGAACTTATTGTTGTTGGCCGTCCAATAGAAGAGATCATCCGCTACAACGCCATTCATGGTGAATACGGCTTCTCTGGCCGCTCAGTTGATGAGCAGGTCAAACAACGCATGAGCTATCTGCTCGCCGGCGAACCACATGCATTTGAGCGCTACCGCCCTAATGGTCAGGTAATGGAGGTGCGTGGCAACCCAATGCCTGATGGCGGTTATGTAAACACCTACATGGATATCACGGAGCACAAACGCGTTGAAGAGGCGCTGCGTGAGAGTGAGCAGAACATTCGTGTCTACACCGACAACGTGCCGGTCATGATCACCTACCTCGATCCAGAACAGAACTTCCTCTTTGTGAACAAAGCGTTTGCCGACGGTGTAGGGATAGATAGACACAATATTGCAGGCACACCTTCTTACAAAATTTTCAGCACTGACCAGTACGAACTGCGCCAACCTTTTGTGAGACGCGTCTTAAACGGCGAGCGAGTGAAATTCGAGGCTATTCTCCCAACTCAAGATGATGAACACCGCTACGCCGAACTGACCATGATTCCGCATATCGGCGAGTACGGTGACGTGTTAGGTTACTTTACGCTCTATCAAGATATCACCGAGCGACGTAATGCCGAGATAGCACTTCAAGAGACCAACGAGAATCTTGAGAAACGCGTACTTGAGCGTACCCAAGCTCTCTCTCTAGTGAACAAAGAGCTGCGCAAAGAGAACACAGTGCGCGCATTGATGGAGGATGAGCTTCGCCAAGCGAAATCAGATGCTGACGCAGCTAACCTGGGTAAAACTCGCTTCCTCGCTGCGGCTAGCCACGACCTATTGCAGCCTTTAAACGCAGCCCGTCTGTTTACATCAGCTCTAGCGCAGCAGAGCCACCAAAGTGAAACAGCTCAACTGGTGGACAACCTTGATGGGGCTCTTCGTTCAGCTGAAGAGCTAATTACTACAATTCTAGATATCTCCAAACTCGACGCAGGGGCGTTGGAGCCTAACCTAACTCACTTCCACCTGCAGAACGTATTCACCAATTTGAATAACGAGTTCACTGCGATGGCGCAAGAGAAGGGCTTAGAGTTTAAGAGCATCGACTGTAAAGCTGTGGTGCACTCGGACCAGACGCTTTTACGCCGTATTCTGCAGAACTTCATCTCCAACGCTATTCGCTACACAGGCAAAGGGCGCGTGCTACTTGGCGCGCGACACCGCGGCAATCACCTTGAAATTCAGGTGTGGGATACCGGTGTGGGGATTCCTAAGGATAAAATAAACGAAGTGTTTGAAGAGTTTCGTCGCATCGACAATCCAAGACACTCTGAAGTTAAAGGTCTTGGACTGGGCCTTGCGATTACAGATCGTATCGCAAAAATGCTTGACCATAAGTTACGTGTCGAGTCCTGGCCTACACAAGGCACCATGTTCAGTGTGCTAATCCCACTAGGTGATGAGACTCGTGCTGAAAAAGCGAAGCCTCAACAACGCGGCTGGATCCGTTCGAAAGGCCTTAATGGCATCAAAGTACTCGTCATTGATAACGAGCCTAAAATCCTCGAGGGGATGTCTGCTCTGCTGAATGGCTGGGCGTGTGAAGTTAAAACAGCTATCTCAGCAGAGGTTGCAGAAGCTGAAGTCGCAGGCGGGTTCATACCCGACATCATGCTAGTCGACTACCACCTAGGCGAGACAGATACCGGCATCATGGCCCTTAAACAGCTTGAGGGGCATGGCACCAAAGAGGTACCTGCGATCATCATCACAGCTGACCGAACCGATGAGGTTAAAGCGGAGATCGCAGAGTACGGCGCGATTCTACTGAACAAGCCAGTTAAACCGGCTGCTCTTCGAGCACTGATCAGCAAGAACGTTTCGAAGTAATCAAAGATCAACATCGGGGTCAGAGTAGTCTAATAAGACTACTCTGACCCCGATGTTCTGTAGGAACCTACCCGCAGGGTCGGTGACCAAAAAGTTCTCGGCACCCCTTTGGGGAACCTCCCACAAAAAGCTAAACTCCAGCCTTCCAACCCGAAGTGATTGGATAGCGGCGATCACGACCGAAACCACGCTGGGTAATACGAGGTCCGATAGGCGCCTGACGACGCTTGTACTCGTTGATATCGATCAGACGAATCACACGCAAAACATCGGCTTCGTTGTAACCCTTCGCGATAATCATCTCTGCACTGTAGTCGTGCTCGACATACATCTCGATAATCGCATCAAGTTGATCGTAATCAGGCAGGCTATCTTGATCTGTCTGGTCTGGACGCAGCTCAGCTGAAGGTGGACGAGTTATCACGCGTTCAGGAATCACAGGGCTAATTTCATTACGGTAACGACAGAGACGATAAACCAGAGTCTTAGGAATATCTTTTAAGACACAGAATCCACCCGCCATATCTCCGTAAAGGGTCGAGTAACCTACGGCAGTTTCAGATTTATTACTGGTGGTCAGAACCAACAATCCCTTCTTGTTCGAGATGGCCATCAACATTACACCACGACAGCGGGCCTGTAGGTTCTCTTCAGTTGCATCCAGCCCTGCGCCTGAAAACTCGTTAGAGAGCTGCGACATAAAGGCTTCGTAAGTTGGTTCAATTGAGATCACTGAGTGTTTAATACCCAGAGCCTCTGCCTCTAAAGCCGCATCTTCAACACTAATTGATGATGTATAACGGAAAGGCATCATCACACACTCAACACGATCTTTACCAAGTGCATCAACTGCAACCGCAGCCGTTAACGCAGAATCGACCCCACCAGAAAGACCAAAAATCACACCTTTAAAGCCATTCTTATTGATGTAATCACGCACGCCCATAACCAGCGAATCATAAACCGCTTTCTCAATAGAGGGCTCAGCAGCGGATGCTTGATGCGGCACTACGCTGCCTGAATCAAGCTCAATAGTAACAAGGTAAACACCCTCTTCATGATGCGGCGCGAGGTAGGCAAGCTCACCCTCAGAGTCGACAACCTGTGAACCACCATCAAATACCAACTCGTCCTGCGCACCCACTTGGTTAACATAGATAACGGGGGCATTGGCGCTTTTAGCTCGAGCAGATATCTCATCAGTGCGCTCAGTTGTTTTGCCCATGTGATAAGGCGAGGCATTCGGCACTAGAATAGCTTTAACGTTCTGTTGCGCCTGTCGTGCTGTTGGCTCAACTTCCCAGATATCCTGACAGATCTGCAGCCCTAATTTGTGACCTTTAAACTCAAACACACCATCGTTTGAATGCGGTTCAAAGTAGCGCAGCTCATCAAAAACACGGTTGTTAGGTAGATGCTGCTTAGCGTATTTAATGACAACCTCACCGTTATGGATAACTGCGGCCATGTTACGCAACTCACCATCGAACTCGGCAGGGTAACCAACCACCATAGCCACATCAGTCACTTCTGACTTCAGACGTGATAGTGCCTCATCGATACGGCGTTTTAAACTTGGACGAAGCAGCAGATCCTCTGGTGGATAGCCCGTAAGCGACAACTCAGAAAAGAGCACCATATCCACCCCACCCTGCTTAGCAAGCTGGTTTGATGTATCAATAATTTTCTGTGTGTTACCTGGAATATCGCCCACAAGGAAATTGATTTGAGCTAGTGCAACGACAAGTTGTTGAGACATAGTGCGCTTAGAAGTCTTTAAATTAATCAGAATGCCAGAGTATACCGAGATGGACGGGGTCAGAGTAGTCTTATAAGACTACTCTGACCCCGAGGATGATCGAGTCAAAACGGTCTTGCAATAAACGGGTGGGTCCATTTAAGGTTTCCCAAAGGGACGCCGACAGATTCTACTCTGATCCCGAAGATTGGCAGTGACTTGGTAGATATTCACTTGGGATAAAAGAACTGTCTGAATCATCACTGATACAGCGCCAGCTTGTTGGAAAATCAGGATTGATAGCGCGAAGAACCAAACGGCGACCATCCAGTTGATCGATGTTGGCGATGGATACCCTTATCTCGCCTGCAGAGTGACTCCACCAGGCATTTTTCACATAGTCGGAGTTATCACCAAAGAAGTTGTTTGGCACCCCTAACTCTTTAAGCGCTGAACTCCAGTGCAGCCCTGCAAGGCCTGATGTCCCACCGTTAATGATTGCATAATCAGCAAGCGCGAGTTTAAGTTGATGTGTCGCCGCAATGGCATCTGTGATCTTCGCTTTTATGACGAAGGTTTGATACGAAGGGAGCGCCACGCCAGCGAGCACGCCGATGATCGCCACCACGATCATCAACTCGACCAACGTGAAGCCACCCATCCTTGGGATTGGCTTCTTTTTCATTTTCTCCTCCTTGAGAAAAGCTACTAATCAAGGGTATGAAGCTGTTACAGATGTTCCACTAACATTGGTAATTGTCACAGTTATATTTGTAGCTCCATCCAACAAAATCGAATCACTTGTATCTAATGATGTTGGAGCATCACATGATAAGGTCACCGTTTTGCCATTTTTCTTCCACGAAGCAGTAGAGTCTGTACACGCATAACTCACACTATCCACAACAATGTACTCGACATAATCTGCCAGATCATATGTCGTACCAGTATTATTGGTCATTACGACAGTATAGGTGCCTAGTGCCGGGGTTTCTCCGCATGACGCTCCGCTTGCAATTACGGAAACGGTTGCCCCCGATACGGATCCACTGATTGATGGGAAGGTTTGCATACCACCACTCGGCGCACAAATAGAGTAATTCGCATCAGAAATGCTGTGAGTAATTGACCCACTCCAAGTGGCTCCAGAGGCAGCAATAACAGAGCATAAAAAGCTAGAACTAGTATTGGTACAAATTGGCTCACTCGTACAACTCAAGTTACCGTTACCATCTCTTATACAGTTGTTAATTACACCAGTAGGAAACTGACTTGTAGCTGTTGAAACCAAAGGAGATGTTAAGGCTTGAGAAATAGTTCCAGAAATTGAGTAAATAGAAGCGCTCGTGACAGCACCTAGGGAACTAGGAATATTCGCTGGACAACTAAAGGCTCCATTAACTTCAAGACAGACAAAGTCACCATTATTTCCGGTAAAACTTGTAAATGCACCTGAAGAAGCGCCACTTGTTCCTGGGAAGTGTCCAGCGTAGCTCGGTATAGTGACTGTACTTAAAACAGTTCCACAAGTGGTATCCAGTTCGGCCGATGAGGGATTGCCTCCGGGCTGTTTCTCTAGCACGAAATCGTGGTTCCCATCGCCAATTACCAGTTGCTGTCCTGCCTCAGCAAGCCCATACCCATAAACAGCACCCTCAGCTAGCCCCTGCGCGACATAGAGTAGATTACCCGAGCTGTCAGCTTCGTAGCCACTACCTGCAACAACAGCAAGACCATATCCTCGGTACTCACGTTTATCGTCCAAAGGCTCGATCCAGTTAGGATGCCTACTCAGGTCTGTTCCATCATCAATCTCATTAGGATCACCTACACACTGGTTACGATAGGTGTCAGATTCGGACACAACATCATACAGGACATCAATATTTCCGTACCATCCAGCGCCGAAAAAGCAACGATACTCCACGAACCAATCACTACTTCCAGGGATAGTATGCGCATCACTTCTCGGGCATACACCGGTATCTGATGCTCGAACAACAAGATCATTAAAGCTAGTTGAGGGAATATTGGTTGAACTGAAATCAACATAAACAACACCACGTATTTCCGAAAAGGCATTCCCGTTATATGTCAAAAGTTCATATTCAATCGGATTAGAAGGATCAGTATCATCCGTATAGACTAACTTAACTCCACCGCCCTCGCTTTGCTGAACTGAGACAACTGAAATTTGGTCTCCCGTCAGGGTTACAATGTCGGGGAGATTCCCGCCTGGAGCATCATCACCATACTGCGCACCACCCGTTGGAGGGGTTAGCGCATATGGGTTACCACCCGCCTCTGCGTCGCCATTTCCACCCTGGGCTTTAGAGTCAAACATGTCCTCCACAATCACCGTATTGAGTGTCACAGATCCTTCATACCAACTTACTGTTATGGATGCGTCAGCCAGGCTAGTTCCAGATATCGCAGACCAAACCACATCACCGCTTAGCGTGTAGTTTTCACGAGTACCTGAAACCGATGTGCTGACGGGCCACACAGGTTCATCAGATATGATCGAACTCAATGAGTAAGAAGCAGCGTAGCCTCTAAGTACTTCAATTTCCTTTTGGGCAATTGATATAGCCTCAGATTCAGACTTAGCCTTAGAGGACTCGCCGATCATATTAGAGGTAAACAAAGCTATACCCAGCAATCCAACGGCTGAGATAACAAGGGCAATAATCGCTTCGATTAAAACAAAACCTCTTTGAGAGAAATTCATCACCAATCCCTCCAGGTTCCAACTACCGCTGTAGCTCCACTTTCGTCACCAAGATTATTGGTGTAAGTAGAGTCAAATATGACAGTAAAGCCGCCATTACCTAAATCGATATCCCCCTGAACGATAACACTACCGTTAAATTGTGCGTTACCGTTTGCCTTGTTGATATCGCCGGTTACAAACAATAACCCATAAAATTCAACATTACTGTTTACCTCAAAATCACCATCAATGATCAATACTTTGGGCGCAAGCGGGCTTCCCAATGATAAATTAGGCTTGATCGTTGCATTTGAAGCACTTGTTAAACAGACTCGCGCCCCTGCCAAATCGGCTGCAGCTTGAACATCAGATGTAGCGTCTACATCTATGAATGAATCACAAAAATCAGCAACCGTGTCACCCAAAAAAGCCCTTTGAAACTCAGAACTTGTTAGCCCAGCTAAATTAGGATCACTATCAACTATATCGCCGCCCCGATAATCCTTATTAGATGCTGTAATACAACTACCACTGGTTTCATTATCACATTTCGGATAACCAGGCGCGGGAATCGTTGTAGTCGCACTGCCGCCGAGTGAAACCTGATCACCACTCCAAATATTTAGGTTTCCTTGGGTGTTAGTAATGTCTAAGTTTCCGCTTGCTGTCATCACTCCACCGGCAACTACAGAAACCTCTGGAAGATCTAATTTAGCGAAACCGATTAACATACGAACTTGTCGTTCGACAGATAGATCATCGCTAAATCCTTTAGCGTATAGAAATACATCATCTCCACTGGATGCCCCCCAGTAGCTCCATCTAGCTCCAGCAGCATTGGATCCAGAAGCCGCAGAGGCTATAGCGGGTAGCTCACCTGAACGTCTAAATGAATCTATGCCCACTGCAAGCCCAGACTGAGCGGCCTCAAATGCGGCCAATGCTCTCATTTCATCTGCCACGATCTGCTTTTCACTCAAGATTGCAGAGGAAATTGTGAATGCCGTTATTGTGGTAATTAACAACAACACTAGGACGGTCACTAAGGTCGCAACCCCTCTCTGTTTGTGTTGGTTATTTTGGGAATGGAAGTACATCATCAATTCACAACCACATTATTAGGGATAAGAATTGAAACCGACTTAGTACCGCTAGTAATACCTTTGTGATCTTTGGCAGTGACTGTCATCTCAACTTTTCTAGTATAGGAGGTTGTACTGCCCGTAGTGTGAGCATCAATATTCAAATTAAATAAAAGTGACTCCACTAAAACGCTATTAGTGCTACTAAACTCTTCCCAGCCAGTGGTTGAAGCACAGGCTGCTGTTGCTGTTCGGGCAAACCAAAGCTTTTGCAGATCTAATTTAAAGCCACGAAACTCATTATCATTCTGTACCCCGTCTGCATTGACATCATAACCATATAAAATACAGGAACCGGAGATAGAAATACCTGCACTGCTGCTAGCTTGGTATGGATTTGCTCCCGAATTTGCGAAGTATCCATGGCGTCGAATTTCACCAGACATTGTATCTACCAAAATACCTAACTCACGATTTAGCTGCGTCGATGCGAGGGTAGATTGACTGACTGTATAGATCTTCAAATAGAGAAAAAGCGCACCAGAAAGCACAATCAAACCTACAGCCATGCCGATCATCAGTTCGATTAACGTAAAGCCGCTTTGCTTTTGAGTTGCAGTTTTATCCATCACTCAATTACAACCATTTGATTTTCAAAAATCTTTAGCGTTTTAACATCACCATTTTCGCCCGTAATTTCTACACTCACATTTGTTGCAACCAGTGCAGGCATAACAAAAATTGATGTAACACCGGTAGAGACGGTGACACCACTAAAATCCCTACCGTGTGTATAAAGCAAACTTGTCGCACATGTAGCATCACTCGTAGTAGAAACAAAGGCACACCAATCGCCTGAATCATCTTCAATCTTGAAATAGCGAGTGTCGTTATTAGATACCGATTGGCGTTTCGCCATTAACGCTTGTGCATAGATAGCCTGAGATGCGCCCGTCAATCGCTCACTGAATATATGATTTTGATACGCAGGTATTGCGATAGCAGCAATTATTCCAATAATTGCGATCGTCACCATTACCTCAGTGAAAGTAACCCCTTTTTCCCTATTGAGCATAAACTCTAGCGCTCCCAGCAAACATCAAGCGTTGCAGTTACAGCATCTACTGCACCATTTCGGTTTGCTACAAATTGGGTACAAACAGAGTCAACATGCGGACTTTTCGGCTCAGCGGTTACAACATAAGCAGATCCTGTAGCATCAGAGACAGCAAGGGTCCAGTAACCTTCTGGGGATGTTGAATAGTCAACGCTGTTAATGGTGGTAGATGAAGAGAAGGTTGTGTTACTGGATCGATGTTGCTCTTGTGCAATTCTAAGTGCTGCAATTCCATTCATTGCATCACCACGTTTCGCTCGGAGCAAATAATCCTGGTACGACGGATAAGCTATAGACGCAAGAATGCCGATGATCACTACAACGATCATCAACTCAATTAGCGTAAAACCTTTTTGATGGGACATAACAAAAACTCCGCCTCTTTATCTCAATATAGCAGAGGCTAGGAGTTTTAGTGCAAACAGTTCTACTGAATCTCTAGAACTTTGACTTCGAACAAAATAGTTTTGCCCGAGAGGGGATGGTTGAAGTCGATCACTACGTTTTTCTCATCGAACTCAACTACGACACCAGGTAGTTCACCACCTGGCTCTTGGAAACTGATCACCAAACCTGGCTCTAGTTCCATATCTTTGAAGTCTGAACGCTTAAGTGTCTGAATATTGCTTGGGTTGTGCTGACCAAAGCCGCGCTCTGGCGCGATTGTAAGATCTAGGTGGTCACCCACTTTCAAACCAACAAGCGCCTGCTCAAAGCCCTCTGGAATATTGCCATCACCAAATTCGAACTGAGCAGGATCACCTTCAAAATTACTGTCCACGATCTGGCCATTCTCTAACTTAATCGCAAAATGAAGTGTCACTTTTTTGCCTGGACCGATAGCCAATTCACTCATCTCAAATCTCACTCTTACTCTTAAAAAAGCCCAGTGCATCGACTATTAATGCTGCAGCACCCAGGGTTATTGCGATGTCTGCCACATTGAATGCAGGGAAGTACCAACCCTGATAATGGACAGAGATAAAATCAACGACATGACCGTGCACTATACGATCAAAAAGATTACCTAGAGCACCACCTAATATCAGCGCATAACCACTGGCAAGGAGGCAATCTGAGGAGTCTGTCTGTTTTAACCAACGGACGATAAAGAGAGAGACAACAATAGCGATGGCAACAAATAACCAACGCTGCCAACCCTCTTCAGAGGCAAGAAAACTAAACGCAGCTCCTGTGTTATGGAGTAGTCGAAGATCAAAAATTGGAAGCAACTCAACTGGCGAGTTGTAGGTGAGCACTGAGCTCACCCAATATTTACTCGCTAGATCTACGAGGACAATCGTAACGCTCAGCCACAACCAGCCAAGCGCACTCTTGTTAGGCAAAGTGACGTTGCTCACCCTCGCCCTCTACGTTGTCGATACAACGACCACAAAGATCTTCGTGACCTGCGTGAGTGCCCACATCTTCACGGTGGTGCCAGCAGCGACCACACTTCGCATGCTCAGATGCTTTCACAGCCACTTTCAGACCTGTAACCTGAGTTTCAGCTGCAGAACCAGCATTCTCTAGCGGCTCAACTGCAGCAGTCGATGTGATCAATACGAAACGCAGCTCATCGCCTAGACGGTTAAGATCTGCTGTTAGCGCTTCATCTGCATAGAGCGTAACTTCCGCAGCAAGCGAACCTTTCACAAGCTTCTCGTTACGCGCATCTTCAAGACACTTGTTCACTGCCTGCTTAACTTCAAGGATACGTTCCCAGTATGCACGACCAAATTGGTCGTTATCAGCCATTTCAAAGAGGCCATCGTACCAAGTTGTCAGCATCGCACTCTCTGGATTATTACCAGGCAGCACTTCGATGATCTCATCTGCAGTGAAGCTCAGAATTGGTGCGATCCAGCGAGTTAGCGCCTGTGCCACATGGTAAAGCGCCGTCTGACATGAGCGACGCGCAAAGCTGTCTGCCTTAGTGGTGTACTGGCGGTCTTTGATGATATCAAGGTAGAAGCCACCTAGCTCTTGTGCACAGAAGTTGTGAACAGCCTGGTAAACATCCAAGAAACGGTAGCTATCGAACGCATCAATAACACGTTTCTGCAGACGGTACGCCGCATCAACAGCCCAACGGTCTAGCGCCAGCATCTCTTCTGGTTTTAGAAGATCTGTCTCTGGGTTAAAGCCGTTCAAGTTCGCCAATAGGAAGCGAGCTGTATTTCGAATACGACGGTAGCTATCCGCAGTACGCTGAAGAATCTGATCTGAAACTGCCATATCGCCAGAGTAGTCAGTAGATGCCACCCATAGTCGCAGAATATCTGCACCAAGCTTGTCATTTACCTGCTGAGGCGCAATTACGTTACCCAGCGACTTAGACATCTTGTAGCCCTTCTCATCCACGGTAAAACCGTGAGTCAGAACCTGCTTGTAAGGTGCACAACCGTTAATAGCGATAGATGTTTTCAGAGATGACTGGAACCAACCACGGTGCTGATCCGAACCCTCAAGGTACATATCGGCTGGGAAGTGGAGACTCTCTTTGGTACGCAGAACAGAGTGGTGCGTAACACCTGAGTCAAACCACACATCCATGGTGTCGGTAACTTTATCGTAGTCGTTAGCCTCTTCACCCAGCAGCTCAGCGGCATCCATATCAAACCAGGCATCGATACCCGATTGTTCGATACGCAGAGCAACCTGCTCGATCAACTCGGCAGTGCGTGGGTGTAGATCACCAGTCTGCTTATGCGTGAATAGCGTGATTGGAGTACCCCAAGTACGTTGACGAGACACACACCAGTCTGGGCTCTGACCAACCATCGACTCGATACGGTTTTGACCCCAATCAGGGAACCACTGAACACCCTTAATCGCTTCCATCGCGTCAGCTTTAAGGTTCTTCTTATCCATAGAGATAAACCACTGCGGTGTCGCACGGTAGATCAATGGTGTTTTGGTACGCCAGCAGTGTGGGTAGCTGTGTTGGAAACGTTTTAGGTGAACCAACTTACCCTCACGCTCAAGCGCTTCAGTAACTGGACCATCTGCTTTGTAGACATGGATACCTGCAAATTCGCCAGCGTTATCGATGTATGTACCATCCGCTTGAACAAGGTTCAGTGTTGTTAGGCCATATTTAAGACCAACAACAAAGTCATCCATACCGTGGTCTGGTGCAGTGTGGACAGCACCAGTACCCGCATCAGTTGTTACGTGATCACCAAGAATGACAGGTACTTCACGATCATAAACTGGGTGTTTAAGCATCAGACTTTCAAGTGCCGCGCCATTAACAGAGGCAAGTACAGAGTAATTATCTACGCCCCAACGCTCCATGATCGACTCAACCATAGACTTAGCTAGAACCTGGTAATCAACGCCCGATTCAAGATGCACTTCAACCAGCGCGTAATCCAACTCACCGTTGATTGATACCGCTTGGTTAGCTGGAATTGTCCAAGGTGTTGTAGTCCAGATTACCAAAGAGACATTAGATTTATCTGTACCAAACAGCGCGTTAACTTTTGCCTGATCGATAAAAGTGAAGCGTACATCGATAGCTGTCGACGTCTTGTCTTGATACTCAACCTCAGTCTCGGCAAGCGCTGATTTACCAACAACACTCCAGTAGACCGGCTTGTAACCTTTTACCAGGTGTCCACGCTCAGCAATTTTACCCAGAGCGCGAACGGTGTCGGCTTCAGTTTTGAAGTTCATGGTTAGGTACGGGTCATCCCAATCACCCTGGATACCTAAGCGTATGAAATCCGCTTTCTGTCCTTCGATCTGCTCAGTTGCGTATGAACGACACTTAGCGCGGAAATCAGCATAAGAAACTTTCTCGCCGGCTTTACCGATAAGCGTTTCAACCTTGTGCTCGATAGGTAGACCGTGACAGTCCCAACCCGGCGTGTAAGGCGCGTCAAAGCCGCTCAGCGTTTTAGACTTGATGATCATATCTTTGATGATCTTGTTAACAGCGTGACCGATATGGATGCTGCCGTTAGCGTATGGAGGGCCATCGTGCAGAATAAATTTTGGACGCCCTGCACTCACCTCGCGAATTCGCGCATATAGATCCATCTCTTTCCATTTCGCAAGGCGAACTGGCTCAGCTGATGGTAGGTTACCGCGCATTGGGAACGCAGTTTCCGGTAGGTTAAGGGTCGGTTTGTAATCGGTCATTATCCAGTTCCAGTTAGGTATTTGCAGACGCGAACCAAGTTCGTGCTGCTGAAATATCTTTCGCGATCTGTTCGCGCAACGCATCCAGCCCATCAAAGCGTTTTTCAGGGCGCATAGGATGCAAAAATTCAACACTCAGAAGCTCTCCGTAGAGATCCCCTTTAAAATCTAAAAGGTGAACTTCCAAAACGGGACGAACACCATTCACAGTTGGTCGGCTGCCTACGTTACAGACACCATTAAACTGCGCACTTCTTAAATGTCCTCGTACTGCATAGACCCCTTTCAAGGGACAAGCGTACTTGTGCATTCTAACGTTAGCGGTTGGTGCACCCAGTTCACGGCCAATTTTTTGACCATGCTGGACACGCCCCGTTACGCGATATCTACGACCAAGCAATCGCGATGCCAACATCAAATTATTGGCACCTAGCGCTTCACGAATACGCGAACTGCTCACCCGCTCATCTTCAAGGATCAGAGTTTCAGTCTCTGCTACTGTAAAGCCATGACGCTGACCCGCTGCTTTAAGCAACGCATAATCACCACGACGATCACAGCCAAAACGGAAGTCATCACCGACAACAAAGTGCTTAACGCCAAGCCCTTCAAGCAACAGGCTCTCGATAAACTGTTCAGCAGAGAGAGCACGCAACCGCTCGTTAAAGCTTAAACAGAGCACGCGATCAACGCCCTCCGCCTCAAGGAGACGAATCTTCTCGCCAAAACGCGTCAGCCTTGGTGGCGCCGCATCAGGTGCAAAAAACTCACGTGGCTGAGGTTCAAATATGATAACCACCGAAGGTACACCGAGCTCTTGCGCTTTGCGACGCACCCCCGAAAGAACCTGCTGATGACCACGATGTACGCCATCAAAGTTACCGATAGTGGCAACGCAACCGCGATGTCGCTCGCGAAGATTGTGCAGGCCTCTGATCAGTTCCATGAATCTTAACTCACCGCCGTAATTTTGGACGTTAATTAAACGCGCGATTATAGCGCATTGGAGGGGCTAGGTTTAAGACCTAGGAGCAGGAGATTTGCAGAAAAAACGCGATTAGCCGCGAAGATGGCGTATACGCACACCGGTTAGTGCAAGCGTCACTAGATAGACAGCAACAGCACCACCCACTAGAAGCGCCATCCACTCTATGCGCCACCAGAGATCCCGAACAAGCCATTCACTAGCCGCAGGCGCTAGAAAGAGCACAAACAGTGCCATCAGCAGATTAGCCAAACCTAACTGCATCGACCAACGCGCCCAGCCAGACTGCCACTTAAAGACACCCTGCTTAATGAGCCCATGCAGCAACCAGCCCGCATTCATAAATGCTGACAGAGCTGTAGCCAATGCCAAACCCGCGTGCGCCAGAGGCACTATAAGCATCAGATTAAACACCATATTGGCAACCATCGCTTTTACAGCGATCTTAACTGGGGTTTTGGTATCTTGCCGAGAGAAGTAACCCGGCGCCAGCACTTTGATCAGCATAAAAGCGAGCAATCCAACGCCATAAGCCCGCAGACTCATTGCCGCCATCTCAACATCACGGTCACTCATCTGACCATAATGGAAGAGAGTTGTTAAAAGCGGTTCCGCCAACAGAATCAATGCCAAGGCTGCAGGCAAACCAATCAACAGCACCATCCGCACCGCCCAATCGAGCATCTGCGCGAACTGCTCACCTGACTTTTCAGCATGCTTGCGCGAAAGACTAGGCAGAATCACAGTTGCTATAGCTATACCAAACACACCCAAGGGGAGCTCAGCCAGACGGTCTGAATAGTAGAGCCACGAGACGCTGCCGGTTTGCAAGAAGGAGGCCAGCACCGTATCCAATAACAGATTGATTTGCGCTACAGAGACACCAAACAGTGCCGGCAGCATCAACCTCAGAATGCGGCGCACACCCTCATCCTTCCAGCCACTCTGCGGCATAGGCAAAAGCCGCAGCCTTGCAAGGAAAGGCATCTGGAAGATCAACTGCACTGCACCTGCCATCAACACACCCCAGGCTAACGCCATAATTGGCGGATCGAAGAGTGGACTCAAATAGACGGCAGAACCGATAAGACAAAGATTCAACAGCACCGGGGTGAAAGCAGGAACGGCAAAGCGCTGATAAGAGTTAAGTATCGCACCTGCAAAGGCAGTCAACGAAATCAACATCAGATAAGGAAAAGTAATGCGCAACATCTCTGCCGCCAAGTCATAACTTGGCGAACCAGACATATAGAAACCCGGAGCAAAAAGCATCGCCAATAGGGGCGAGCCGACACTACCCAGAAAAGTCACTACCAGAAGGACAGAGCCTAAACTACCTGCCGTTTTTGCCACCAGCAGACGGACAGCATCTAAATCTCGCTGCGTTCGATATTCAGACAATACAGGGACAAATGCTTGAGCAAAAGCACCCTCTGCAAAGAGGCGACGCAGGAAGTTCGGGATCTTAAAGGCAACAAAGAAGGCGTCGGAAGCACCGCTTGCACCGAAGTAACCCGCAACCACAACATCTCGGATCAAACCAAGCACACGGGAGATCATCGTCATTACGCCAACCACGGCGCTTGAACGCAACAACCCTTCACTTTTTGTTTGTGACCCGCTCAATTGCGACCCCTTAATTGGAAACTATGCGGTGATTATGGACTCAACTCAAATAAGGTCAACCAAAAGTCTACGAAAAGAACGAATAGGGCTTGACATGCAAAGCTGATATCGGAATAATTTCGCATCCAAATTTAAGAGACCTCGGTCTCACTAATGTATAACTAAATTTAAGGAGCCGACTGTGGCAAATTCCGCAGGATCTCGTAAACGTGCTCGTCAGGCGGAAAAGCGTCGTCAACATAACGCTAGCCTACGCTCTATGGTACGTACTTACATCAAGAAAGTACTTAAAGCTGTTGCTGGTGGTGACCAAGCTGCTGCTAACGAAGCATTCAAAGTTGCTCAGCCTATCCTAGATAGCTCAGTAAACAAAGGAATCTTCAAGAAGAGCGCTGTTGCACGCACTAAGAGCCGCCTAAACGCTCGTATCAAGGCAATGGCTGCTTAATAGCAACCTGCCAAGATCAAAAAACCCGCTAAGTGCGGGTTTTTTAATGCCTGAATTCACACCAGGGGTCAGAGTAGTCTTATTAGACTACTCTGACCCCATCGCATTAAGCCAACGCCATATTATCGCGATGTACCAATTCCGGCTCGCTGATATGACCAATTAAAGACTCTATCTCTTTAGTGGCGTGACCAATGATCTGCTTAGCATCAGCTACAGAGTAGTTCACCAGGCCTCGAGCGATCACATCACCCTGACCATTAACCAACTCAACCATCTCTCCACGTGAGAAGTCGCCCTCAACTGCAACAACACCCGCAGGCAGAAGACTTTTACCACCGGTTTTAAGCGCCTTAACAGCACCCTCATCCAAAACCAGTCGACCACGCGACTGCAAATGACCTGCAATCCAGTGCTTACGTGCAGTTTGACGCTCATGCTCTGGAAGCAACAGCGTGCCAAGCTCTTCGCCAGCAAAGATACGCAACAGCGCAGACTCTTCGCGGCCACTGGCTATGATTGTTGAGGCACCCGAACGCGCAGCCAAACGTGCAGCACGCACCTTCGTTGCCATACCGCCACGACCTAAACGACCACCGCCGCCAGCCATCGCGACAAAACGCTCTTCACTCGCCTGCCCTTCGGATATCAATTCAGCCGATGCATCTAATCGCGGGTCAGCCGTATAGAGACCCTGCTGATCCGTCAGAAGAATAAGCGCATCAGCCTCAACCGCATTGGCAACCAAAGCACCTAAGGTGTCGTTATCACCGAAGCGAAATTCATCGGTAACGACGGTATCGTTCTCGTTAACGATTGCTATAACACCAAGATCGATAAGCGAGCGAAGCGTAGAACGCGCATTAAGATAACGCTTACGGCTTGCAAGGTCATCATGCGTCAACAGAACTTGAGCCGTATGAATTGCGTGTCGATGGAATGAAGACTCATAAGCCTGCACTAACCCCATCTGACCAATTGCAGCAGCAGCCTGAAGCTTTGCTAGCTCGTTAGGCCGCTCCGTCCAACCCATGCGGGTCATACCCTCAGCAACCGCCCCTGAAGATACAAGAACAATCTCGATCCCCTGCGCAACAAGATGAGCAATTTGATCGACCCAATGCGCAATTGCATCTCGATCCAGACCCTTGCCATCATTGGTTAAAAGAGCGCTACCGATCTTAACGACCCAGCGACCTTTCTTAGTAAGACGTTTGCGAGCTACAGACACTTAAGGCCCCTATTTAGCGAACATACTCAACTTCAACATCGAACTCATCGTCGTCAAAGTCATCATCCCAATCATCATCTTCTGCCGCTTCGCGACGCGCACGCATCGCTGCACGCATATTCTCTAGGTTCTCTCGAGCCTCACGATCTATCTGACGGCGCACTTCAAGCTCAGCATCAACCAACTCAGGATCTTCAGCCAAAGCTGCCTTATGAGCATCAAGATAATCTTGGAGGTCATGAACCAACTGATCCAAACCCTGTTTATTAATGGCAGATATGCGATAGACAGGACCATCCCACTCAAGCGCATCAATGACAGACTGACAACGCTCTTCCAGCTCCTCTTCAGGAACCATATCCAGCTTATTCAGAAGCAACCAGCGAGGCTGATCTGCAAGCGTTTCAGAGAACTTAGTAAGCTCTTGAACAGCAGTTACTGCAGCCTGAGCAGGAGTGACTTCATCCCAAGGCGCCATATCGACAAGATGCAAAAGCACACGGTTACGCGCCAAGTGCTTGAGGAAGCGAATACCCAATCCAGCACCTTCAGCAGCACCCTCGATAATTCCAGGAATATCGGCAACCACAAAACTACGATGCGCTTCAGTACGCACTACACCTAGGTTAGGAACCAGTGTAGTAAACGGGTAATCAGCAACCTTAGGACGCGCAGCAGAGATAGAACGAATCAGCGTCGATTTACCCGCATTTGGTAGACCTAAAAGACCCACATCAGCCAGCACGCGCAACTCTAGACGAACGTTACGCAATTCACCTTCAGAGCCTTTAGTCGTCTGACGCGGCGCACGGTTCACACTACTCTTAAAACGAACATTTCCAAGACCGTGCCAACCACCCTGAGCAATCTTCTCAACCTGACCTATCTGCGTAAGATCCGCCAACACTTCATCAGTATCGACATCTACAACGGTTGTACCAACTGGGACTTTAAGAACCAAGTCCTCGCCTTTATTGCCGGTACAGTTACGCCCCTGGCCACCTTGACCATTCTGCGCCTTGTAGTGACGGGTAAAACGGTAATCGATCAGCGTGTTAAGACCCGCATCCGCCTCGACGAATATAGAACCACCGTCACCACCGTCGCCGCCATCAGGACCACCCTTAGGGATGTACTTCAAACGAAGAAAGCTTAAACAACCGTTTCCGCCTTTACCGGCTTGAACTGTAATTGTCGCTTCATCAACAAATTTCATTAGAACCTCACATATTTGAGGAAAAATAGGGGCGCACCCTCAAGAAGGCAAGCACCTATTTCCCCTCTCCAAAAACACAAAAACCCCGCCTTAAGCGGGGTTTTATCATACAGCAACGTGCTTAAGCAGTTACGATGCTGATGAATTTACGGTTGTTCGGGCCTTTGATTTCGAACTTAACAACGCCATTTGCTTTAGCAAATAGAGTGTGGTCTTTACCAATGCCTACGTTAGTACCAGCATGGAATTTAGTTCCGCGCTGACGTACTAGAATGTTGCCAGCAAGTACTTCCTGACCACCAAAACGTTTAACGCCAAGGCGTTTCGATTGTGAGTCGCGACCGTTCTTCGTTGAGCCGGCGGCCTTCTTATGAGCCATTTGTTATCTCCTAAATTCGGTATCAGCCGTTGATGCCAGTGATTTTAACTTCAGTGAACCACTGACGGTGGCCCTGACGCTTCATGTGGTGCTTACGACGACGGAACTTGATGATTGTCACCTTGTCACCGCGACCGTGAGAAACCACTTCTGCAGAAACTTTAGCACCTTCAACAACTGGTGCGCCAACTTTAACGTCGTCGCCGTTGCTAACAAGTAGTACGCGATCGAAATCAACGCTTGCACCAGCTTCAGCAGCTAGTTTTTCTACTTTAAGGGTCTGACCTTCTTGTACGCGGTACTGTTTACCACCGCTTACGATTACTGCAAACATCTATGTTCTCCAAGTTTTGCTTGTCCGGCTACTAAGTGCAAACCTACTTAGAAGGGCTTGAGGGCTGATGCCATCTCGTTTTGTCTTTCGACACCCTCTTGTAGGGAGCGGATTTGGACAAGCTAGGGCGCGCAATATTACAGAAAATCCCTACCAAACTCAACTCTTTTGACAGAATAAAATAACCCACTATCACCACCACATACTGAACAAGAGTTTTATTGACACCCCTCGCTTTGCTCCCTAGGATTTCGGGAACTATTTTTAGGCAGAATTACGATGCAACCACACCAACTCAATCCACATATCGAGCCACAATTTGACGCTGTTACGGAATACATCCTTAACAACCTCGGCTCGAACGTGCCATTAGTTGAAAAAATTGCACACCATATCGTTGAAGGCGGTGGCAAACGAATTCGCCCGCTTCTAGTTCTTCTTGCTGCCAATGCGTGTAATTACAAGGGCGAACAGCACATCTCTCTGGCTGCTGTGATTGAGTTTATTCACACAGCAACACTTCTTCACGATGATGTGGTCGATAACTCTGAGCTTCGCCGTGGTAATGCCACTGCTAATGCAAAGTGGGGTAATGCCCCTAGCGTATTAGTGGGCGATTTCCTCTACTCCCGCTCTTTCCAAATCATGGTTGAGATTGGCCGTATGGAGATCATGCAGGTTATTTCTCACGCAACAACCATTATTGCCGAAGGTGAAGTCCTTCAGCTCCTAAATCAGAGAAACCCAGATACAAGCGAAGAGTCTTACCTCCAAGTAATCTTAGGTAAAACAGCAATGCTCTTTGAAGCGGCGACTGAAGTCGGCGCCATCCTTGCCGACGCACCAGCAGAACATCGTGAAGCACTTCGCCTCTACGGCCGCCATATCGGCATCGCATTCCAGATTGTAGATGACCTACTGGACTACCTTTCAGACAGCGAAACCATGGGCAAAAACGTCGGTGATGACCTTGCTGAAGGTAAAGCTACACTACCACTTATCCATGCCATGCGTGTCGGGACTGATGATGATAAGGAGCTGATTCGCCATGCCATCCGCAAAGGCGGGCTTGATGATCTATCTCCTGTATTAGAGGTCGTTCACCGAAACGGCTCGATCGAATACTCAAAAGAGAAAGCAAAAGCGCAGGTCAATCTGGCTAAAGAGGCGATCAGCGTTCTTGATAAAACCTCTTTCAAAGAGACACTTCTCCAGATCGCCGATCTAGCGGTGGCGCGAACCAACTAAGTAATTTGATGACAGGCCTTCAGCCTGTCATCGGCTATCGAATTAAACTCACTGCCTAGTCAACAGGTAAACAACCTCTCGCTCATTCTCCATACGCCCACCCTCAATCTGTGCGCCATCAAGAACCTCAAGGGTAAAAGATGGCTCAAATAGCGAACGAACCTCATGACCAAAGACTGCAAAAGGAGGCTCATCTCGATCATTGTCATACTCAAGCGTCACTAGAAGCATTCGATCCCCACTTTGCGTCAACGCTTTAATATGCTTGGCATATCTCTCCCGCATTGAAGGCGGAAGCGCGATCAGAGCAGCACGATCATATATCGCCTTCACCGCTGGAATATCCGCCTCGTGCAGATCGAAAAAGTCCCCTGCTAACAACCTAATCCCATCACGCTCGCGAATATGAAAGCGATCGCGTGTTATTGCATCGACATCGACCTGTTGCTCAGCAAAAAAGTCTCGGCAGGCAAGATCACTCAGCTCAACCCCAACAACTCCGTGACCCTGCTCTCTAAGCCAGAGCATATCCTGACTTTTACCACAGAGCGGCACAAGAACATCACTTTCAGCAGAGACACCTAATACCGACCAGTACTCGGCTAACCAACGATTTGTCTTTTGCTGGTGAAAACCAATACGATTTTCCGCCCAACGTTTATGCCAAAAACCATGTTCCATAAACCCAATTCCTTACCAAGAAACGACATACGACCAATTTAACTGATGCATATCGTGATTAGCGAGCCCGAAAAAGGTATAATCCGCTAAATTTTTGAAAATAAGTTAGAAAATCTTAGATATGACTAGACCTTCATCTTTTAATCGTGACGAACTTCTTAGCTGCGGCTACGGGGAAATGTTTGGCGAGGGCAATGCCCGTCTACCTGTTGGCAACATGCTAATGATGGACCGCATCACCAAGATCTCTGCGGAAGGCGGCGAGCACGGTAAAGGCGAAATCATCGCTGAGCTAGATATTCATCCAGACCTTTGGTTTTTCGAATGCCACTTCCCAGGTGACCCGGTAATGCCAGGCTGTCTAGGCCTCGACGCTATGTGGCAGATCGTTGGCTTTTACCTAGGCTGGAAAGGCAACCCAGGACGCGGACGTGCACTTGGTTCAGGCGAGGTTAAATTCACGGGTCAGATACTTCCTACTGCTAAAAAGGTGACATACAACATCCAGATGAAGCGTGTCATTGAGCGCAAACTTGTGATGGGTATTGCAGACGGTTCTGTATCCGTTGACGGTCGCGAGATCTACACAGCAACAGATTTGAAAGTCGGTCTATTCACTAGCACCGAGAACTTCTAAGCCAAACCTTAGAAGCGACATAGATAGCAGCGATATAGATAATTAGAGAGAGAGTAAGCATGCGTCGAGTAGTTGTTACCGGAATGGGTATCGTTTCTTGTCTTGGAACAGACAAAGAGAGCGTTCTGGAATCACTAAAAGCGGGCAAGTCTGGCATTAAATTCCAACAGGAGTATGCAGACCTAGGTTTCCGCAGCCAGGTTGCAGGTAGCATTGATGATTTAGATCTTGATGAGATGATCGACCGTAAGCTTCGCCGTTTCATGGGCAATGCAGCAGCTTACTCTTACATCTCTATGGAGCAGGCGATCAAAGATGCAGGTCTAAGCGAAGACCAGGTATCAAACGTTCGCACCGGTCTTATTGCCGGCTCTGGTGGCGCATCTTCTGCAGATATCGTAGAGACTGCAGACATCCTTCGCGATAAAGGCGTTCGCCGCGTTGGCCCATACCGCGTTACTCGCACCATGGGCTCTACAGTATCTGCCTGTCTTGCGACTCCGTTCAAAATCAAAGGCGTTAACTACTCTATCACTTCTGCATGTGCGACCAGCGCACACTGTATCGGTAACGCGATGGAGCAGATTCAGCTTGGCAAACAGGACATCGTTTTCGCAGGTGGTGGTGAAGAACTTCACTGGTCACTAAGCGTCATGTTCGATGCAATGGGCGCGCTATCAAGCAAATACAATGAGACGCCTGAAAAAGCATCACGCGCATACGATGCAAACCGTGACGGTTTTGTTATCGCAGGTGGCGGCGGCATGCTCGTTCTAGAAGAGCTAGAGCACGCTAAAGCTCGTGGCGCTAAGATCTACGCCGAACTTGTTGGCTACGGTGCTACTTCAGATGGATACGACATGGTCGCTCCATCAGGCGAAGGTGCAGTACGTTGTATGCAGCAAGCGATGAGCACAGTAGATGGCTCTATCGACTACATCAACTCACACGGTACCTCTACGCCAGCAGGCGACATCCAAGAGCTTAAAGCGATGAAAGAGACCTTCGGTAGCAACATGCCACCAGTAAGCTCAACCAAGTCGCTAGCAGGCCATTCA
Source organism: Marinobacterium sp. LSUCC0821 (assembly GCF_012848475.1). Classification (NCBI taxonomy): domain Bacteria; kingdom Pseudomonadati; phylum Pseudomonadota; class Gammaproteobacteria; order Oceanospirillales; family Oceanospirillaceae; genus Marinobacterium; species Marinobacterium sp. LSUCC0821. The sequence continues at coordinate 1,502,557 of NZ_CP051666.1, forward strand.
TTGGGTGCTACAGGTGTTCAGGAAGCGATCTACTGTCTACTTATGCAGGAGAACAACTTCATCTGTGCCTCTGCTAACATCGAAGAGATCGACCCAGAAGCCGAAGGCCTACCTGTAGTGCGTGAGCGTATGGATGGCGTTAACCTAGAGCGCGTTATGTCTAACAGCTTCGGCTTCGGTGGCACTAACTCAACTCTAGTGTTCCAGAAATACAACGGCTAATCGTATTTCGAATAGCAAAAAGGCGACCATCGGTCGCCTTTTTTGGTTTTTAATAAGGAATTTACATCCCTACGCCAAACATCGCCTCAAGGTCATATCCACTGAACGTCTTGAAAGCGAGCATCGTTTCAGTGGTCTGAATTGCATCCACCTTAGCAAGCTGCCCGGTCACCAAGTCCGACAAAGCCTCATTGTTCGCCACACGAACAATTGTGATCAGATCATAGTTACCACTCACCGAGTAGACCTCAGAAACACCTTCAATTCCCGCCAACAACTCTGCTGTTTTAGCAATTTGCTGACGATCGACATTCATTAAGATAAACGCAGTAACCATGTATAACCCCTATTTCAATCTATGGCGCCGGATTTGGGTAAGCGCGATGAATTGAATCTATCTCTTTAAGTAGCTCTTTGTCGAGCACCAACTCAGAACTATTAATATTCGACTCTAGCTGCTCAAGCGAAGTTGCACCAATAATGTTTGAGAGCACGAATGATCTAGAGCTGACAAAAGCCAGCGCCATTTGCGCAGGATCGAGGCCATTAGCCTCTGCCAACTGGCAGTACTTTTCGGTCGCAGATATCGATGGTTCGTTTGTGTAACGCGAGAAGCGCTCAAAAAGAGTCAAGCGCGCTTTCTCAGGCCGTGCACCATTACGATACTTGCCACTTAACATTCCGAAGGCTAGCGGCGAATATGCAAGCAAGCCCACATCTTCTCGATGGGAGATTTCTGCCATTCCGATCTCATAGGTACGATTCAAAAGACTGTAGGGGTTTTGAACAGTTTCAATGCGTGGTAGCCCAAGCGCCTCTGCATAATGGACAAACTTCATTGCACCCCAGGGGTTTTCATTGGATAAACCAATAGAACGAATTTTGCCGCTATCAACCAAATCACTCAGCCCCCGAAGTATCTCATCGACCGGCGTCTCATCTGAATCACGGTGACGATACTCCAATTGACCAAAAATGTTGGTATTTCGGTCTGGCCAATGCAACTGATAAAGATCGATGTAGTCTGTTTGGAGGCGCTTAAGACTCGCATCAACCGCCGCTTTTAACTGATCCGCAGTATGACGAGGACCGTTACGCATGTAATCGAGGCCTCGCCCAGGACCTGCTGCCTTAGATGCCAACACCCACTGATCACGCTTTCCCGACTTCGCAATCCAGCTACCGATATACTCTTCGGTGCGACCATAGGTTTCACCTGTCGGCGGCACTGGATACATCTCAGCTGTGTCCATGAAGTTGAGACCGCGCTCTAGGGCATAATCAATTTGAGAGTGCGCCTCGGCCTCTGTGTTCTGCTCGCCCCAGGTCATAGTACCAAGACAGAGTTTAGATACTTGTTTACCCGCAAGAGTTGTCAGTGCCATTACGCTTCATCTCCACTTTTCTTAGCCAGGGTTTCCTGTTTAGTATCAACCTTGGTTTCAAATTTAATTGTTGGGCGGTTTTCCTCAACCTCAGCCAAAGCTTCCGTCTCGATACAACTTAACTTAGATCGACGACCTAGCTCAATGTAGGCCTCTGTGCCCGAGTGTTTCCATGCCATCTCTTCTGAAGAGAGAGCTCGAACATCTTTCGCAGGCGTTCCCAAAATCATGCGCTCTGCATCAAACTGATCACCTGTTTTAACAAAGCTATGAGCTGCAACAAAACTGCGCTCACCGACAACTGCTTTATCCATCACAGTGGCACTCATACCGACCAACACACCCGCTTTTATGTGACATCCATGTAACGTAGCGCAGTGTCCAATATGTGCATAATCTTCGATGACTACGGTAATATCTTGGAAACTGTGCACAACACAACTGTCCTGAATGTTTACGCCACGCCCAATGTGGATGGGACCGAAATCACCGCGTAGACTCGCTAATGGACCTATGTAGCAGTCTGGTCCAATGATAACGTCGCCAATAATGACAGCTGTTGGATGTACATAGGATGAGGGGTGCACCACTGGAGTGACACCATCAATCTGATAAACCGGCATCAGAATTTTGTCCTTATTCTTAATTTCGTTGCTGAGATGTAATATATTTCATGTTTCGATTATAAAAAACAACCCTTATACCTAGGATTAATCATGAGCACGCAACTTCCGTTTACACCAGACCAGTATCCAAACCTACTCTGCTCACTGGATTCAGGGGTGCTCTTGATTCAATTTAACCGCCCAAAAGAGCTGAACGCCCTTTCGACCGATATGCTCAGTCAAATCGCTGGAGCACTCGTTTCTGGGGATAACTCAGATGCCGTTAAAGTGATGGTAATTACAGGTAACCAAAGAGCCTTTGCCGCTGGAGCAGATATCGATGAGCTGGCTCGCAAAACGGGTGACATGGTAGCTACAGATCCCCGTAATCACCACTGGGCAGCAATACGCAACATCAACAAACCTTTGATCGGTGCTGTAAACGGATTTTGTCTAGGTGGCGGGAATGAGCTAGCGATGCAGTGTGATTTCTTGATCGCAGGCAAGAATGCACAGTTTGGGCAGCCTGAGATCAACCTAGCGATACTACCTGGCGCTGGAGGCACGCAGAGGCTGACTCAACTTGCCGGCAAAGGACGTGCGATGCGCTGGACTCTAACAGGCGAATTCATCGATGCAAACACTGCGTTAGAGATTGGCCTTGTGACCGAACTATGTGAGCCAGAACTTACTCTAGAGAGAACGCTAGAGGTCGCTAAACAGATCACCAAAAAGGCGCCAACTGCTATTGATGCAGTAAAAAGAGCAATTAAAGCCGCGTCGGATGAGCGTCTTGAACCAGGATTAACTATCGAGCGAGAGCAGTTTGCTCGCGTTCTCTCTAGCGAAGACAAGCTAGAAGGTATTGCGGCATTTAAAGAGAAAAGAGCTGCTAAGTATCAAGGCAAATAACGTCAATATGAACTATTGTGCATTGACTTGCGTCTATAAAATGCATTATAAATCACATCACAGAATAATAATTCGGCGTACAACGTCGTGAAATTCAGAGACAGATTATGAGCGCACAAGCATTACAAGCACTTTTGAAACCCGTCGTTGATTCAATTTCTGGCAAAACGATTGAGGCCTCTCTATCTCAGGAGTTAAACACTCAATTTGCACACGGAAGTGAATGGTATGAGCAGGTTAAAGAGCTCTGCCAACAGGGGCTTGAGGCTGGCTGGGCATGCCAGTTCGAAGCTGGAGGCATTAAATATGGTCGCGTTATTAAGCCTTCCGAAGAGCTAAACAACTACAGCGTTGATATCGTACTTATGAATGATGTAGTTGGCCCTCACCATTCACACCCTAACGGTGAAGTGGATCTAGTCATTCCGCTCAATGAAGGGGCAGCATTCGATGGAACTTCTGAGGGTTGGGTTGTCTACCCACCGGAATCAGCACACAAACCAACAGTGACAGGTGGCGAAGCTTTCGTCATCTACCTACTTCCTGAGGGTGCAATCAACTTCACCCGCTAATGATTAATTAAAGCGCCAGAGAGCTGCTAAACATAAGAACAAGCAAGGACCTAAAGCAATGGGATACGAACTCAGCAGCTGTGATCACTCACAGATTCCACCACAAGTAACCGTTCCACGACTCTACAACGCCGCTCGCGATCTGATGGATCGCAACCTGAATGCAGGTCGTGGCGACAAGGTGGCCTACATTGATGACAATGGCACCTGTACCTACAACGAGCTTAACCGACGTAGTAATCGCGTAGGTTCAGCACTAGCAACTCTCGGACTACAACAGGAGCAGCGTGTTTTCCTTTGTGCTCTTGATAGTATCGATTGGCCGGTCAGTTTTTTGGGTGCAATCAAGGCGGGCGTCGTACCTGTTGCGATTAACACACTACTTACGCCTAGTGACTACGAATACATGCTGACAGATAGCCGTTCAAAAGTAGCCATCATCTCTCCGCATTTTGTCCCTGTATTCAAAGATCTATTGGAAAAGATTCCAACACTAGAAACGCTTATCGTCACTGGTAACGAGTCAGTTGATGGCGTGATGTCACTTGGAGAGTTAGAAGCACGCGGCACTGATGAATTTGAAGGCCCTGTCACAACAAGTGATGACCCTTGTTTTTGGCTCTACTCTTCAGGCTCAACTGGCGCACCTAAAGGCACAGTTCACATTCACCAATCGATCATCTACACCGCTGAGTTGTTTGGCACTGGTGTACTGGGTCTTCGAGAGAGCGACACAGTTTTCTCAGCAGCTAAGCTCTTCTTTGCTTACGGCCTCGGCAATGCCTTCAGCTTCCCTCTCTCGGTAGGCGCCACAACGGTGCTTATGGCAGAACGCCCAACTCCGGATGCCGTATACGAGCGATTAATCAAACATCAAGCGACCGTATTCTGTGGCGTGCCTACCCTATATGCCGGCATGCTCGCTAAAGCGGATAAACCTGCAAAAGGTGAACTTCCTATCCGAATTAGTACATCAGCAGGTGAGGCACTTCCAGCAGAACTGCTTCGCCAATGGTGTGACGAGCGCGGCAGCGAAATTATCGATGGCATAGGTTCTACTGAGATGTTGCACATCTACCTATCCAATATGCCAGGCAAAGTGGCTGCAGGTAGCACAGGCCAACCAGTCCCAGGCTATGAGATTAAGCTACTGGATGCAGATGATAACGAAGTACCTAAAGGCGAGATTGGCGATCTTGTTGCCAAAGGCCCTTCTACAGCGATCATGTACTGGAACAACCGCGCTAAAAGCACTGCAACCTTCCAAGGTGAGTGGACGCGCAGTGGTGATAAGTTCTACATCAATGAAGATGGTAACTATGTCTATGCTGGTCGATCTGATGACATGCTAAAAGTGAGTGGTATCTACGTATCACCAGCTGAAGTAGAAGCAACTCTGATCAGCCACCCGGCAGTTCTAGAGGCTGCGATTGTCGGCGCTAAAGATGAGAACGATCTGATCAAGCCTAAGGCATACATTGTTCTTAAAAACCCAAGCGATGAATCGGCTGAACTTAACCAAGAACTCAAAAATTTTGTTAAGGCCAACCTTGCTCCTCACAAATACCCTCGCTGGTTCATCTATGTGGAAGAGCTACCAAAAACGGCTACTGGCAAAATCCAACGCTTCAAGTTGCGTGAGCTCGGCTAGTGAACGGTTTTATCGATATCAAAGGCCGTCTTCATGAGACGGTCACTTTCACACCTGAAAGCTACCTTTTTAAAGATGCTGCCTTTGTGCTTCTTCACGAAGGGCTAGGCTGTGTTGAGTTGTGGAAGAATTTCCCACAAAACCTCGCTGATGCAATGGGTATGGATGTGGTTGCCTATAGCCGTGCAGGCTATGGTAAATCATCTCCTGTGGAGGTTCCTCGTGAACTCAGCTACATGCACGAAGAGGCAGAGGAGTGGCTACCGAAAATACTGAAGACGCTCGACTATCAGCGCATCATTTTAGTAGGCCACAGTGATGGCGGATCAATTGCCCTCATTCATGCCGGCAGTTGTGCAGATGAGCGCGTCAGTGGTGTTGTGACCCTGGCTGCACACGTTTTCAACGAGCCTGTCTGTGTTGCCAGTATCGAAAAGGCTAAAATCGCATTCCAAAAGGGTGACCTTAGACCTGCTCTAGAAAAGTACCACGGTGACAATGTCGATGTCGCATTTTGGGGCTGGAACCAAGCCTGGCTTAACCCTGGTTTTCTAAACTGGAACATCGAAGAGTACCTACCGAAAATTCGAATCCCTCTGCTCGTGGTTCAGGGTGATGCCGACGAATACGGCACCGAACAGCAGGTTGATGCAATCGTCTCAAAAACAGGCGGAGCTGCTGAAAAGCTAATGATCAAAGAGTGCCGCCACTCAATTCACCGCGATGCGCCAGCAGATCTTATCGGCGCGATTGCAGGTTTTATTGCCAAATACCAACTCGTTTAATTTTTAAGGATTTTTCATGCGCATTAGCAGCTTTCTTGCCGGTCAGTGGCAGGATAATGGGCAGACATTGGCTCAAGTATTTTGTGCTTTAGATGGCACCGTTATGGGCGACGTTGTCGGCCACAACACAAATATGGGCGATGCACTCAACTACGCTCGAACTGTCGGTGGACCAGCGCTTCGCAACCTAACCTACGCACAGCGAGGCCAGTTATTGAAGGCAGTCGCTGCAACACTTGCAGAAAATAAAGCAAAGTATGCTGAGCTTAGTTATAGAAATAATGGCGCCACTGATACTGATACCTTCCTAGATGTAGAAGGTGGTATTGGCACCCTTAAGTACTACGCTTCACTAAGTAAAGGCTTGGGTGAGCGTCACTGGATAACCGAAGGCGATATTGAGCCTGTCACTAAAGATGAGAACTTTCGCGCGGTACATCTTCTGACCCCAATCCGCGGAGTTGCTGTTCACATCAACGCTTTCAACTTCCCAGCCTGGGGCATGCTAGAGAAGCTTGCTGTCTCCCTTCTTGCTGGTGTGCCTATGTTAGTTAAACCAGCAACAGCTACCCTTCCGGTCGCTTATGAGATGGTAAGAGATATCGTAGCCGCAGAGATTCTCCCAGCAGGCGTTTTAAGTTTGCTAGCAGGTGGCGGCCGTGATCTGCTAGACCACATTACGTCACAGGATGCCGTGGCTTTTACAGGTTCTGCTGATACTGCAGAAAAACTTGCAAGCCATCCACGAATGATCAGCGAGCACGTCCGTTTTAACGCAGAAGCAGATAGCATTAACTCGTCGATCCTAGGTCCCGATCTAAATTCAGAATCAAGCGGTTTCAAATCATTCATTCATGAAGTTTCCAAAGAGATGACCATCAAAGCGGGTCAGAAATGCACAGCAGTTCGCCGTATTTTTGTTCCAGCAGCACTGCTTGATGATGCGCAACAGGCACTTAGTAACAAGCTTGCCAAAGGAGTACTTGGCGACCCCAAACGTGAAGGCGTGACTATGGGGCCACTTGTTAGCGCATCTCAAAAGCAGGCTGCGGTTGACGGAACCGAGCGTCTTGCCAGCGAATGTGAACTTGTCTTCGAAGGTAATCAATCGATTGATGGCGATGAAAACGGCTACTATGTGACCCAGAAACTGATGTTGTGCCGCAATCCAGTGGATGCCAAAGTAGTGCATTCGACAGAAGTTTTTGGCCCTGTTTCAACGCTTATGCCATACAGCTCAAACGAGGAGCTATTTGAGCTAGTTCGCCGTGGCGGTGGCTCACTAGTATCATCGATCTTCACTAATGATGATGAGTTTGCGTTTTCTGCAGTTGCAGAACTCGCATCTTCGCACGGCCGACTACTCGTTGTAGATGATACTATTAGTCGCGGGCACTCAGGACACGGTAATGTAATGCCTAACTGTAATCACGGCGGCCCTGGGCGCGCAGGCGGTGGTAGCGAACTCGGTGGTTTACGAGGACTTGGGTTCTACAACGTCCGCACTGCCGTGCAAACCAATGTAAACCGTGCTGCAACGCTTGCAGGCGAAATTAGCTAACCAAAGGCTAAATAGGAGTTAAGATGCAAGGGCTAGAATCCTTAACAGATCTCGAAGCTATCAAGGTAGCTGGCGAGAATGGCGTTGTTAGAATCACGCTTAACCGACCTGAGCGCCTTAATAGCTTTAGCAAAACAATGCACTTGGAGCTTAAACAAGCACTTGCTGCAATCAAACGGTTAAAAGATCTGCGTCTCTTAGTTCTTACTGGTGAAGGACGTGGATTCTGTGCCGGCCAAGATTTGGAAGAGCGCCGAATTCCAGAGGGGGAGCCACGTCCTGATCTTGGTGACTCACTAAAAAACACCTACAGCCCATTAGTATCTGCTCTACGTGAACTGCCAGTACCAACCATTGCCGCGGTCAATGGTGTGGCTGCTGGAGCTGGTGCATCTATAGCACTTGCATGCGATATCGTTATTGCAAAGCGTGGCGCTAAGATGACGTTTCCATTCAGCCACCTAGGCTTGGTACCAGATGCTGGGGCTACTTCGACTCTGGTGCGAAATATAGGTCAAGCGCGAGCGATGGCAGTTGCCATGCTTGGCGAGATGATTCTTGCTGAAGAGGCAGAACAGATGGGCTTAATCTGGTCAGCAGTCGATGCAGACCAGTTTGAAGATCAGGTTGAGAGCACCATCAAAAATCTATTAGGCCGCCCCGCTCTTGGATTGGAGCTCATCAAGCGCTCAATGTATCAAGCTTATGAAAACAGCTTTGCAGAGCAGCTTGAACTAGAAAGCAGCTGTCAGAAACTAGCGGGCCGCAACCCTGAATTCTGGGATCGCGTGAACGCATTCCTAAACAAGAAGTGATATGTCATGAGTAATCAAGTTTTAACACCCGAAGAGATCAAAACCGTTGGCGTCATTGGCGCTGGAACTATGGGCGCAGGTATTGCACAGGTTGCAGCTCAAGGTGGTTGCAAAGTGACGCTGGTTGATTTGAACAGCGAAGCCCTCGAACGCGGTATTGCAGGTATTGCAAAAGGTCTAGATGGTTTGGTCGCTCGTGGCAAGATGGATGCTACTCGCGCTAAAGAGATCGTAGCGGCTATTACACCGGCAACAGAACTTGCAGCACTTGCCGATGCAGATCTTGTTATTGAAGCAATCGTTGAACGCTTAGATGTAAAACAGAGTGTGTTCAAAGAACTAGAGAGCATCTGCTCTGAGAAGACCATTCTTACAAGTAACACATCGTCAATTTCAATCACCTCTATTGGTGCAGCACTTGAACACCCAGAACGTCTAGCAGGTCTTCACTTCTTTAATCCTGCACCAATCATGAAGCTGGTTGAAGTGATTCAAGGATTGGCTACAGACAAAGCGGTCATCAATACTTTGCTAACGCTTGCAACTGGCTGGGGCAAAACGGCTGTTGCAGCCAAATCAAGTCCTGGCTTCATCGTCAACCGTGTAGCACGTCCATACTATGCAGAGGGCATGCGCCTGGTTGAAGAGGGTGTTGCATCTGCACCGATGGTTGATGCACTTCTGAAAGAGGCCGGTGGATTCCGCATGGGACCTTTCGAGCTAACCGACCTCATTGGCCAAGATGTTAACTATGCGGTGACCTGCTCTGTCTTTGATGCTTTCTACAACGACCCTCGCTTTAAGCCATCGCTTGTTCAAAAAGAGCTTGTAGACGCTGGCTGGCTTGGCCGCAAATCGGGTCGTGGTTTCTACCAGTACGAAAATGGTAACCAGATCAAACCTGAGCTCGAGTGGGATAACATTCGCTTTGGCGGATTTTTCCAGATTCGTGAAGTTATTCGTTCACCACAAATAGAAGCTCTACTATCGCGAATTGAAATTGCAGGTGTCGCTCTTCCTTCAGTTACAGAAGGTGAAGTTGGCGAGATTCGTTTTGCAAATGGCGCACGCCTGATGCTGACCAATGGCCAGACAACTCTTGAGCGCTGTATAGAAGAGAATGATCCATTCATCATTCAGTTTGACCTAGCCCTCGATTACCAGAAAGCGACAGCACTAGCTCTTTCATGCCATCCTGAAGTACCCGAAGAGGTTTGGACTGAAGTGTACGCCCTACTCGACTTCATCGGCATTAAGAGCATTCGCCTAAAAGATATGCCTGGTCTAGCAGTCATGCGCACCGTCGCTATGCTCATCAATGAAGCAGCTGATGCGCTGCATTATGGCATTGGCTCAGCAGAGGGTATCGATGCTGCAATGTGTGCTGGCGTGAACTACCCAACAGGTCTTCTAAGCTGGGCAGATCAGTTAGGGGCTGACTACTTCTTTGAAGTACTCGATAATATGAATCTATTTTATGGAGATGACCGCTACCGTGTATCTCCTGCACTGCAGCAGCACAGCATGGCTGGCATGCAGTTCCACAGTGTTTAAGGAGTGACACATGCCTGAAGCTTTTATCTGTTTAGCAAAACGTTCAGCAATTGGCCGCTACGCTGGAACACTCGCCGCCGTTCGTCCAGATGATCTGTTGGGTGATGTCATTCGCCAAACACTGGCGCAAGCACCTAACCTAGATCCTGCATCCATTGAAGATGTACTGATGGGCTGTGCAAACCAAGCAGGGGAAGATAACCGCAACGTAGCTCGTATGTCGACGCTACTTGCCGGTATGCCAACTTCTGTTTCAGCAGCAACAATTAACCGTCTCTGTGGCTCTGGCCTTGATGCTGTAGGCACTATGGCACGCGCTATTAAAGCGGGAGAAATGAGCATCGCGCTTGCCGGTGGTGTCGAATCAATGTCTCGCGCACCCTATGTAATGGGCAAGTCAGAGACAGCTTTCGGCCGCAGCCAAAAGCTTGAAGATACAACCATGGGCTGGCGCTTTGTGAACCCAATCATGAAGCGCACTCATGGCATAGACACTATGCCTCAGACTGCTGACAACGTAGCAGTTGAGTACGGTATCTCACGTGAAGAGCAGGATCAGTTTGCACTTCACAGCCAGCAGAAAACAGCAGCGGCACAAGTAAACAACCTATTTGCCGACGAGATCGTTCCGATTGCTATCCCGCAACGCAAAGGCGACGCCATCATTTTTGACACTGATGAGCACCCACGCGCCAGCACAGATATGGCTGCACTCACAAAACTAAAACCGGTTAACGGTGAAGGCGGAACTGTTACTGCGGGTAACGCATCGGGCATCAATGACGGTGCTTGTGCTGTACTACTTGCAGATGAAATTGGCTGTCAGCTGCAAGGTCTTGAGCCTATGGCACGTGTGCTAGGCATGGCTACAGCAGGCATTGACCCGCGTATTATGGGCGTAGGCCCAATCGAAGCTGTAAAAAAGGTCTTGAAACAGACAGGTCTCACTTTAGAGCAGATGGATGTTATTGAGCTAAACGAAGCGTTCGCTGCTCAAGCGCTTGGTGTACTTAAAGGCTTAAACCTAGATGCACAAGATCCACGACTCAACCCACTAGGCGGTGCCATCTCTCTTGGCCACCCTCTAGGTATGAGTGGAGCTCGTCTAGTCACCTCTGCTACTTATCAACTGCAGCGAAATGGTGGAAAATATGCACTATGCACCATGTGTATCGGTGTAGGCCAAGGGATTGCGCTGATTATTGAGCGCGTTTAAACCCTCAATAAGAACATAAAGGCTCCTTTTTAGGGGCCTTTTTTCTGAAAAATATTGCATTTAATTGTGGTCAATCAATAAAACATGCAATATAATGCATCTCAAGCAATCGAAATAATAAGAACGATGCAAGCAACGAGGATGTATAAATGATCGACTTTCAGACAAACCCTTCAAAATACAATCACTGGAAAATCAGTTTTGAAGGTGAAGTAGCAACGCTAATAATGGACGTTAATCCAGCGGCTACTCTTAAACCTGGTTACGAGCTTAAGATGAACTCCTACGATCTAGGTGTTGATATTGAGCTATATGATGCAATTCAGCGTCTGCGCTTTGAACACCCTGAAGTTAAGACCGTTGTTATGACTTCAGCAAACCCTAAAATCTTCTGTGCTGGTGCAAACATCAAAATGCTTGGCCTATCATCACACGCACACAAGGTTAACTTCTGTAAATTCACTAACGAAACGCGCAACTCAATCGAAGATGCGAGCGCTGCTTCTGGCATGAAGTTTATCGCTGCAGTTAACGGCACCGCAGCAGGCGGTGGTTACGAGCTTGCACTTGCATGTGACGAAATTCTTCTAATCGATGATGGCAACAGCGCTGTATCTCTTCCAGAAGTACCACTACTAGCTGTACTACCTGGTACTGGTGGTCTTACTCGTGTTGTTGATAAGCGTAAAGTGCGCCGTGACCGTGCAGATATCTTCTGTTCAATCGAAGAGGGTGCACGTGGCCAGAAAGCTGTTGATTGGCGCCTAATCGATCAATCAATCCCACGCTCACAGTTCAGCGAAGCTGTTGTTCAGCGCGCTAAAGAGCTAGCAGCACTTTCCGATCGTCCAGCAGGTCAGGGTTGTTCACTTGGGGACCTAAGCCGCCAGTTCACTGATGCAGGTGTTGAATACTCAACCGTCTCTGTAGCAGTAAACCGCGATCGTCACGATGCAGAGATCACGTTGAAAACAGTGGGTACTGATATGCCTGCTGATGCTGAAGGCGCACTTGCGATGGGTGACCAGTTCTGGCCACTACGTCTGACTCGCGAACTAGATGATGCCCTACTTCACCTGCGTACCAATGAGACACTAGAAGGTGTTATGGTATTCAAATCGCAGGGTGACCTAGACGCTGTGATGGCTGCAGATGCATTCCTACAGGCTAACGCTGACCACTGGTTCATTCGCGAAATCCTTGCTTACTGGAAACGCACAATGAAACGTGTCGACATGTCTTCACGCACCCTAATCACTCTTGTTGAGCCAGGTAGCTGTTTCGGCGGTTTCATCTCTGAGCTTGTATTCGCAGCGGACCGCGCTTACATGCTTGAAGGCCAGTTCGAGGGTGATGATCGTCCAGCAGCTGAGATGAAGCTTAGCGCTCTCAATTTTGGCGCACTACCTATGAGCAATGATCTAACTCGCCTTGAAACTCGTTTCTATGGTGAACCTGAATCAGTAGATGCAGCTAAAGCACAGATCGGCGTTGCCCTTGATGCTGCTGCAGCTAACAAGCTAGGGCTAGTAACTGACGCACTTGATGATATCGACTGGGAAGATGAAGTTCCTATGGTAATCGAACTACGTGCTAGCTACTCTCCAGACGCGCTTACAGGCATGGAAGCGAACCTTCGCTTTGCTGGCCCTGAGACAATGGAAACTAAGATTTTCGGTCGACTTACTGCATGGCAGAACTGGATCTTCCAACGTCCAAATGCTGTATCAGACCAGGGTGCACTGAAACTTTACGGTACAGGCACTCGTCCAAACTACGACTTCAACCGTGTTTAATTGAATAACTGGGAGAACAACAATGACTGAATCAGTTCGCGTAGAAGTAAACTACGAAGACTCAATTCCAAACAACGTTGACCTATCTGGCGACCGTCGTCTTCTTAAAGCTCTAGAAGAGTGGCACCCAGGTTACATCGACTGGTGGAAAGACATGGGTCCTGAAGGCTGGAACGACAAAGAGGTTTACCTGCGTACCGCTGTAGGTGTAGACCCTAAAGGTTGGGCTGTATTTGACCACGTTAAGATGCCTGAGTACCGCTGGGGTATCCTTCTAGCACCACAGGTAGAAGGCCGTACCATTCCTTTCGGTAAGCACAAGGGCGAGCCTGTATGGCAGGAAGTACCTGCAGAGTACCGCTCAATGCTACGTCGTCTTCTTGTAATTCAGGGTGATACTGAGCCAGCATCTGTTGAGCAGCAGCGTCACCTAGGTGCTACAGCGCCTTCACTTTACGACATGCGTAACCTTTTCCAGGTTAACGTAGAAGAGGGTCGTCACCTATGGGCGATGGTCTACCTACTTGTTAAGTTCTTTGGTAAAGATGGCCGTGAAGAGGCGAAAATGCTTCTTGAACGCCGCTCTGGTAACGAAGACCTTCCACGTATTCTTGGTGCGTTTAACGAAGCGACTCCAGACTGGCTCTCTTTCTTCATGTTCACTTACTTCACAGACCGTGACGGTAAGATGCAGCTTGAGTCTCTAGCTCAGTCAGGCTTCGATCCACTATCACGTACTTGTCGCTTCATGCTAACTGAAGAAGCACACCACATGTTTGTTGGTGAGTCTGGTGTACAGCGTGTACTTGAGCGTACTTGTGAAGCGATGAACGAGGCAGGTATCACAGATCCAAACGACATCGAGGCCGTTCGTGCGCTTGGCGTTATTGACCTACCAACGATCCAGAAGAAACTGAACTTCCATATGTCAGTTACTCACGATCTATTTGGTGCCGAGCTCTCTACTAACGCTGCTGCAGCGTTTGAAGCAGGCCTAAAAGGTCGCTTCATGGAAGAGAAGATCGATGATGACCACCAGCTATACAACGATACCTACATGGTTATGCAGGTTGAGAATGGCCAGCTAGTTGAGAAAGAAGAGAACGCTATCGCAGCGATTAACGGTCGCCTTCTCGATGATTACATCAACGATGCTAAAGGTGGTATCAAGCGCTGGAACAAAGCGATTGCTAAGACTGGTATCGAATTTGAGTTAGTTGCACCTCATAAAGCATTCAACCGTAAGATCGGCCAGTTCTCTGAAATCAATGTAACTCCTGAAGGTGAAGTAGTTGACGCAGCGACTTTTGAAGCTAACTTAGACAACTACCTACCAAGCCAAGATGACCTTCTATTCATCAACAGCTTGATGAAGCCTTGTTACGAGCGTGGACAGTACGCTAACTGGATTAAAGAGCCTAAAGTAGGTATCAATAGCCAGCCAGGTGATTTCGAGTACGTACGTCTCGCTTAATCACTGACTAAAACCCCACTGGCATTCCCAGTGGGGTTTTATCGATTATAAGAATCTATATAAGAGCAACGTTATGACAGCATTACGCCAACACCTTATCGATCCAGAAGTTTGTATTCGCTGTAACACCTGTGAAGAGAACTGCCCTGTTGAAGGCGCGATCGAGCATAATGAAGACAACTACGTAGTTAACTCAGATCTATGTAACTACTGCATGAACTGTATCGCTCCATGTCCTACTGGCGCTATCGACAACTGGCGCATGGTTAACGATGCTTATTCACTTGAAGACCAGTACTCTTGGGACGAGCTTCCTGAGCAGATTGAACTGGCAGATATTACTGATGAGGCTGGCGAATCTGAAGCCGCATCAATTCTAGATACTGCGCACGCAGGCACAGGAGCCGTACCTGCGCCAGCAACAGCATCTAAGCCTGTAATCAACATGTGGACACGTGAGCAACCCGCCAAGGCCACTGTGACAGGTAACTACCGAATCACTGAAGAGGGAACTGATTCCGATATTCACCATATCGTATTGGATTTCGGTTCACAGTCCTTCCCAGTTTTGGAAGGGCAATCGATCGGCATCATTCCTCCAGGGACCGACGCAAAAGGCAAGCCACACCTTGTACGCCTCTACTCTATTGCCAGTGCCCGCGATGGTGAACGTCCAGGTTATAACAACCTCGCCCTCACAGTTAAGCGCGTCACTTTTGAGGCAGACGGCGAAACACACGAAGGGGTTGGCTCAAGCTACATGTGCAACCTCAACAAGGGCGATGAAGTACAAGTTACTGGCCCGTTTGGTAACACCTTCCTGATGCCAAACGACCCAGATGCGAACCTGGTAATGATCTGTACCGGAACTGGTGCTGCACCGTTCCGCGGTATGACTGAACGTCGTCGCCGTATCGGTGGTAATGGCGCTGGTAAGATGATGCTTTTCTTTGGTGCTCGCTCACCAAGCGAACTGCCATATTTCGGACCACTTCAGAAAGTACCTTCTAATCTGTTAGATCAAGAGCTTGTCTTCTCTCGCATGACAAAACTTGATGATCAACAGAAAGAGTACGTTCAACATCGCATGCTAAAACGCTCTACTGATTTAGCTAATCTTCTAAAAGATTCAAATACATACATTTATTTGTGTGGTTTGAAAGGAATGGAAGATGGTGTTGAACAAAGTTTTGATAAGATATGCTCAGACAACGGTTTGAACTGGTCTGAAATACGCCAAACGCTTCGCAGTGAAGGCCGCTACCATATCGAAACTTACTAACACTCAAGGATAGCTAACGAGATGAATGCCCCAGTTGAGTATATTCGCCAACCTCAATGGGGCGATACCGATGCTGCACACATTGTCTTTACGGGACGTATCGCTGATTACGTGGTAGATGCAATAGATCACTTTATGCGTGAAGTGGTGGGTGTACCTTGGTTTGAGCTTAATATGGACCACCAAATTGGTACGCCATTCGTCTCTGTTAGCTATGACATCTACAAGTCAATTACACCTCGCAGCCCTATTCGCTGCTTGGTCTTTGTCGAAAAGCTGGGTAACTCATCCATTATCTTTAATGTAGAGATCTACTTAGAGGATGGGACTAAGTGCGTTGATGGCCGAACAGTTAATGTCTTTGTTGATAACAGAGATATGACAAAAATCGACATTCCTGCTGAGTTTCGTGCGAAAATCGAAGCTTATATGCATGCAGGAGGTTCGCATCATGTCTGAGGCAATGGTACTGACACTATCGCCTGAAGAGGTCACCCTTGATCACTACATCGAGGATATAGGTAATCGGGTTCGCGCTTTGCGTGCGAAACGCGGCATGACGCGTAAGGATCTGGCCAAGCACTCAGATGTATCTGAACGCTACCTCGCCCAATTAGAGACTGGTAAAGCGAATATCACGCTGGCGGTGCTTTGGCGTGTTGCGGATGCCTTTGATATCTCTCTGTCATCACTTATCCCCTGCCCTCAACGCGACCGTATCAATCCGTTGTTGAGCAGCTTTGTGGCGCAACTTACAGCGGATCAGCAGCTGACTGCCTTACAAATCGTGAAGCGCAGTTTCAACGAGCAACTTTCGCGTGGTCACGGTATTGCACTGATTGGTCTTCGCGGCGCAGGTAAATCGACCCTGGGTGAAGCACTTGCCAAAGAGATGGGTGTTCGATTCATTCGTCTCACTGCACTTATTGAAGAACAGGCCAACATGAGTGTTGCTGAAATTCTAGACCTAGGCGGTCAGAAGAAGTTTCGTCGTATTGAAGCACAAGCACTTAACTCTGTTATGGAGCTTGGTGAACCCGTTGTTTTGGAAACAGGTGGCTCACTTGTTTCGCAAACAGAGACGTTCAACATGCTGCTTGAGAACTTCTTCTCAGTATGGATCAAGGCGTCACCAGAAGAGCACCTTGGCAGGGTTATGCAACAAGGCGATACACGCCCGATGCAAGGGTTTAAAGAGGCGATCGAAGATCTTCGCTTGATCCTTGAAGAGCGTGAAGCCGAGTACCAGCAAGCAGACTATGCACTAGACACAACTGCACGTGATATTAATGATTGCCTAAGTGAGCTGCGCAAACTCTCTAGCCCATTTTTGCAGCCAAGCTCAAAGGCCTAAGGAGCGAGCATGAATGTTTCACAAGCGCTACTGCAGCGAAAAACCGTTCGTGCTTTTACAAATAAGCCGGTTGAGCCTGCGCTGATTAAATCGATTTTGCAGCGAGCCTCGCGAGCACCTTCTAACGGAAACATTCAGCCGTGGAAAATATATGCGGTTACAGGCTCAACGCTTGAGCAGATAAAACAGGAGGCGGTATCTAGACATGAGTCTGGCCTTCCACCTGATGAACCAGAATACACCGTCTACCCGATGCCGCTTCCAGCAGAGTATAACCAGAGACGCAAAGCGATTGGCGAAGATCTTTATAACCTCCTGGGTGTAACCCGCGAAGACAAAGCTGGTCGTCAACGGCAATTCGCAGAGAACGGTCGTATGTTTGGGGCACCGGTAGCTCTGTTCGCTTATGTGGATCGTCAATTAAGCCTTGGCCAGTGGATGGATCTTGGTATGTTCCTACAGAGCGTGATGCTTCTTTGTGAAGAGGAGGGTCTTGCGAGCTGTGCACAGGGATACTGGAGTTTCTTCCACACTATCGTCAACAAGGCGACCAAAGCTCCCGACGAGCTCATGCTCGCCTGCGGATTGGCGATTGGTTACGAAGATAAAGAGGCTAAGATTAACTCTCTCGTTGCCACTCGCCTTGCTGTTGATGGATTCACAACGTTTCTGGATTAGAGCGCGACTGCGGGCATTCTTACTAGAGTCCCCGCCACCTCACAAATAACACTGAGCTGATCTGTTTCATAGTGAAGCGTCACTAGCTCTTCGGTATCGGTTTTTAAAAGATCAGCCCGCGCCACTTTAAATTCATAGTCCGAATCGGTATCGGTAATAAACGAGACCATAGTGTGGTCCACGATCACACCATATTGGGTAATCTCGATCTCAACGAACTTCGATTTCTCAGTTCCTAGATGTGCGAGCAGTTCCCGCCAATGATGCTTTGGAAAGATACCTTTAGCCATTGTATTAGACCGCCAGGGGAGGTCGACTGAGCTCTTCAGAAAAGTTACTCATCAACAATCTCTGCACCAGTGTTTCCATCTCTTGTGCTGCTGGAGTCAGTGGCATACCGCGCACTCTAACGATGCCCAGCGTTGCCATAGGCGGTAGCGGCTGAATCGCAAAAGGTTCGAGCCCCTGCCCCGATAAGGAATCACTCATGTAACGGGTAGGACCAAATCCTATTAGATCCGTTCTCCGCATCATCTCCAGCATAATTTGTGGCGAGGTGCACTGCACGATCTCTTTGGGTCGGGGAAGTCCTTGCTCATCCAACCAAGACAAAAGACCATTTGAGCTACTCCCTAAAGAGATATTCAACACCCAGCTCGCCTCTAAAAGCTTTTCCCAATCCTGCTCTTTGGCTAGCGGATGCCCCTTGCGACCGGTAACTGCAATAGAGACATTGCAGAGCGGGGTAAACACAAGTTCTGTTGGCAATTCACTTTGCGTGGCAATGGCGACACCAAAATCGAGATGCCCTTCAATCAGCCCTGGGACAATAGTGGTTAAAAGCCCTTCCGTCAGAACCAAATCTGCATCTGGAAGTTTATGTTTAAACTGACGGTAAATGTCCGGAAATACGGTAGAAGAGACCACGGGCGTAATACCAATAGAGACTTTAGCCCCCTTACCACCACTAATTTGAGCAACTTCATCCTTCGCACGCTCTATAGTGGCGAGAATCATCCTTGCACGTTTAAGAAGCGCATCGCCTGCAGGAGTAAAACTTATCCCGCGATAACTGCGCGAAAGCAGCTCTGCACCAAAATTTTCTTCAAGCTCTTTCATTGAACGGGTCAGCGCACTTTGGCTGGTGCCCAGCTCTGCAGCTGCACTTCGAATAGAGCCTGTATCAGCAATTTTGACCAGTGCTCTGATTTGTTGGTTCTTCATAGTAGTGACACCAAAATTAGATCGCCAAACCAAAAATATTATCTATTTGTTTTCACTGCAACCCTTTACTCTTTAAAAACAGAAAAATAAAAGTAATAGCAATGAAAGATCTAGACATTAAATCGATGAAAGAGTGGCGACATGCCATTCATGCCAACCCAGAACTTGGCTTTGAAGAGCACCAGACCAGTGAGTTTGTACTCTCCTTGCTCAAGAGCTGGGGCTACCAAGTGACAACAGGCTTAGCGGTAACTGGCCTAGTTGCACAACGTGTCTTTGGTGACGGGAGCGGCCCAAAGATTGGCCTGCGTGCAGATATGGATGCACTCCCTCTTCAAGAGCTCACAGGACTACCTTGGCAAAGCAAAAGTGCTGGCAAAATGCATGCCTGCGGGCATGATGGCCACACAGCCATTTTGCTGGGTGCCGCTAAGTACATCAGTCAGATGGATACAAGCGCATTCAACGGCACACTCAATCTTATCTTCCAACCTGCAGAAGAGGTCGGGGGCGGCGGTGGCGCTCAATGCATGATCGATGACGGACTATTTGACCGTTTTCCTTGTGATGCAATCTTTGGTCTACACAACTACCCAGGCGTTCCTGTAGGGCATTGTGAACTCCGTGCCGGCTCATTCATGTGCTCATCTGATGTAGTACGTTTAACCTTCTCTGGCAAAGGTGGCCACGGTGGTTTACCGCAAATGGCGATTGACCCAACACAACCGCTAGCAGCAACCATCACTGGCCTTCAGTCAATCATCAGTCGCAATATTGACCCACTCGATACGGGCGTTATAAGCGTAGGGCGCATTCAGGCTGGCCATACCTATAACATCATTCCTGAGACCGCTCTTCTTGAGTTGAGTGTACGCGCTCTGCAACCAAGCGTAAGAGATCGTCTTCAACAACGTATTGAAGCGCTAGCTAAATCTCAAGCTGCAGCCTACGAGTGTACTGTAGATATCAGTTATGAGATGGGTTACCCAGTTCTCATTAATGATGAAGCATCCGCACAATTGATAAGTGAAGTAGCTACTCATCTCTTTGGAGAAGAAAAAGTAGATGCGAAAGCAAGACCACTCACGGGCAGCGAGGACTTTGCCTACATGCTGCAAAAAGTCCCTGGCTGTTACTTTCTAATAGGAAATGGTGACAACGGATTTGATGGCGGTGAACATAGGCAAGGGCCTTGTAGTGTTCACAACCCTCATTAC
Organism: Marinobacterium sp. LSUCC0821; assembly: GCF_012848475.1. NCBI lineage: Bacteria > Pseudomonadati > Pseudomonadota > Gammaproteobacteria > Oceanospirillales > Oceanospirillaceae > Marinobacterium > Marinobacterium sp. LSUCC0821. The sequence goes on from NZ_CP051666.1 coordinate 1,522,860, forward strand.
GATTTCAATGACGAAGCACTCGATACTGGTGCCCAAGTATGGGTGGCTCTGGTCGAAAAATTGTTCAGCGAAAAATAAAATAAAAAACAAACGAGGATATAAAAGATGAACCTCTCAAACAAAATAGCAACGACCCTAACAGCTGCAACACTTGCTGCCTCAATCACGGCACAGGCACAAGCAGCGACACTAACCATGTCGAACTGGGTACCACCTGCACACTTTGTCAGCGGCATTCTGAAAGATTGGGCTGATGATGTTAAAGAAGCCACTGATGGTCGCGTTGAAATTCGCATCCTGCCTAAGGCAGTAGGTAGCCCGCCACAGCATTGGGAGCTTGCACGTAAAGGCGTAGCCGATATCACTTGGGGTAACTGGACATACGAACCAGAGCGTTTTAAAGCAGTATGGTTTGCGGAAGTTCCAGGTGTCGGTGATAGCGCAGAAGCGTCCTCTCTAGCTCTTTGGGATACCTATGAGAAGTACCTAGATAGCAACTCTGCTTTCGATGGTGTGAAAGTACTTGGCGTCGGTACTCTAGGCCCTGGTGTAATCAACCACGGCTCTAAAGCTATGGTGAACCCAAGCGACTTTGAGAACCAGAAGTTCCGCATGGGTGGCCCAATCCAGAAAGTACTGATTGAATCACTCGGTGCAATTCCTGTAGCAGCTCCAGGACCTAAAGCCTATGAGATGCTTAACAGCGGTGTAATCGACGGCTCTCTACACCCAATGGAGTCTGTAGTTAACTTCCGAGTTGATGGCGTACTGACAAACCACACTAAGATTCCTGGCGGTTTCTACGATGCAACCTTCTTCCTTGCTATGAATGAAGGCAAATTCAATAAGCTATCGGCTGCGGACCAAAAAGCAGTAATGGAAGTGTCTGGCGCTGCGTTCGCTCGCCTATGGGGAAGCACCTTCGATAGCCAAAGTGCAGCAGCTGAAGTGAAATTGCGCGCATCAAAGGACCATACGTTTAGTGAACCATCTAAGGAGCTATTGACGCTGATTAGCAACTCTCGAGAACAGTTACTATCTGACTGGGCAGCAGACGCAGTGAACTTCGGCATCAATAACCCAATGGAGATGGTAAAGTACCACCAGGACAGCTACCGCAAGCACGCGGCTAAGTAATTCTGAAAATACGGCTGCCCCTAAAAAGGCAGCCGTTGTCGTCTCTGGAGATAGTAATGAAATCCCTAATAGGCAAAGCATTCAAAGGTATAGAGATCATATTAATGCTCTCACTGTTTGCCATGGTTGCCCTAACCTTTGCAGATGTAATTGGGCGTCGATTCTTTGATGCACCAATTTACGGCGCACACGACCTTACTGAACACCTCATGGCCGTAATTGTATTTTCAGGCCTACCTTTACTCACATCAGCAAGAGGACACCTCTGCGTTGACCTTCTAGACCGCTGGTTACTCCAAGATTCGATGCGCTGGTGGCACCACCTTATCCAACTTCTACTAACCTGCGCACTTGCCCTAATTGGCTATCAGTTTGTGATTGCAGCAATGGACGCAAAAGAGATTATTGAAGTGAGCCACGAGCTGCTAATACCAAGAGAATATATGTACTACCTAATGGCAACTGGCGCCTTTGCTAGCGCCGCAACAAGTCTTATGCCGAAACGTACCCATGAGGCAATAAACACCGAGGAGGCACTATGACACTCGGACTAATCGCATTAGCACTTGTACTTGTTTTAGCATTCCTTCGCGTACCCCTAGCCTTTTCACTACTTACTGTTAGTTTCTTTGGTATCGCGTGGGATTATGGCTACTCCACCTCTATCACAATGCTGTCGATGACCATATCTGAGGCTGTCTTCTCATATGATCTTGCAGTCGTTCCACTATTTATTCTGATGGGTAACATTCTCTCTAAGACAGGCATTGCAGCAGACCTATTCAGAGCTGCTAACGCCTACCTTGGAAGAGTACGTGGCGGCCTAGCACTATCAACCATGGTGACTTGCGCGGGCTTCAGTGCAGTGTGTGGTTCAAGCCTTGCAACCGCAGCGACCATGTCGAAAGTGGCTTACCCTAGCATGAAGAAGTATGGCTACTCAGATTCTCTAGCCTCAGCATCTATTGCTGCGGGTGGCACGCTTGGCATCCTAATACCGCCATCAATTATATTGATGATCTATGGCATTTTGACGCAAACCAACATTGGTGAGCTATTTATTGCAGGCGTTGTACCTGGAATGCTAGGGGTGGGTTTATACCTTCTAGCCATCTATATCGTCGCTATATTTAAGCCAGAACACGCACCACGTGGAGAGGGTTCGACGATTCAAGAGAAGATTGCATCCCTGAAGGGCGTATGGCCATTCTTCATGCTATTTTTCCTGATCTTTGGAGGAATATACGCAAAATTCTTCACACCTACAGAAGCAGCTGGAATGGGAGCAGGCTTTGCCTTAATTATTTCCCTAGTTCAGCGTCGTATGAGTTGGAGCGCATTTAGACATATCTTTCTAGATTCAGCATTTACTTCAGTCATGCTCTACACCGTTCTGTTTGGTGCAATGCTATTTGCAAAACTGGTCTCATTCTCTGGTTTGGCAGAAGGGATTCTCGATGCAGTTCAATCTTCAGGCCTATCAAGTTATGAACTCATCGCAGCCATTATGTTGATCTTCTTATTATTAGGTTGTGTCATGGACTCGTTGGCGATCATACTTATCTGTGTACCGCTATTCGTCCCACTAGTGACTGCAAATGGTTTCGATCTCGTTTGGTTCGGTATAGTCGTTGTAGTTGTTACAGAGATAGCACTAATCACACCACCTATAGGTATGAATGTGTTTGTGTTGAAGGCAACTCTACCGAATGTAGCCTTCCAAGATATCTTCAAGGGCCTAATACCTTTCATTACTGTAGATCTATTGAGGCTAATCCTACTGATTGCCTTCCCATCGATCTCACTAACACTTGTGGGTATGATGAATTAATCAGCATTCACGAGCGCACAAGGGAGAAATCAGTTCTCCCTCTTTTTGTATATGCAGTTTGCATATCGATAAGAGTAAAAAATTTAGACAATAAAAAACCCGGCAATAGCCGGGTTTTTATATTTGATCTACTTCTTAGTCTTCAGAAGACTCAGAAGCCGCTGCAGGACGATCAACTAGTTCTACGTAAGCCATAGGTGCAGAGTCGCCAGAACGGAAACCACACTTAAGGATACGTACGTAACCACCTGGACGCTGTGAGTAGCGTGAACCCAGTTCGTTGAACAATTTACCTACTGCTGCGTCGCTACGTGTACGAGCAAATGCAAGACGACGGTTAGCAACAGAATCAGTTTTAGCCAGTGTGATCAGAGGCTCAACCACGCGACGTAGTTCTTTAGCTTTAGGCAAAGTCGTTTTGATCAACTCGTGTTCGATCAAAGAGACAGCCATGTTCTTGAACATCGCCTTACGGTGAGAGCTGTTACGATTCAACTGACGGCCAGATTTACGATGACGCATCTTCTATATCCTTTAAAACTTAGCTAAAGCCAGCTCAAGAAGCCGCTTTGTCTTCGCCTTTGAGACTAGCTGGTGGCCAGTTCTCTAGACGCATACCCAGTGACAGACCTTTAGACGCAAGAACGTCCTTGATCTCTGTGAGTGACTTTTTACCCAAGTTCGGAGTTTTTAACAGTTCAACTTCGGTGCGCTGGATAAGGTCACCGATGTAGTAGATCTGCTCAGCCTTCAAACAGTTTGCGGAACGTACAGTCAACTCAAGATCATCAACTGGGCGGAGAAGCACAGGATCGATCTCAGGTTCACTTGGTTCTGCCTTAGCCTGCTCGCTCGCATCTTCGAGATCAACAAATACTGCTAGCTGCTGCTGCAGAATTGTTGCTGCACGACGAATGCACTCTTCTGGATCGATTGTGCCGTTAGACTCAATATCGATTACCAGTTTATCGAGGTCAGTACGCTGCTCTACGCGCGCTGCTTCTACTGCGTAAGAAACGCGTAGGACAGGGCTGTAGCTCGCATCCAACATCAGGCGACCAATTGCACGTGTTTCATCGTCTTCGCTATTGCGTGCATCAGCAGGCACATAGCCACGACCACGAGTAACAGTCAGGCGCATGTTCAGACTGCTAGCACCAGTTAGGGTAGCAATCACGTGTTCCGGGTTTGCGATCTCAACATCTTGGTTAACCTGAATATCGGCAGCAGTAACTGCGCCAGGGCCAGATTTATTGATAGTCAGCACCGCTTCATCGTTGTTGTGCATAGTAACAGCAACACCTTTGAGGTTCAGAAGGATCTCAATGACATCTTCCTGAACACCCTCAATGGTGCTGTACTCATGCAGAACACCATCAATCTCAACTTCAGTGATGGCACAGCCAGGCATTGAAGAGAGAAGGATGCGGCGCAGCGCGTTACCCAAGGTATGACCGAAGCCACGCTCTAGAGGTTCCAAAGTAACCTTAGCGCGAGTCTTGCTGATCTCCTGTACGTCAATATGACGTGGGCTTAGAAACTCATTTACTGAACGCTGCATAGTTCCACCAGTTAATTAATTACTTAGAGTAGAGCTCAACAATCAACTGTTCGTTGATTTCTGAAGAAAGATCAGAGCGTTCTGGAATTGACTTGTAAGTACCTTCCATTTTCGCCGAATCAACTTCGATCCACTCTACTGGTGCACGCTGTGCAGCAAGTTCCAACGCCGCTTTAATGCGAAGCTGGTTCTTAGCTTTTTCACGTACTGCAACAACGTCGCCAGCATTCACTTGGAATGAAGCGATGTTTACTACCTGACCGTTCACAGTGATAGAACGGTGAGAAACGATCTGACGTGCTTCTGCACGTGTAGAACCGAAGCCCATGCGGTAAACAACGTTGTCTAGACGGCCTTCAAGAAGTTGCAGAAGGTTTACACCTGTTGCACCCTTGCGACGGTCTGCTTCTTTGTAGTAACCACGGAACTGCTTCTCTAGCACTCCGTAGATACGACGAACTTTCTGTTTTTCACGTAGCTGTAGACCGTAATCTGATAGACGACCGCGACGAGCGCCGTGTACACCAGGATTAGTCTCAGCCTTGCACTTACTGTCTAGAGCACGAACACCACTCTTAAGAAAGAGATCGGTGCCTTCGCGACGTGACAGTTTGCACTTAGGTCCAATATAACGAGCCATAATTACTTACCGTCTCCAGATTAAACGCGACGTTTCTTCGGTGGACGACATCCGTTGTGTGGGATAGGCGTCACATCGGTGATGTTTGTGATTTTGTAGCCACAAGCATTCAGTGCACGCACTGCAGACTCGCGACCAGGACCAGGGCCCTTCACAAACACGTCTAGGTTTTTCAAGCCGTACTCAAGTGCAGCTTGACCAGCACGTTCAGCAGCAACCTGTGCAGCGAACGGTGTGCTCTTACGAGAACCACGGAAGCCAGAGCCCCCTGAAGTAGCCCATGAAAGAGCATTACCCTGACGATCGGTAATGGTAATAATGGTGTTGTTAAAAGAGGCGTGGATGTGCGCTAGGCCATCAACTACCTGCTTTTTAACTTTTTTACGTGTGCGATTACTCGGCTTAGCCATAGTTCGTAATTCCTATCGCTTACTTACGGATCGGTTTACGTGGGCCCTTACGGGTACGCGCGTTTGTTTTAGAACGCTGACCGCGCACCGGCAAATGACGACGGTGACGGATACCACGGAAACAACCAAGATCCATAAGACGCTTGATACTCATGTTTACTTCACGACGAAGGTCACCTTCGACAGTAAACTTGGCAACTTCACCACGGACAGTCTCTAGGACTTCTTCTGACAGATCACCGATCTTTACAGATTCAGCGATGCCAGCAGCGGCACAGATCTGCTGAGCAGTAGTGCGGCCGACCCCAAAGATGTAGGTAAGTGAAATTACCGCATGCTTGTTGTCAGGAATATTGACGCCTGCAATACGGGCCATTCAATTTACTCCATAAGTTAAATATATACGCTTCCGGTCGAACCGGTACGAAATTCAATCAGTTCGTGGAAGGCGCGCAATGATACATGATGATTCGTTACAAATCAAATCACTGCGCTCTTCCGCCTCGTCACAGCTTAGGAATTAACCCTGACGCTGTTTATGACGAGGTTCAACCTTGCAGATCACGCGAACAGAACCGTTACGACGTACGATCTTGCAGTTACGGCAAATCTTTTTAACAGATGCACGTACTTTCATGATTCACCTCTTTGGCTTAACGCAGGAGACCCGCGCCGCCCTTAAGATTTGATTTCTTCATCAGGGACTCATACTGGTGTGACATTAGATGCGATTGCACCTGAGCCATGAAGTCCATTACCACAACTACAACGATAAGTAACGAAGTACCACCGAAGTAGAAAGGCACGTTCCAAGCAACAACCATCGCCTGCGGCATCAAAGATACTGCAGTGATGTACATAGCACCGAACAGAGTTAGGCGGCTAAGTACGCTGTCGATGTAACGAGCAGACTGTTCACCAGGACGAATACCAGGAATGAAGGCACCCGATTTCTTCAGGTTATCTGCAACTTCACGTGGATTAAACATAATCGCAGTATAGAAGTAGCAGAAGAAGATAATTGCAGCAGCAAACAACAGAATGTATAGCGGCTGACCAGGGCCAAGCGCCAATGCAACATCCTGAAGCCAACTCATTCCCTCAGACTGGCCAAACCATTGACCAAGTGATGCAGGGAACAGAAGGATAGAGCTTGCGAAAATAGGTGGGATAACACCCGCCATATTCACTTTAAGTGGCAAATGGCTAGTTTGTCCCGCATATACGCGGTTACCCTGCTGACGTTTCGCATAGTTAATTGTGATACGACGTTGTGCGCGTTCCATGAACACAACAAAACCAACTGTCGCAACAGCAATTACAGCGATCGCAAGCAGCGCCAGGATGTTTAAATCACCCTGACGAGCCGACTCAAAGGACTGACCGATTGCACCAGGAAGACCTGCCACAATGCCCGAGAAGATCAGAATAGAGATACCGTTACCGATACCACGTTCTGTGATCTGCTCACCAAGCCACATAAGGAATACAGCACCTGCAACAAGCGTAATAACAGCTACAAAGTAGAAGTTAAACGCAGTTGAGAATGCAACACCCTGGTTAGCTAGACCAACCGTCATACCCAAGCCCTGAACAGTAGCAAGTGCAACCGTTCCGTAGCGAGTGTACTGGTTAATCTTACGACGACCAGATTCACCCTCTTTCTTAAGCTGCTCAAGCTGCGGGCTAACTGCTGTCATCAACTGCATAATAATAGATGCAGAGATGTACGGCATGATACCCAGCGCAAGAATAGACATACGCTCAAGTGCACCACCAGAGAACATGTTGAACAGACTCAGGATAGTTCCCTGATTCTGATCAAACAGTGCTGCTAGGCGGTCTGGGTTGATCCCCGGTACCGGAATGTGTGCACCAATACGATACACAATGATCGCAATAGCGACGTAGCGAAGACGTGCCCAAAGCTCGCCTAAGCCACTACCCATTCCTGCTGGTACTTGTCCTTTTTTTGCCATTACGCTTCTACCTTACCACCGGCAGCTTCAATAGCAGCCTGAGCGCCTTTAGTCACTTTAAGACCTTTGACGGTTACTGCTTTGGTAATTTCACCAGACAGAATTACACGTGCAGAGGTGATCTCTTCACGAATAATGTCAGCCTGTTTTAGGGCTGCTAGGTCGACGATATCGACACCACAAGCCACTAGTTCGTTCAAACGAATCTCAGCAACATAACGTGCTTGACGAGACGTAAAACCAAACTTTGGCAGACGACGCTGGATAGGCATCTGACCGCCTTCAAAACCCGGGCGCACACTGCTACCTGAGCGAGATTTCAGACCTTTGTGACCACGGCCACCAGTCTTACCTAGTCCGGAGCCGATACCGCGACCAACACGTTTAGGAGCGTGTTTAGAACCGGCACCCGGGCGAAGAGTATTCAAACGCATGGGAGACTCCTCTATTAATCTTCTACACGAAGCATGTAGATGACTTTGTTAATCATGCCACGTACTGATGGAGTGTCTTCCAACTCTACAGAGTGGTTGATACGACGTAGACCTAGACCTGTAAGGGTCGCTTTGTGACCCGGAAGGATACCGATTGGACTACGAACCAGTGTTACTTTTACTGTTTTCTTAGCCATCGATTAGTTCCCCAGAATCTGGTCAACTGACATACCGCGCTTAGCAGCAACATCTTCAGGAGACGACATCTGCGATAGACCTTTAACAGTCGCACGCACAACGTTTACTGGATTAGTTGAGCCGTAGCACTTAGCCAATACGTTTTCTACACCTGCTAATTCAAGCACTGCACGCATCGCACCACCTGCGATAACACCAGTACCTTCAGAAGCTGGCTGCATGTATACAGTTGAAGCGCCGTGAGTTGCTTTAACTGGGTACTGCAAAGTATGAGCATTAAGAGAAACGCTCACCATGTTACGACGAGCTTGCTCCATCGCTTTCTGAATTGCGACAGGTACTTCACGTGCCTTGCCGCGACCAAAGCCTACTCGGCCTTTGCCATCGCCAACTACTGTAAGAGCTGTGAAGCTAAATATGCGACCACCCTTAACAACTTTGGCTACACGGTTAACTTGAACAAGCTTCTCTTGCAGTTCACCGTCTTTCTGTTCGTGATTTGCCATAATAGAGACCCTTAGAATTCCAGACCGCCTTCACGTGCAGCGTCTGCAAGAGCAGCCACACGACCGTGGTATTTAAAACCAGAGCGGTCAAACGCTACCTGGCTAACACCTGCTGCTTTAGCACGATCGGCAATAAGAGCACCAACCTTCTTAGCAGCTTCAACGTTACCAGTTGCGCCTTCACGCAGATCTTTTTCAACTGTAGAAGCAGAAGCTAGTACAGTGCTGCCATCAGCAGAGATCACTTGCGCATAGATATGACGCGGTGTGCGGTTAACGCACAGACGTACAGCACCCACTTCACGCATTTTAGAGCGTGAGCGACGAGCGCGACGTAAACGAGTTTCTTTGTTTGCGTTCATAACCCTACCTTACTTCTTCTTAGCTTCTTTACGGCGAACATATTCAGTAGAGTAGCGAACACCTTTACCTTTGTAAGGCTCTGGTGGACGGAATCCACGAATTTCTGCTGCCACCTGACCAAGAACCTGTTTATCAGCACCCGTAAGAACAACAGTTGTTACGTTTGGTACTTCCGCCTTGATACCTTCTGGCAGTGCGTACTCGATTGGGTGAGAGAAACCTAGGTTAAGGTTTAGAGTGCTACCAGCTACAGAAGCACGGTAACCGACACCAACAAGGGTCAACTCTTTCTTGAAGCCTTCGTTAACACCAGTAACCATGTTGTTTACTAGTGAACGAGTTGTTCCAGCTAGTGCAACTGACTGCTTCGCACCATCGCGAGCAGCGAACTGCAGCGCACCTTCAGCCTGTTCAACAGTAACTGATGGGTGGATTTCATGAGTCAACTGACCATTTTTGCCTTTAGCAGTGAGTGACTGACCAGAGATTGAAATCTCAACGCCAGCTGGCACAGTAACAGGCGCTTTAGCGATACGTGACATCGTAAATACCCCTTAGAATACTGTGCAGACTACTTCGCCACCAATACCAGCAGCGCGCGCTGCGCGATCGGTCATTACACCTTTGCTAGTAGAGATGATAGCGATACCAAGACCATCCGAAACTTTCGGAAGATCTGATGCAGATTTGTAGATACGTAGAGATGGCTTGCTTACGCGTTTGATCTCTTCGATTACTGGCTTGCCTTCGAAGTATTTAAGTTCGATAGACAGCACAGGCTTAACATCACCTTCAACTGCGAAGCCAGCGATGTAACCCTCTTCCTGCAGAACTTTAGCGATAGCTACTTTCTGCTTCGAAGATGGCATTGCAACTGCTGCTTTCTCAGCCATGTGACCGTTGCGGATGCGAGTGAACATATCCGCGAGCGTGTCTTGCATGCTCATGCTTTTTTCCTTCTCATGTGCAGCGCAGCGCGGTAGCCCCGCTTATGCGAGGCCCTGACCACTGCGCTTACCGTTGGACTAGCTGGTAATTACCAGCTAGCTTTCTTAAGACCCGGTACGTCGCCGCGCATTGCAGCTTCACGTAGTTTGATACGTGATAGACCGAACTTGCGGTAAACCGCATGTGGACGACCTGTCACCTGACAACGACGCTGTTTACGTACTGGGCTAGCATCACGTGGCAGTTTCTGCAACGCAACTTGTGCTTCCCAAGCTTCTTCTTCAGAAGAGTTTGGAGATACGATGATCGCCTTAAGCGCAGCACGTTTCTCAGCGTATTTAGCCGCCAATTTTTCGCGCTTAGCTTCGCGGTTCTTCATAGATACCTTAGCCATTATTCAACCCTTCCTTATGACTTGAACGGGAACTGCAGGGCAGCTAGTAGAGCACGACCTTCGTCGTTAGTCTTCGCAGTAGTCGTGATAGTAATATCAAGACCACGTAGAGCGTCTACTTTATCGTAGTCGATCTCTGGGAAGATAATCTGCTCTTTAACACCCATGCTGTAGTTACCACGACCATCAAATGACTTAGGGTTTAGACCACGGAAGTCACGAATACGTGGAATAGCAACGTCTACCAGACGGTCAAGGAACTCCCACATACGCTCGCCGCGTAGAGTTACCTTACAACCGATTGGCCAACCTTCACGAACTTTGAAGCCCGCTACAGATTTACGTGCTTTAGTAACAACAGGTTTCTGACCAGAAATCTGAGTCATCTCGCCTACAGCGTTTTCAAGAACTTTCTTGTCCGCTAGCGCTTCACCAACACCCATGTTAAGAGTGATTTTGGTGATACGTGGCACTGCCATTACGTTTGGTGAATTCAATTCTTCTTTTAGACTCAGTTTAACTTCTGAATCGTAAAGCGATTTTAATCTAGACATCTGTTCTACTCCTCTTATCCAACGAATTCGCCAGTTGATTTGTAGAAGCGAACTTTCGTGCCATCTTCAAGAGTCTTGAAGCCTACACGGTCGCCTTTACCAGTGGCAGCATTAAAAATAGCAACGTTAGAAGTAGCGATAGCCGCTTCCTTCTCGATGATGCCACCCGGCTGCTGCAGCATTGGGTTTGGCTTCTGGTGTTTTTTCACCATATTGATGCCAGACACGATCAAACGATCGTTTTCGAGTACACGCATAACTTTGCCGCGCTTACCCTTATCTTTGCCTGCGATTACGATGACTTCGTCGTCACGTTTAATCTTACGCATTTTAAATTACCTTACGTTTCCTACTACCTTCCTCATGCTCAAAAACGCCAAACTCTCGCGAGCTTGGCGTTTTCAAATAAAACTCTGTAAAAACAGGGTCTTATAGCACTTCAGGCGCCAGGGAAATGATCTTCATGAACTTCTCTGAGCGAAGCTCACGCGTTACTGGCCCGAAGATACGAGTTCCGATTGGAGCGTCGTTGTTGTTCAAAAGAACCGCTGAGTTAACATCAAAACGGATTAATGAACCATCTGGACGACGAACACCTTTACGGGTACGTACTACGACAGCCTTAAGTACCTGGCCTTTCTTAACTTTGCCACGAGGCGCCGCTTCTTTAACGGTAACCTTGATAACATCGCCAACATTAGCGTAACGACGGTGTGAACCGCCCAGGACCTTAATACACTGCACTCGCTTAGCACCGCTGTTATCAGCGACATCAAGCATCGTTTCAGTTTGAATCATGGTCTACTCCACAATCTCTTAATCTTCGTTCACCCTTCATTACAAACAGCGAACGAAGTGACTGGTGAATCAAAGGTGCAATAGTTTACACCTTCGCTCCACGTTCTTCAATGCGTACCAATGACCAAGTTTTAGTCTTGGACAAAGGGCGACTCTCTGCGATAGTCACAAGATCACCCATCTGGCATTCATTCTTTTCGTCATGTGCGTGCAACTTAGTTGAACGCTTAACGAATTTACCGTAGATAGGGTGCTTTTCCTTGCGCTCTACTAGCACAGTGATGGTTTTATCCATCTTGTCACTGATAACCTTACCGGTCACAGTACGTGTACGTTTTTCAGCACTCATTTAGTCACCTGCTTTTCGTTAAGTACAGTCTTAACGCGAGCAATGTCGCGACGAACCTGACCCAACATGTGAGTCTGTGCCAACTGGCCAGTAGCTTTCTGCATACGCAGGTTAAACTGGTCCTTGAGAAGAGACAGCAGAGACTGCTGCAACTCTTCTACGGACTTATCACGTAGTTCAGTAGCTTTCATTACATCACCGTCCGCTTAACAACAGTTGTATTCAAAGGAAGCTTAGCAGCCGCTAGGTTGAATGCTTCTTTTGCAAGATCTTCAGGCACACCTGACATCTCGAAAAGAACCTTACCTGGCTGAATCTGAGCAACCCAGTACTCAACGCTACCTTTACCTTTACCCATACGCACTTCTAGTGGCTTGCCAGTAATCGGCTTATCTGGGAACACACGGATCCAGATTTTACCACCACGTTTAACGTGACGAGTCATGGTACGACGAGCCGCTTCGATCTGACGTGCAGTGATGCGACCGCGCTCAGTAGCTTTAAGAGCGAATTCGCCGAAGCTTACGCTGCTGCCGCGCTGAGCAAGACCGCGGTTACGGCCTTTAAATACCTTACGGAATTTTAGACGCTTTGGTTGTAACATTGACGTCTACCTCACTTAGCCTTCTTCGCAGGCGCTTTCTTCTCAGCACGCACCTGTTCGATGCCGCCAAGGATTTCGCCTTTGAAGATCCACGTTTTGATACCGATCACACCGTAGGTGGTGTGAGCTTCGTAGGTCGCGTAGTCGATATCAGCACGCAGAGTGTGTAGAGGCACACGGCCTTCACGGTACCACTCAGTACGCGCGATCTCAGCACCACCTAGACGGCCTGCAAGAGAGATCTTGATACCTTTCGCGCCAGCACGCATGGTGTTCTGTACAGCGCGCTTCATAGCGCGACGGAACATAACACGACGCTCAAGCTGACCCGCAATGTTCTGCGCAACTAGTTTCGCATCCAAATCTGGCTTACGAATCTCTTCGATGTTTAGCTGTACAGGTACACCCATCATCTTAGAACAAGTTGAACGAAGAACTTCTACGTCTTCACCTTTCTTACCAATCACGATACCTGGACGGGCAGTGTGGATGGTGATCTTAGCATTCTGTGCAGGACGCTCGATTTCGATGCGGCTTACAGATGCTTTTTCTAGCTGCTTCTCAAGGTACTTACGTACTTCAAGATCGTTTAGCAGTTTTTTCGCGTAATCGGCTTTGTCCGCATACCACACAGAAGTGTGATCTTTAACGACACCAAGTCGAATACCGGTTGGGTTAACCTTTTGACCCATGATTAAATCTCCTAGTACTCAGCTCTTAGTCTGCGACCTTAACCGTGATATGGCACGAGCGTTTCAAAATACGATCAGCTCGACCCTTAGCACGCGGACGAATACGTTTCATGGTCATGCCTTCATCAACGAAAACAGTCGCAACGCGAAGTTCGTCAATGTCAGCGCCTTCATTGTGCTCTGCGTTTGCGATAGCAGACTCAAGCACTTTCTTAACTAGGTGCGCACCTTTTTTAGTGCTGAACGCAAGAATGTTCAGAGCTTCACCGACAGATTTGCCACGGATCTGGTCAGCAACCAGACGAGCTTTCTGTGCAGAGATGCGGGCGCCGTTATGCTTTGCAATAGCTTCCATCATCAACTCCTATTACTTCTTAGCCTTCTTATCTGCAACGTGACCCTTGAAAGTACGAGTCAGTGCAAATTCACCCAGCTTATGACCTACCATTTCCTCAGTAACGAATACTGGGACATGCTGGCGGCCGTTGTGTACTGCAATAGTCAATCCAACAAAGTTTGGAAAGATTGTAGAGCGACGAGACCAAGTCTTAATAGGCTTGCGGTCACCGCCCTCAATTGCAGCTTCTACCTTTTTCAACAAGTGAAGGTCGATAAATGGACCTTTCTTCAATGAACGTGGCACAGCTGTATCCTCTTACTTACGACGATCACGTACGATAAGCTTATCAGTACGCTTGTTCTTACGAGTTTTGTAGCCCTTAGTCGGTACGCCCCATGGAGTCACAGGATGACGACCACCAGAAGTACGACCTTCACCACCGCCGTGTGGGTGATCAACAGGGTTCATTACCACACCGCGAACGGTAGGACGAACACCGCGCCAGCGCGTAGCACCAGCTTTACCCAATACACGAAGGCTATGCTCGCCGTTGCCCACTTCACCAAGAGTTGCACGACATTCAGACAATACTTTGCGCATTTCGCCAGAACGTAGACGTATAGTCGCGTACTGACCTTCACGAGCAACTAGCTGAACCGCAGCACCTGCTGAACGACCAAGCTGAGCACCTTTACCAGGCTTCAATTCGATACAGTGAATAGTTGAACCAACAGGCATGTTGCGCAGCGGCATACAGTTACCTGGTTTGATATCAACCTGCTCACCAGACATGATTGCCGCACCCGCTTCAACGCCTTTTGGAGCGATGATGTAACGACGCTCACCGTCTGCATATTTAAGCAGTGCAATGTGCGCTGAGCGGTTTGGATCGTATTCCAGACGCTCTACAACAGCTGGGATACCATCTTTATTACGACGGAAATCGATAACACGGTAAGCCTGCTTGTGACCGCCGCCAACGTGACGAGTCGTGATACGACCGTTGTTGTTACGACCACCAGACTTAGATTTCTTTTCGACCAAAGCTGCGAAAGGTTTGCCTTTGTGAAGCTCAACACCTTTAACAGTTACGACGTGACGACGCCCTGGGGAAGTCGGTTTTGCTTTAACAGTAGCCATTACTCATCCCTCCCTTATTCGCCAGCAGCCAGAAAATCAATTTCTGAGCCTTCAGCTAGACGAACGTACGCTTTACGTACATCGTTACGTTTACCTAGACCACGTTGAGTACGCTTAGTCTTACCTTTAGCGTTCAGAACGTTTACAGCTGCAACCTTAACGTTGAAAAGCTGCTCTACAGCAGTCTTGATCTCAGGTTTAGTTGCATCGCTAGATACACGGAAAACAACCTGCTGAGAATCTTCAGCTACGATTGTAGCTTTCTCAGAGATGTGCGGTCCTAGCAACACTTTGTATACGCGTTCCTGGTTCATGCGAACACCTCCTCGATCTTCTTCAGAGCAGGGACAGTCACAACAACTTTGTCAAAGCCGATCAAGCTAACTGGATCAATTGCAGCGGCATCGCGCACATCTACATGTGGCACGTTTCGTGCAGCAAGGTACAGGTTAAGATCAACTTCTTCTGTCACTACCAGAGCATTGCTCAGGTCGAACTCTTTCATTTTCGCTAGGAACTGCTTAGTTTTTGGAGACTCCACAGAGAAGTTCTCAACAACAACTAGACGCTCCTGACGTACAAGCTCAGACAAGATAGAACGCATCGCAGCGCGGTACATCTTCTTGTTAACTTTCTGATCGTAGTTACGTGGCTTAGCAGCGAACGTAACACCACCAGTGCGCCAGATTGGAGAACGAGTAGTACCCTGACGAGCACGACCTGTACCTTTCTGACGGAATGGCTTAGCACCACCACCAGCTACTTCTGAGCGTGTTTTCTGAGCTTTAGTACCCTGACGGCCGCCTGCCATGTAAGCAGTAACAACCTGGTGCACTAGAGCTTCGTTAAACTCTTTACCAAACGCAGTATCGGCAACTTCTACCGAACCTTTGGCGCCAGTCAGATTTAAATTCATATCAATCTCCCTTAGCCGCGCGCTTTAACTGCTGGTTTAACGATAACATCGCCACCAGGAGCACCAGGAACAGCACCCTTGATGAGAAGCAAACCGCGCTCAGCGTCTACACGTACAACCTCAAGGCTTTGTGTAGTTTGACGCTCAGCACCCATGTGCCCTGCCATCTTTTTACCTTTAAAAACGCGACCCGGTGTTTGACACTGGCCGATTGAACCCGGAGCACGGTGAGATAGTGAGTTACCGTGAGTCGCATCCTGAGTAGCGAAGTTCCAGCGCTTAACGCCACCCTGGAAACCCTTACCTTTAGTTTGACCTGTAACGTCTACTTTCTGACCAGCTTGGAAGCGCTCAACTGTTAGTGAATCACCAACGTTGATTTCCTCATCACCATTCGCGCGAAACTCCCACAAACCTGCACCTGCTTCAACGCCTGCTTTAGCAAAGTGACCTGCTTCTGGCTTAGAAAGACGATTTGCTTTCTTAGCACCAGTAGTCACCTGCACAGCTGCGTAACCGTCTGTATCAACGGTCTTCACACAAGTCACGCGGTTCGGTTCCACCTCGATGACGGTGACTGGCACGGATACGCCGTCTTCAGTGAAGACACGGGTCATGCCCGCTTTACGTCCGATTAGTCCTAATGACATTTTAATTACCTCTTGCCAGTTGTGTACGGGGCTGTTACCCACTACGGCTACCCTTTACAGGGATATTCCACAAATAGCGCTTCATTAATAAAAATTAATATATTAGCGCGTGCTATTAGCCTAGGCTGATCTGCACTTCTACACCCGCTGCGAGATCTAGTTTCATTAGAGCATCAACAGTTTTTTCTGTTGGCTCAACGATATCTAGAACACGCTTGTGCGTACGAATTTCGTACTGATCACGCGCGTCTTTGTTGACGTGCGGAGAGATCAGAACGGTGTAACGCTCTTTGCGAGTAGGAAGTGGGATCGGACCACGGACCTGAGCACCAGTTCGCTTAGCGGTTTCAACGATCTCCTGAGCCGAAGTATCGATCAGACGATGGTCAAAAGCTTTCAGACGAATTCTGATTTTTTGGTTCTGCATTTTGATCACGCATTTCCTAAAAAATTAAACAAACGGCAATAGCCGACCTCCCCTCAAATGAAGGGACGCAAATTCTACTTGAATTTAAACCGGTAGGTCAACTACAGATTTAGTTTTAGGCATACCCTGAAATTTGCTCCTGCAATTTCAGGATACCGCCCATCCCTGGACATAAAAAAACCCGCTCGAGAGCGGGTTTTCTTTAGAAGATTATCAGCAATTAAGCGATGATCTTAGATACAACGCCAGCGCCAACAGTACGGCCACCTTCGCGAACTGCGAAACGTAGACCTTCGTCCATTGCGATTGGGTTGATTAGCGTAACATTCATCTTGATGTTATCACCTGGCATTACCATTTCTACACCTTCTGGAAGCTCTACAGCACCAGTGATGTCAGTAGTACGGAAGTAGAACTGTGGACGGTAACCTTTGAAGAATGGAGTGTGACGACCACCTTCATCTTTGCTTAGTACGTATACTTCGCCTTCGAACTGAGTGTGAGGCTTAGTAGTGCCTGGCTTACAAAGAACCTGACCGCGCTCAACGTCATCACGCTTAGTACCACGTAGAAGAACACCACAGTTCTCACCAGCACGGCCTTCGTCAAGAAGTTTACGGAACATCTCAACACCAGTACAAGTAGATTTCTGAGTATCACGGATACCAACGATTTCGATCTCGTCGCCCACTTTAAGGATACCGCGCTCGATACGACCAGTTACTACAGTACCACGACCAGAGATCGAGAATACGTCCTCGATTGGCATTAGGAATGCCTGGTCAACTAGACGAACTGGCTCTGGGATGTAAGTATCTAGAGCTTCAACAAGAGCTTTAACAGCTGAAGTACCAAGACCGTCTGCATCTTCACCGTTAAGTGCCATTAGAGCAGAACCAGCGATGATTGGAGTGTCATCACCTGGGAAGTCGTAAGTGTCTAGAAGCTCAGTGATTTCCATCTTAACTAGCTCTAGCATCTCTTCATATTCTTCAGTACCAACGCCGCCACAGTCTTCAGCAAGAAGGTCAGCTTTGTTTAGGAATACAACGATGTAAGGTACACCTACCTGACGTGAAAGAAGGATGTGCTCACGAGTCTGTGGCATAGGACCGTCAGTCGCACCACAAACAAGGATAGCGCCGTCCATCTGAGCAGCACCAGTGATCATGTTCTTAACGTAGTCGGCGTGTCCTGGACAGTCAACGTGCGCGTAGTGACGAATGTTAGAATCGTACTCTACGTGAGAAGTGTTGATTGTGATACCGCGCTCACGCTCTTCTGGAGCTTTGTCGATACCGTCGAATGCTACAGCTGTACCACCGAATACTTCTGCACATACACGAGTAAGTGCTGCAGTAAGAGTTGTTTTACCGTGGTCAACGTGGCCGATAGTACCAACGTTAACGTGCGGCTTGTTACGTTCAAATGCTTGCTTAGCCACGAGCTTAATTCCTGTATTTGATTAAAAAAGAAGACTGCCAATCAAAGTTAGCAATCCTTCTGGGCGCGAAATTTTAACGCTATCGACTTTAGAGTCAAGTAATACCGTATTTTTTTCTTCGCTATTTTCGATTTCTTAACAACTGTCAGATTTATATAAGCGGTAAATGAATATACATATATATGTCACACATTCTGATTACATTTCGATCAACCCTTCCATACAAAAGTATAGGAGCGTATAATCTCGCGACTTTTTCCAAGGAATAGGCGAATTATTCGCTGGTTCTGTAACGTTCATGAATTCGAGTGAGACCATGACTGATCTAAGTAAATACCGCAACATAGGCATCTTCGCTCACGTAGATGCGGGTAAAACCACAACTACCGAGCGTATCCTGAAACTTACAGGTAAGATCCACAAAACAGGTGAAGTACACGAAGGTGCTGCTACTACCGACTTCATGGAACAGGAGCAGGAGCGTGGTATCACCATCCAGTCTGCAGCAACGACCTGTTTCTGGAAAGACCACCGTTTCAACATCATCGACACTCCTGGACACGTTGACTTCACTGTAGAAGTTTACCGTTCACTTAAAGTACTCGACGGCGGTGTCGGCGTATTCTGTGGTTCTGGCGGTGTAGAGCCTCAGTCAGAAACTAACTGGCGCTACGCAAACGAGTCTGAAGTTGCTCGTGTAATTTTCGTCAACAAACTAGACCGTCTTGGCGCTGACTTCTACCGCGTTGTCGGCCAGATCAAGAAAGTTCTTGGCGCTAACCCACTGATCATGACTCTACCAATCGGTACTGAAGAGAACTTCGTGGGTGTTGTAGACGTTCTAACTAAGAAAGCTTACGTATGGGATGACTCAGGTCTTCCTGAAAACTACGAAATTACAGATGTCCCAGCGGACATGGTTGACGACGTAGAGATGTACCACGAGCAGCTAATCGAAACAGCTGTTGAGCAGGACGACGACCTAATGATGGCTTACATGGAAGGTGAGATGCCATCTATCGAAGACATCAAACGTTGTATCCGCAAAGGTACTATCGCTCTAGACTTCTTCCCAACATTCTGTGGTTCTGCATTCAAGAACAAGGGTGTACAGCTTGTACTAGACGGTGTTGTAGATTACCTACCAAGCCCAACAGAAGTTGATCCACAGGATCTTACTGACGAAGAAGGCAACCCAACTGGCGGCAAAGCGATCGTATCTGCTGATGAGCCACTACGCGCTCTTGCATTCAAGATCATGGATGACCGCTTCGGTGCACTAACATTCGTACGTATCTACTCAGGTGTATTGAACAAGGGTGACACCATCCTTAACTCTGCAACTGGCAAAACTGAGCGTATCGGCCGCATGGTTGAGATGCACGCTAACGAACGTAACGAAATTTCATCAGCACAGGCTGGTGACATCATTGCAATCGTTGGTATGAAAAACGTTCAGACTGGCCACACGCTTTGTGACCAGAAACACGAATGTACACTTGAAGCGATGGTATTCCCTGAGCCAGTAATCTCTATCGCCGTTGCTCCTAAGGACAAAGGCGGTTCTGAGAAGATGGGTATCGCTATCGGTAAGATGGTTGCAGAAGACCCATCATTCCGCGTTGAAACTGACGAAGATTCAGGCGAAACCATCCTTAAAGGTATGGGTGAGCTTCACCTAGACGTTAAAGTTGACATCCTTAAGCGTACCTACGGCGTTGAACTTATCGTTGGTAAACCACAGGTTGCTTACCGTGAGTCGATCACAACTAAGGTTGAAGATAGCTACACGCACAAGAAACAGTCTGGTGGTTCAGGTCAGTACGGTAAGATCGACTACCGCATGATGCCAGGTGAGCCAGGTTCTGGTTTCACTTTCACTTCTACAGTTGTCGGCGGTAACGTTCCTAAGGAATTCTGGCCTGCAGTTGAGAAAGGCTTCGAATCAATGATGAAAGAAGGTACTGTTGCAGGCTACCCAGTAGTTGACGTAGCAGTTGAACTATTCGACGGTGGCTACCACGCAGTCGACTCATCAGCTATCGCGTTCGAAATCGCAGCGAAAGGCGCATTCCGTCAGTCAATGCCTAAAGCGAACCCACAGCTTCTTGAGCCTGTAATGAAAGTTGACGTGTTCACTCCAGAAGATCACGTAGGTGACGTAATCGGTGACCTTAACCGTCGTCGCGGCATGATCAAAGACCAGGAAGCTGGTGTAACTGGCGTACGCATCAAAGCTGACGTACCACTATCAGAGATGTTCGGTTACATCGGACACCTACGTACTATGACTTCTGGTCGTGGTCAGTTCTCTATGGAGTTCAGCCACTACTCACAGTGTCCATCTAACGTAGCTGAGACTGTAGTAGCAGAAGCGAAAGCACGTAAAGAAGCTAAGTAAGATAGCTTCCAACAAAAAACCCCAGCATCTTCGGATCCTGGGGTTTTTTATTACCTAAATAGAGCAAAAATTTTAATAGAGATAGATCTTATGAACCCAGCGCTTCGGCACGCGTCTCTGTTGTAGGCTGCACCACCTTACTACCATCTTGACCATAGAGCTCACGCACCAAACGCTGCAGGTCCACTCGCCAAGGCCGCTGACGTACCCCAAAGGTGTTCAATATCTTTTTACAGGTCAAAACAGAGGAAGTTGGACGTTCAACCCCCTCCTCCTGTGCACCTGGTATAGGCACAATATTTCTAACCGCTAACTCTTCATATTGGCTAGCAGCCGCAATGATCGCCTCAAGGAACCGGTAGCGAGTGGTAATTTCAGCACCCGAGTAGTGGTAGGTACCCCAAGCTTCAGCACCCTCTTCAATCTGCTCCATAATGGCCAGTATTACACGAGCAACATCATGCGCGGCCGTAGGACAACCACGACGATCATCAACTGCACGCAGTGTCTTATGCTCACGCGCTTGATCGAGCATCTTTGTGAGGTAGTTCACACCGGTCTCACTAAAGACCCAACTGACGCGAAGTATAATGTGCTTAGCATGCGCTTCACGTACATGCTGTTCACCCTGCAACTTAGATTGACCAAAAATACCAAGCGGGGCTGGCTCATCATCCTCTTTATAGCCACTCTCATAGTGACCATCAAAGATATAGTCTGACGATATATGGATTAACGGAATACTGAGGTCATGACAAGCTTGCGCCAGACAGCGCGGACCTTCAGCATTAACAGCAAAAGCGCGATGAGGATGCGCCTCAGCAGCATCCACCTGATTAAAGCCCGCACCATTAAGGACGTAGTGCGGTAATTCGGAAGCGAGCTTAGCAGTCACCTGCTCCAGATTGGTGACGTCAAAGTTGCGGTGCGTAACGGCGACCAACTCTATTTGATCAATCTTGTTCGCAATGCGGCAGAAGGCACGACCAATTTGGCCTTCAGAGCCTGTCACCAAGATCTTTATCTTATCGCCGTACACCAGACACTCGCATCACTTAACAATTGGGATAGCTTAAGTGTACGAAACAGGGGTTCTTGGGGGCAATAGGCAATTAATCCCTAAGTGCTACTTTTTGGGCGGAATTACCGGAAAGGCGGTAACCGTACCTTCAGCATCACTAATACGTACCTTGCCGCGCTTCTCAACCTCATCTATCTGAATAATCGCCTGCATAGGTACAAAAGACCGTTTCACACCTTCAAATTCTGAACGTAAACGATCTTCGGCCGGGTCTATTAGCATCTCCGTATGACTACCAAATACAAACCCCTCCAGCACAACAAAGCCCCAGAGATCTGCGCTGTAGACCTGCTCAACAAAAAGCTCATAAACCTTATCTTTATTCACATAGACAACTCGATAGAGTCGTTTCTCTTTTGCCATAAACACCTCTTAACAACTATTCATGCTCAATGGGGGCGTCGTCGCTAAAAACAAGTTTGTTAGCACCCGAAGCACCCCTAATGTATAATCGCGAGCCCGCAATAGCGGCACATATGAATTGATATACGGTGGACACATGACTAAGAAACTCTTTATCAAGACACACGGCTGTCAGATGAATGAGTATGACTCTGCGCGAATGGCTGACCTCCTTGGTGAAAGCCATAAACTCGAACTGACAGATAACCCAGAAGAGGCGGACGTACTGCTTCTAAATACCTGTTCAATTCGCGAGAAAGCGCAGGAAAAAGTGTTTCACCAACTCGGTCGCTGGCGCCTTCTGAAAGAGAAGAAGCCGGGGCTTATGATTGGCGTGGGCGGCTGTGTTGCAAGCCAAGAGGGCGAAGCTATTCGAGATCGCGCACCCTTCGTAGATATGATCTTTGGCCCACAAACACTTCACCGTCTACCTGAGATGATCGAAGATACCCGTGGCGGAAAAGTTGGCATTGTTGATGTCAGCTTCCCTGAAATCGAAAAGTTCGATCACCTACCAGCACCAAAAGTTGAAGGTGCCGAAGCCTTTGTATCGGTCATGGAAGGCTGCAGCAAGTACTGTACCTTCTGTGTCGTACCTTACACGCGTGGTGAAGAAGTTAGCCGCCCACTTGATGACGTGATCACCGAAGTTGTCGAGCTTGCCGAACAGGGTGTCCGTGAAGTTAACCTGCTTGGCCAAAACGTTAATGCTTATCGCGGCGCGACCCATGATGGCGACACTGCAGATCTTGCTGAACTGATTCGCAATGTTGCAGCAGTTGAAGGGATCGATCGTATTCGCTTCACAACCTCACACCCTGTTGAGTTTACAGACAGCCTGATTGAGGTTTATGACGAAGTACCTGAATTGGTCAGCCATCTTCACCTACCTGTACAGAGTGGTTCTGACAAAATTCTGATGGCGATGAAACGTGGCCATACTGCGATTGAGTACAAGTCAAAACTGCGTCGTATTAAAGAGAAGCGCCCAGAAATCAGCTTCTCTTCTGACTTTATCATCGGTTTCCCAGGCGAGAGCGATGAGGATTTTGCAGCGACCATGAAGCTCATTGAAGATATCGGATTTGATACTTCGTTTAGTTTTATCTATAGCCGCCGTCCAGGAACACCGGCAGCTGATCTGCCGGATACCGTAACGGAAGAGACCAAGAAACAGCGTCTACATATCCTGCAGTCACGCATCACTCAGAATGCACTTCAGATCAGCCGCCGCATGGTAGGCAGCACGCAGCGCATTCTAGTAAATGGCTACTCTAAGAAGGATCCTGGCCAGCTATCAGGTCGCACCGAGAACAACCGTGTTGTGAACTTCCGTTCGGACAACCCAGATCTAATCGGACACTTTGCTGACGTTAAGATTGTTGAAGCCTACCCTAACTCACTGATTGGCGAGCTAATGGGCTCTGAGCTTGATAACTAATGAGTGAACCAAAAGAGGGCTTCAACCTAAGTTTACAGCCTGAAGATGGCGCATCTCTGGCAAACCTAGTTGGGCAGTTTGATGAGAACCTTCGCCTTATAGAAGAGCGTACCGGCGTCTCGATCAGCAACCGAGGGTTCAAATTCCGTATCGGCGGCGACATACGTCTATCGCGTCCCGTTGCCGGGCTGCTGGAGCAGCTCTACAAGGAGTCGTTAGCAGGGAAACCGCTATCACCCTCGTCTGTTCACCTAGCACTTCAACAAGCTGGAATTGGCAATGAAGTGAATAAAGCTGTAGTCAGCGATGAAGTAAGTATTCGCACCCGCAAAATGACCATTCGTCCACGCGGTGAGAATCAGCAAAAATACGTTCAGATGATTCGCTACCACGACATCAACTTTGGCATTGGCCCTGCAGGAACGGGTAAAACTTATCTTGCTGTTGCAGCCGCGGTAGAGGCACTGGAGCGCGAAGAGGTGAGTCGAATCTTACTCGTGCGCCCAGCAGTAGAAGCGGGTGAAAAACTTGGCTTCCTGCCTGGCGATCTGACACAGAAGGTCGACCCTTACCTGCGCCCACTTTACGATGCTCTGTATGAGATGATGGGCTTTGAGAAGGTCGCCAAATTGATCGAAAAGAATGTGATCGAAATCGCACCGCTCGCCTACATGCGTGGCCGTACTCTTAACGGCTCATTTGTTATTCTTGATGAGTCACAAAACACCACGCGCGAGCAGATGAAGATGTTTCTAACGCGCATAGGCTTTGGTTCTACTGCAGTCATTACTGGCGACCGTACCCAAATCGACCTACCTCGCGGTGCCAGCTCAGGCCTGATTCACGCCATGCAGGTTCTCAAAGATGTAAAGGGTATAGGTTTCACCCATTTTGAAGCCAAAGATGTTGTGCGCCACCCAATCGTGCAGCACATTGTCAGAGCATACGAAAAATTTGAAGCCGAACACGCATCTTCAAAAACGCAGGATGAACATAAATGAGCATCTCACTTGAAGTCATTCGCGCTATAGATTCAGACAAGCTTCCATCTGACGAGCTATTCCAAAGCTGGGCAGATTTAGCTGCCGGCTCGCAGCAAATTGAGGGCGAGCTTTGCATTCGCATTGTCGATGAAGCAGAGAGCCAGCAGCTAAACAGCGATTACCGCGGCAAAGATAAACCGACCAACGTTTTATCCTTTCCGTTTGAAGCTCCACCCGGCTTTCCTGCAGAGATACTGGGCGATCTAGCCATCTGTGCTGCAGTTGTAGAGCGAGAAGCAGCGGAGCAAAATAAAGAATTAAATCACCATTGGGCACACATGGTGGTACATGGCGTCTTGCATCTACTTGGATTCGATCATATAAATGACGAAGACGCTGAGGAGATGGAGTCACTTGAGCGCGAGCTTCTCGCCCAAATCCAGATCCCAGACCCATATATTTGAGGTTAATACACGCATGAGCGAAGACCGATCGAGCGGCTCATCCAAAGGTTTTTTTGGCAAACTTGCCCAAGCCTTTTCGGATGAGCCAAAAACCCGAGAAGACATTCTCGAAGTACTCTATGAAGCCAATGAAACAGGCCTCCTAGACCAAGATGCCCTATCAATTGTTGAGGGGGCTATTCAGGTTACCGATATGCAGGTGCGTGATGTAATGATCCCGCGCTCACAAATGGTTTCGGTACAGATTAACCAACATCCACAAGAGTTTATGCCACTGATCATTGAGAGCGCCCACTCGCGCTTCCCTGTGACCGGTGAAAACCCTGACGAGATTGTTGGCATCCTGCTCGCAAAAGATCTTCTACCCTACGCACTTCAAGGCAACCTTGAGCAGTTCGATATTCATAATCACCTGCGCAAAGTGACCTTCATTCCGGAGAGTAAACGCCTCAACGTACTGCTAAGAGAGTTCCGTGTAACACGTAATCACATGGCTGTTGTTGTCGATGAGTACGGTGGTATCGGTGGTCTTATCACCATTGAGGACGTTCTTGAGCAGATTGTCGGCGAAATCGAAGATGAGCACGACGATGACGAGGATGATGGCAACATCAAAGCCTTTGAAGATAACGGCTTTATCGTGAAGGCACTCACTCCGATTGAAGACTTCAATGAGTATTTCGATGTCGGCCTACCTGATGATGAATTCGATACTGTTGGCGGCCTAGTAACACGCCAATTTGGCCACCTCCCAGATAAGGGCGAAACGGTGCGTTATGAGCAGTTCACCTTTACCATTCTGGCTTCCGATAATCGTCGCATCCGCCTACTTCAAGTACATCATCACAAGGAGTAGTGAGGGGTGCTGGACAAGTCAGTTCCTTATCTGGCAGCTCTCATACTAGGTGCACTCGCAACACTCGCGTTTGCACCTTTTTCATATCCAGTTTTTAGCCTTATTTCAGTCGCCGGGGCCTACCTCCTGCTACAAGATAGGTCCGCTTTTAAGTTTGGCTTGAGTTACGGCTCTGGTTTTTTTCTTGGCGGCATCTCGTGGGTGTACGTAAGTATTCACTATCATGGCGGCATGAGCTCCTTTGTTGCTGCGCTAATGACACTTCTTTTTGCATGCGCTCTAGGCCTGCTATTTGCAGTGCAATTTTGGCTCTATAGGAAGCTCTCAAAAGGAGCACAAAATGCCCTACTGTTTGCTGGTATCTGGATTCTATTCGAGTGGCTTAGAAGCTGGTTTTTAACAGGCTTCCCCTGGTTGCTTTTAGGCTACGCTTGGATTGATACACCTCTAAAAAATCTCGCCCCAATAGGTGGTGTTTGGTTAGTTTCAGCCGCAGTCCTAACCATCGCCCTACTCGCAGCGACAACAATCCAAGGGCGAAGCAAACTAGCACTTATGAGTGCAGTAATTCTGTATGCTAGCAGCTATCTGCTAGCGCACGACTGGACCCAAAAGAGCAGTGACGATCTATCTGTGACGCTCATCCAACCCAATATCTCACAGAGCCTAAAGTGGGATATCAACAGCGTGGATGCGCACATTCTGAACCTCATGAGGATGACTGAAACTGCGCCTCAATCCGATCTCATCATCTGGCCGGAAACCGCCATCCCTAAGTTAATTAACAAAGCGATTGCACAACTATCTCCTCTCACCGAGCAACTAGAGAAGCAGAATAGGCTTCTTCTATCTGGTTTTCCTCGGGCTGTATGGCGTGATGATGAGGGTCGCTGGCTCTACCACAACTCTATTGGCACCCTGACGGGCAGAGCAATTATCTACGATAAACAGAGACTAGTACCCTTTGGAGAGTACCTACCTTTTGAAGAGCAGCTTCGTGGAGTTATCGAGTTTTTCAACCTTCCCATGTCTAGCTTTAGTCTACCTAGCGGCGAGTTGACTGGCTTAGATACTGACAAAGCGAAGATTGCCGCCGCCATCTGTTACGAAATCGCCTATCCAGAATTGGTCTCAGAGAGCGCCAAGAATCGCGATATAATTTTGACACTCTCAAACGACACCTGGTTTACCGGGTCCCACGCACCTGCACAGCATTTTGAGATCGCTCGAATGCGTGCAGTTGAGAATGGCCGCTGGGTCATTCGCGCAACCAATAACGGCATTAGCGGTCTCATTAACCAGCAGGGTGAAATTGTCGCAACCGCCCCAACCCAGACCCAAACAACACTGGTCGGTAAAGTTGAGTTCTACACAGGTCAAACACCCTATCAACGCTTCGGCATCTGGCCGGTGCTACTACTCGCTTTACTCGCTATACTGAGCCAGCTACACATATCAAATCTATTCAGAAGTAAGCGCAAATAGGCGCAAATAGAATGTGCCTTCGCACTGTTTGCACAGGGCGATCTACTGTACACTTAGTACTATCGATTAAAACTCTAGAGTTAACCATTGAGCGGTATCAGTTAACGCCTCTATTTCGGAAGATTTTTGAAGCGAAACAGCTGGTGCCGTTTTTATATTTGTAGATAACAGGCCGATGAACGAACAGTACAATCCGCAGGAAATTGAACCACGCGTACAACAGCAATGGGATGAGAGCGACGCATTTAAAGTCGAAGAAGATTCAAGCAAAGAGAAGTTTTACTGCCTCTCGATGTTCCCATACCCAAGTGGTCGCCTCCACATGGGCCACGTACGTAACTACACCATAGGCGATGTTATCTCTCGCTACCAGCGCATGCAGGGTAAAAACGTACTGCAACCAATGGGTTGGGACGCATTCGGCCTACCTGCAGAAAACGCAGCACTAAAGAACAACGTACCACCAGCAAACTGGACCTACAGCAACATCGATTACATGCGTAATCAGTTGAAGCAGATGGGCTTTGGTTATGACTGGGATCGTGAACTTGCGACCTGTCACCCAGAGTACTACCGTTGGGAACAGTGGTTCTTCACACGCCTTCTAGAAAAGGGCCTTGTTTACAAGCGCGAAGCGGAAGTGAACTGGGACCCAGTTGACCAGACTGTATTGGCCAACGAACAGGTTATTGATGGTCGCGGTTGGCGTTCAGGCGCTCTGGTTGAACGCAAAAAGATTCCACAGTGGTTCCTAAAAATCACTGACTACGCAGACCAGTTGCTAGATGACCTTGACCAGCTAGATGGCTGGCCTGAACAGGTTCGCACTATGCAGCGCAACTGGATTGGCCGCTCACAAGGTGTCGAACTGATGTTCCATGTACCTGGCAAGGGTGATCTAGAAGTTTTCACAACCCGTCCCGATACACTGATGGGTGTAACCTACGTTGCAGTAGCAGCTCAACACCCGCTGGCACTTGAAGCGGCGCAGAACAATCCTGAACTAGCATCCTTCATTGATGAGTGCCGCCACCAAAAAGTGGCCGAAGCGGATATGGCTGTCATGGAGAAACGCGGCATGCCTTTGGGCCTTGAAGCCGTACACCCTCTTACAGGTGAAAAAGTACCTGTGTGGACTGCCAACTTTGTATTGATGGATTACGGTTCAGGCGCAGTGATGGCTGTACCTGGACACGACCAGCGCGACTGGGAGTTTGCGACCAAATACGGTCTAGGTATCAAACAGGTTATTAAACCTATTGGCAAGGATGTTGAAGTCGATCTGAGCAAAGAGGCCTACACCGAGAAAGGTGTGCTCTGTAACTCGGGTGATTTTAATGACCTCGAATTTGAGATGGCATTCAAAGCGATCGCCTCTGAACTTGCCAGCAAAGGTCGCGGCCGTACAACGATTAACTTCCGCCTCCGTGACTGGGGTGTCTCTCGCCAGCGCTACTGGGGTGCACCAATCCCTGTTGTTAACTGTTCATCATGTGGCTCAGTACCTGTACCTGCTGACCAGCTACCTGTTCTACTTCCAGAAGAGGTAACCTTTGATGGTGTAGGCTCACCTATCAAGAAGATGGAGAGTTTCATCAACACTAGCTGTCCTAAGTGTGGCGGTGCGGCTGAGCGCGAAACAGATACCTTTGACACCTTCATGGAGTCGAGCTGGTACTTCGCACGCTATGCGAGCCGCTTCGCTGATGGCGAGATGCTAAACCCTGAAGCTGCAAACTACTGGCTACCTGTAGATCAATACATCGGCGGTATTGAGCACGCAATCCTTCACCTACTTTACTCACGTTTCTACCACAAGCTACTTCGTGATGAAGGCCTAGTGAACTCTGATGAGCCATTCAAAGGTCTTCTATGTCAGGGCATGGTTCTTGCTGACGGTTACTACTACGAAGACGAGCAAGGCGGCAAAGTGTGGGTTTCTCCTACAGATGTTGACGTTGAGACCGATGGCAAAGGACGTATTCTTTCTGCCAAACATAAAGAGAGTGGTCAGGTTGTTCTGCACGACGGCATGTCGAAGATGTCTAAGTCGAAGAACAACGGTATCGACCCACAGGTGATGATCGATCGCTACGGTGCTGACACAGTTCGCCTATTTATGATGTTTGCAGCACCACCAGAGCAGTCACTTGAGTGGTCTGACTCAGGTGTCGAAGGTGCACACCGTTTCCTTAAACGTCTTTGGAAACAGGTGAATGATCACCTTGCAGCGGGTATCGCCCCTGCATTGAGTGCCAAAGATCTGAACGAAGCGCAGAAAGAGATGCGCCGTAAAACTCACGAGACCATTAAGAAGGTCTCTGATGACGTTGAGCGCCGCCAGACTTTCAACACCGCAATTGCAGCTGTGATGGAACTTTCCAATGCAATTGGTAAGTACTCGGACACTAGCGATCAGGGCCGCGCTGTTGCACAAGAAGCCCTAGTTGCAGCCGTACAGCTATTGTCACCGATTGTTCCTCACATTGCTGATGAGCTACTCAAGGCACTCACAGGCTCAGCTCAGACTGATAACTGGCCACAGGTTGATGAAGATGCATTGACCCGTGATAGTATCGAGATGATTGTTCAAGTGAATGGCAAACTACGTGGCCGTATTACGGTTGCTGCAGATGCAGGTGAGGATATGATTCTTCACATGGCACTTGCTGAAGAGAGTGTTCAAAAGCACATGGATGGCATGACACTTCGTAAGAAGATCGTGGTTCCTGGCAAGCTTGTAAACATCGTTGTCGGTTAATCCTAAGGAGTGATGATGAAAGCGGTTCGTACTCTACTGTTAGGCTCTCTAACACTGATCTTAGCTGCGTGCGGCTTTCATCTTAAAGGTTTCTATGAAGTGCCAAGTGCACTTCAACGCCTCACCCTGGTCGAGAATGCTCAACAGCCTACTGAGCTGGGTCGCGAGCTGATTGCCCAGCTCAAGCAGAGCGGCGTTACAATCGAGAGCAGAGCCGATATCCGCTTGGTTATTGAACCGGCTCGCTACAACCGACGCGCAGTCATTCTTGATAGCAGTGCTAATGCTAAAGAGTATGAGCTGAGTGGCGAAGCGGGCTTTGCCATCTATCAAGGCGATAGCATAGCACCTGCAGTGGAACGACGTGTTACTGCGCTACGCACTGTCCTGGAACAGAGTACCGGCAGCACTGACGCGACACTTTCACAAGAGACTCTTGAATCTCGCTACCGTAAAGAGATCAACTCGGCTCTTGCTGAGCAGATTATTCGTCAATATCTGAGCTACGTTCCGAGGTAGATGTGAAGATTCGAGTTGATCAACTCGAGCAACATTTAGCTGGGGCTCGATCTGAGCTACCGGTCTACCTGGTGACAGGTGACGAGGTGCTGCTGCATGACGAAGCCTGCGATGCTATCCGCAAACACCTACGCGCCCTCGACTACTCCGAGCGCGAACTCTACCACGTTGATAGTCAGTTCAACTGGGACTCATTAATCGAGTCAGCGAATAGCCTCTCACTCTTTTCCGAGCGCAAGATTATTGAGCTACGGCTTGGCAGCCAATCAATCAAAAAAGCAGAAAGCGACCTACTTCAGCGCTATTTAGACAACCCAGCACCAGACACCGTTGTCTTTATATTGGCAAATCGTCTTGATGCTAACGCTAAAAAAAGTGCTTGGTTCAAAGTGGTTGAGAAACTGGGTTTGGTCGTAGAGATCTGGCCTGTCGAGATTGATGAATTACCACGCTGGTTGGCGGGACGAATCAGTCGCTACCCGATCCAACTCGATCGCGAAGCACTGCAGCTTCTTGCAGATCGTGTCGAAGGCAATCTACTAGCAGCGCAACAAGAGCTAGAAAAACTTGCCCTGCTCTACCCTAATCAAACCCTAAGTGCATCGGATGTTGATGAAGCTGTTGGCGATATGTCTCGATTCGATGCATTCTCATTAGCCGATGCAGCCATGCAGCGCCAGCCTGCCCGAGTTCAACACATCATCCAGACCCTTCGCTTAGAAGGTGTAGAGGCGACACTTATTCTCTGGGCATTAAGTCGCGAAATGCGCACTCTAGTCAGCATTATTAATGAGATCGCTGCAGGAAAAAGTTACGACACACTGGCCACTAAATTTAGGTTGTTTGGTAAGCGCAAGAACGTATTACGAAATGCCAGCCGACAGATCAGCGTGACCGAGCTAGAGCGTCTCTTAAGACTCTGTGGCGATGCAGATCAAGCCGTAAAAGGGCAGCTTCAGACCGACCCTTGGCTACTGATTAGCCAGATATCACTTGGACTTGCTGGCATTCAAGTTCCTAGCAGCCAATCCGCCTAATCCTGTTAAAGCAGATTGCAGAACGGTATAAAGTCGAACTGCTGACCCTTCTTGATTTCCAGATCCGACGGAAGATGCAACAGACCATCGGCATTGAGTGCTGAAGAGAGCACACCAGAGCTTTGACTAGCCATACGCATGGCAACACCATCGTGAAGCTCAACACGCACAAACTCATCGCGCATTTGGCTATTTCGATCGAAACCTACAGGTACAGGAATACGCAGTGCCGGCTTATAGGTGGCACCCTGAATCTGCATCAAACAGGGGCGAGCCAACATGGCAAAGGTCACCAAAGCTGACATTGGGTTACCCGGTAAACCAAATACTGGCGTACCTTTCACCTCCCCTGCCGCGAAGGGTTTTCCAGGACGAATTTTGATGCGCCACAGATCAAGTGAACCAAGCGCTTGAATAGCATTCTTTACATGGTCCTCTTCACCTACAGAGACCCCACCCATCGTTAGAATGGCATCCGCTTCAGCTTGAGCCCTTTCAAGAGCAGCTAGCGTTGCATCCGGATTATCTGCCACCTGGCCCAGATCTACAGG
Source organism: Marinobacterium sp. LSUCC0821 (assembly GCF_012848475.1). NCBI lineage: Bacteria > Pseudomonadati > Pseudomonadota > Gammaproteobacteria > Oceanospirillales > Oceanospirillaceae > Marinobacterium > Marinobacterium sp. LSUCC0821. The sequence goes on from NZ_CP051666.1 coordinate 1,555,156, forward strand.
CGCAAAACCAGCCTGTCGAAGTAGATTGAGAAGCATCGGACGATTTGAGTTATAGATCTGACCAGCCCTAAGCGCAGTACCAGGCTCAACTAACTCATCACCTGTAGATAGCAGCGCAACACGAAGAGGTTTATATAGTTCGACTCTCTCAATACCTATGGAGGCACAAACACCCAGGGCTGCAGGGGTAAGTCGAGTGCCCCGTTTAAGAACAACCTCACCCTGCTTAATATCGAGCCCCGCCTGGCGAACATTTTCTCCTGCTCTAGCTGTCTGCAGAATACGCACTTCACCCGAATCCAGCCGTTCAGTATTCTCCTGCATAACCACGAGATCTGCGCCATCAGGTAACTCCGCACCCGTAAAGATACGTGCCACCGATCCAGCAATATGTGGCTGAGTGACGGCACCTGCCGGTATCCGTTGCGAAACAGTTAATACCCGCCCTTCAACGGCATCCTGCTCACATAAAGCGTAGCCATCCATCTCTGAATTGGCTTTAGGCGGCACATTCATATGAGCCACCAGATCTTGAGCCAGGATACGACCGTTTGCATCATCAAGAGCAACGGACTCAACAGCAGCACTAACTTTTAGCTGATCGAGTAGTCGTGCTCTTGCTTCATCAAGCGGGATTAACGGTTGCATATATTTAGATAGCCTCTAACTCAAGACGAAGCTCTTTTACCTTTTCCAATAAGGCAACGAAGTTACATGGACGATGACGGGCATCGAGTTGCGACTCAATGATTGACCAACCGGTACGGCAAGCACCCGTAGAGCCCGGCAAACATACTATGAGAGTACCGTTTGCTAAACCTGCAAAGGCGCGTGATTGAATGGTTGATGTACCAATCTCATCCCATGATACTTTGCGGAACATCTCACCAAAGCCTTCAACATCTTTATCAAAAAGCACTTTCAAAGCTTCCGGTGTCGAATCACGTAGCGCAAAACCAGTACCACCAGTAGAGAGCACCACCTGAATTTCAGGGTCAGCTATCCACGCTGAAACCTGTGCTCGAAGAAGGTAAACGTCATCAGGCACTAGCGAGCGATCCAATAAATTATGACCCGCTTCAACCACAGCATTAGCTAGAAAATCACCCGAGGTATCGTTGCTTGAATTGCGTGTATCTGAAACGGTTAATACCGCTACACCCAAGCCAACGAACTGATCTGTATTGCTACTCATATCTTCTCCAAATAGAAGTTAATCGCGAATTTGAAACTCAATCGGTGCCGCTTTTTCCGGAAAGCGCCCTTCGATATCACTATAAAACGTCTTTAATTGTGCCAGATCCTGCTCCACATCACCGCTGACCTCGATCACATTTCCAAACCCGATAGTACGCGTTTTAAAATCGAGATAGGCCGGTACAACTGGCACCTTGGACTCCAAGGCCATGTAATAGAAACCAGAGCGCCAAAATGGCTTATAGGAGCGCGTACCTTCAGGCATCATCGCAATAACCAAAGGTGAACCGGATGATTTTGCAGCACGGAATTTATCCGCAACCTGACCGATAAACCCATTAGGCTTGCTCCGATCCACAGGCACGCCACCCAGCGCCCGCATCAATGAGCCCAAAGGACCTTTGAAAAGTGAATCCTTTGCAACAAACTGAAAACGGTAAGCCAACGCAGAACGGGTCAATATCGCAAGAAAGAAATCGACATTACTCGTGTGGGGATAGCCAATCAGAACAAAGTGATCAGGTAGGTCTGGAAGCGGAGCCACTTTCCAGCCAAGCAAACGCAGAATGAGCTGACTCAATCTCTGCACTGCTTAGCCTCCCGTTGCATTCATGAAACGAAGAATTTGCGGCTCGTTCTCCAGATCAAAGTGGTGTTTCTCTGGTTTTAGATCCATAGAATCGATGATCGCTTGTTGAAGTTTTTCAGATCGAGCTACTGGGTCACTCTCAGACCGCAACAGTTCTCGAAGATCCATCGAATGTTCATTGCCAAGGCAGAGTAACAAGCGCCCCTCGACAGTTACGCGCACACGGTTACATTCAGAACAGAAGTTATGAGAGTGCGGCGAAATAAAACCGATACGACTCTCTGAATCCGCCATACGGTAATAGGTAGAAGGTCCTGCCGTCTGCTCATCAGTTTTGGTAAGCGGGTAGCGCTGATCGATGATAGCGCGCACCTCATCACTTGAGCAGTAGGCTTCAGCACGATCATGCTCACTAATGACACCTAGCGGCATCTCCTCAATGAAACTGATATCTAAATGACGATCACGAGCAAAGTCGACGAGATCAATCACCTCATCATCATTTCGTCCTTTAAGAATGACCGCGTTTAGCTTCACCTTTTTAAAACCGGCGTTACAAGCGGCATCAATACCCGCCATCACTTGATGGAACTTATCTTTGCGGGTCAACTCTTGGAAGCGATCTGCTTTAAGGGTGTCGAGGGAGATGTTGATTCGTGCGACACCCGCATCCACCAAATCATTTGCCATCTCAGGAAGCTGCGAGCCATTGGTTGTTAATACCAACTCAATATCAAGCTCACCCAACCGACGAATCAACTTTAGAATTTCTTTGCGCACCAAAGGCTCACCACCCGTGAGACGCAACTTTTTAACACCAAGTTGAGCAAAGGCCAAACCCACCTCATAGATCTCCTCGAGTGACAAAACCTGATCACGAGGTAGGAAGGTCATCTCTTCTGCCATGCAGTAGACACAGCGGAAGTCACAACGGTCAGTTACGGAAATTCGAACGTAGTCGATATGGCGACCAAAACGATCAATAAGTTTAAGTGAATTTGTCATCCCAACGAGTATACCGATTAGCGTCATATTTTATTAGCAAATCTTTGCTTAACTTTACATACAAATCAATGCGAAACCCATGATTTATGGATATTATTAGAAAATACTAATTTAAGGATGTTTTATGGATACTAAACAGCAACTGAGCAAATCTTCAGTAACTCTTCACTGGCTAGTTGGCCTCGGCATGATCGTCGCTATGGTGATGGGGCTCACACTTGAAGAGATGGAGCGCAGCCCAGAGAAGTTCGACCTACTCAAGAACCACATGACGATTGGCTTACTGGTACTGATTTTTGCCATTTGGCGCATTGTTGTCCGCATCAAAAACGGTCTACCACAACCGCTTTCTGAAGTACCTGCGGGCCAGAAACTTATCTCTAAGATCGTTCTCACCTTCCTACTCGTTGCGACACTAATGATGCCAATTTCTGGAATCTTTATGCAAATTGGCGAGGGGCACGCTGTCTACTTCTTTGGTATGGAGCTTATCGCTAAAAGTGGAACTGAAGTTGCATGGTTGGAGACGATGGGCAAAATTGGCCACGGCTTAGGTAGCAAGCTCGTTATGTTAGCTCTCTTCCTTCACATTGCAGCGAGCCTGAAACACGCTATCATCGCGAAAGATGGCACACTCAGCCGCATGCTAGGAAAACGTGTAGGCTAAAAACCTACCCAACTAGAGACAGCACCCTTAGGCTTTTACCAGGGTGCTGTTTTTGTTTTACCTTAGAGTGTTAATCTTACCTTGGCTAAATGCTAAGGGAACAACTAACCATGAGCGACACTTCATCTCCATCAGAACAACAACTTCAAGAAACCGCCGAGGCTTGCTGCCAAGCGATGCTTAAGGGTGATGGCTTAACAAATGCTTTAAACATTGTCATTGAGAGGGTTGCCCACTGTAGCTCAGAGCTCAGCATGACCGTTCAAGATTGGATGACCAATGGCCACAAAACCTGTCACGGCGGCATGATATTCTCGCTAGCTGACAGCGCCTTTGCTTACGCCTGTAATACAGAGAACCAACCAAACGTTGCCGCTTCAGTTTCCATCGATTATCTAAATGCCGCCTTTGCTGGTGACACATTAACCGCAAGCGCTCAGAAAACCTTTCAACGTGGCAGAACCGGGATCTACGACGTCAGAGTAGAAAATCAAAAGGGTGAACTGATTGCACTATTTAGAGGGAAATCAGCACGCATACCCGGCGTGATCATCCCCGGCAGCGACATTACAAAAAATTAAGGTTCAAATCACCCTAGGGTGCTAGCCAGAATCTGACCGGCAAGTTACAATTTCCGGATTATTTATCAGGATATCTAGGAGCGCCCGTGTCCAATCTGCCGGTTATTGTTGGTTTTGGCGGAATAAGTCCAGCGGGGCGTTCATCCTTCAATCAAGGCTACAAACGCCTTGTCTTTGACAAACTGAGCCAATCAGAGCAACAAGAGGTTCTTCAGGACCTTAAAACGATTACGGGTGACAGAGACTCTGATCAAGCTGCGCTCTTGAACAAAACGCTGATCCGCAAAATACCAAAACCCTTTTTTGATGCCGACCAGGTTCTGATGAACAAAGGTGCGGTTGTGAAATCTGGTAGCGACGCTATCCGTTTCCAACTGAGAAAACGCTACCTTCCGACCGTCACTCCATCGCACTGGAGCATCACTGAGATCGATGCAGGTACAGTTGAAGTTTCCGTACAAGGCGAGATGGAACTTCTCTTCCCAGACACGCGCGAACTTCCAGTTCAGAGTGCAGGGATGCTTCCTGATGGCTTTGAACCAGGCAAGCTTTACCAGTCTCGCAACCATCCACGCGCAATCCAGATGGCCATCTATGCAGCATCAGATGCTCTTGCCTCAGTTGGTATTGATGTTGACTCACTACTCGACACCCTAGCGCCTGACCAGATTGCAGTTTTTGCGAGCAACTCGATTGGCCAGCTTGATGACCTAGGTTTTGGTGGATTGACCAAATACCCAGCACTTGGCAAACGCACTACATCTAAACAGATGCCACTGGGCTACGCTCAGATGCCTGCAGATTTTGTTAACGCTTACATGCTTGGCAACCTAGGCACGACAGGCGGCGCATTAGGTGCTTGTGCCACCTTTCTCTACAACCTCCGTAATGGTGTTGAAGCGATTCGCACTGGCAAAGCGGAGTTTGTACTTGTAGGCGGTGCTGATGCCCCTGTCACCCCAGAGGTGATTGAAGGTTTCCGTGCAATGGGTGCACTTGCTGAAGATAAGCAGCTTCAGGCACTTGATAAACTTGCCAATATCAGCGAGGTGGACCACCGCCGTGCATGTCGTCCATTCGGTGAGAACTGTGGTTTCACGATTGGCGAATCAGCTCAATTCATCGTTCTGATGAGTGACCGTCTCGCTATTGAATCAGGCGCAAACATCTACGGTTCGGTACCGGATGTATATGTGCATGCTGATGGCTACAAGAAGTCAATCTCAGCTCCAGGTGTTGGTAACTACCTGACCCTCGGCAAGGCCGCTGCGCTGATTGAGAAACTGCTTGGCAGTGACGCATTGAAACACCATTCAATGATCCAAGCACACGGCACCAGCACGCCACAAAACAGAACAACTGAGTCACATGTACTCAACCAGATCGCCAAAGCGTTCGATATTCAGGATTGGACCGTGGCAGCGGTTAAAGCTTATCTTGGCCACTCACAGGGCACAGCAGGTGGCGACCAGCTAGTGACGACATTGGGTGTATGGTCACACGGCATTATTCCTGGCATCACTACGACACGAGCGATCGCTGAAGATGTCTATGCAAGCAACCTTAACCTGCCACTCGCACACATGGAGGTGGGTACCACCCATATCTCTAGCGCACTGATTAACTCGAAAGGTTTTGGCGGAAATAACGCAACGGCTGCACTGTTATCACCTGAAGCGACTAAAACGCTACTAACAAAACGTTACGGCGAGAAGGCGATGAGTGAATGGCAACACAAAGCTGAAAGAACGTTTGAAATTGCTAACGCCTACAATCAGGCCGCAATTAAAGGCGAGACAACACCAACTTACCGCTACGACTACCGTGTCCTAAATGGCGAAGACCTCGATATCACCCATGCGGGCATTCGCGTTCCAGAACATAGTCTGCCGGTAAGTTTTGATGTAGCTAATCCCTACGACGATCTAGTCTAGAGCCAACTTCTCAGCGCTGGCCGGCAAAACCGAGCTGGCGCCAAGCTTCATAAACCACAATCGCACAAGCATTAGATAGATTGAGACTGCGAGAGTCCGCTCTCATGGGCAGGGTTATAGCCTCTGTGGCTGCAATAACCTCTGCTGGAAGTCCTCGCGTTTCAGGCCCTAACAGAATCATATCCCCAGCCTGAAAATCAGCCTCAGTATAGGAGCGATCTGTTTTCGTGGTCATTGACCAGATCTTGCGGGGCGTAAGTTCTGCGATACACTTATCAAGATCTGGATGCACTTTGAGTGATGCAAACTCTGCATAATCTAAACCAGCACGACGCAGTCGCTTATCATCGAGCTCAAAGCCAAGCGGCTCAATAAGATGGAGACGAAATCCGGTATTAGCACAGAGCCGAATGATATTCCCCGTATTGGGAGGAATCTCCGGCTCAAATAGAACCACATCTAACATAGTTAATCTTCAACACCGGCCGATTCGCTCATACCGTGATCTTTGAGCTTGCGCGTTAATGTATTTCTGCCCCAGCCAAGTAACTCTGATGCATCCCGTTTACGGCCGCCAGTATGCTTCAACGCCGTCTCCATTAAAACCCGTTCAAAGAGCAACTCAGCCTCTTTCAAAATACCGCGCTCACCTTCAAACAGACGCTGATCTGCCCAACTTCTGAGCGCCTGCTCCCAACTACCCACTAGCACCGGACGATCTGCTACATTTTCAAGTAGCTCCGGAGGCAAATCTGAAATTAACACTTCACGCCCAGAAGCCATCACCGTAAGCCATCGACAGGTGTTCTCAAGTTGGCGAACATTACCCGGCCAAGGCAATTTACGAAGAAACTCCTCAGTCTCAGATTTGAGAATCTTAGCCTCTACATTCAGCTCTTTTGCCGAGCGTGACAAGAAGTGCCTCGCCAAACGAGGAATATCTTCACGACGCTCAGAGAGCGAAGGAATATGTACACGTATAACATTAAGACGATGGAAGAGATCCTCACGGAACTTGCCCTGCTTTACGAGCTCTTCAAGGTTTTGATGGGTTGCCGCAATGATACGCACATCCACTTTGACTGGCGTATGACCACCAACACGATAGAACTCACCATCAGCCAATACACGCAACAGTCGAGTTTGTGTATCGGCCGGCATATCTCCGATCTCATCTAAAAACAGTGTGCCGCCATCGGCTTGCTCGAAGCGACCACGGCGCGCCGCTGCAGCGCCAGTGAAGGCACCCTTCTCATGACCAAAAAGCTCAGACTCAATAAGATCTTTTGGGATGGCCGCCATGTTTAGTGGGATAAAGGCGCTTTTTGATCGCGGGCTGTGTTTATGCAGTGCATGAGCAACCAGCTCTTTACCGGTTCCTGACTCACCATTGATCAGAACTGTGATAGGCGAGTGACTTAAGCGACCAATGGCACGAAATACCTCCTGCATCGCAGGCGCTTCACCGATGATCTCTGTAGGGGCATCCTCGACACGCACTACCTCACCCTTTCGCTGCTCCTCTACATGCTGAACTGCACGCTGAACAAGGGCTACTGCCTCATCGACATCAAAAGGTTTTGGCAGATACTCAAATGCACCTCCCTGATAGGAGGCAACGGCACTATCAAGATCTGAGTGAGCCGTCATAATGATCGTTGGAATGCTAGGAAACTCTTTCTGTAAAGCACCTAGCATCTCTAAGCCATCAATACCCGGCATACGGATATCGCTGACAATGACATCCGGCTGCTCTCTCTGAATCTTTCGTAACAGCGAGTCACCTGACTCAAAGCACTCCGTCTCCAACCCCGCAGCCGATACAGCTTTTTCCAAAACCCAACGAATTGAGCGGTCATCATCTACTATCCAGACCTTAGCGGTACGACTCATATTAGAGCTCCAACGGAATTAAAATTTGAAAATTGGTTTCACCTGGAATCGACGTCACTTCAATCAATCCCTGATGTTGGTTAATTACTGACTGGGCTATCGATAGGCCTAATCCAGAGCCCTCTGCTCGGCCCGTCACCATCGGGTAAAAGACCGAATCCAGAAGTTCTTTAGGGATACCTGGACCATTATCGATAATGTCGACCTTGCAGACTAAACGGTGCTGTTCTGTCCCTAGAGTCACACGCCTAACAGCACGAGTTTTCATCGTAATCGTTGGAGACTCGGTACCCGCCTCTGTTAGCGCCTGCATTGCATTTCTACAGATATTAAGCACAACTTGAATGAGCTGTTCATAGTCACCATCAAACTCAGGCAAGCTAGGGTCGTAATCACGCACCATCTTAATATTACCCTGATCTTCAACCTCAATCAGGGAGCGAACATGCTCAAGCACTGCGTGGATATTTAGCCGCTCAATATTGGGTTTGCGATAGGGACCCATTAAGCGGTCGACGAGATTACGTAAACGATCCGTCTCCTCAACGATGATTCGTGTGAACTCTTTTAACTCCTCATTATCGAGCTCTCGATCAAGGAGTTGAGCTGCACCACGAATACCTCCTAGAGGATTTTTAATCTCGTGTGCTAAACCACGTACAAGCACCTTAGCGGTAGCGTGTCGATTCAACATCTCCTCTTCACGCTCAATACGGGCTAACCGATCGCGCGGTTGAATCTCTATAAGTAGGTTGTGAGGTGATATTTTAGTCGCAGTAAAATCGGTGATGATCTCGTTACCTTTAAAGGTCATCAAGCGTGCCTCACGTTTACTTACGCGCTGCCCTGCTTGCACCAACCCCTGTAGCAGCTCCAACTCTTCTGTGGCACCTAGAAATAGCTGATCAATCGGCTCTGCCAAGAGTCTGCGCAAACTCGCCTCTAGCAGCATCTCTGCAGAGGAGTTCATATAGGTCACCTCAAAACGACCGTTTAGCAAAATCACGGCAGATGTGAGGTTTTCTAAGATCTGCTTTTCAGTAACTGGGCGCGACATATAACGACTCTTAATTGATGGCATTTCTAATGCAAGAAAGCTGCCAACTTTGAGAAAGCCCATAAATACGGGACTCTTCTATATTTTGATGCACTCAATCATGGCACAACCAAAGCGACAATGCACCAATTTGGTGCAGCGTCTTTTTGACAAACAGCAGAGACCAAAAAGCCCGGACAGTGCCGGGCTTTTTGGTAGAAGAGAGATCTTATACTGAGTAGTACAGATCGTACTCAACTGGGTGAGTAGTTGTGCTAACACGTAGACACTCTTCACGCTTAAGCTCGATGTAAGCTTCAAGCATGTCTTCAGTGAATACGCCACCACGAGTTAGGAACTCGTGATCAGCTTCTAGAGCAGCAAGAGCTTCTTCTAGAGAACCACACACCTGTGGGATCTTAGCAGCTTCTTCAGCTGGTAGATCGTAAAGGTCTTTATCAGCTGCATCGCCAGGATGGATCTTGTTCTGAATACCATCTAGACCCGCCATCATAAGCGCTGCGAAACATAGGTATGGGTTCGCAATTGGGTCTGGGAAGCGAGTTTCGATACGACGGCCTTTAGGGCTAGTTACGTATGGAATACGGATAGACGCTGAACGGTTACGAGCAGAGTAAGCAAGCATTACTGGTGCTTCGAAGCCTGGTACTAGACGCTTGTAAGAGTTAGTACCTGGGTTACAGATAGCGTTCAGTGCTTTAGCGTGCTTAATGATACCGCCGATGTAGTAAAGCGCTTCTTCAGATAGGCCAGCGTAAGCGTCGCCTGCGAAGATGTTCACACCGTTCTTAGATAGAGACTGGTGAACGTGCATACCAGAACCGTTGTCACCAACCATTGGCTTAGGCATGAAAGTAGCCGTTTTGCCGTAAGCGTGAGCAACGTTGTGTACAGCGTACTTAAGAATCTGAACTTCGTCAGCTTTCTTGACTAGTGTGTTACCAGCAACACCGATTTCACACTGACCAGCAGTTGCTACTTCGTGGTGGTGAACTTCAACGTGAAGACCCATAGCTGTCATCGCGTCACACATAGCTGCACGGATGTCGTGTAGTGAGTCTACTGGTGGTACTGGAAAGTAACCGCCTTTAACGCGTGGACGGTGACCAGTGTTACCACCTTCGAATTTACCGCTTGAAGACCAAGCAGCTTCTTCAGAAGAGATAGTGTAGCCACAACCAGACATGTCGTTGTGGAAGTGAACTTCGTCAAATACGAAGAACTCTGGCTCTGGACCGAACATTGCAGAGTCTGCGATGCCAGTAGATTTTAGGTACTCTTCAGCGCGACGAGCAACTGAACGTGGGTCACGCTCGTAGCCAAGACCAGTAGCTGGCTCAACGATGTCACAACGTACGATTACAGTTGCATCTTCGAAGAACGGATCAACGAAAGATGAGCTGTCATCTGGAAGAAGGATCATGTCAGAATCGTTAATACCCTTCCAACCTTCGATTGATGAACCGTCGAACATCTTGCCATCTTCGAAGAAGTTGTCGCCCATCTCATGAACTGGGATAGTAACGTGCTGCTCTTTACCACGTGAATCGGTGAAGCGAAGATCAACCCACTTCGCATCAATTTCTTTGATCAGATTAATTGTTCTGTCTGACATTTGGCTCTCCATTTCAGATATTGCCAGCCTGTAAGCTTTGATTAGCGTCTAAACCTAGACGTAGGTTCGGCAGTAAGTAAGCAAACAGTATGCCAACTTTGCAGAACCCCGTGTTTTCAGTGTTTTGCGCTGACTCGGGGGAGCTTATTAACACGCAAAACGCACCAAATTAAGGCACACTCAAACTTCGCGCACCAAAATGGTGCAAACTGTACACAGCCGCAGCTTGATTGTGCGAATATAATACTCTTACTAGAGTTTTTTGCACTAAGTAAGCCAGTCAAAATAACGTTTTTTTACCATTAATAGGGCTTATAAGTTCGCTATGAGAGGCCGCGACGCGTATAATCCGCGCATCTTAAATCTATAGAGAATTTCCACGTGATTGAGAATCTACGAAATATCGCGATTATCGCGCACGTCGACCATGGTAAAACCACTCTGGTCGATAAACTGCTACAGCAGTCAGGTACGTTAGACCGTCGTAACGAAGGCGCAGAGCGCGTTATGGACTCAAACGACCAGGAGCGTGAGCGCGGCATTACAATCCTAGCTAAAAACACCGCAATCAAGTGGAACGACTACCGTATCAACATCGTTGACACACCGGGGCACGCTGACTTTGGTGGTGAGGTAGAGCGCGTACTTTCAATGGTCGACTGTGTACTTCTGCTTGTCGACGCTGTTGATGGCCCAATGCCACAGACTCGCTTTGTTACGCAAAAAGCCTTTGCTCGCGGCCTAAAGCCTATCGTTGTTATCAATAAGATTGACCGCCCAGGCGCTCGTCCAGATTGGGTTATGGATCAGGTATTCGAACTATTCGACAACCTAGGCGCAACTGATGAGCAACTAGACTTCCCTGTTGTATACGCTTCAGCTATTAACGGCATCGCTGGTAATGACCACGAAGCGATGGCAGAAGACATGACTCCGCTGTTTGAAGCGATCATCGAGCACGTAGAAGCACCTCATGTAGATGTTGACGGCCCTTTCCAGATGCAGATCTCCGCGCTTGACTACAACAGCTTCGCTGGTGTTATCGGTGTTGGTCGTATCTCTCGCGGCAAGGTCAAAACTAACACGCCAGTTAAGATTATCGACGCACACGCCAAAGTGCGTAACGGTCGAGTTTTAACGATCATGGGCTACCACGGCCTTGAGCGCGTTGAGGTCTCTGAAGCTCAGGCGGGCGATATCGTCTGTGTAACGGGTATGGACGAACTAAACATCTCTGACACCATCTGTAACCCAGATGTTGTTGAAGCCCTTCCAGCTCTATCTGTAGATGAACCTACAGTATCAATGACCTTCCAAGTAAACGACTCTCCGTTTGCTGGTAAAGAGGGTAAATTCGTTACTAGCCGCAACATCAAAGAGCGTCTAGAGCGTGAATTGATTCACAACGTAGCACTTCGCGTAGAACAGGGCGACAGCCCAGAGAAATTCCGCGTATCGGGTCGTGGTGAACTTCACCTTTCAGTACTTATCGAATCTATGCGTCGCGAAGGCTTTGAGCTTGGCATCTCCCGTCCTGAAGTAATTCAGAAAGTTGTTGATGGCGTAGTTCAAGAGCCGTATGAGATTGTAATGATCGACGTAGAAGATCAGCACCAGGGCGCTATCATCGAAGAGCTAGGCAAACGCCGCGCTGACATGACCAATATGGAAGTGGATGGCAAAGGTCGTTGCCGACTAACATTCATGATCCCATCACGTGGTCTTATCGGTTTCCGTAGCCAGTTCCTAACCATGACATCTGGCACAGGTATCATGAACTCTATCTTCGACCACTACGGCGAAGTGAAAGAGGGTGAATCGGTTACTCGTAACAACGGCGTACTTGTTTCAATGGTTACAGGTAAAGTGCTTGGTTACTCACTGTTCACGCTTCAGGAGCGTGGCCGCCTAATGATCGGACCAAACATCGATACGTACGAAGGTATGATTATCGGTATCCACAGCCGCTCGAATGACCTAGCCGTTAACCCAACTAAAGGTAAACAGCTAACCAACGTTCGTGCATCGGGTACTGATGAGAACATCATTCTGACTCCACCAGTTCGCTTCTCACTTGAGCAGGCACTGGACTTCATCGAAGATGACGAGCTAGTAGAAGTAACGCCAGAGAGCATTCGTATCCGTAAGAAGCTACTTACAGAAAACGCTCGTAAACGCGCTAAGAAGTAATCACCTCTTAACTTCTCTTAAAAGGGCGCCAATGAAAATTGGCGCCTTTTTTTATGCTGAAATCAACACAACTGAGAGTTACACTCGCTTAATGTAATTGCATTCGACTAGATGGAACTAGTGCCATGTCAAAAAAGAAAAATAGTATCTTCTACCGCGTCAGCCCTATCCTCTTCTCAATAATCGGGATGGCGCTAAGCCACAACCTCTTTTTCCTTGTTCTACCGCTTCAAATGAAGAGCGCAGGGCTTAACTCTTCGCAGGTTGGTATTGCGATGGGTATGTTTGCAGCAGGCTCAATTGCTGCAGGCCTTTTTGGTTCAAAGTTGGTCAACCGAGTCGGTCACATACGCGCCTTTGCAAGTTTTGCTGCCACGCTCTCTATCGTCTCAATTGCCCATAGTTTTATGGACTCGTTTTTTGTCATTAGCGCGCTACGTGTAATCGCGGGTTTCTGTTTTATCGCAAGCTTTATCACGCTAGAGAGCTGGCTCAATGTAATGAGTGACAGTTCGAACCGCGGCAAGTTGTTTAGCGTCTACCAGATCTTCTTCGCTTTGGGCTTTGGCGCAGCGCCCTTCTTGATGAGCCAGACAGGCGAGAGTGACATCCGCCTTTACGGAGTAATCAGCGCGCTAACGGCGGTCGCTTTAATCATCATGGCGATGAGTCGCATGCCACAGCCAGAGCTCCCTGGCAGAAGCAGAGCAATGAGCCTAAAGAAACTCTGGGGCTACTCACCCTCTGGCACCTTCTCTTGTGTAATTGCGGGCTCCATTGGTTCAGCAAGCGTATCGCTAATAGCACTGTACGCTTATGCTCGAGGCTTTCACGGTCCACTCTTATCCGTCATTCTTGGCTCATACCTGCTAGGCGGCCTATTAACACAGTATCCGACAGGTTGGTTCGCTGACCGTTTCGATAAACGTACGGTTGGCGCAGCATTAATGTTGGTGGGTATAGGTTCAAATGCGATCATCATTTTGGACTACTTTGAAAACCTTCCAACGAGCATTGTTGTTCTATTCTTCCTACTTTCGGGCGGTGCAGGCGCTGCCATTTTTCCACTTGCAGTGACACAGGTGTTTGACCACATTGAGACCAAAGAGGCGCTACCAGCAACAAGTACAATGCAGATTTTGCTTGGGGTAGGCGGCGTACTGGGGCCAATCATAGCCGGCGCTTTGATGACCGCATTCAGTGAGATCTGGCTCTACTTCTATGTCATTGTCCTGCATGTGATACTGATGGCATTCCTGCTTATACGTAAGCTATTCATTCGTACGGAGCGATTGGAACCAGCACAGCCATATCAGATGACAACCAACCCCGCTTCTGTACCTCCACTTGAAGAGTATGTTAAGGCTGAGATTGCAGAACCTGCACTCAAGCTACTGATAGAAGCGCTTAAGCAGACGCCGAAAAACCCACAAGCACTTATCAAAGTAACTTTGGAGTCGGCCAAATTGCAGGCCGAAGACGTAGCCCTGCAAATGGTTCTGAAGCTACCTAAATACGCTGGTGAACTGACAGAGCACCTCGTCACTCTATACCCAGAAAAACGTTTAGAAGTTGCCCGCTCGTTGACCGACTTTTTTGACCTACACAAAACCCGAATCAACTATGCGATTGTTGGCGGTCTTAAAACCAACGCGACGGACAAAGAGATATTTGAAATTGATAGACTCATTGAGCTGCGTAAACAGCGCCTCAAAGAGGTAGGACTCCCTGTCGAATGAGAACACTTTATCCAGAAATAGCCCCCTTCAATCACAGTTTTTTTGAAACTGAGGATGGCCATAAGATCTATTTCGAACAGTGTGGTAATCCTCATGGCGAACCTGTCATATTCATCCATGGTGGGCCAGGGGGTGGCTGTTCAAGCGAACACCGTCGTTTCTTTAACCCTGAACACTACCGCATTATTCTTTTTGATCAGAGAGGATGTGGTCGTTCACTACCGCATGGCTCACTAAGCAATAACACCACTCAAGCACTGATATCAGATATGGAGCAGCTCCGAAATCTGCTCAATATTGATAAATGGCTACTGTTCGGCGGAAGCTGGGGCTCGACCCTAAGCCTTGCCTATGCACAGCGACATACTGAGCGCGTATCTGGAATGATTCTTCGCGGTATCTTCCTGTGTAGGCCACGAGACCTAGAGTGGTTCTATCAAGATGGTGCTAGCCACGTGTACCCGGATTACTGGCAGGATTATATTGAACCAATAGATCCGCAAAGCCGTGACAATATGATGCAGGCCTACTATCAAATTTTAACGGGTCCGGATGAGATCAAACGCATGCACGCAGCCAAGGCTTGGTCTGTCTGGGAAGGTCGCTGCTCTACCCTAGCACCAAGCCCAAGCCTTGTTGATCACTTCGAAGATCCGCATGTTGCACTTGCCATGGCCCGCATCGAAGCGCACTACTTTGTAAACAACGCATTCTTTAGCGAAGATCAGTTACTTAAAGAGTGTAATAAGCTTGTTAACCTACCAACTTGGATTGTTCACGGACGATACGACATGGTCTGCCCAATTGAACAAGCTTACCTACTTTCTAAGCAACTCCCGCATGCGCAATTTGAGATAGTTCGAGATGCAGGTCACTCAGCCTTCGAACCTGGCATCACTGACCGCTTAATCCACGCAACGGATCAATTTTTGGAGCTTAGCGCCTAATGAAGGGTCTTATTCAACGTGTCAGTAGTGCACAGGTAGTCGTTGATGGTGAAGTGATCGGCAAAATCGACAAAGGCATTCTGCTCCTACTGGGTGTAGAGAAGGATGATGATACAACCCGAGCAGACAAACTGATCGACAAGGTGACTACCTATCGAATCTTCAGTGATGACGACGGCAAGATGAATCTAAGCCTTCGCGATATTGAGGGCGAGCTGCTAGTTGTATCCCAGTTCACTCTGGTCGCTGACACAGCCAAGGGAAAACGCCCCGGCTTCTCCCGCGGCGCCCCACCAGCGCTAGGCGAAGAGCTCTACAACTACTTTTGCGAAACTGCCAAGGCTAGCGGAATTAAAGTCGCTACCGGACGGTTTGGTGCGGATATGAAAGTATCGCTGACCAATGATGGGCCAGTAACGTTCTGGCTAGAGAGTTAACAGCGTCACCTGCTGGTGCAGTTGGCACTGGTTTGCTTCTACGCACTGACGTAGGAGCGCATTCAGCGTAGCTGAAGCCGCGATCACCGCGAAGCGGTGTATTGATGATTATGGACTGGTGCCAGGTTTATCTTACAACGTACCGGTGACTGGATTTATCCTGTCATCTGCGCTGTTTGATGGCAGAGATTCTGGAAGACGTATTGAGAGTGGTGTCAGACCGTAGGTCAGACACCGGAGTGCTGAACTGTCTACGTAGCTGTGGGTCTGCCCTACGGTCTGACCCGACATCTTCAACAGGCACAACTTTGCTACTTCGCACGGATGTAGGAGCGCATTAACGCGCAGCGGAAACAAAACTGATTTATCAGTTTTGAACAGCATTAGCTGGCCCGAAGGGCGAGGGTTTTACCCGAGTAACCCGCGATCACCGCGCAGCGGTGTATAAAAATGATGGACTGGCGCCAAGTTTGTCTAACGGAGTGGGCAATGACCTACAATGATCAGAACCTATGGTTCTGACCCTACGGGCGTTGGCATAGCCAACGTCCAAACCTGCTCTTGCAGAGCATCGGTTTGTCACATGGACCCGTTGTAGTGCAGAGTGGGGCATTGCCCATGATAAACAAAAAACCCCAGGACCTTTCGGTACTGGGGTTCTTTGTTTATTAGGTGCCTGGCAATGACCTACTCTCACATGGGGAAACCCCACACTACCATCGGCGATGACACGTTTCACGACTGAGTTCGGGATGGGATCAGGTGGTTCCATGTCTCTATTGTCACCAGGCAAAACTGGTTGGTTACCGCTTTCACGTTAACCTTGAAACTGTAATCAATTGTCTGTATCGATCATACAAGCTACAACCGGATCGATCTGATCTTGCGATCTTACGTTACCATTCAGCTGTTCATCTGATGTTATGCACTCAGACAGCTTTGGCGTTATATGGTCAAGCCTCACGAGCAATTAGTACTGGTTAGCTCAACGCCTCACAACGCTTACACACCCAGCCTATCAACGTCCTAGTCTTGAACGGCTCTTTAGGGGGCTCAAGGCCCCAGTGAGATCTCATCTTGAAGGAGGCTTCCCGCTTAGATGCTTTCAGCGGTTATCCCGTCCGAACGTAGCTACCCGGCAATGCTTCTGGCGAAACAACCGGAACACCAGAGGTTCGTTCACTCCGGTCCTCTCGTACTAGGAGCAACTCTTCTCAAATCTCAAACGCCCACGGCAGATAGGGACCGAACTGTCTCACGACGTTCTAAACCCAGCTCGCGTACCACTTTAAATGGCGAACAGCCATACCCTTGGGACCGGCTTCAGCCCCAGGATGTGATGAGCCGACATCGAGGTGCCAAACACCGCCGTCGATGTGAACTCTTGGGCGGTATCAGCCTGTTATCCCCGGAGTACCTTTTATCCGTTGAGCGATGGCCCTTCCATACAGAACCACCGGATCACTAGAACCTACTTTCGTACCTGCTCCACGTGTCTGTGTCGCAGTCAAGCACCCTTATACTCTTGCGCTCATTGCATGATTTCCGACCATGCTGAGGGTACCTTCGTGCTCCTCCGTTACTCTTTGGGAGGAGACCGCCCCAGTCAAACTACCCACCACACACTGTCCTCGATCCGGATTACGGACCAGAGTTAGAACCTCAACATTACCAGGCTGGTATTTCAAGATTGGCTCCACTCGAACTGGCGTCCAAGTTTCAAAGCCTCCCAGCTATCCTACACAAGTAAGGTCAAAGTCCAGTGTGAAGCTATAGTAAAGGTTCACGGGGTCTTTCCGTCTAGCCGCGGGTACGCTGCATCTTCACAGCGAGTTCAATTTCACTGAGTCTCGGGTGGAGACAGTGTGGCCATCGTTACGCCATTCGTGCAGGTCGGAACTTACCCGACAAGGAATTTCGCTACCTTAGGACCGTTATAGTTACGGCCGCCGTTTACTTGGGCTTCGATCAAGAGCTTCGCTTACGCTAACCCCATCAATTAACCTTCAAGCACCGGGCAGGCGTCACACCCTATACGTCCACTTTCGTGTTTGCAGAGTGCTGTGTTTTTAATAAACAGTCGCAGCCACCTGGTATCTTCGACCGGCCTCAGCTTAGGGAGCAAGTCCCATCACCAAAACCGGCGCACCTTCTCCCGAAGTTACGGTGCCATTTTGCCTAGTTCCTTCACCCGAGTTCTCTCAAGCGCCTTGGTATTCTCAACCTGACCACCTGTGTCGGTTTGGGGTACGATCCCACATAACCTGAAGCTTAGAGGATTTTCCTGGAAGCTTGGTATCAACTACTTCATCGCATATAGCGACTCGTCATCAGATCTCAGTCTTAGAAGGACCCGGATTTGCCTAAGCCCTAAACCTACATCCTTAAACACGGACAACCAACGCCGTGCTAGCCTAACCTTCTCCGTCCCCCCATCGCAGTTATGTGAGGTGCAGGAATATTAACCTGCTTCCCATCGACTACGCTTTTCAGCCTCGCCTTAGGGGTCGACTCACCCTACCCCGATTAACGTTGGATAGGAACCCTTGGTCTTCCGGCGGGGGAGTTTTTCACTCCCCTTATCGTTACTTATGTCAACATTCGCACTTCTGATACCTCCAGCCTGCCTTACAGCTTGACCTTCAACGGCTTACAGAACGCTCCTCTACCATGCTTTACAGCATCCGCAGCTTCGGTCTCTAGTTTGAGCCCCGTTATATCTTCCGCGCAGGCCGACTCGACTAGTGAGCTATTACGCTTTCTTTAAAGGGTGGCTGCTTCTAAGCCAACCTCCTAGCTGTCTAAGCCTTCCCACATCGTTTCCCACTTAACTAGAAGTTTGGGACCTTAGCTGGCGGTCTGGGTTGTTTCCCTTTTCACGACGGACGTTAGCACCCGCCGTGTGTCTCCCATGATTGCACTCTTGGGTATTCGGAGTTTGCATCGGGTTGGTAAGTCGGGATGACCCCCTAGCCGAAACAGTGCTCTACCCCCCAAGGTGAGACATGAGGCGCTACCTAAATAGCTTTCGAGGAGAACCAGCTATCTCCGAGCTTGATTAGCCTTTCACTCCGATCCACAGGTCATCCGCTAACTTTTCAACGGTAGTCGGTTCGGTCCTCCAGTTGATGTTACTCAACCTTCAACCTGCCCATGGATAGATCGCCCGGTTTCGGGTCTACTCCCAGCAACTATACGCCCTATTAAGACTCGGTTTCCCTACGCCTCCCCTATTCGGTTAAGCTTGCTACTGAAAGTAAGTCGTTGACCCATTATACAAAAGGTACGCAGTCACCGAACTAAGTCGGCTCCCACTGCTTGTACGTACACGGTTTCAGGGTCTATTTCACTCCCCTCACAGGGGTTCTTTTCGCCTTTCCCTCACGGTACTGGTTCACTATCGGTCAGTCAGGAGTATTTAGCCTTGGAGGATGGTCCCCCCATATTCAGACAGGATAACACGTGTCCCGTCCTACTCGATTTCACTTAAAAGGCAGTTTCGTGTACGGGGCTATCA
This sequence comes from Marinobacterium sp. LSUCC0821, assembly GCF_012848475.1. NCBI lineage: Bacteria > Pseudomonadati > Pseudomonadota > Gammaproteobacteria > Oceanospirillales > Oceanospirillaceae > Marinobacterium > Marinobacterium sp. LSUCC0821. The sequence goes on from NZ_CP051666.1 coordinate 1,574,524, forward strand.
CCCACTATGGCCGCACTTTCCAGAGCGTTCCACTACCACCAATCAAGCTTAAGGGCTGGTCCCCGTTCGCTCGCCGCTACTAAGGGAATCTCGGTTGATTTCTTTTCCTTCGGGTACTTAGATGTTTCAGTTCCCCGAGTTCGCCTCTCTAAACCTATATATTCAGTAAAGAGATACCGCCTAAGCGGTGGGTTCCCCCATTCGGAAATGTACGGATCAAAGCTCGTTTACCAGCTCCCCGTACCTTATCGCAGGTTACAACGTCCTTCATCGCCTCTGACTGCCAAGGCATCCACCGTGCACGCTTATTCACTTGACCATATAACCCAAAGGTGTCTGATCAACTGAATGGTTCTCGTAACGATCGATTTCGCCGGTTGGCGCTTGTATAAAACATACAAGACAATCTTTCTTGATTAAACAGTTCCAAATTTTTAAAGAGCGTTTAGAGTAAAACTCTAAAAGATAAGCTTTCAT